>NZ_AP025637.1:3323507-4042761 GCF_022846615.1 Roseomonas fluvialis
GCCCGGATGCGCTGAGCGCGCCGATCCTGGCCTGGGCGATGGAACGCCGCGCCGCCGAGGTGGTGCTGGTGCAGTCGGGCGCGATGCCGGAACCCGAGGCGCCCACCGAGGCGCAGCTGCGCCGCTACCAGGAGAACAACGCGGCGCGCTTCTCCACCCCGGAATTCCGGGAGGCGTCTGTCGCGGTGCTGTCGCCCGAGACCGTCGCGGCCGAGATCGAGGTGCCGGATGCCGACCTGGCCGCCGCCTACGAGCAGCGCCGCGCGCAGTACGACACGCCCGAGCGCCGCGCCCTGCTGCAGGCGGTGGTGCCGAACGAGGCGGCGGCGCGCGAGATCGCGCAGGCCTGGCGCGACGGGGCCGAATTCCCCGCCATCGAGGCACGCGCGGCCGCGGCGGATGGCAGCGCGGCAGAACTTGGCGTGCTGGACCGCGCGACGCTGCCGCTGCCGAACGTGGCCGAGGCCGCCTTCGCCGCGCCGGCCGGCGGCATTACCGACCCGGTGCAGTCGCCCTTCGGGTGGCACGTGGTGAAGGTGGACCGCATCGAGCCGGCGGCGGTGCGCACGCTGGCGGAGGTGCGCGACGAATTGCGCGCCGAGGTGGCGCGCGACCGCGCGCTCGACATGGCCTATGAGCGCGCCAACCGGATCGAGGATGCGCTGGCCGGCGGGGCGAGCCTGGCCGAGGTGGCGCTGCGCTTCGGCGCGCAGGTGGTGACGGCCACGATCGATGCCTCGGGCCGCGACCCGCAGGGCGCGGTGGTGGCGCTGCCGGTGCCTGAGGCACAGCGCCCGGACCTGCTGCGCGCCGTGTTCGCCGCGCGCCAGGGCGACGCGCCGCGCATGACCGAGATGGGCGACGCCTTCGTGGCGGTCGAGCTGCGCGCCATCACACCCCCGGCGCTGCGCCCCTTCGACAGCGTCGAAGCCGCGCTGCGCATCGCGTTCGAGGCGGATGCACGCCGCCGCGCCGCCGAGGAACGGGCCGCCGCGTTGCTGGCAGCCGTGCGCGGCGGCAAGTCGCTGGCCGAGGCGGCCGAGGAAGCCGGGCTGACCGCGCAGCGCGTCCCAGCCTTCGGGCGCAACCCGCAGCAGGCCGGTGCGCTGCCGCCCGAATTGCTGGCGCCGCTGTTCGAGGCGAAGCGCGGCGACGTGACCATGGCCGAGACGCGCACCGGCTTCGCGGTGGCGCAGCTGACCGACATCATCCCCTTCAACCCGGGCAGCGATCCGCTCGGGCTGGGGCGCGTGCGCACCGAGATCGAGCAGTCGATGCAGGACGAGCTCGAGGAGCAGTTCGCGGTGGCCCTGCGCGCGCGGGCCGATGTGCGGATCAACCGCAGCCTTCTGGACCAGGTGACCGGGCGATGATCGGGACCGATGCCGCGGCGGTGCGCGCCGCGCTGGAGGCGGGGCGCGGTGGGATCCTGGTGCGCGAGCGCGTCGCGGACCTCGACACGCCGGTCGGCGCCTTCCTGAAACTGACCGGTGGCGCGCAGGCGAATGCCTTCCTGCTCGAGAGCATCGAGGGCGGTGCGGCGCGCGGGCGGTATTCGGGCATCGGGATGGCGCCGGACCTGGTGTGGCGCTGCAAGGATGGCCGCGCCGAGGTCAACCGCCATGCGCTGACCGCGCCGCATGCCTTCGAACCGGAGCCCGGCCCCGCGCTGGACAGCCTGCGGCGGCTGATCGCCGAGGCGCGCATGCCGGTGCCGCCGGGCCTGCCGCCGATGGCCGCGGGGCTGTTCGGGTACCTCGGCTACGACATGGTGCGGCTGATCGAGAAGCTGCCATCGACCAACCCGGATGTGCTGGGCATTCCCGACGCGGTGCTGACGCGGCCGACGCTGATGGCCGTCTTCGACCATGTGCGGGACACGCTGACTTTGTGCGCCCCGGTCTGGCCGGGCGGCGAACCCGGCGCGCTGATCGAGGCCGCCGAGGCACGGCTGGACGAGGCCGAGGCGGCGCTCGATCGCCCCGTGCCGCGGGCCGCACCGCCGGCGAACCTGCCGCGGCTGTCGGAACCCGACAGCAACTTCACCGAGGCCGGCTACATCGCCGCCGTCGAGCGCGCGAAGGAATACATCCGCGCCGGCGACGCCTTCCAGGTGGTGCCGTCCCAGCGCTTCTCGGTGCCCTTCGCGCTGCCGCCGTTTGCGCTGTATCGCGCGCTGCGGCGGATCAATCCCGCGCCCTTCCTCGTGTTCGGGGATTTCGGCGGGTTCTCGGTGGTGGCCGCGAGCCCGGAGATCCTGGTGCGCTGCCGCGATAACACCGTGACCGTCCGCCCGCTGGCCGGCACGCGGCGCCGCGGTGCCACGCCCGAGGAAGACCGCGCGCTGGAAGTGGAACTGCTGGCCGACCCGAAGGAGCGCGCGGAGCACCTGATGCTGCTCGACCTCGGGCGCAACGATGTGGGGCGCGTGGCGGCGATCGGCACGGTGAAGGTGACGGCGCAGTTCCAGGTCGAGCGCTATTCGCAGGTGATGCACATCGGGAGCGAAGTGCAGGGGCGCCTGCGGGATGGGCTCGATGCGCTGGATGCCTATTGCGCGGGATTCCCGGCCGGCACGCTGACCGGCGCGCCGAAAATCCGCGCGATGGAGATCATCGAGGAGCTGGAGCCCTCGCGGCGCGGATTGTACGCCGGCGGCATCGGATACTTCGGTGCCGATGGCGGCATGGACACCTGCATCGCGCTGCGCACCGCTCTGGTGAAGGACGGCGTGATGCATGTGCAGGCCGGCGCCGGCGTGGTCGCGGATTCCGACCCGAAGTCGGAATACGAGGAGACGCGCCAGAAGGCGCGGGCGCTGTTCCGCGCGGCGGAGGAAGCGGTGCGCTTCGCGGCCGGGCGGCGCGAGCGCGGGAACGTCTGACGCGGTGCCGCCCGCGGGAGCGCCAGACCCTGTGCCTCCCGCGGGACCGCCTGCCTCTGTGCCGCACGCGGAAACGCCTGCCTCTGTGCCGCACGCGGCAACGCCTGACCCCGTGCCGCACGCGGCAACGCCTGACCCCGTGCCGCACGCGGCAACGCCCGGCCCCGTGCCGCACACGGCAACGCCCGGCCCCGTGCCGCACGCGGCGACGCCCGACATCGCCCCGCTGCTCGCCCTGGCCGAAGACGCGCGCCAGGCCGGCCGGCCGCTGGAGGCCGCAGCCGGGCTGCGCGCGCTCGCGGCGCTGGTGCCGGGGGACCCCGGCATCCGCGCCGCCCTCGCCCGCGCGCTGTTCCAGGCCGGGCTCTGGAACGAGGCCTGGGCGGCCTACGAAGTCCGCTTCGACTTGCTGCCCTCCGCCTTCCCCCGCGTGACGCGGCTTGGGCCGGACGGGCCCATGCCGCTGCCCCCCTGGCGCGGCCAGGGGTCGCCCGCCGCCGTGCTGGTGATGGGGGAACAGGGGCTGGGGGATACCATCCAGTTCGCACGCTACCTGCCGCTCCTGGCGGCGCGCGGGTTGCGCGTGCATGCCGTGCTGGATGCGCGGCTGCATGCGCTGCTGGCACCGGTGACCGGCGGGATCGACCTGCGCCCGAGCAGCGCGCCAGGCTCCGTGCCCGGTGTGCGCGCCTGGCTGCCGCTGATGGACCTGCCGCGCGCGCTGGGGCTGGCACCGCAGCACTATCAGGGGCGCATCCCGTACCTGGCGGCGGAGCGCGAGCGCGTCGCGCGGCTACGCGGGCGCATCGGCACGGGCGGCTTGCGGGTAGGCATTGTCTGGCAGGGCAATCCGGCCGCGCCGGTGGATGCGAACCGATCGGTGCCGCTGGCGGCCTTCGCGCCGCTCGCCGCGGTGCCGGGCGTGCAGCTGTTCGCGCTGCAGAAGGGACCGGGCGAGGAGCAGCAGGCCGCCTTCCCGCTCGACCGGCTGGGGCCGGAATTGGATGGCGGGGGGGACTGGTTCCTCGACACCGCGGCGGCGATCGAAGCCCTCGACCTGGTGGTGACGGTCGACACGGCCGTGCTGCACCTGGCCGGCGCGCTGGGGCGCCCGGCGCTGATGCTGATGCACGGACGGCACGCCGACTGGCGATGGCTGCACGCGCAGGACGTGCCGATCTGGTACCCGTCCGTGCGGCTGGTGCGCTGCCCGGACGCCAGCGCGGATTGGCGCGGGGCGGTGGCGCGCGCGGCCTTCCTGGTGCGGACGGGGAACCTGCCGCCGGCGGCGTGACGCCGCGTCAGGCGATGGCGCCCACCGCCAACAGCAGGCTCAGCCCGATCCAGGCGACCAGCAGCACCAGCGCGACGCCCAGCACGACGCGCGCCGGGCCAGGATGATGGTGGCGGCGCAGCAGCACGCCGACACCGACCAGGATCGTCAGGATCGCCGGCAGCGCCCAGGGCATGACATCCAGTGCGACCATCATCGCCCGCTGCTCCTCACGATCGCGTCCTCGCGCGCCGCCACCTCCGGCAGCAGCCGTGCCCCGAGCCCGGGGCTTTCCATCGGCAACACCCAGCCCTGTTCGACGCGCGGCAGCACCGTCACCAGGTCGCGATACCAGGTGGCGAGCGTGGCGCGCACCACCTCCTGGAACATCGCGGTGGGGGCGTGCATGGCCAGGTGGACCGAGGCGATCAGGGTGACCGGCCCGGTGCAGTCATGCGGGGCCACGGGGCGCGACCAGGCTTCGGCGAGCGCGGCGATCTTGCGTGCCTCGGTCAGGCCGCCGCACCAGGCGAGGTCGAGCATGACGATATCCGTCGCCCCCGCCACCAGCAGGTCGCGGAAGGCGACCTTGCCGCCCAGCGTCTCGCTCGCGCAGATCGGCGTGCGCACGGCGCGGCGCAGTTCGGCCAGCGAGGCGACGTCGTCCATCTTTCCGATCGGGTCTTCCGCCCAGGTGATGTCGAATTCCTCCAGCGCCTTGCAGATCTGGAAGGCGGCGGGCATCGACCACAGGGAATGGAGTTCCGCCATGATCTCCATGCGGTCGCCCACGGCGCGGCGGATCTTCGCGAAGGGCTCGATACCCTTCTTCAGGTCCGACAGCGTGATGGACACGCCCTGCGTGGCCGGCGCGTAGATGTCGAAGGGCCAGATCTTCATGGCGTTGAAGCCCTCGGACAGCAGGCTTTCCGCCAGCGTCCCGGCATCGCGCATGAAGGCCACCTGGTCGTCATAGGGGCCGCGCGCCTCGTCCGCCGCGCCGATGTCGCGCCGCTGCGCGGACTTCGTGTTGTAGTCGTAGCCGGCGCAGGTGTTGTAGCTGCGCACCCGATCGCGGCACTTGCCGCCGAGCGCCTCATGGACCGGCACGCCGTGGCGTTGCCCGGCCAGGTCCCACAACGCGATATCGATGGCGGAGGCGGCGCGGACCTCAGCGCTCGATCCGCCGAAGCCGACATAGGGCGTGAGCAGCAGGCGCGACACCGCCTCGATGTCGCGCGCGTCGCGGCCGATCAGCAGCGGGGCGACGCTCTCGTGGATGACGGCCTCGACCGCCGCGGCGCCGCGGAAGGCTTCGCCGAGGCCGGTCAGGCCCTCATCCGTGGTGACCTCGACCCAGATCAGGTTGGGGCGTTCGCCGATGCGGATGGTGCGGATATGCGTGATGCGGCTCATTCGGCGCGGATTCCCTGGCGGCGGACGACCTCGGCCCAGCGTGCGGCCTCGGCACGGACATGCGCGCCCATCTGTTCGGGCGACCCGCCCAGCGGCGTGGCACCCAGTTCCAGCATGCGCGCGCGCACGGCGGGGTTCTCGAGTGCGCGGGCGAAGGCGGCATTGAGCGCGGCGATGGCGGCCGGCGGCGTGCGCGCCGGCGTCATGAAGCCGAACCAGCTGTCGATCGCCATGCCCTGCACGCCCTGTTCGGCGAAGGTCGGCACGTCCGGCAGTTCCGGAATGCGGCTGTCGGAAACGGCGGCCAGCGCCCGCACCGACCCGGCGCGGGTATGCGGCAGGATCGAGGGCAGGTTGTCGAAGAACACATCGACGCGCCCGGCGACGAGGTCGGTGATGGCCGGGCCTGATCCGCGATAGGGGACGTGCGTCATCTCGATGCCCGTGATCGAGCGCAGCAATTCAGGCCCGAGGTGGTTCGACGCACCGACGCCCGAGGACGCGAAGGACAGCGGCTGCCGCCGCGCCAGCGCGATGAATTCCTGCACGTTCGCCGCCGGCAATTCGCGCCGCACCGTCATCACGTTGCGCACCGCGCCGGTCAGGATCACGGGCGCGAAATCGGCCAGCAGGTTGTAGCCGGGGTTCGCATACAGCGCCGGGTTGGCGCCGCAGGGGCCAAACGCGCATTGGACCAGCGTGGAGCCATCGGCCGCCCCGCGCGCGGCCTCGGCCATGCCGATATTGCCGCCGGCACCGCCGCGGTTCTCCACCACCGCGCCGCGCGGCAGGTGGGGTGCTGCGGCCTCGGCCAGCAGGCGGGCGACGATGTCGGAGGTGCCACCCGGGGTGAAGGGGACGATGATCCGCACCGGGCGGTCCGGCAGGTCGGCGGCGCGCGCCGCGCCCGGCAGCGCGAACAGCAGCGCGGCAACGATGATCCGCAGCATGGTGGTCCCTCCTCCTGATCTTGGCGCCACGCTAGCGCGTTTTCCGATGAGGCGGCACCGGCCCGCGCCCGCGCCCGGCCGCCCAACGGCAGCAACCTGGATGCATGGGTGCGCGAGCACGCCGGTGCCGATGCCGTCAGGTCGAACGACGCGCTGGACCGGTCCGGGCGCCGGGGACGCCGGCCCGGGCTTTCGCGCGCGGCCGGGCCGGCGTAGCGATGCAGCATGACCGGCGACGAACAGACCCCGCCCACCGTGGCCCCCGCCCAGCGGGCCAAGCCCGGCGTCGGCCAGTTGACCATGCGCCCGGTCGAGGTCCGTCTGTACCGCGCGCAACTGGTGCCGCCGCCCCGCTGCTACCTGGAATGGGGGCTGGGCGGGTCGACCGCCGAGGCGCTGCGCGCGGGGGCGGGACTGGTCGTCTCGGTCGAGGGCGACGGCGCCTGGATCGCGGCGGCGCGCGATGATGCGGCGGTGGCCGCCGCCGAGGCAACCGGCCGCCTGCGCCTGGTGCATGCCGATATCGGGCCGACGGGGAAATGGGGCATGCCGGTCGACCGCGGCACGCGCGCACGCTGGCCGGGCTATGCAGCGGCACCCTGGCCGGTGCTGGACGCGGCCGGGGCCTGGCCCGACCTGGTGCTGGTGGATGGTCGCTTCCGCGTCGCCTGTTGCCTGTCGATGGCGCGCGAATGCCTGGCACGGCCGGACCGCCCGCCGCCGCGCCTGATGCTGCACGATTTCAACGACCAGCGGCCGCATTACGAACCGATGCGCCTGGCCTGGGAGGAGGTGGGCGCGGCCGCCTCGCTGCGCGTGTTCCGGCTGCGCGCCGGGATCGACCCCGCTGCCCTGGCAGCCGGCATCGCGGCGCACGACCAGGACCCGCGCTGACGCGCCGGCACGGGCTGCTGCGCCTGCGCGCTTGATTCCCCCCGCGCCCCGGTCCAAGCATCACGCCCATGATCCTGCTGATCGACAACTACGACAGTTTCACCTTCAACCTGTTTCACTTCCTGGGTGACCTGGGGGCGAAGGTGGAGGTGCGCCGCAACGACGCGATCGACCCGCAGGGGGTGCTCGCGATGCAGCCGGAGGCGGTGGTGCTCTCGCCCGGCCCCTGCACGCCGAACGAGGCCGGCATCTGCCTGCCGCTGATCAGCCTGGCGGCCGAGGTGCGGCTGCCGGTGCTGGGGGTGTGCCTCGGTCACCAGGCGATCGGGCAGGCCTTCGGCGGCCGCGTGATCCGCGCGCCGGAACCGGTGCACGGCAAGGTTTGGCAGGTGCATCACGCTGGGGCGGATGTCTTCGCCGGCATCCCCTCCCCGTTTGCCGCCACGCGCTACCATTCGCTGATCGTCGAGCGCGCCACCATGCCCGATTGCCTCGAGGTCACGGCCTGGACCGAGGACGGCATCGCGATGGGGCTGAAGCATCGCGACCTGCCGATTTCGGGCGTGCAGTTCCATCCGGAGAGCATCGCCTCCGCCCATGGGCACGACCTGCTGCGGAACTTCCTCGTGCTGGCGGGTGCGACGCTGCCGACACCCGTCGCGGCCTGATGTCGCTCAAGCCCATCCTGGCGCGGCTTGCCGCCGGCGAAAGGCTGACCGAGGCCGAGGCCGAGGAAGCCTTCGGCATCATCATGGCCGGCGAGGCAACGCCCGCGCAGATCGCCGGGCTGCTGATGGCGATGCGCGTGCGCGGCGAGACGGTAGCCGAGATGACCGGCGCGGTGCGCGCGATGCGCGCGCGCATGGTGGCGATCGACGCGCCGCCGGACGCGATGGACATCGTGGGCACGGGCGGGGATTCGGCCGGCACACTGAATATTTCCACCACCACCGCCATGGTCGTGGCGGGCGCGGGCGTGCCGGTGGCCAAGCACGGCAACCGCGCGCTGTCGTCAAAGTCGGGCGCGGCGGATGCGATCTCGGCCCTGGGCATCTCTCTGGACGTGCCGATGGACCGCCTGCCGGCCGTGCTGGCCGAGGCCGGCATGGTGTTCCTGATGGCGCCGCGGCATCACGCATCTATGCGCCACGCCGCGGGGCCGCGGGTGGAACTGGGCACGCGCACCATCTTCAACCTGCTCGGTCCGCTCGCGAACCCCGCGCGGGTGAAGCGCCAAATGACCGGCGCCTTCGCCCCGGAATGGCTGCGCCCTATGGCCGAGGCCCTGGCACGGCTGGGCACGGACCGCGCCTGGCTGGTGCATGGGCAGGGCCTCGATGAACTGACGCTCGCGGGCGAGAGCCAGGTGGTCTCGCTCGAGGCCGACGGGACGCTGCGCGAGTTCACGGTCACACCCGAGGATGCCGGGCTGGCGCGCGCGCCGGCCTCGGCGCTGAAGGGCGGCGATCCGGCGCAGAACGCCGTCGCGCTGGAAGCCCTGCTGCGCGGCGCGCCGGGCCCCTATCGCGACGTGGTGCTGCTGAATGCGGCGGCGTCGCTTGTCGTGGCCGGCCGGGCACACGACCTGCACGAGGGGGCGGCCATCGCCGCCCGCGCCATAGACGACGGTGCGGCCCTTGGCGTACTCACGCGCCTCCGCGCCCTCTGCCCCCCCAAGGACGCCGCTGCATGAACGCGCCTACCGTTGTCACCACCGCTGCCGGCGACGTCTCGGTCCCCGACGTGCTGGTTCGGATCATCGCCGACAAGGAACGCGAGGTGGCCGAGCGCATGGCCGCGACCTCGCAATCCGAGATCGAGCGCGCCGCCGCGCATGCCTCGCCAGTGCGCGACTTCGTGGGCGCGCTGTGCCACCGCATCGGCGAAGGCCGCACCGGGCTGATCGCCGAGATCAAGCGCGCCTCGCCCTCGGGCGGGCTGATCCGCGACCCGTTCGACCCGGCCGCGCTGGCACGCGCCTACGAGGCAGGCGGGGCGGCGTGTCTGTCGATCCTGACCGACGGGCCGTATTTCCAGGGCGCGCGGGAGCATCTGGAGGCCGGGCGCGCGGCGTGTTCCCTGCCGGTGCTGCGCAAGGACTTCATGATCCACCCCTGGCAGGTCTTCGAGGCCCGCGCGATGGGGGCGGACTGCATCCTGCTGATCATGGCCTGCCTGTCGAACGAGCGCGCGGCCGAATTGCTGGAACTCGCACGCTCACTCGACATGGCGGTGCTGGCCGAGGTGCATGACCGCGCCGAGCTCGATCGCGCACTGGGGCTGAACACGCGCCTGATCGGCATCAACAACCGCGACCTGCGCACGCTGCAGACCGATATCGGCACCACCGAGGACCTGGCGCCGCTGGTGCCGGCCGACCGGCTGCCAGTGGCCGAAAGCGGTATCCGCACGCCGGCCGATGTGCGGCGCATGGCGATGGCGGGCGCGCATTGCATCCTGGTGGGCGAACACCTGATGCGCCAGGCGGACGTCACCGTCGCCGCGCGCGAACTGGTCGACGCGCGCTGATGGCGCTGACGCATTTCGACGCCGCCGGGCGCGCGGCGATGGTCGATGTGTCGGGCAAGGACGAGACGGCGCGCACCGCCACCGCGCGCGGGCGGATCGTGATGCAGCCAGCCACGCTCGCGCTGATCCGCGAGGGGCGTGCTGGCAAGGGCGATGTGCTAGGGGTGGCGCGCATCGCCGGCATCATGGCGGCCAAGAAGACGCACGAGCTGATCCCGCTGTGCCATCCGCTGATGATCAGCAAGGTCGCGGTGGATCTGCAGCCCGAGGGTGAGGATGCGGTGGCGATCGAGGCCACCGTCAGCCTCACGGGGCGCACGGGGGTCGAGATGGAGGCGCTGACCGCGGTCACGGTCGCGGCGCTGACGGTCTACGACATGGTGAAGGCGGTTGACCGCGGCATGCGCATCGAGGATGTGCGCCTGGTCCACAAGGACGGCGGCAAGTCGGGCGAGTTCCGTGGCGAATGACCTGCTCGCCGTCGAGGAAGCCCGCGCGCGGATCATCGCCGCGCTGACTCCGACGGCCGCCGAGACGGTGGCGCTGGCCGATGGCGCGGGGCGCGTGTTGGCGCGGGGCGTGGTGGCGCGCCTGACGCAGCCGCCGGCCGATGTCTCGGCGATGGATGGCTATGCCGTGCGCGCGGCGGATGCGCCGGAGGGCGCGGTGCTGCGCATGGCCGGCGCGGCGCCGGCCGGGCGGCCCTTCGCGGGCCGCGTCGGTCCCGGCGAGGCGGTGCGCATCTTCACCGGCGGCTTCGTGCCCGACGGCGCCGATGCGATCCTGCTGCAGGAGGATGCCAGCCCGTCCGACGGCGCGGTGCGGGTGAACGAGACAGTGCAGGCCGGGCGCTGGATCCGCCGGCGCGGGCTGGACTTCGCGGAGGGCACGCAGGTGTTGCCGGCGCGGCGGAAGCTCACGGCGCGCGACATCGGGCTGGCGGCGGCGTCGAACAACCCGTGGCTCGCGGTGCACCGGCGCCCGCGCGTGGGTATCCTGGCGACGGGCGACGAGATCGCGCTGCCCGGAGACCCGATCCCGCCTGGCGGGATCGTGTCGTCCAACGCGCATGCGCTGGCGGCGCTGGTGCGCGCCGCGGGCGGGGAACCGGTGGTGCTGCCGATCGCGCCGGACGACACGGCCGCGATCGCGGATGTCGCCGCCGGTGCGCATGCCTTCGACCTGCTGGTCACCACCGGCGGGGCCAGCGTGGGCGACCACGACCTGATCCAGCAGGCGCTGGGCGGCGAGGGCTTCGAACTCGGCTTCTGGAAGATCGCGATGCGGCCGGGCAAGCCGTTGATCTGGGGCCGGCTCGGGCGCACGCCGGTGCTGGGGCTGCCGGGCAATCCGGTCAGCGCGCTGGTCTGCGGCGTGGTGTTCCTGATCCCGGCGATCGCCCGGCTATCGGGCCTCGAGGGGGCGCCGACGCCGACGCGGCGCGTGCTGACCGCGGTGCCGCTGGCGCAGAACGACCGTCGCGCCGACCACCTGCGCGCGGCGCTGTCGGTCGATGCGCAGGGGCGGATGCTGGTGACGCCGGCGCCGGTGCAGGATTCGTCGATGCTGGCGACCCTCGCGCGCGCCGATGCCTTGGTGATGCGCGCGCCCTTCGCACCCGCCCTGCCGGCGGGGGCGGAGGTCGAGGCGATCATCCTGGCGGAGTTGGGCGTGTAGCGCGCCGATCGCGCGCTGTCGCGCGGCGATGGTAGTCGCCAAGGGCCGGGCTGCTGCCGACCGCCCGGTTCATCGCACGCCACCGCCGCAGCACGCGCGCGGCGGCCGGCGCGTGGTCGGCGAAGCCGAAGCCGTCCCGCGCGATGGCGGCGAGCGCTTGCGCGTATTCCGCATCGAAGCGCGTCCAGGGCACGTCGGTCGCCTGGCCCGGGCGCAGTTGGTAGCGGTACGCGAGGCCGTCCGCGACCGGCGCGCATCCGCCCGCCGCGGCCAGCGCGCGCAGGTCGAAGACAACGTCGTCGATCAGGCGGAACGGCGCGAAGGGCTGCACCAGGTCCCGCCGTGCGATGACATGCAGCGAGGCGAAGGCCTCCGCCCAGCCGATGAAGCCGAAGCGCGCCAGGCCATCGGCCGGGATGCGCCGCAGCGCCGCGCCATCCGGGTCCCGCACGATGGACGGTACCACGACCGCGCCCCCGCCGCGCGCCCGGTGCAGCGCGCGCGCGATCGAATCGGGCGGGCCTTCCAGCGCGTCGTCGGCGTCGAGCATCAGCACATGCGCGCCGCGCGCCATGGCCAGGGCGCGGTTGCGTGCGGCATGGGCGCCGCTGCGCACCGGCCCCACCGGCGCGAAGCGCAGGCGCGGGTCGGGCGGCAGCAAGGGCGCGTAGTCGGTCCCGTCGTCGGAGGCGAGCACGAGTTCGACTGCGGCCCCTTCGGCGCGGTCGAACACCGAGGCGACGGCGCGCGGCGCGAGGTCGTGCAGGCGATGGGCCGCGATCAGGATGGAGAGGTCGGGGCGGTCCATGGCGGCGCATCCTGGCAGGGCGACGGCGGCGGGGGAACGGTCGCGCGGCGATTCCATCCACAGGCGAATCCCATTGACTGTGACTCCGGAACCTTTCTAGAACACCGGTCAGGTTGCCGCTTTGTTCCGCCGAGCCGCGGGGCGCGGCATGGGGAGAGTTGCCGGATGCTCACGCGCAAGCAGCACGAATTGCTGATGTTCATCGATCGGCATCTGCGCGACACCGGCTTCTCGCCATCGTTCGAGGAAATGAAGGGCGCGCTGAGCCTGAAGTCCAAGTCGGGCATTCATCGCCTGATTACTGCACTCGAGGAACGCGGTTTCCTGCGCCGGCGGGCGCATCGCGCCCGCGCGCTCGAGGTGATCCGCCTGCCCGAGAATTTGGCGCCACGCACGCGCACGCCCAAGCCCGATGCACCGCTTGGCCCCAACGTGATCCGCGGGCCTTTCGCCCCTGCCCCGCCGCGCCCCGCGCCCGAGGCTGCGAACGACGGCGCCGCGGTGAGCCTGCCGCTATTCGGGCGCATCGCGGCCGGCGTGCCGATCGAGGCGCTCCGCGACCACGGCGCCAGCGTGGATGTGCCGGCCGCGCTGATCGGCGCGGGGGAGCACTACGCGCTGGAAGTGGCGGGGGATTCGATGATCGATGCCGGCATCCTCGATGGCGACACGGTGCTGATCCAGCGCGCCGAGACGGCCGAGAACGGCACCATCGTGGTCGCACTGGTCGACGAGAACGAGGTGACGCTGAAGCGCATTCGCCGGCGCGGCAATTCGGTGGCGCTGGAGCCGGCCAACCCGCGGCATGAGACGCGGATTTTTGGGCCGGACCGGGTGAAGGTGCAGGGGCGGCTGGTGGGGTTGCTGCGGCGGTATTGACGCGCCATCAGGCCAGGCCCCGCCACCCAGGGCGGCATTACGTTTTGGAAATGCACTTCGGATAGCGTGGTGCCGGCCGCCCCCGGCAAGTGATGGTGGTTGCGCATTCGGAAAGGCGGCGCCATGGCCATCATCACCGGCACGGCAGGCAACGACACCATCACCAATACGGTGTCGTCCTTCGGCCAGCTGACCACCAGTGGCGATGACAGCGTCCTTGGCGAGGGTGGCAACGACAGCATCCAGGGCGGCAGCGGGTTGGACACGCTGCGCGGGGGGGGTGCCGCCGACACGCTGCTGGGCGGCAACGACAACGACATCCTGGCGGGCGATTCCGGCGACGACCTGCTGTTCGGCCAGGCGGGCAACGACCTGATCGACGGCGGGGACGGGTTCGATGTCCTGAGCTTCTTCGCCACCAATTCGGACGGCGCCGTCTCGGTCGCGATCAGCGCGACGGGCGGCGTCAATGGCGGCACCTCGGCCGCCGGGCCGCTCGTGCTGAACCAGGGCAACGACACCTTCGTCAATATCGAGCAAGTGAACGGGTCGAACGCGAACGACACGATCACCATCAACAACGCCGACACGTCGGTCTTCACCTTCATCGTGCGCGGCAACGCCGGCAATGACCTGCTGGCCAACAACAACCCCACGCGCAATACCAGCATCTTCCTGGACTATCGCAGCGGCGCCGTGACCTCGGGCGTGTCGGTCGACCTCACGGCCGGGCGCGCGAGCGACGGTGTTGGCGGTACGGACACCATCTCCGGCTTCGCCGGGCTGCGCGGCACCGACCTCAACGACACGCTGCAGGGCAGCGCGGAGGTGGACCGCTTCCGCGGCCGCGCCGGCAGCGATGTCATCGACGGGCGCGGCGGAATCGACATCGCGGACTATGGCCAGGCCGCCAGTGCGGTGAGCGTGGACCTGGTCACCGGCCGCGCGCAGGACGGCGAAGGCGGCATCGACACCCTCTCCAGCGTCGAGGAGGTCTGGGGCACGGTCGGCAACGACACCATCATCGGCACCGGTGCCGATGAGTTCTTCTACGGCTTCAACGGCAACGACAGTATCGATGGCGGCGGCGGGCAGGACCGCGTCGGTTTCCAATTCTCCTCGGGCCTGGTGCCCGACGCCACACGCGGGGTGGTGGTGAACCTGGTCACCGGCATCGTGACGGACGCCTGGGGCGGCACCGATACGCTGTCGGGCATCGAGCGCATCACCGGCACTGCATTTGCGGATTCCATGCTGGGCGGCGCCGAGCAGAACCGCTTTCGCGGCCGTGCGGGCAACGACACGCTCGATGGCGGCCTGGGCGGCGACTACGCCGAGTACATCAACGCCACCGCCGGCGCGACCGTGAACCTGACGACCGGCATCGCGACCGATGGCGAAGGCGGCACCGACCTGCTGATCTCGATGGAGAACGCGATCGGCGGCAACTTCGCCGACCGCCTGACCGGCGTGGCCCAGGGGGCGCGCTCGACCTCGGACCTGCGCGGCGGCGGGGGCAATGACACGCTGGTGGGGATCCTCGGCGAATTCGTGCGCGCCGACTATGCGGACCAGACGGTGGGGCTGAACATCAACCTGGGCGCCGGCACCGTGAATGACGGACGCGGCGGCGTGGACACGCTGGTGAATATCCGCGGGGTGGTCCTGTTCGGTGGATTCAACGACGTGGTGACCGGCACCGCCGCGGGCGAATGGTTTGCACCGTCCGAGGGCGCCGACAGCGTGAATGCCGGCCTCGGTTTCGACATCATCGGCTATGGCGGGATCGACGTGGGCGGCGTGTCGGTCAACCTCGCCACCGCCCGCGCACGCGACACCGGCGGGACCATCGACACCATCATCGGCTTCGAGGGCGTGTCGACCTCCTTCGGCGACGACACCATCAACGGATCGAACGGCGCCAACCTGATCGGGCCGGCCGGCGGGGCCGACCTGGTCAATGCGTTCGGCGGGGACGATACGCTGAGCTACGTGCTGGGCTTCTCCCCCGACGGAACGGAATTCACCAGCAACGAGGCCGGCGACCGGCTGCCGGTGCAGGGCGTGACCATCGACCTGCTGACCGGGCGCGCCACCGATTACGGCGGCAGCATCGACACCGTGCTCGGCTTCGAGAACGCGATCGGCAGTACCGCCAACGACATTGTGCGCGGCAGCGGGATCGCCAATTATCTCGGCGGCGCCGAGGGCAACGACACGCTCGAGGGCCGCGGCGGCAACGACACGCTCGAGGGCGGCGCGGGCATCGACCGCCTGATCGGCGGCACGAACGACGATACCTACATCCTGGACACGACGGCCGACGTGGTCGTCGAACTCGCGAACCAGGGCATCGACACGATCCTGACCACGCGCGCCACGCTCGTGCTCGGCCTGAATGTCGACAACATCGTCGGCACCAACACGATCGCGCACAACTTCGCCGGCAACGGGCTGGCCAATGCGCTGACCGGCAATACCGCCGCGGACACGCTCTCGGGCGCGGCGGGCAACGACACGCTGGATGGCGGGGCGGGGATCGACCGCCTGCTCGGCGGGGCGAACGACGACACCTACATCGTCACCGAAGGCGACGTGGTGGTCGAGGCAGCGAACCAGGGCACCGACACGGTCTTCGTCACGACGGGCACCGCGGCCACGCTCGCCGTCAATGTCGAGAACCTGGTGCTGGCGGGCACGACGTTGCTGAACGGCACGGGCAATGGGCTCGCGAACACCATCATCGGCAATGACAATGCGAACCTGCTGTCGGGGCTGGGTGGGAACGACGTGCTCGAGGGCGGGATCGGCAACGATATCCTGATCGGCGGGCTGAACAGCGATTCCATGACCGGCGGGGCCGGCTCCGACCAGTTCCGCTTCGGCTCGCTGAACGACAGCCCGGCGTCGGCTGCCGACGTCATCCTCGACTTCACCTTCTCGGCCGCGCTCGGGGTAGACCGGATCGACCTCAGGCTGGTCGACGCGAACAGCCTTCTGGCGGGCAACCAGGCCTTCACCTGGATCGGCACGGCCGCCTTCGGGGCGGCAGGCGCCGCCAGCGCGGGGCAGTTGCGCGTCGAGGTCACGACACCGGGCGAATACTACGCCATCCAGGGTGACGCGAACGGCGACGGCATCCGGGATATCTCGATCAACGTCATCAGCAGCTTCACGCCGGTGCAGGGCTGGGTGTTCCTGTAGCGGCGCGCCCCGCGGTCGCAGCGGTCGGCCGCGTCATTCGACCGGCGCGGGGGGCAGTTCGTCCCGCGCGCGGGGGCTGGGCGGGGGCGGCACCCAAGGGCGTGCGCCACGGAAGGCGCGGTCGGAGACCACCTGCGCGCCACCGGGCGCGAGCCACACCGCGTGCGGGCCGTTCCGCCACACCGCGAAGCGGTCCACCACCTGGCTGCCGGCGCAGCGCCCGCGCACCGGTTCCGCCGAGACCACCACCGCGGCGCGTCCGCAGGCGGCCTCGGGCGGGTCCCCACGCAGCAGCGCCGCGGCCGGGCCATCCGGGGTTGCGCGCAGCGTGCAGGCGCCGGGGCGGCAGGCGATGGCACCGCCGGCGGCCTCGCCCTCGCGCGGGAAGGGCTGCGCCTGCGCCAGGCCGTGCGCGCGCAGCCAACTTTCGCGCACCAGGTTCGACGCACCCGATTGTCGCTGCAGCCAGAACGCGCCGTCGGCGGCGAAGCCGACGAGGCGCGCATCGCCCGACACCAGCAGGTCCGGCGGGCGATGCAGCGCAGGGCTGGCGAGGCCGAGGCACATCAGCGGCACGCCCGCCCAGCGCCAGCGCGCTCGCCACAGGCACAGCCACAGCAGCCCGAAGGCGAAGCACAACAGTCCCCAGGGCGGGATCGGCCGCGCCGTGCTCGCGGCACCGGGCCAGGAGGCGACTTCGCGTGCCACCGCCAGCACAGCCCCGCACCCCCAGCCCAGCACGGCCAGCGCCGGGCCATCGAGGCCCACCGGCATCAGCAGCGCGGCCAGCATGGCCGCGGGCATCACCAGCACCGAGGTGAGCGGCACCGCCACCGCATTCGCCGCCACGCCGAACCATTGCA
Organism: Roseomonas fluvialis; assembly: GCF_022846615.1. Taxonomy (NCBI): domain Bacteria; kingdom Pseudomonadati; phylum Pseudomonadota; class Alphaproteobacteria; order Acetobacterales; family Roseomonadaceae; genus Roseomonas; species Roseomonas fluvialis. Next base: position 3,340,885 of record NZ_AP025637.1, read on the forward strand.
GCCGGCCGAAATGCGCAAGGCCGAAGGGCGCGGTGGCGAGCCCCGCCAGAACCGAGGTGCCGACCAGCCCCACCACGAAGACCGCGCCGCGCCGCCACCAGGCGCCATCGCCCTGCAGGCGCCGCAGCGGGCCGCGCATCGCCTCCCACCCCGCCACCAGCGCCAGCACGGCGGCGAACGACATCTGGAAGGACGGGCCGAGCAGCGCATCCGGCGCCAGCAGCATGACCGCCGCCGCGGCGAGCGCGAGACCCCGCATCGTGATGGCATGGCGCCCCGACAGCAGCGCCAGCGTGACCAGCGCGGCCATGGCGAAGGACCGCTGCATGGGCACCTGCGATCCCGTCAGCAGCATGTAGAAGCCACCTGCGCCGAGTGCCGCCAGCCCCGCCCAGACCTTGCCGTCCACCCGCAGCGCCAGCCAGCGCCAGCAGGCGATCAGGAAGCGCACGACCCAGAAGGTCACGCCCATCACGATCGCGATGTGCAGGCCCGAGACCGACAGAAGATGCGCCAGCCCGGAATCCCGCATCGCGGCCATGTCGGCGCGCGGGATGGCGGATTGCCCGCCGGTCAGCATGGCGGCGGCAACGGCCCCCGCGGCCCCGGGGACGGCGCCGGTGACACGCGCCTCGATCGTGGCCCGCAGCCCTGCCAACGGCGGCGCGCCGCCCGCGCCGGGCGTGACCGTGGCAGGGCCGATGGCGAAGCCCGCCCCCCCCTGCCCGGCGAAGAAAGCGGCGCGCTGGAAATCCCAGGCACCGGGATAGGCGGGCGCGGAGGGCGCGCGCACCAGGGCGCGCACCGCGATGCTGTCCCCGGGCGCGGGGCGGGCGGGGTCGTTGGCGCGCAGCCGGACGCGGATGCTGCGGGGCTGCACCCCTTCGTCGGGGGCGAAGCGGACCTGGTGCAGCGTGACGCGCAGGCCCTCGGGCAGCAGGTCGATATCCTGGACGATGCCGCTGAGCGCCAGGGCGCGCAGCGGCGGGGCGGCGGCGGGCGGGGCGGCGGCGGCATGCAGCAGCGCAGCGCCGAAGCCGAGACCCGCCGCGCCAACGAGACCCAGCAGCCAGCCCAGATGCGGCGCGCGTGTCGCGACGATCCAGGCCAGCACCACCAGCAAGGGGCCGAATGTGGCGAACCACCAGGATGGTTCCTCGCGCAGCGCGAAATAGCCGAGGATCCCCGCGCCCATCGCCACCGCGAGCCACGGCGCCAAGCGGCCGCGTTCGACCGCCAGCGCCAGGTCCAGGCGCTGGACCAGGGCGGCGCCGAGGCGGCCGGCGGTATTTCGCGCGACGGTGCTGGACAGGGGAGAGTTCCGCAACTTCCGCGTTCATTCTAGAGCAGACGCCGGTCGCGGGGAATCCCGCGATCGGGGCGAAGATGCGCGCGAAAACAAGGCGCTGGCGGCGGTTCGCCCGAGGTGGCGTATCGCCCGCGCCCAGGTCTGCAGCGCGGCGGTGATCCGGCCCCGCGCGCGCCGGGCCTCCTGAGTGCCGCGGCGCATCCGGATCGCGGGCGGAATCGATGGAGGCCGGGACGCGGACGCGCCGCTTGCGGGTTCACCCCGCCCGGTCGATCTGGTCTAACGGGCGCTCCGCTGACCGAGCCCAGGTGACATGACCGTCCGCACCCGTTTCGCGCCCTCCCCCACCGGCTACCTGCATATCGGCGGCGCGCGCACCGCGCTGTTCAACTACCTGTTCGCGCGCCACCACAAGGGCGCCTACCTGCTGCGCATCGAGGACACCGACAAGGAACGATCGACCCAGGCGGCGGTGGACCAGATCCTCGAGAGCCTGACCTGGCTGGGTCTTTCGCCGGACGAACCGCCGGTGTTCCAGGCGGCGCGCGAGGCGCGCCATGCCGAGGTGGCGCACGCGCTGCTCGCCGCGGGCCGCGCCTATCGCTGCTGGGCGACGCCCGAGGAACTGACGCAGATGCGCGAACAGGCCGCCGCCGAGGGCCGCCCGCCGCGCTACGACCGCCGCTGGCGCGACCGCGAGCCCGGCCCGGAACAGCAGGGCAAGCCCTTCGTCATCCGCATCAAGGCGCCGATCGATGGCGAGACGGTGGTGGAGGACCTGGTGCAGGGCGAGGTGCGCGTGGGCAATGCCGAGCTGGACGACATGATCATCCTGCGGTCGGACGGGTCGCCCACCTACCTGCATGCGGTTGTCGTGGACGACCACGACATGGAGATCACCCACGTCATCCGCGGCGACGACCACCTGACCAACACCTTCCGCCAATGCATGGTGTACGACGCGATGGGCTGGCGACGGCCGCACTTCGCCCATATCCCACTGATCCACGGGGCGGACGGGGCGAAGCTGTCCAAGCGCCACGGCGCGGTGTCGGTGCTGGATTTTCGCGAGCAGGGCTACCTGCCCGAAGCGGTGAACAACTACCTGCTGCGCCTGGGCTGGGGGCATGGCGACGAGGAGATCGTGCCCCACGACCGCGCGGTCGAGCTGTTCGACATCAAGGATGTCGGGCGGTCGGCGTCGCGCATGGACTACGCCAAGCTGACGCACCTGAACGGCGTGTATCTGCGCCAGGCCGACGATGCGCGGCTGACGCGCGCGGTGCTGGAAATCCTGGCCAAGCGCGGCGCGCTGTTCGGCACCAATGGCGCCGAGCGCGTGGCGATGCTGATGCCCGACCTCAAGGAACGCGCGCGCACACTGGAGGAGTTGGCCGGGGCGGCCGCCTTCGCCGCACATGAGAGCCTGCCGGCGATCGACGACAAGGCGCTGGCCGCCTTGACGCCGGAGGCGCGCGCACGGCTGCGCGACGTCGGGGAGTTCCTGGCCGATGCGCCGTGGGAGAAGGCCGACCTCGAGTACTGGCTGCGCGACTACGCCGACGTAAAGGGCGTGAAGCTGAAGGACATCGCGCAGCCGCTGCGCGCCGCGCTGTGCGGCAGCCTGATGAGCCCGCCGATCAATTCGGTGCTCTGGGCGCTGGGGCGCGATGAGAGCCTGCTGCGGATCATGACGGCGGCCGGCGATGCCGAATGACGACGCGACGGTATTGAGCGGCGCGGTGGCGCGGGCGGTCAGCCGGGTCTGATCCGCCAGGCCAGCGCGCCCACCCTGTCGAGCCGCGCGAAGCGGTCCCAGCCCGCCAGCGCGCCATGCAGCAGCGCCTCCCAGGCATCCTGCATCGCCGGGTGCGGGTCGGCGATGCCGCGCAGCGGGGCGCAGCCGTCGCGACGCACCACCAGGCTGCCATCGGGCTGCAGGTCGGTGCGCGCGGCGTCGCCTTCCGCCTGCGCCAGCGCGACCATGAAGGCAATGAAGTCCCGCGCACCCAGCGCCGCCGCCGTCGCATGGACATGCTGCAGGCCGACGAGGCGCGCGGCATGCGCGAGCAAGGCACCGCCCTGCTCGACGCCGAAGACATCGACCGCCGCCTGCAGCGCCGTGCGGCAATAGGTCATGGCATAGCCGCGCCTTGCCTTGGCAACGCGCTCCTGCGGCCAGGCGGCGGTGGGCAGGCGCGGCGCGCGCGTGGCGTCGAAGCGCGGCATGGCCTCGTGCTTCGCGAAGCGCAGGCGATCGGGTTCGGCGAGGGCGCGGTCGTGCTCGATGTAGTAGCCCTCGAGCCCCGGATCGCCATCCACGGTCTGCCCGGTGCAGACGAAGCCGAGGCCAGGGCAGCCCAGCATCACACCGTTGTTCGCGTGCCATCCGCGCAGCATCGCGGCATTCACCTCGGATGGGATGCCGCAGATCGTGGCACCGGGCCAGATCCAACGCGGCGGCGGGTAGCGGATCCAGGCCTTGCGGGGGTTCTCCTCGACATACTCGACGCCGACGCCGCCGATGACATTCGACAGGTAGTGGTAGCGCGCCGCCGCCACCGCCGGCGGGAGGCCGTCCAATCCAAGCTTCCGCAGGCCGGGCAGGAAGGTCTCGGCCTGCTGGCGACGGAACACGGCGAAGACCAGTGCCGCCGCATCCGCCGGCCCACGCCGCGCGACGGCCGCGAGCACGATCCCGGTGAACCAGGCGTGGTACCAATCGGCAACCGCCTCCCAGGCCGCACGGTCGCTCACGCGCGTGCCCTTGCACGCATGTTCACGCGCGCCCCCTTGCGCGAAGCCCGGCCCTGCCGCGCAATGGCTCCAGCAGGAGAAACGCCATGTTCGTCGCCGCCAATCGCTTCCGCGTCATTCCCGAGCACGCACCCGCCTTCGAACAGGCCTGGCTGACGCGCGAAAGCCACCTGCACGAGGTGCCGGGCTTCATGACCTTCCATTTGCTGAAGGGCCCAGCAGCGGATGACCACATCCTGTATTCGTCGCTGACGGTCTGGGCGTCGAAGGATGCCTTCGAAGGCTGGACGCGATCGGAGCAGTTCCGCCGTGCCCATGCCGGCGCGGGCGGGATGAAGGGTACCACGCTCGGCCCGCCGCAATTCGAGGGCTTCGACGTGCTGCAGACCATCGGCGGCTAATCCGCGCGCACGCCGGCGCGCTGGATCACGCCGCCCCACTTGTCGAGTTCGGCGCGCAGGAAGGCGGCGAATTCCGCCTGGCTGTTGCCGCCAGGAATGGCCCCCTGATCATGCAGCGCGCGGCGGATGTCGGGGTCGTTCAGCGCGCCGGCCAGCGCGCCGTGCAGGCGGTCCAGCACCGGCTGCGGCGTGCGCGCGGGGGCGACGAAGCCGTGCCAGTTGTTGGCATCGACCGTGGGCAGGCCGACCTCGGCCATGGTCGGCACGTCGGGGATCCATTCGAGCCGCTGCTGCGTGCCGACCGCCAGCGCGCGCAGCGCGCCGCCGCGGATATGCGGCAGCAGGATGGGCAGGTCCGCGAAGCCCAGCTGCACCTCGTTCTGCAGGATGGCCAGCGCCAGCGGCGCGCCACCGCGGTAGGACACATGCGTGACCTCGATCCCCGCCGCCATGCGGAACAGCTCGCCCGCCAAATGCGGCATGCTGCCCGACCCGGCGGAGCCGTAGTTCAGCCGCCCCGGCTGCGCCTTCGCCGCGGCCACCAGCTCCGCCACAGTCCGGAAGGGGGCCGCGGCCGGCACCACCAGCGGTTCGGGCACCAGCACGCCAAGCGTCAGCGGCGCCAGGTCCCGCAGCGGGTCATACGGCGTGCCGCGATCCAGCCGCGGCGAAATCGCGAGCCCGCCGGCGCTGCCGATGCCGATCGTGTATCCATCCGGTGCGGCCTTCGCCACCGCATCGACCCCCGTCACGCCGCCCGCGCCCGCACGGTTGTCCACCACGATGGGCTGGCCGAGCGTCGCGGACATCCGCGGCGCCAGCAGCCGCACCACGATGTCCGACGGGCCACCGGCAGCGAAGGGCACCACCACGCGGATCGGACGGTCGGGCCAGGCGGGCTGCGCGATCGCGGGCGCGGGCAGTGCGGCGGCCAGCAGCATCAGCGTGCGGCGGTTCATGATGGTTCCTCCCTGGGCGGCCAGCCGTGCCGCGCCAGGCGGGATCATCGGCGAAATCGCGCCGCTGCGGAAGCGCGGTCAGGTCGCGCTGGTCAGGCGCTTCGCGACATAGGTGAGCGTGCCGAGATCCGGCTTGTCGATCCGCCCGCGCGCAAGCACATGCGTACGGCACAACAGGTCGTCGATGGCGCGGCGGTCGGCGGCGCTGTGGAATTCCAGGTGGATGACATTCGCCTGCGCCACGCGGTCGCCGAGCGCACCGAGGATCGCGAGTTCCGCACCCTCGGTGTCGATCTTGATCAGGTCGAAGCCGGGCAGCGCGAATTGCGCGCTGAGTTCGTCGGCGAAGGCGCCGGCATGGCGCAGGCGCACCTGCGTCGCCGTGCTGGGGACGCCCTCATGTTGCAACGGGAACAGGGAACTGAGCACGGAGATCTGCGCCGCGTTGAAATGCGCGATCGCATCGCGTTCGTACAGGCCGAGCTTGAAGGCGCGGCAATTGCCGATGCGCTCCGCATTGCCCGACAGGATCGCGAAGGATGACGGGTCGGGCTCGACCGCGATGATCGCCGCATGCGGATAGACCAGGCGGAAGAACGCCGAGGTCAGGCCGATATGCCCGCCGATGTCGAGCACCACGCGCGGCGGCGCGATGCCCGCGACCGGCGCATAGACGCCATCCTGGAAGACTTCGCGGATCACCAGATGCGTGCTCGAATCATCGCGCACGTCGAGGGTGACCTGGCGCTCCCCGGCCTGGAAAACGCGGCGGATCATCCGGGGGCCAGCGGCTTGCATGCGCGCGCGATACATCGCCAGATGCCGACCAGCAAGACACGCCGGCCAGGGAAGGCAGCGCCATGCGGATCAGCCGCGTCACCACGCATCATCACCGCACGGACTTCACCTTCGGCGCCAGCGCGGCCGGTGCCGGTGGCAACCTGCATCTGCGCGCGATGGACACGCTGCTAGTGCGCGTCGAGACCGAGGACGGCCTGCATGGCTGGGGCGAGGGCTTCGGCTTCACACTGGTCGAGACCACGAAGGATGCAGTCGACCGGCTGATCGGCCCAGCCTGCATCGGGCAGGATGCGCGCGACATTGCCACGCTGATGCGGATGCTGGCACGCCGCTTCCATAATTTCGGCCGCAACGGCGCGGTGAGCTTCGGCCTTTCGGCCATCGACATTGCGCTGTGGGATATCCGTGCCAAGGCCGCCGGAGTGCCGCTGCACACGCTGCTGGGCGATGCGGCGCGGGCCTCGGTGCCGGCCTATGCCTCGCTGCTGCGGTACGGAAAGCCCGACGACGTCGCGCGCAACGTGACTGAGGCACTGTCGCGCGGCTATCGCCACATCAAGCTGCACGAATTCGACCTGGCCTGCATACGCGCCGCCCACCAGGCCGCACCGGATACGCCGCTGATGCTCGACATCAACTGCGTCTGGAACACCGAGGACGAGGCCGTGCAGTTCTGCGAGGACGTGGCCGGCATGAACGCCGCCTGGGTCGAGGAACCGATCTGGCCGCCCGAGGACATCCCCGCCATCGCGCGCATCCGCGCCGCATCGCCGGTGCCGATTGCGGCCGGTGAATGCAACGGCACGGTGGAGGATTTCTGCCGCATGCTGGAACTGCGCGCGGTCGATGTGGCGCAGCCGTCCATCACCAAGGTCGGTGGCGTATCGGCCATGATGGAGATCGTGGAACTGGCGCGCGAGGCCGGCGTGCGCCTGGTGCCCCATTGCCCGTATTTCGGCCCCGGCCTGCTGGCGACGCTGCATGTGCTGGCCGCGGTCGAGGAGGCCGAGCCGATCGAGATCTACTTCGCCGACCTGGCACGCCCGCCCTATCCGGCGCTGGTGCCGCGGGGGGGCGCGATCGCGGTGCCCTCCACGCCCGGGCTGGGGTTCGAGCCGGAACTCTAGCGGTTCTTCCAGTCCGGCTTGCGCTTCTCGGCGAAGGCGCGCGGACCTTCGACGTAATCCTCGCTGTCGCGGTTGCGCTGCTGGGACGGGTACATGGTGGTCACCGCCTCGCGCAGCGTCGGCGCATCCATCCCCGCATAGACGCATTGCTTGGAGGCGCGCACCGCCAGCGGCGAGCATTCCAGGATCAGCGCCGCCCAGCGCTTCGCCGCCGCCAGCGCCTCGCCAGCCGGCACCACCTCGTTGACGAAGCCGAGCGTCTTGCCCTCAGCGGCGGGCACGCGCCGCCCGGTCAGGATCATGCCGAGCGCCTGCTTCTGCCCGATCATGCGCGGCAGGCGGTGAACGCCCCCTGCCCCGGCCACCAGCCCCACGCGCGGTTCGGGCAGCGCGAAGACGGCGTTCTCGGCAGCGACGATGAGGTCGCAGGCCAGCGCGATCTCGAACCCGCCGCCCATCGCGATGCCATTCACCGCGGCGATCAGCGGCTTGTCGAGATCAAAGCGCGTGGTCAGGCCCGCGAAGCCCGAGGGCGGCGTCGGGCCGCGCTTGCCAGCCGCCTGCACCTTCAGGTCGTTGCCGGCGGAAAACGCACGATCGCCGGCGCCGGTGACGATGCCGACCCACAGGTCGTCGCGCGCGGCGAATTCGTCCCAGACCTGCGAGAGTTCGGCATGCGCCTCGCTGTGCAGCGCGTTCATCACCTCCGGGCGGTTGAGTGTGACGATGCGCAGGCGGCCCTCATCGGCCACGGTGCAGAAGCGGTGCTGGGTCATGCGTCGATCCTGTAGAAGCGGGCGGCGGTGCCGCGGAACAGATCGTCCTTCTCCGCGGCCGAGGCACCCGCCGCCAGCCGCTTGAACGCATTCCACCCGGCGGCATAGCCGAAGCCACCCTTGTCCACGGGGAAGTTGCTCTCGAACATGCAGCGGCTGGTGCCGAACATCTCGATGATCGGTCCCATCCAGGGGCGCCAGGCATCCGCGAGCATCTGCGACGACGGCGCGATCTCGCCCTGCTCCAGCCCAAAGCCCGGCAGGCGCATGCCCAGCCCGCCGCATTTCACCACCACATTCGGGCAGGCGGCGAGCGCGCGCATGTTGGCCGACCACGCCGCAAACACCTCGTCACGCTTGCCGGCATAGCCGCGGATGCCGAGCACCCCGCCGCAATGGTTCAGCACGACCGGCACCTCGGGATGCGCCTGCGCCAGGCGCACCAGGCGCGGGATCTGGTGGAAATACAGCCAGGCCTCGAAGGACAGGCCGCGCTTGCCGAGTTCCGCGTAGCCGGCGCGGAAGCCGGGTGAATCCAGCATGTCCTCGGCGGGCGTATAGGCCGGGTTCAGCATCTCGGGATCGGGGTCCCAGGTCGCGCTGTGGCGGATGCCGCGGAAGCGCCCGTTGCCGGCAGCGATATGCGCATCGAGCACCGCACCCGCGGCCGCACCGCGCGTGAGGTCGGCATGGCCGACGATGCCGGCGCAGACGCGCACATCGCCATAGGTGCCGCTCTCGCACATCGCGGCGATGCCGGCGGCGAATTGCGTCTCGCCGACCGGGCGCAGTTCCTCGGGCCCATCGGCGCGGTGGAAGGCGCGCGCCTGCACCAGCACGGTCGCGCGCACGTCGTGGCCGGTGCGGATATCGGCCAGGATGTCATCGAGCAGATAGCGCCAGCCTGGCCGATCCCACAGGTGGTGATGCGGGTCGATGATGCGCTGGCCGGGGTCGAGGATGTCCTCGACGCGGCGCGCGAGCCACTCCTCGCGAACCGGCAGGTAGTGCTGGCTCATGCGGCTTTCCTCGGCGGCGAGAGGCTGGGGCGCGCGTTCAACGTGGCGGGCTCGAAGCCGGCCAGGCGCTTGTAGTGCGTCGCGATCTCGGTGCGCTCGGTCAGCGGCATCACCGTCTCGATGTCGGCAAAGCCATCGGGCGCGCGGGATTCGGCGATGTCCAGCACCAGGTCAGGCCCATCGCCGCGCGTTGCTTCCAGCAGCGCGGCGGTGGCGGGGCGGCGGATCGCCTCGTAGGCGTGCAGGGCCTCGACCGGATCGCGATGCGTCGCGAGTTGCAGGGCGAGCGTGCGCGCATCCAGGATGGCCTGCGAGGACCCGTTCGACCCGATCGGATAGAGCGGATGCGCCGCATCGCCGAGCAGCGTGACGCGCCCATGCGTCCAGCGCGTCAGCGGGTCGCGGTCCACCATGGGGAATTCGTAGATGGATTGCGCGGAATGGATCAGCGCAGGCACGTCGAGCCAGTCGTAGGTCCAATCCTTGAACCATTGCAGAAAATCCTCGATGCGGCCGGGGCGGTTCCAGTCCTCGCGCTTCCAGTCCTGGTTCGGGTCGACGCGGCGTTCGGCGATCCAGTTGGTCAGCTTGCGGCCATCGGGCAGGTCGGCGATGGGGTAGACGACGAATTTCTCGTCGCGGTTGCCGATCACGGCCATGGTCGCGCCGGTCAGGAAGGGCGCGGCGATGGATGTCGCGCGCCACAGGATCGCGCCCTGCCACAGCGGCGGGCCTTCATCGGGGTAGAAGCGCGTGCGGGCGGCCGAGTGGATGCCGTCGGCGGCGATCAGCACGTCGCCCTGCGCGCTGCGGCCGTCCTCGAAGCGCGCGACCACGCCGTTCGCCTCATCCGCGAATTCCGCGAGCCGCGCGCCAAGGTGGATGCGCGCATCTCCCAGCCTTTCGCGCGCGACCTCGAGCAACAGCATGTGCAGCCGCCCGCGATGGATCGACACCTGCGGCCAGGTGTAGCCGGCGTGCCGCCCGCGCGGTTCAGACCAGATCATCTGGCCGAAGCGGTTGGCGTAGGCGAGTTCGCGCGTGACCACGCCGGCCGCGCAGACGCGGTCCTGCAGCCCGAGTTCCGTCAATTCGCGCATCGCGTGCGGCAGCACGTTGATGCCGACGCCGAGCGGGCGGATCTCGGCGCTCTGTTCGAACACCTCGACCTCGATGCCAGCCGCGTGCAGCGACAGTGCCGCGACCAGCCCGCCGATCCCCCCGCCTGCGATGATGACGCGCATCGCGTATTCCTCCCGTAGCGTGGTTTCCAGGATAAGGTGCGATCGCCGCCCCGGCGAGTGGTCCCCGCGGTCCAGGGGGCCGTTGCCCCCTGGTGGGGGAGCGCGAGGGGGCAAAGCCCTCTCGCAGACGGAGTCGCCCATGCCTCGTGTTGTCCTCATCACCGGCGCCGCCGGCGGCATCGGCCTCGCGATGGTCGATGCCGTGCTCGCCGCCGGCCATGCCGTAGCGGCGCTCGACCGCGACATCGCGGGCCTGCCCGCGCATGACAGGCTGCACCCGATCCTGGCGGACCTGGCGACCGAGGCCGGCTGCCGCGATGGCGTGGCGGCCGCCGTGGCGCGCTTCGGGCGCATCGATGCGGTGGTGAACAATGCCGGCATCGGCGTGTCCTCCCTGCGCCCCGATGCCGAGACCCGCCTGCCGGCCATCGAGGAACTCGACGCCGCGACCTGGGATCGCTTCTTCGCCATCAATGTCCGTGCACCGATGCTGCTGGTGCGCGAGGCGCTGCCGATGATGCGCGCGGCGGGCTGGGGGCGCGTGGTCAACAACACAACGTCCTTCCGCACCATGCTGCGCGTGCTGCCCTATGGCGCGACGAAGGCCGCGCTCGAGGCCGCCTCGGCGGTCTGGGCGCAGGAACTGGCCGGCAGCGGCATCACGGTGAACGTGCTGATCCCGGGCGGGCCGACCGACACGCCCTTCATCGGCGCCGAGAGCGGCTGGGCGCGGGAAGCGATGCTCCGTCCTGCCATCATGGGACCACCGCTCGCCTGGCTGCTGTCGGATGCGGCGGCGGGCGTGACCGGCCAGCGCATCATCGCCGCGCGCTGGACCGGCGACCCGTCGGCCCCCGGCACGATGCGCGCGATCGGCTGGCCGGAGCTCGGCGCGGACGCCGTCTGGCTGCAAGGCGGGCGCTGAAGCCGTTCATTTCCCGGAAATGCCTGTGCGCGAAAATGCTGCGACCATGGCACGCGACCCCCTTTCCACCCTGGCCAAGCTGCGCGCGATCGAGGTCGAGGCCGCGCGTCGGCGCCTGGCCGAGGCCCGCAGCGCGCTGGCCGCGCAGCAGCACGCCGCCGCCGCCGCCGAGGCCGCACTGCGCGACGAGACGCCGGACTGGTCGGGTGCCACGTATGGCGCCTTCCTGGCGCGCGGGCTGGCCGCGCGGCATGCCCATGCCGCCGCGGTGCAGCGCGCCGAGGACGCGTTGGAGGCCGAGCGCGACGCGCTGGCCGAGGCACGGCGCGCCGAGCAGGTGCTGGAGCAGTTGCGCGAGCGTCGCGCCGCCGCCGCCCATCGCGATGGGCTGCGCCGCAGCCAGGCGCGGCTCGAGGATGCGCTGACCGGCCGCTGACACCCCTGGTTCCGCCCGCGGCGCCACCGGCGTAGGCTGGCGCAAATACCGGGAGGAGACACCGCATGACCCGCATCCATCGCCGCGCGCTGCTCGGCGCAGCCACGCTGCTGCCGCTGCCCGCCCTGGCCCAGGGCGACTGGCCGAACCGGCCGGTGCGCATCATCGTCCCGTTCCCGCCAGGACAGGCCTCCGACATCATCACGCGGCTGGTGGCGGATGAATTGTCGAAGCGCTGGCCGCAGCGCGTGGTGGTGGAGAACCGGGCCGGCGGCGCCGGTGCCCCCGCGCTGGAGGCCGGCGCGCGCGCGCCGGCGGATGGCTACACGCTCACGGCCGGGACCTCGGGCACGCTCGGGGTGAACCCGTCGGTGCTGCCGCGCGTGCCCTATGATGCCGAACGCGACTTCGCGGCCATCAGCAATGTCGCGATGGTGCCGCTGCTGGTCATCGCGCACCCGTCCGTGCCGCAGCACACCATGCAGGCGCTGGCGGCGGAGGCACGCGCGCGGCCCGGTGCGCTCGACATGGCATCGGCCGGGCCGGCCACGTCGCAGCACATGGCGGCGGAACTGCTGATGCTGCGCGCCAACATCCGCTTCAACATCGTGCATTATCGCGGGTCGGGCCCGGCCATCGCCGACGTGATCGCCGGCAATGTGAAGCTGATGACGGATTCCGTGGCCTCCGCCCTGCCGCATATCCGCGACGGGCGGGTGCGCGCCATAGCGCTGTGTTCGGCGCGGCGCGTGCCGCAGTTGCCCGACGTGCCGACCATCGCCGAGACGCTGGTACCGGGCTACCAGGCCGCCGGCTGGTCGGGGCTGGTGGCGCCGACCGGCACGCCGCCCGAGATCATCCGCCGCATCAATGCCGACGTGGTGGCGGTACTGCGCGAACCCGCCATCACCGAACGCATCCTGTCCATGGGCGCGGTGCCGGACCCGATGTCGCCGGAAGACTTCGCCGCCTTCATCCGCAGCGAGATCGCGACCTTCCGGGAAGTCGCGCGGGCGGCGAACGTCCGGCTGGAGGGCTGAGGGGTCAGCGCCGCGGCAGGACGCGGCAGGCCTCGTCCGCCACGCGCGCCAGCAGGATCATGCGGCGCGCCGCGACGGCGCCGGCCGCGGCCTCGCCCGCGACGTGCTCGGCGAGCCGCGAACTGAGCAGCCCTCGCACCGCGGCATCCACCGCGACATCGGTCGCGGCAACCGTCGCGGCATCGAGTGCGACGCGCCGCAGCAGCGCGACGGTGCCGGCGACGCCCGGCCGCAGCCCATGCAGCGCCGCCACCTGCCGCACCAGGCGCAGGCCGCGCCAGGCGAAGATCAGCGCATCCGCCGCCGGCGAGGGGCTGACCGCGGTCACCGCGAAGGCCTGCATCGCCGCCGCACGACCAAGCGCCGCGGCATCCTGCGCGATGGGGGCGAGGATCTTCGCCTCGACCAGCGCGGCCATGGCCTCGGGCGGTAGCCCCGCGAGGTCACCGGCGCGCGCGCGCCCGGGCGGCAGGCGCGCCTGCCAGGCCACCAGTTCCGCGTGCAGCACCGTCGCGTCGCGCCGCGCCGCGGCGGCGCGGGCGCGGTCCACCGTGCGCAGCCCGAGATAGCCGCGCAATTCGCGCCCGATGGCGGTGAAGACCAACCCGAAGCCGCCCGCCGCGACCACCAGCGTGACCCAGCCGAGCCAGGCGGCACGGTCGAATTGCGCGGCGACGAAATTGCCGGCCTGGAGCAGCGAGAAGCCCAGCACCAGCAGCGCCACGCCGGCGCCGACCAGCGCGGCGGAGGACCAGCCGCGCGCACCAGCCAGGGCCGCGGGCGCGACCGCGCGGTCCCAGCCGAAGTCGAGCCGCGCGGCGGGCTGCGCGCTGTCGTCGGGAATGATTCGCGGCCTTGCCAGCGGATCGGGGCGCGTATCGGCGGGGGTGACGCGCGGGGCCTCGGCGGCCGCGGCACCGGCCGCCGCTTCCGTGATCACGCGCGGACGGGGGCGGTCGGCGCGCGGGGGTTCCACCGCCGGTGCCGCGGCGGTGCCGGGCGGCGTGTCCGGACCGGACGGGCCATGCTGCAGGCCTGCGCCGGCGCCTGCATCGCGCGGCCCCGGTTTGTCGCGGCCGCTCACAGCGCATCCCCCACCAGCCAGGCGAGCAGCCCGTCGAGCCCCAGATGCGGCACGCCGGACAGGCCCGCGGGATCCAGCCGCGGCGGGCGGAATTCCGGCATGGTGAACAGGCCGGCATCCCAGAAAGCGGGTTCGGGCGGTTTCATCGGCACCTCGCCCGGATAGATGGTGGCGCCGACCCCGTCCTGCAAAAGGACCCCGCGCACCGCGGCAACGGAATGGCCCTCGAGCCGCGCCACCGCATCCTCGGTGCAGCGGATGGCGGCAAGGGCGTGGAAGGAGACATCCGCGCCGGATTGCTCCGTGCGGCCGCGCGCGCCGAGCGTGATGTGTTCCACCAGCGCGGCGAGTGCGTCCCGCGCGCGCGTGGGCACGTGGTCGGCCTTGGTGGCGGCGAAGGCGACGCGGGTCGGTGCGGCGCCCAGCAGCCGTTCCAGCCAATTGGCGCCGGACACGATGGAGGCGACGGCGGAGAGCGCATCGCCCGTGTCGTGGAAGGCTTCCTCGCCGGCATGCAGCGCGCCGAGCACATCCACCAGCACCACTTGGCGGTGGAAGCGCGAGAAATAGGGGTCGAGGAAATATGCGCGCTGGTCCGCGAGATAGGCGTCGAAGCGGCGGGCACAGAGTTGCGCGAGGCCACCGCGCGCGGTGGCGGGCAGCGGGAAGAACCACAGCAGCGGTGCCTCCCCGCGCGGGCCGGGGTTCAGGAAGCGGCCGGGCTGCAGCAGGCGCAGCCCGTGCACGTCCCGGCAGGTGCGCAGCATGTCGCGATACAGCGTGTAGCCGCGCTTCGCGAGCGCGTCCTCGGCCGCCGCGTCGTCGGGCAGGCCATCAAGGAAGGCGAGGAACTCGGCCGCCGGCTCAGCGCGTACGCCACGCTTGAGGCGCGCGAGCGTCTCCTCGGACCACGCCGCATAGTCCTGGCGCAGCATCGGCAGGTCGAGCAGCCATTCGCCGGGATAGTCGATCAGGTCGAGCGTCACGCGCCGTTCCGGCAGGATGCCGCCGAGCGAGGTGCGGCGCTCCACGTCGATGGCGATCTGCAGGGTCGAGAAATCCTCGGTCCGCTCGGGCCAGCGCGGCGGGTCGGCGGCGAGCGCGCCGAGATGGCCCTCGGGGTCGAAGCGCGGAATGGTCTCGGTGCCCGCGGGCACGATGAAGACGCGGCGGATGCGCCCGCCCGCGGCATCGGACAACGCAGGCAAGGTGCGCGCGCCACGCCCGGCCGCGAGCAGGTTCGCGATCAGCGAGGTGAGGAAGACCGTCTTGCCCGCGCGCGACAGGCCGGTGACGGCGAGGCGGATGCGCTCGCGCCCGACCAGCGCGCGGGCGGCATCCTCGGTGGTGTCGAGGATGCCACGGATCAGCGAGAGCGGGTCCATCCCCGCCTGCCGCTACCGCTGGATCAGCTCGATCTTGTAGCCGTCGGGGTCTTCCACGAAGGCGATGATGGTGGTGCCGAACTTCACCGGCCCGGCTTCGCGCGTGACCTTGCCGCCGCCGTTGCGCACGGCCTCGCAGGCCGCGGCCACGTCCGGCACGCCGACCGCCAGGTGGCCGAAGGCGGTGCCCTGTTCGTACTTGTCCACGCCGTAGTTGTAGGTGAGCTCGATTTCGCCCTGGCCTTCCGCGTTGCCGGTGCCGTAGCCCAGGAAGGCCAGCGTGTACTTGCCGTCCGGCACGTCGCGGCGGCGCAGCTCCTTCATGCCGAGCAGGTTCGTGTAGAAGGCGATGGAGCGGTCGAGGTCGCCCACCCGGATCATGGTGTGCAGGAAGCGGCCGGTGGTCATGGGGTGGTTCCTTCCGAATACTCCGCGGGGTCGAAGGCGAGCACGAAGATGCCCGCCGCCGTCGCCCGCGCGATGGTTGCGTCGCGCTCCAGAAGGATGGTGCCGCCAGCCTCGAAGGCCAAGCCGCGCAGGCCGGCGGTGGCGGCATTCTCGACCGTGCGCGGGCCGATGGTGGGCAAATCCGCCAGGCGCGACTGGCCTGGCTTCAATGCCTTGACCAGAACGCCGCCGGGGCCTTCGCGTTGCAGCATGGCCGCGCGGGCCAGCATGGCGTCGGTGCCCTCGATGGCCTCCACCGCCAGGACCAGCCCCTGCTGCACCACGCAGCCTTGGCCCACGTCGACGGCACCGAGCGCGCGGCAGACGGCGATTCCGCGCTGGATGTCGGCGCGGGCGAGGTCATCCGGCGCCGCGCCGGCCAGAAGCGCGGCCGGGGGCAGCAGCCCGCCCAGCACCTGCTGCGCGCCCAGCACCTCGAACCCGTCCTCGGCCAGCACCTTCATCACGGCGCGCAGGATGGAATCATCGCCGGTGAAGGCGGCGCGCCCGATCCGCGCCAGCAGCTTCACCCCCGCCGCATCCGGGCGCAGCGACAGCACCGAAGGGCGCGACACGGTGCCCGCCAGCACCACCTGGCGCACGCCGTGACCCTTCAGCCAGGCCAGCATGGTCGCCGCCAGCCCCCAGCGGAAGGCCTGCGCCGTGAAACGCGGATAGGCGCGCGTATCGCCATGGCCTTCGAGCACGGCGACGATCACGGGACGGCCGGAGGCGGCGACGGCCTCGGCCACGCGCACCGGCAGCAGGCCGCCGCCGGCGATGATACCGAGCGGTCCGGGGTCGGGGCTCACGACCCCTCCCCGGGCTCCTCGTCGGTGCCGCCGAGTTCCGGCGCAGCCATGCGGCCCGGGCGCACGAGCTGGCGCCGGCGCGACGGGTCGCGCACGAAGGCCAGCAGTTCCTGCACCAGCGGTTCGGTGCCGAAGCGCGCCTCGACCTCGGGCAGCTTGCCGGCGAATTCGCCGGCATCCTTGAACAGCACCGTGTGCACGGCGCGCAGCGTGCGCAGCTGGTCGCGCGTCGCGCCCCGGCGCAGCAGCCCGATCCGGTTGAAGCCGACCAGGCGCGCGGGCAGGCCGAACACGTAGCCGAAGGGCGGGATGTCGTTGGTCACGCCGGCCATGCCGCTGACCATCGCGAGGCGCCCGACGCGCACGGTCTGATGCACCGCCGCGCCGCCGCCGATGAAAGCGCCGGGGCCGACCTCGACATGGCCGCCGAGCATGACGTTGTTGGCGAGGATCACGCCATCGCCCAGCACGCAGTCATGCGCGACATGGGAGGCCGCCATCAGCATGCAGTTGGCGCCGACCGTGGTGACGCCCGCCCCGCCCACGCTGGCGCGGTGCACCGTGACGCCTTCGCGCACCAGCGTGCCGGCGCCGATCTCGCAGCGCGTCGGTTCGTTCCGGTACTTGAGGTCCTGCGGCGCCATGCCGATCGAGGCGAAGGGGAAGACGCGCACGCCGTGCGCAAGGCGCGTGTGGCCGTCGATCACGGCATGGGCGATCAGTTCGACATCGTCGTCCAGGACCACGTCGGGGCCGACCACGCAGCCGGGCCCGATCACGCAGCCCTGGCCGATGACGGCGCCCGGGGCCACCGCCGCGGTCGGATGGATCTGCGCCATGTCTCAGCGGTCCAGGATCATGGCGGCGTAGGTGGCTTCCGCCACGACCTTGCCGTCCACCTTGGCCTCGGCTGTGAACTTCCAGATGTTGCCGCGCTGGCGCTGCTTGACGACATGCACGCGCATCTGGTCGCCCGGCACCACAGGCTTGCGGAACTTCGCGCTGTCCACGGTCATGAAGTACACGAGCTTGCCGGCCCAGTCCGGGCCCAGGGTTTCGACCACCAGCACGGCCGCGGTCTGCGCCATGCATTCGATGATCAGCACGCCGGGCATCACCGGCATGGTGGGGAAGTGGCCCTGGAAGAAGTTCTCGTTGATCGTGACGTTCTTGATGCCGATGCAGGAGACGTTCTTCACCAGCTCGACCACCCGATCCACCAGCAGGAATGGGTAGCGGTGCGGGATCGCGTGCATGATCTGCGCGATGTCGTAGGTGCCGACCTCGGTGGCCGCGCTGGTGGTGTCGTCGGTCGTCATGCCGTCCCGCCCGTCTTGTCGCTTCCTTTGGGCGCCACCTGGCGCCGCAGCCATGCGAAGGCCTTGAGTGTCTCGCGCGCTGGCCAGGCGGGGCTGCCCACCACGTCGATGCCCGCGGGCACGTGGTTCATCACCCCGGCCTGCGCGCCGACGCGCGCACCGTCGCCCAGCGTAATGTGGCCGGTGATGCCCGCCTGAGCGGCGACCACCACGTAGTTGCCCAGTTCCGACGATCCCGCGATGCCCACCTGCGCCACGATCACGCAGCCGCGCCCGGTCTTCACGTTGTGGCCGACCTGCACCAGGTTGTCGAGGCGCGTGCCCGGCCCCAGCACGGTGTCCCCGCCGGCGCCGCGATCGACGCAGGCATTGGCGCCGATCTCGACGCCATCGCCCAGGATGACGCGCCCGACCTGTGGAACGGTGACGTGGTCGCCCTGCTTCGTGGTGACGAAGCCGAAGCCCTCGTTGCCGACGCGCGCGCCTTCGTGCAGCACCACCCTGGCGCCGGCGAGGCAATGCAGCAGGGAGGCATGGGCGCGCAGGATGGACCCGGCGCCCAGCACGCAGCCAGGCCCGACCACGGCATGGGCGTGCAGAATGCAGCCCGGGCCGATCTCGGCCCCGGCACCGACCACGACGAAGGGGCCGATCTCGCAGCCCTCGCCGATCGTGGCGTCGGGCGCGATGGCGGCGGTGGGATGGATGCCGGCCACCGCAGCGGGGCGCGGATGGAACAGCGCGGCGGCGCGGGCGAAGGCGAGTTGCGGCGCATCGGCCACCAGCGCGGCGCAACCCTCGGGCACGGCGTCCCGTGCGTCGGCACCCACCAGCACGGCGCCGGCGCGGGAGTCGCGCAGCGCGGCCAGGTGACGCCGCCCTTCGCAGAAGGCCAGGTCCTGCGGCCCGGCCAGGTGCAGCGGCGCGACGCCGGTCAGCACGCGGCCGTCATCCGCGCCGACCTGCGCGCCCGCGGCCTCGGCGATGGCGCCAAGGCCATGGGGGCCGCGCGCGGGGAAGAAGCGCGGGTCGGCCCCCATGCTCAGTTCCGCCGCGGCGGCTGGGCCGGCGGCGTGCCGCCGGGACGCGCCGGGGCGGCCGCCGGGCGGGGCGCCTCGCCGGGCTCGGGCGGCAGCGTCACGCTCGGGATCATGCGGTTGAGCTGGGCCGCGACTTCCTCGGTCAGGTCGAAGGGCGGGTCGTTGAAGATGACCAGCGGGCGCGGCAGCACGATGTTGACGTTGCGGCTGCTGGCAACCTGGCGGATCACCACGCCCAGCGCCTGCTCGATTTCGCGCAGTGCGGTCTGGGCCAGCTGTTCGATCGCGGCGGCGCGGTCGCGCAGCGTGCGCTGGCTGTCGGTGATGCGGTCCTGCAGGTCGCGTTCGCGGTTGCGCAGCTGCTCGGGCGAGAGGCTGCCGCGCTCGGCGGCCAGGCGCTGCTGTTCATCGCGCCAGCGCTGCTGTTCGCGCTGCAGGTCCTCGTTCAGCCGGGCGCGGCGCGTCTCGATCGCCTCGCGCACCTGGGTGAAGGCGGAGGAGACACGCTGGATCTCGGGCACGTCCACGATGCCGATGACCGGCGCGGGCGGCGGCTGCCCGGGGGCCAGCGGCGGAGGCGTCGGCGCCGGGCGCTGGGGCGGCTGGGCCGGGCGCTGGGGCTGCTGCGCCTGCTGTGGCGGGCGCTGGCCCTGCGCAGGCTGCCCCTGCTGGGGCTGGCCGGGTACGAACCACTGCTGCTGGTTCTGCGCGGCGGCGGGAAGAGCGACCGCGGCGCCGAGCAGCGCCACAGGGAGGAATCGGAACATGTCGGTCGAAACCTTGCTTCAGAAACGGGTGCCGAAGCCCAGGCGGAAGACCTGCGTCTCGTCGTAGGACTTCTTCACCAGGGCCTGCGCCAGGTCGATGTTGATCAGGCCGATCGGGCTGCGCCAGGAGATGCCCACGCCCGCACCAACGCGCGGGGACGAATCGTCGCGCACGCAGTTCGGGAAGGTGGTCGGGCAGCCGGTGTCGTTAACGCTGTTGGGCAGGCCGTAGTTGCCGCCCGCGTCGATGAAGGCCCGGCCGATGAAGCCGAGTTCGGCGGGCAGCGGCAGCGGGAAGCGGAACTCGGCCGAGGTGGTCCAGAGCGTCTGGCCGCCGAGCGCGTCGTTGGTCGAGACGTCACGCGGGCCAGCACCACCCAGGGCGAAGCCGCGCAGATTCTCGCCGCCCAGGAAGAAGCGGTCGACGATGCGCGTGTCGTTGTCGCCATAGGGCACGAGGTAGCCTGCGCCGGCTGCGAGCACGAGCACGTAGTCGTTGTCGCCGAGCAGCCGTTCGAACGGGATGTAGTACTGCGCATCGCCGCGGAAGCGCACGTAGGAGACGTCGCCGCCCAGGCCCGCCCAGTCCATGCCGCCGCGGATGACGTAGCCGTCGCGCGGTTCGACGCGACTGTCGCGCCGGTCGTAGGTGATTGTGGTCGAGACCTGGCTGAGCAGCGTGCGCCCCGCCTGTTCCTGGATGAAGCGCGACGTGTTCGGGTCCACGTCGGTCAACTCGCGGTCAACCAGCGAGTAGGACCAGGACTGGCGCAGGCGTTCGTTGATCTCGTAGCCCATGCGCAGCGCGAAGCCGGCGCGGCGTTCGTCGTAGCCCGACGTGTCCTGCAGGTTGCGCGACACCAGGAAAATGTCGGCGCCGGCCGCGAGGTTGCGGTCGAGGAATTGCGGGTCGGTGACCGAGACGTCCACCTGGCTGCGCCGCTGCGCCAGCGTCACGTTCAGGCGCGCATCGACGCCGGTGCCGAGCAGGTTGCGTTCGCGCAGGCCCACGTCGGCCAGCAGGCCGGCATCGGTCGAATAGCCGCCGCCGATGGTGAATTCGCCCGTCGCGCGCTCCGTCACCTGCGTGTTCAGGATGACGCGGTCGGGGGCCGAGCCCGGTGCGGAATTGATCTGCACATCCGAGAAATAACCCAGTGAGCGGATGCGTTCGCGCGACCGGCGCACCTGCTGCACGACCAGCGGGTCGCCCTCTGCCAGGCGGAATTCGCGGCGGATCACGCGGTCCTGGGTGCGGGTATTGCCGGTGATGTCGATGCGCTCGACGAAAGCGCGCGGGCCCTCGGTGATGTCGAAGGTCAGGTCGACGGTGCGCGCCTCGCGGTTGCGCACCACGCGCGGTTCCACGTTGGCGAAGGGGAAGCCGCGGGTGGCGAGCAGTTCGGTCAGCTGCGTGTCGGCGCGCTCCACCGCGTCGCCGTCGTACCAGTCGCCGACCGACAGCGGCACCTCGCGCTGCAGCCCCGCGGGGTCGAGGCCGCGCAGCGAACTGGTGATCTCGATCTTGCCGATCCGGTAGCGTGGGCCTTCGTTGATCGTATAGGTCAGGAAGAAGCCACTGCGGTCGGGCGCCAGTTCGGCGGTCGCGCCGGTGATCTCCACATCCGCATAGCCCTGGCGCAGGTAGAAGCGGCGCAGCAATTCGCGGTCAAAGGCGAGGCGATCCGGGTCGTAGTTGTCCGAGGTGGACAGCAGCCGGTACCAGGCCTGTTCGCGCGTCGCGATGATCTCCTTCAGGCGGCTGTCCGAATAGCTTTCGTTGCCGACGAAGCCGATGCGCGAGACGAGCGCGATATTGCCCTCGGTGATCTCGAAGACCACGTCGACGCGGTTCTGGTCGAGCTCGATGACCTTGGGTTCGACCGTCGCGCCGAAGCGGCCACGGCGGGCATAGATCTCGAGGATGCGCTGGCGGTCGGCCTGCGCGGCGGCTGGGGTGAAGACGCCGCGCGGTCGCAGCTGGACCTCGCCGCGCAGCACTTCGCTGGTGACGCGGCGATTGCCTTCGAAGCCCACGCGGTTGACCAGTGGGTTCTCGACCACGCGCACGATGACGCGGTTGCCCTCGGGCCGGATCTCGACATCGCGGAACAGGCCGGTGGCGAACAGCGCGCGCAGCGAGCGGTCGAGCCGGTCGGCATCGGCCGGTTCGCCCGGCTGCACCAGCATGTAGGAGCGAATCGTATCGGCTTCGATTCGCTGATTGCCCTGAACCTCGATGGTGGCAACGCGCCCTGGCGCCTGCGCCGAGGACGGGAGCGCCATCACGAGGGCGGCGAGGACGAAAAGGAGGGTGCGGAGCCTGGTCAACGAATCGGCACCTGATGTTGTGGCGGGCAGCGGGGGCCGGACACTAGCCGAGGGTCCCCCCCAGGGAAACCCCGGAGGTTTCGTGCGCCATCATGCGCCGGGCGCCGGCATGCGCCAGCTTGGCTTGCGCGCCGTGGACTGGCACCCAGGGGGCCGCGGGCAAGTTGGGCGCGCTCGCGCCTTGCGCTCCCCGATCGCTGCGCGATCGGGGTTTTTGCATGCCCTCACGCGCCGGGCGCCGGCATGCGCCAGCTTGGCTTGCGCGCCGTGGACTGGCGCCCAGGGGGGAGCGGGCAAGTTGGGCGCGGTCGCGCCTTGCGCTCTCGGATCGCTGCGCGATCCGCCGTTCCTGGTCCCTCAGATGCGCGCTTGGCTTACGCCGAACACCGTCGCTCCGGCATGGCTGGCGATCCGGACGTGGTCGCGCCCTCCGCGCCCGGATCGCGGCAGGGATCCGGGCGAAGGGGCGGGTGGTGCTACCCGAGCAGACCGCTCACCCAGCGCACCACGCCGAGCTGCGTCAGGTCGTTCCAGGTCGCGAAGATCATGAGCGTGATCAGCAACGCGAAGCCGCCGCGGAAGGCGTATTCCTGCGTGCGCGCCGTCAGTGGCCGGCCGCGGATCGCCTCCGCCGCATAGAACACCAGGTGGCCGCCATCCAGGATCGGGATGGGGAACAGGTTGATCAGCGCCAGGTTCACCGACAGGATCGCGATGAAGGAAACCAGGGTCAGCACGCCCATGTCGGCGACCTCGCCCGACAGCTGCGCGATGCGCAGCGGCCCGCCGATCTCCTCGGTGCCGCGCTGGCCGGTGATCATCTGCCACACGCCCACCAGCGTCTGGCCGGACACCGAGACCATGTGCCAGGTGCCCTCGAGCACCGCGTTGAAGGGGTCGAGCTTCTCGCGTTCGATCGCCCCGCCCGTCACGCCCAGCATGCCGCGACCGTCATCGGGGCGCGCGACAGGGGTGGCGACCACCTTCATCTCGGCATCGCCGCGGCGCAGCAGGATCTCGACCGGCTGGCCGGCGCGGCCCTGGATGTGGCGCTGCAGCTGGTCGAAGCGCGCGATGCGCTCGCCATCCAATGCGACGATGCGGTCGCCGGGCACCAAGCCGGCGCGCTCGGCGGCGGACCCCGCCACCACGGTCTGCACCGCGGTCGAACCGACCGGCTTGCCATGCGTGGCGAAGACCACCGCGAACAGGATGGCGGCGAGCAGGAAGTTGAAGGCCGGACCCGCGGCAACCACGATGGCGCGGTCACCGACCGACTTTTCGTGGAAGCTCTCGCCGGCGCGGAAGCTGCCAGGTTCTGGCGGCGTATCCCCGGCATGCTCCATGCCGTGCATCTTCACGTAGCCGCCCAGCGGGATCCAGCCGATCCGCCATTCGCAGCCGCGCTTGTCGTTCCACGACGCGATGGCGCGCCCGAAGCCGATCGAGAAGCGCTCCACATGCACGCCGCGCCAGCGGGCCGCCAGGTAGTGCCCAAGCTCGTGCACGAAGATCAGGACGCCCAGCACCACCACGAAGGCGAGGATGGTGCGGAAGGGGTCGGGCAGGAAATCCATCGCGTCCAGTTCCTTGGGCGTCGGGCCCGTCAGGCCGCGACCCGTTCCGCGGCGATCCTGGCCGCTTCGTCTCGTGCAGCGGCATCGAGCGCCAGGATGGCCCCCAATTCACTGGCCGCCGGCGCCCCGAGCCGCGCCAGCGCCTCCTCGACCACCACGGCGATGTCGAGGAAGCCCAGGCGACGGTCGAGGAACAGGCCCACGGCCACCTCGTTCGCTGCGTTCAATATGGTGGTCGCCCCGCAGCCCGCCCGCAAGGCCTCCCGCGCCAGGCGTAACGCGGGAAAGCGCACGGGGTCCGGGGCGAAGAAGTCAAGCCGGCCGAGCCCGACCAGGTCGAGCTTCGGCACCGCCGCCGCCATGCGCGCCGGCCAGGCCAGAGCATGCGCGATGGGCGTGCGCATGTCGGGCGACCCGAGCTGCGCCATCACCGACCCGTCCGAATAATGCACCAGGCCATGCACGGTGGATTGCGGGTGGACCAGCACCTCGACCCGGTCCTCTGGCACCGGGAACAGGCGGACGGCCTCGATCAGTTCCAGGCCCTTGTTCATCATGGTGGCGGAATCGACGCTGATCTTGGCCCCCATGGACCAGACCGGGTGCTTCACCGCGGCCTCGGGCGTGACGGCGGCCATCTGCTCGAGCGGCATGGTGCGGAAGGGGCCGCCGGAGGCTGTCAGCACGATCTTCTCGACGGTGGCGTAGGGGTCGGTGCC
Source organism: Roseomonas fluvialis (assembly GCF_022846615.1). Lineage (NCBI taxonomy): Bacteria > Pseudomonadati > Pseudomonadota > Alphaproteobacteria > Acetobacterales > Roseomonadaceae > Roseomonas > Roseomonas fluvialis. The sequence continues at coordinate 3,365,160 of NZ_AP025637.1, forward strand.
GCCGCCGCGGGCCTCCAGCGCCTGGAAGATGGCGTTGTGTTCGGAATCGACGGGCAGCAGGGTCGCGCCGGCGGCGCGGGCCACCGCCAGGACGATTTCGCCGGCGCATACCAGCGCTTCCTTGTTGGCAATGGCGACCACGCCGCCGCGGCGCAGCGCCGCCAGCGTAGCGGGCAGCCCGGCCGAGCCCACGATGGCCGCCATGGTCCAGTCGGCGGGGCGGGCGGCGGCGTCCACCACGGCCTCGGGGCCGGCCGCGGTCTCGATGCCGCTGCCGGCGAGCGCATCGCGCAACGCCGCCAGGCAGGACGCGTCGGCCACCACCGCGAGGCGCGCGCCCAGCCGCCGCGCCTGGGCCGCAAGCCCCGCCACGTCGCGGTTCGCGACCAGCGCCTCGACGCGGAAGGTCCCGGGCGCCGCCGCGTCGATCAGCGCCACCGTGCTGCGCCCGACCGACCCGGTGCATCCGAGGATGGTGATGCTGCGCGTCATCGCCACAGCGGCTGCCCCTGCCCCAGCGCGAAGGCGAGCAGCGCGGCAACGGGGGCTGCCGCGATCACACCGTCGAGCCGGTCGAGCAGCCCGCCATGACCGGGGATGAGGGACGAGGTGTCCTTCACGTCGAAGCGACGCTTGATCCAGCTCTCGATCAGATCGCCCGCCTGCGCCATGACGCCCAGCATGGCCGCGACCGCTGCCGCGCGGGAAGCCCCCCCGGGGGCGAGCACCGCCGCCGTGGCGACGCCCACCAGCACCGCCGAGGCCAGCCCCCCCGCTGCCCCCGACCAGGTCTTGTTGGGCGAAATCGCGGGAGCGAGCTTCGGCCCGCCGAAGGCGCGCCCCGCCATGTAGGCACCGATGTCCGACGCCCAGACCACCAGGAACAGGAACAGGACGTTGGCGCGCCCGGCATAGTTGTCGTGGCGCAATTCGATCAGCGCGATGCCGGCGATGCCGATATACAGCACACCCGCCGCCAGCCAGCCCGCCGGCTGCTGCGGGCGGTCCGGCCCGCGCATGCGCGCCGCCGTCCACCAGGTGAGCGCCCACCCGATGGCCAGCGCGACAAGCGCTGCGCGCGGATGCTCCGCCACCGCCAGCACGCCCGCGGCGAGCACCGCGACCGGCACCGCCAGGCCCGGCAGCACCCGCGTGCGCAGGCCGCACAGATGCACCCATTCCCAGGTCAGCAGCGCCACCGCGATGGCGATCAGCAGCGTCCAGGGTTCCGCGCCGAGCCAGATGCAGGCCAGCGCCGCCGGCCCCAGCACGAGCGCCGACAGGAATCGCCGGCGCAGGTCCCGCCAGCGCTTCCCGGCATCCGCGGGGATGGCCGCCTGGCTCAGGACCGTGCTCCGTAGCGGCGTTCGCGGCGGCGGAAATCCTCGATCGCCTGCGCCAGGTCCCGCGCGGCGTAGTCCGGCCACAGCACGTCCTGGAAGACGAATTCGGCATAGGCTGCCTGCCAGAGCAGGAAGTTCGACAGCCGCTGCTCGCCCGAGGTGCGGATGATCAGGTCCGGGTCCGGGATGCCCGCGGTCTGCAGCAGGGTGGCGAAGCGGGCCTCGTCCAGCGCCTCGGGGGCGAGGCGCCCCGCCGCGGCCTCGCGCAGCGCGGCGCGGACGGCCGACAGGATCTCGTCCCGCGCGCCATAGGACAGCGCGACGTTCAGGTTGAGCCGCGTGCCGCCGGCGGTCGCTTCCTCGGCGGCGCGGATGGCACGCACCATCTCGGGGCCAAAGCGCGCGTAGTCGCCGATGATGCGCAGGCGCACGCCTTCCTTGACCAGGGTGGCGACCTCGGCGCGCAGGTACAGCCGCAGCAGGCCCTTCAGCGCCGAGACTTCCTCAAGCGGGCGGCGCCAGTTCTCGGAGGAGAAGGCGAACAGAGTCAGCCAGGTCACGCCGAGGTCGGCGGCGGCCTCCACCGTGCGTCGCGCGGCCTCCGCGCCGGCCTTGTGGCCGAGTGCGACCGGCAGGCCGCGCCCCTGCGCCCAGCGCCGGTTGCCGTCCATGATGATGGCGACATGCGCGGGGGCGGCCGGCGGGGCCGCAGGCAGGCGCGCGGGCTCGCTCAGCGCGCTCATGCGCGCTGTCCCCCGGTCCCTGCCCTGGCCCGTGCTGAGCCCAACGCCCTTCTCCGTGCCTGTGCCGCGCGGTCAGACCGTGCGGATGTCCTTTTCCTTTTCGACCAGCGCGGCATCCACCTGCTTCACGTACTGGTCGGTCAGCTTCTGGATCTCGGTCTCGGCCTGCTTGACCTCGTCCTCGCTGGCCTCGTGCTTCTTGATCCAGCCCTTGGCCTGCTCCATGCCGTCGCGGCGCACGCCGCGGATCGAGACACGGGTCTGTTCCGCATAGCGTGCGGCGGCCTTCGCCAGGTCGTTGCGGCGCTCGGTGGTGAGCGGCGGCAGCGGCACGCGGATCACCTGGCCCTCGGCCTGCGGGTTGAGGCCGAGGTTCGCCTCGCGGATCGCGGATTCGACGGCCTTGGTCAGCGCCTTGTCCCACACCTGCACCGACAGCAGCCCGGGCCCGGCGACGGAGATGTTCGCGACCTGGTTGAGCGGCGTCACGGACCCATAGGCCTCGACCCGGATCGGTTCGAGCAGCGCGGGGCTGGCACGGCCGGTGCGCAGGCCCTGGAATTCCTTTTTCAGCGTCTCCATCGCGCCATCCATACGGCGCGTCAGGTCCTGCTTCAGGGCCTTGATGTCGGCGGCCATGGGGCGGTCTCCCTCAGAGTGTACGACGAAGGCGGAGCGGCGAGGCCCTGCCCGCCGGACCGGTCGGTCTGTCTGCGGGCCGGCAGGCGCGGACGGGCATGCTGTCGCGGTCTCTCAGTGCTGGTGTTCGTGGACGGTGGTGAAGCGGCCCTCGCCCTTCATCACTGCGGTGAAGGCGCCGGGCTCGTGGATGTTGAAGACGATGATCGGCAGGTGGTTCTCGCGCGCCAGGCTGATCGCGGCCGCATCCATCACCGCGAGGTCGCGCGCGAGCATATCGAGGTAGGTGAGCGTGACGTAGCGCTCGGCATTCGGGTTCTTGCGCGGGTCGGCGGAATAGACGCCGTCCACCTGCGTGCCCTTGAGCAGCGCGTTGCAGCCCATCTCGGCCGCGCGCAGGGCGGCGGCGGTGTCGGTCGTGAAGAAGGGGTTGCCCGTGCCGGCGGCGAAGATCACCACGCGGCCCTTTTCCATGTGTCGCGTCGCGCGGCGGCGGATGAAGGGTTCGCAGACGGACGACATGGGGATGGCGGATTGCACGCGCGTCGGCACGCCCACCTTCTCGAGCGCGGATTGCATCGCCAGCGCGTTCATCACGGTGGCGAGCATGCCGATCGAATCGGCCTGCGCACGATCCATGCCGGCCGCCGCACCGGAGACGCCCCGAAAGATGTTGCCGCCGCCGATCACCATGCAGACCTCGACCCCGAGGCCGACCACGCCGCGCACATCCTCGGCGATGCGGCGGCAGACCGCGGTGTCGAGCCCGTAGTCGCGATCGCCCATCAGGGCCTCGCCGGAGACTTTCAGCATGACGCGCTTGTAGGCTGGCTCGCTCATGGGTGGCGCTTGGCGTCTCGCTGTGACTGGGGCGCGCCCATATAGGCGCCGCCCAGGGGAACGGGCAAGGCGCCGGGCAAGGCGGCGGGGATCGGGCGGCGGGGAAGCATGCGGCGCGACATGTGGCGCGCAAAAGCGGCGGGACCGGGGCAGGCCCCGGGGCCGCGGTCGAAGCCGGCGCGGAGAGGCTGTCCGCGCCGGCGCCGGGATCTCAGGCCTGGCCGGCGGCCGCGGCCACCTCGGCGGCGAAGTCGGAGGCCGCCTTCTCGATGCCTTCGCCGAGCTGGTAGCGGGCGAAGCCGGTCAGGTTGCCACCCGCCTTCTTCACCACTTCCTTCACGCGGCTCTCGCCGTCATGGACCCAGACCTGCTCGAGCAGGACCACTTCCTCGTAGTACTTGCGGATGCGGCCCTCGACCATCTTCTCGATGATCGCCTCGGGCTTGCCGGAGGCGCGCGCCTGCTCGCTCAGCACGTCGCGCTCGCGCGCCAGCGCCGAGGGATCGACGGCGGAGGCATCGAGCGCCTCCGGCCGGGCGGCGGCGACATGCATGCCGATCTGCCGGCCGAGCGTCTCGAGCGCGTCGATCTCCGTCGCGCCTTCCAGCGCCACCAGGACGCCGATCTTGCCCATGCCCGGCTTCACCGCGGAATGGACATAGGTCGCGACCGCGCCAGAGGAGACATGCAGGCGCTTGGCGCGGCGGATCGACATGTTCTCGCCGATCGTGGCGATCAGGTGCGTCAGCTGCTCGCCCACCGTACGGAAGGACTGCCCGCCCTCGACCAGGTCGACCGACCCGGGGTAGCGCGCGGCCTTGATCGCCTCGATGTCGTCACCCACCGTGAGCACGAGCTCCGCCACGGCCGCGCAGAAGGCCTGGAAGTGCTCGTTGCGCGCCACGAAGTCGGTCTCGGCGTTGATCTCGACCATCGCGGCCGTGCGCGGCGCGGATGCAACCGCCACCAGGCCTTCAGCCGCGACGCGGCCGGACTTCTTGGCTGCGGCCGACAGGCCCTTCTTGCGCAGCCAGTCGATCGCGGCCTCCATGTCGCCGCCCGCTTCGACCAGCGCCTTCTTGCAGTCCATCATGCCCGCGCCGGTCTTCTCGCGCAGGTCGCGGACCATTGCCGCAGTGATCTCGGCCATCGGAGTGCTCCGTGGTTGCCAGGTGAAAAGGGGGAACCGGGGCCGCGCGGGCCCCGGCCGGTCTCAGGCCTGGGCCGGTGCCTCGACGGGCGCTTCGGGCAGGGCCTCGGGCAGCAGCTCGGGTGCCAGGTCCTCGGCGGCGCCGACATCGACGCCCGAGGCCTGCATCTCGGCCGAGATGCCGTCCAGCACGGCGGAGGCGATGCTGTCGCAATACAGCGTGATGGCGCGGATCGCGTCGTCATTGCCCGGGATCGGGTAGGTCACACCCTCGGGGTCCGCGTTGGAGTCGACCACGGCAATGACGGGGATGCCAAGCTTGTTGGCTTCCTCGATCGCGAGCTTCTCCTTCACGGTGTCGATCACGAAGATGATGTCGGGCAGGCCGCCCATTTCCTTGATGCCGCCCAGCGCGCGCTCGAGCTTTTCCTTGTCGCGCGTGAGCATCAGGACTTCCTTCTTGGTCAGGCCGGTGGTGTCACCGCCCAGACGCTCGTCCATCTGCTTCAGGCGCTTGATCGAGCCCGTGATCGTCTTCCAGTTGGTCAGCATGCCGCCGAGCCAGCGGTGGTTGACGTAGTACTGGCCGCAGCGCGTGGCGGCTTCCGCGACATAGTCGGCCGCCGCCTTCTTGGTGCCCACGAACAGAACGCGCCCGCCGCCGGCGACGGTGTCGCGCACGGCCTTGAGCGCACGCTCCATCATCGGCACGGTCTGCTGCAGGTCCAGGATGTGGACCTGGTTGCGGATGCCGAAGATGTAGGGCGCCATGCGCGGGTTCCAGCGGCGCGTATGGTGGCCGAAATGGACGCCTGCCTCGAGCAGGGCACGCAGGGTGACTTCACGCATCGCCATGGGGCGAGCCTCCTTCCAAAAGTCCGGTTGAGCCTCCGCGGTGCATCCCCCGTTGCCGGGGACCGGACCCTGCCTGTGTGGGAAGGGTGCGCCGCGTGCGGATTTACCGGCCGGGGCGGACCCCGTCCGGCGCGGGCGATATGGCGGAAAGACGGGCGCGGGGCAAGCCCCGGCCGGTGTGTCGGCGCGCCGCGGGCACCCCATGGCGCCGCGGCGGGCCGGGGCGCGGGCGACCCGCAGCGGCTATTCGGGGCGGATCCCGGCGCGTTCGGCCGTGGCGCGGATGGCGGCGCGCTCGCGGTCCAACCAGGCGGCGAAGCCCTCGGGGGTCTGGTCGGATTCGGCCACGATCTCCGCCCCCAGTTCCGCCTGGCGGGCGCGATAGGCCGGGTCGGCCAGGCCGCGCCGCACCGCCGCCGACAGCGTGGCCACCACCGGCGCCGGCGTGCCGGCCGCCGCCACCAGCCCGGCCCAGGATCCGCCGGTCAGGTCGAGCCCGCTCTCGATCAGCGTGGGGGCGTCGGGTGTGATCGGCATGCGACCGGCCGAGGAGACCGCGAGCAGACGGACCTGTCCGCCGCGGACCAGCGGCAGCACGGTGCTGATCTCGGCCATCACCAGCGGGATGTTGCCCGCCACCACGTCCGGCACCGACATCGAGGACCCGCGATAGGGCACGTGGGTCAGGCGGATGCCGGCCGCGACCATCATCTGCTCGATCAGGAAATGCGTGGCACTGCCCTGGCCGGAGGAGCCGATCGAGATCGCCCCCGGCCGGGCCCGCGCCGCGGCCAGCATGTCGGCCACGCTGCGCCAGGGGCTGTCGGCGCGCACGCTGAGCGTGACAGGGCTGCGGCTGATCATGGCGACGGCGGCGAAATCCTTCGCCGGGTCGTAGGCCAGCCGCGCTTGCAGCACCGGCGCATTGGTCAGCGGCCCGTTCGACCCCAGCAGCAGCGTATGGCCGTCGGGCGCGGATTTCGCGACCGCATCGGCGCCGACGGTCCCGCCGGCACCGGCGCGGTTGTCGATCACCACCGGCTGGCCCAGCACGGGGGCCATGCGTTCGCCGATCATGCGCGCCTGGAGGTCGGAGGACGTGCCGGCGGCGAAGGGCACGACGATGCGCACCGGGCGGTCGGGGAAGGCCGCGCGGGCGGCGCGCGGGGCGACCAGCAGAGCGGGAGCGGCAAGCAGCAGGCGGCGGCCGGTCATGGCGTGGCGGTCCGCGCAGTCGTTGCGGATACGCCGGCAGGGGCTGCTGCGGCCGGGGGTGCGACGCGCCTGTCGCGCTGTGGGGCAGGAATCATGGCCGTCCTTCCGTCTGCGCGGGCGCTGGCGACCCGCTGCGGGACAGCATGGCAGGCCGTTCGGGCGCTGTCAGCGCGCCGGCCCCTGGCGCGCAGCCGCACGGTCACGCAGGCTTCACCCCGCGGCGCGGATGCCCCCGGGCAGTCTGCGCGGCACAGCACAGGACCGCCGCGCATGGACAGCACCGCCCGCCACATCCTCGACCTGTCGCGCCGCGGCCTGCTGCGCGGGGCGGGCGGGCTCGCGGCGCTGGCCGCGACGGTGGCCATGCCGCGCGCGGGCGCCGCCCAGCCGATGTTCCGGTCCTTCCCCTTCACGCTGGGGGTGGCGAGCGGAGACCCTGCGCCGGACGGCTTCGTGATCTGGACGCGGCTGGCGCCAGAGCCCCTCGCGCCCGACGGCGGCATGGTGCGCCAGGCGATGGAGGTGCGCTGGGAGGTGGCGGAGGACCAGCGCTTCGCGCGCGTGGTGGCCTCCGGCACCGCGATCGCGCGGCCGGAACTGGCGCATGCGGTGCATGTGGAGGTCACGGGGCTGGCGCCGGGCCGGCTGTGGTTCTACCGCTTCCGCGCCGGCACCGAGGCGAGCGCCACCGGGCGCAGCCGCACCGCGCCGGCCGCCGGGGCGGCGATGGACCGACTGCGTTTCGCCGTCGCCGGCTGCCAACACTACGAGCACGGCCACTTCACCGCCTGGCGGCACATCGCGGCCGAACCCGATCTCGACTTCGTCTTCCACTACGGCGACTACATCTACGAATACCGCGGCCGGGTGCCGGGCCAGCCCGGCTGGGGGCCGCTGGTGCGCCCGCATCTGGGCGAGGAGACCGTGGCGCTCGCCGACTACCGCCTGCGCTACGCGCAATACCGGCTGGACCCCGACCTGCGCGCTGCCCATGCGGCACACCCCTTCCTGGTCAGCTATGACGACCACGAGGTCGACAACAACTGGGCCGGCCTGCACAGCGAGGAGGATGGCCGCGGCCGCTTCCCCATCGCGGTGCCGCCGGAGGTCTTCGCGCTGCGCAAGGCGGCCGCCTTCCAGGCCTGGTACGAACACATGCCGCTGCGCCGCGCTGCACTGCCGCGCGGGCCAGACATCACCGCCTATCGACGGCTGGACTTCGGCAGCATGGCGCGGGTGAACGTGCTGGACACGCGCCAGTTCCGCGACGACCAGCCCTGCCATGACGGCGTGCGGCCCGCCTGTGCCGATGCGGCGCGGCCGGAGGCGCAGATGCTCGGGCCCGCGCAGGAAACCTGGCTTCTCGAAGGCCTGGCGGACAGCCCGGCGCGGTGGAACATCCTGGCCCAGCAGGTGCCCATGATGCGGCGCGTGCTGTCCGGCGGGGTCTCGATGGACAAGTGGGACGGCTATGCGGCGGCGCGCCAGCGGCTGCTGGACGGCATGGCGGCGCGGCGCACGGCAAACCCGGTGGTGCTGTCGGGCGACGTGCATGTGGCGCTGGCGGCGACCCTCCGCGCGCGGCCCGAGGATGCGGCCAGCGCGCCGGTCGCGACGGAATTCACCGCGACATCGGCGACCAGCGCGGGGGACGGCGTGGCGATGACGCCCGGTGGCGAGGAGCTACTGCGCCGCAACCCGGACATAACGCTGTTCGACGCACGGCGCGGCTATTGCGTGAGCGAGGCGACGGCCACGCGCATGACGACGGAGTTCGTGGCCCTGCCTTTCGTCACGCGCGAGGGCGCGCCGCGCGAGACGGCAGCGCGGCTGGTGGTGGAGGCCGGGCGCGCCGGGGTGCAGCGCGTGTAGCGCCGCGCCATGCCGGCGGCTGCCGCTACGACCCGACCTTCAGCGTGCTGGTCAGCCCGCGCAGGCAGGCCAGGATGGACAGCGGCGTGATCTTGCCGGTGCGGGGGTTTTCTTCGCTGGGGACGTTCTCGATGGTCATGGTCAGGCGCGCCGCCGCGGCTTCGACGCGGATGGTGTGCTGGTTGCGGGTCTGCGCCGGGTCGGCCCAGATCTCGACCATGGTGCGCTCGGGGCCGATGCCGGCCAGCGCCAGCGCGGCGGCGACGTTGACGTTGGCGGGGAAGCCCTGCGCGGCGTCGAAGGCATTGCCCTTGAAGATGCGCGTGGGCGTGGTGATGGCCAGCACGTCGATGGCGTTCTGCTTGAGGTAGGGCGCGCCCTCCAGGCCGCGCGGCGGCTTGCGCGTTTCGATCGTGACGCTCTCGACCTCGCCCTCGGCGGCGGCGCGCACGGCATCGAGGCCGAGCAGCGCGCCTGTCGGGACGATGATGCGCGCGCCGGTCGCCTTGGCGCGGTCCACCAGGTGCATGCGCGGCAGCAGCGCGCCGACCGAGGACGGTACGAAGATACGCCCGGCCTCGATGGCGGCGGTAGCGATGTCCTCGAAGGCAATGGCCGGGGCGGCTTCCACCACGACGTCGCAGGCGGCGAGCTCGGCGTTCGAGACCACCATGGGCGGCACCTTGAAGCCGCCGACATTGGCCTGCGCCTTCTTGAGGTCGCGCGCGGAAACGGCCGCGAGGCGCAGCCCCTGCACGCCGGCATCCAGCGCGCGCGCAAGGTGCAGGCCGATCGCGCCGAGCCCCGCGATGCCGACTGTCAGGTCCTGTGCCATATGCGCCTCCGTGAATTGCGGCGCGGCGGTAGCACGGCGGCGCGGCGCTGTCAGCGCGGGGCGCCATCCACGATGCGGCGCGACACGAAGGACGAGGCGGCGACGCCGAGCCACACCGCCGCGGTGACGAAGCGTGCGATGCGCCGGGCGGGGTCGTCCTCGAGCAGCGCGCCCATGCCGATATTCGCCGTCGCGATGAACACGCCGAGCCACAGGAACAGCGTGAGCTGACGGCGGTAGGCCACCCGGAATTCGTCGCGGGTGCCGCGGAAGCGCGGCCGGGTCCAGCCGCCGGCGACCTTCCGCGCCTCGATGGGCTGCCAGATGGTCAGCACGACGCCGCAGATCAGGGCGATCAGTTCCAGCATGGTGGCCTCCGCCGCGCATCACAGCATGGCGCGCGGCGGGCCTCCAGGGCAGGGCGTTATTCTTCCTTGAAGCCGTAGGCCGGGATGCCCTGCTCGGCGCCGTAGTACTTGTAGGGCAGGAACTTGCCGGTCATCTCGATCTTCACGCGGTCGCCCTTCTCGTGCGCCATGCGTTCGAAGTGGAAGTCGAAGTCGATGGCGGACATGATGCCGTCGCCGAATTCCTCCTCGATCAGCGCCTTCCAGGCCGGGCCGTTGACCATCACCATTTCGTAGAAGCGGTAGATCAGCGGGTCGGTCGGCGGCATCTGCGTGCCGCGATGGGGCACTTCGTTGAGCATGCGCTCCTCGACCTCGGTCAGGCCGAACAGCGTCGCGGCCTTCTTCGCCAGCGGCTTGACCAGCTTCATCTGGCCGAGCAGCGCGCCCACGATCATGGTCGGCGACATGCCGCCGATCTCGTCGCAGATGTGCTTCCAGGTCCAGTTCTTCTCGCGCTTGATGTCGAGGATCTTCTCCGTGAGTTGCGCACGGGTCATGGCGTTCTCTCCTTGTGTGAAGGGTCGTCTATTCGGCGGCGAGCGGCGGCGGTTCGGCCACCGCGGGGGTGACTTCCGGCACGCCGCGCGGCGACCAGCCTGGCGGGGGCGCCTTGGCGTCGAACGCCTTCGATCGCGTGATCAGGAAGTCGAGCACGTGGTCGCGCAGCGCGTGGTAGCCGGGCATGTGGTGCAGGGTCGCGCGCGTGCGCGGCTTGGGCAGGGTGTTCACCACCACCTCGGCGATGCGCGCGCCGGGGCCGTTGGACATCAGCAGGATGCGGTCGGCCAGCAGGATCGCCTCGTCCACGTCATGCGTGATCATGAAGGCGGTCTGCTGGGTTTCGGTCACCAGCCGCGCGACCTCGTCCTGCAGCGACCCGCGCGTGAGCGCATCGAGCGCGCTGAAGGGCTCGTCCATCAGCAGCATCTTCGGGTTCAACGCCAGCGCGCGGGCGATGCCCACGCGTTGCTTCATGCCCCCTGAGAGTTCCGCCGGCTTGCGGTCGGCGGCATGGGTCAGGCCGACGCGCCTCAGCGCCTCGCGCGCCGCCGCGTCGCACTTGCCGCGCGACCAGTCGCGATGGCGGCAGGACAGCGCGAAGGCGACGTTCCCGGCGGCCGTCATCCAGGGCATCAGCGCATGGCCCTGGAAAATCACGGCGCGGTCGAGCGAGGGGCCGGAGATCTCGGTCCCGTCGACGATCACCGCGCCCTCGTCGGGGGTTTCCAGCCCCGCGAGAATGTTCAGGATGGTGGTCTTGCCGCAGCCTGAATGGCCGACCAGACAGACGAATTCACCGCGCGCCACGCCGAACCAGACATCCTCGAAGATGGTGGTGGGGCCGTAGCGCCGGGCGATGCCCTCCACGCTGACGTAGGTGGTCATGGCGCTACTCCCGCCACGCCACGGCATGCGCGACCAGCCCGAGCAGCCGGTCCAGCAGCAGCCCCACCACGCCGATCATCAGGATGGCGATGACGATGTCGGCGATCGACAGGTTGTTCCACTGGTTCCAGACCCAGTAGCCGATGCCCGTGCCGCCGACCAACATCTCCGCCGCCACGATCACCAGCCAGGCGATGCCGATGGAGATGCGCATCCCGGTCACGATCGTGGGCGCGGCCGCGGGCAGGATGACGCGGATCGCGGTCTTCGAGGTGCCCGCTTCCAGCGTGCGCGCCACGTTCAGCCATTCGCGGCGCACCGACGCCACGCCGAAGGCGGTGTTCAGCAGCATCGGCCAGATCGAGCAGATGAAGATCACGAAGATCGACGAGATCGCGCTGTCCTTGATGGTGTAGAGCGCCAACGGCATCCACGCCAAAGGCGAGACCGGCCGCAGCACCTGGATGAAGGGGTTCAGCGCGGCGTTGAGCAGTGGTGACATGCCGATCAGGAAGCCCAGGGGGATCGCCACGATCGCGGCCAGCGCGAAGCCGGCGCCGACGCGCAGCAGCGAATAGGCGATCTGCACGCCAATCCCCTGGTCGTTGGTGCCGCGTACGTAGAAGGGGTCGGCCAGCAATTCGACCAGGCGCTTGCCGATCGCCGACGGCCCGGGCATCGGCGTGGTGCCGCCCTGCGCCGCCGCCTGGCCGAGCAGCGCGGCGTATTCAGGGTCCACCGCCGCCCCGCTGCCGGCGACCGGCAGCACGGCGTATTCCCAGGCCATCAGCAGCACGGCCAGGATCAGCAGCGAGACGCTCGCCGCCCGCCAGAAGGGAACCTTGGCTGCCATGGATCAGGTGCGGATCGCGCGTTCGGTCCAGGCCGCCGGGTTCGCCGGGTCGAAGGGCTTGCCCATGATAGTCTCGATGCGCATCGGGCTGGCGGGAACGGGCAGGCCCTGGTCGCGCATCGCGCGCCCGGCATCGAGGGCGAGAAACACCTGCTCGGCCACCTGGGCGTAGTCGACATCGCGCTGCAACTGACCCCAGCGGCGCATCTGCGTCATGATCCAGATCGCCATGGAATGCCACGGGAAGGGGTCGAAGCCGATGCGGTCGGGCACGCGCTGCACGCGGCCCAGGCCATCGGCGAAGGTGCCGGTCAGCACCTGCTCGACAACCGTGGGCGGCTGGTTGAGGTAGTTCTGCCCGGCGATCGCCTGCGCCACCTCGCGCCGGTTCTCGGGCTTGTTGGAATAGGCGGTTGCCTCGACGATTGACCGCATCAGCGCCGCGAAGGTGTTGGGCGTATCGGTGATCATGGCGCGCGGCACGGCGAAGGCGCAGCACGGATGCCCGTCCCACAATTCCTTGGTCAGGATGTGGATGAAGCCGACGCCGTCGAACACCGCGCGCTGGTTGAACGGATCGGGGCCGAGGAAGCCGTCGATGTTGTCGGCGCGCAGATTGGCGACCATCTCGGGCGGCGGCACGGACCGGATCTGCACGTCGCGGTCGGGGTCGATCCCGTTCTCCGCCAGGTAGTGGCGCAGCAGGTAGTTGTGCATCGAGAAGTCGAAGGGCACGGCAAAGCGGAAGCCCTTCCAGTCGCGCGGGTTGCGCTTCTCGCGATGCTTGGTCGCCAGCGTGATGGCCTGGCCGTTGATGTTCTCGATCGCCGCCACCGCGAAGGGCTGCGGCTGGCCGACACCGACGCCGAGCGACATCGCCACGGGCATCGGGGCCAGCATGTGCGCCGCATCGTATTCGCGCGCGATGGCGCGGTCGCGGATCACCGCCCAGCCGGCCGTGCGGATGACCTCCACGTTCAGCCCGTGGCGCGAATAGAAGTTCATCGGATGCGCCATGATGATTGGCGTGGCGCAGGTGATCGGGATGAAGCCGATCTTGAGGTCGCGCTTCTCCGGCGCGCCGGTCGCCTGCGCCATCGCCTCGCGCGCGGTCGCCAGCGGGAAAACGCTCTCGATCGCCGCCACCAGCGTGCCGGCGCCGAACAGGCGCAGCATGGCGCGGCGCGTCGCATCTTCGGGGAAGACGGCCTTCATCACCGCGAGTTCGGCGGCTTCGCCCAGCGCGCCGGTGCCGTCGGCGGGCGCGTTGGCGGCGTCGCAGGCGAGGCCAGGTGCATGCACGGCGCCGCAGCCGCATGCGTCGAGCCGTGACTCGGCCGAGAAGGGATTGCTGAAGATACGCGCCATGGTGGCCTCCCGGTGACGCGGCCGATCTGGCCGTTGCCCCGGCGGGAGCAAGGGCCGTGCCGCCTACCGAATCGCCAGCCGCGCCCGGGCGTGACCGGCTCGTGGCTTTGTCGTTGTGCGTTTTGCTTAATTTTTGCGCATTTAGGTGGTGCGGCAGCCACCCGGCTTGACGCCGCGCGGCAGCAGGCACACCACACGCCCCGCTTCCGGACCCCCTGCCCCATGTCTTTCGATACCCTGCCCGCGCCGCTGCTGGCTGCGCTCTCCGCCCGCGGCTATGCCCAGCCCACCCCCGTCCAGGCTGCCGTGCTGCAGCCGGAGGCCGCCGGGCGCGACCTGCTGGTCTCGGCCCAGACCGGGTCCGGCAAGACCGTCGCCTATGGCCTGGCCCTGGCACCCGAGCTGATCGGCGAGGCCCCGCGCCTGCCGCCGGCCGGCGCCCCGCTGGCGCTGGTGGTCGCACCCACGCGCGAACTGGCCTTGCAGGTGAAGGCGGAACTGACCTGGCTCTTCGCCCCGGCCGGCGGGCGGGTCGTCTCCTGCGTCGGCGGCATGGACCCCGTGGCGGAACGCCGGCTGCTCTCCCAGGGCACGCACATCGTGGTCGGCACGCCCGGGCGCCTGCGCGACCACCTGGAGCGCGGCAACCTGGCCCCGGCCGCGCTGCGCGCCGTGGTGCTGGACGAGGCGGACGAGATGCTCGACCTCGGCTTCAAGGAGGAGTTGGAGGCGATCCTCGAGGAGACGCCGGCCGAACGCCGCACGCTGATGTTCTCGGCCACCGTGCCGCGCGGCATCGCCGCACTTGCCAAGGGCTACCAGCGCGACGCGCTGCGCATCGAGGTGGCGTCCGAAGGTGGCCAGCATGGCGACATCGACTACCGCGCCGCCGTCGTCGCACCGCACGAGATCGAGCGTGCCGTGGTGAATATCCTTCGCCTCGAGGATGCGCGCATTGCCATGGTGTTCTGCGCGACCCGCGCGACGGTGACGCGGCTGCAGGGCAACCTGTCGGAACGCGGCTTCTCGACCGTGGCGCTGTCGGGCGAACTCTCGCAGGCCGAACGCAATCGCGCCCTGCAGAGCCTGCGCGACGGCCGTGCGCGCGTGTGTGTCGCGACCGACGTCGCGGCGCGCGGCATCGACCTGCCGGACCTCGGCCTGGTGATCCATGCCGAATTGCCGCGTGACCCGGAGACGCTGCTGCACCGGTCGGGGCGCACCGGGCGGGCCGGGCGGAAGGGCGTGTCGGTGCTGCTGGTGCCTCATACGCGGCGCGGGCTGGCGCAGCGGCTGCTGGGCGCGGCGCGGGTGACCGCGACCTGGGCGCCGGCGCCCTCGGCCGAGGCAATCCGCGCGCGCGATGCGGAGCGGTTGTCGGCCCAGGTGGTCGCGCTGGCCGCCGAGGAACCGGCCGAGGAAGACCTGGCCGTCGCGCAGGCGCTGCTGGCCGACCCCGCCCTGGCCGAGGGCGGCGCGCAGGCGTTGGCCGCCGCGCTGGTGCGCGTGCTGCGCGCACCCCTGCCCGCGCCCGAGGAACTGACCGAGTTCAACGACCGCCCCGCGGTGCGCGACCGCCGTGACGCGACGCCGCGCACGGCGCATGACGGCGCGCGCGAAGCCCCGCCGAACCGCGAGCCCGGCGGCCAGGAAGGCATCTGGTTCCGCATGGATGTGGGTCGCAACGGCAATGCCGACCCGCGCTGGTTGCTGCCCTTCCTGTGCCGGCGCGGCCACGTCACGCGCCAGGAGATCGGGCGCATCCGCATCCTGGGCCGCGAGACGCAGTTCGAGGTCGCCCCCTATGCCGCCGCCCGCTTCGCCGCCGCGGCGCGCCGCGCCGAGGGCGAGGACGCGCACATCAAGGTCGAACCCATGCAGCCGGTGAAGGGCCCGCCGCGCCTGTCGCGCCGGCCCGAGGCGGCGCGGGCGGGCGCGGGCCGCAGCGATGCCGGCCCGCGCCCGGCGCCGAAACGTCGGCCCTGACGAACCGGACCGCGGCAGCGCGCAGGACGCGCGCCGCGCCGGCATTGCGGTACGCTAGACGACCGGCGAGGACCCGCCATCCACGTTGATGGCCGTGCCCGTCACGTAGCCGCCCATGTCGGAGGCCAGCAGCAGCGCCATGGCCGCGAATTCCTCGGCCTTGCCGATGCGCCCGAGCGGCACCGGCTTGCCCTGTTCGGCCTTCCATTCTTCCCAGGAGATGTTGCGCTTCTCCTGCGCGTGGCGGCGCACCCACTGGTCGCTCTCGATGATGCCGACCAGCATGGCGTTCACCAGCACGTTGTGGGGGGCGAACTCGTTCGCCAGCGCCTTGGTCAGCGCCATGCCGGCGGCGCGCGAGACGGAGGTCGGCGTGCTGGTCGCCTTGGGCGCCTTCGCGCCGATGTTCAGCACATTGATGATGCGGCCCCATTTCCGGTCGCGCATGCCGGGCAGCACGTGGCGGCACAGCCGAACGGCCGCGAACAGCTTGAGGTCCAGGTCGTCCTGCCAGAGCGCGTCCGACACGTCGAGGAACGGGCCCCGCTGGGAGGTGCCGGCATTGTTCACCAGGATGTCGACCTGGCCGAGCGCGCGCACGGCGCCGTTATAGGCCTGCTCGCAGCCTTCCACCGTGCGGATGTCGCAGGCTATGGCGACGACCTTGGCGGTCGGCGCGGCTTCGCGGATTTCGGCCTCGCCACGCGCCAGCGCCTCGGCACCACGGGCGACCAGGGCCACGTTGCCGCCGGCCTGGGCGAAGGCTTTGCCCATCGCGAGGCCGAGGCCCTTCGACCCGCCGGTGATGAGCGCGCTTCGCCCGTTCAGTGAAAGCTGCATGGATGTTTCCCCCGTGGATGCACGGCGCATCCTGACCGGAACGCCGGCGCGCGCAAGCAAGGGGGAAAGGGTGGGGCGACCAACGGGACTCGAACCCGTGACATCCAAGACCACAACCTGGCGCTCTACCAACTGAGCTATGGCCGCCACCGAGGGGGCGGGGAATAGGGCCGCAGGGCCTGTTCCGTCAACCGCGCCCGTGCGTGCATGGCTGCCCTGCGCCATCACCATTGCCGCGCGTTGATGCAGCGCAACATCATGGGGTCGACACGGAGACTGCCCATGACCCTGCCCTCCGCCGCCAGACGCGCCGCCCTGCCGGCCGGGCTGCTGATCGCCTGCGCGGTCATGGGTGCGATGCTGGCCATGGGGCTGAGGCAATCCTTCGGCCTGTTCCTCGCGCCGATGACGCAGGCGCATGCCTGGACGGCCTCGGGGTTCGCGTTCGCCATCGCGCTGCAGGTGCTGCTGAACGGCGTGAGCCAGCCGATCACCGGGCAATTGGCCGACCGCTTCGGCGGACGCAACGTCATCATCGGGGGCGCGCTGCTCTATGCCGCCGGCATCCTGGGCATGGCGTTTTCAACCGGCCTCCCCCTGTTCACGTTCTTCGCCGGCGTGGTGATGGGGATCGCGGTCTCGGCGGCGGGCATGCCGACCATCATCGCCAGCATGACGCGCATGCTGCCGGAGACTATGCGCGGGCGCGCCGTGGGGCTGGGGACGGCGGGTTCGTCGGCTGGCCAGTTCCTGGTGGTGCCGCTCGCGGGGCTCGGGATCTCGGGCTTCGGCTGGCAATGGGCGCTGATCGCTATGGCGGTGGCCGCGCTGCTGATGATCCCGCTGGCGCTGCCGCTGTCGGACAAGCCGGCGCCGGTGGCCGCCAATGCGCCGGCAGCGGATACCGAGACGGCCGGGGCGGCCCTGAAGCGCGCGCTCGGCGACCGGTCCTTCTGGTGCCTGTTCTTCGGCTTCTTCGTCTGCGGCCTGCATGTCTCGTTCCTGACCGTGCACCTGCCGGGCTTCGTGCATTCCTGCGGGCTGCCGCTGTATGTCGGCGCCGGGGCCATCTCGTTGATCGGGTTGTTCAACATCGGCGGGTCGCTGCTGTCGGGCGAACTGACGCAGCGGTGGAAGCGGCGCGAATTGCTGGTGTGCATCTATGCCGGGCGCGCCGTGGTGATGACCGGCTTCCTGCTGGCCGAGAAGACCACCGTATCGGTCATGGTGTTCTCGGCGGTGATGGGCGTGCTGTGGCTGTCCACCGTGCCGCCCACCGTGGCGCTGTGCGCGCGCAACTGGGGCACGCGCTGGCTCGCGACCATCTTCGGGCTGGTGTTCCTCGGCCACCAGATCGGCGGCTTCACCGGCGCCTTCCTGGGCGGCGTGGTGTTCGACCGTACCGGCAGCTACGACCTGATGTGGGTGCTGGGCATCCTGGCCGCGGTCTTCGCCGCGCTGATCCACATGCCGGTGCGCGACGACCCTCCGCGCGCGGTGCCTGCGCCCGCGTGATCTGAATGCCGCACCGGCCCGCTCCTCCTCGCGGCCACCGACGTGACGAAGGCGCGCTCTTCGCGCGACGCGCGCATCCTTGGTGGGTGGCCGGGAAAGGGAAGCGGGCCGGTGCCGAACGCACAAGCGTGCCGGCCTGACGCCCGCTTGCCCCGGCGCCCCATGTGGGGCCATACCGGCCCCCCCGCGTTCCGGAGGCCGTCCCATGAAGCGCCGTCTTGCCTGCAGCCTCATCCTCGCCACGCCGTTCCTGGCCGCGCCGGCCATCGCGCAGGGGCCGGTGGCGCCGCATGAATGGCTATTCGGATCCTGGACGGGCGGGATGTTCCCCGCCGCGGACACCATCGGCCCTCGCTGCACCGCGCAGCCGACCGTGATCTTCACCCGCGACGTGGTGCTGCGGTCCGGCCTGCTGGACCCCGCCTATCGGCAGCGCATCATCGAGACGGTGGTGACGCGCGCCGATGGCGCGACGTTCCGCTTCTCCCCGGTGGTGCCGCCCGGCGCGAGTGCCGCGCGCCTGCCGCCCGACATCGCCTTCGGCTGCCCCGCCGGACCCGATGTGCTGGAGGTGCGCCGCATCGGCCCCGACGAGATCGTCTTCCCCGATTGCCGCGACATGCCTTCCCCGCTGCGCCGATGCGGCAGCCCGGAGCGATGAGCGCGGCACACCCCAGGCGCATCGCGCTGATCCACGCGCTGCGCCATTCGCCACCGCCGATCGAGGCCGCCTTCGCGCGGCTGTGGCCCGGCCAGGTGCTGATGAACCTGATGGATGACAGCCTGTCCGCCGACCTGGCGCGGGACGGTTCGCTCACGCCGCGCATGACCGAACGCTTCCTGACGCTGGCGCGCTATGCCGCGGGCACCGGGGCGGATGCCATCCTGTTCACCTGTTCGGCATTCGGTCCCTGCATCGAGGCCTGCGCGGCCGACCTCGCGCCCATGCCCGTGCTGAAGCCGAACGAGGCGATGATCGAGGAAGCCATCACCAAGGGGACGCGCATCGGACTGCTGGTGACCTTCCCGGGCACCATCCCGTCCATGATCCCGGAATTCCCTGCCGGAATCACGGTCGTGCCGAAGGTGGCCGAGGGCGGGCTGGCCGCACTCGATGCCGGGGACCTGGTCACGCATGACCGCCTGGCCGAGGAAGCCGCGCGGGCGCTCGCGGATTGCGATGCCATCGCGCTCGGCCAGTTCTCGCTGGCGCGGGCGAAGCAGCATGTGGAACGCGCGACCGGAAAGCCGGTGCTGACCACGCCGGACAGCGCGGTGCTGAAGCTCAAGCGCCTGCTGGGGGGCTGATCAGCCGCGCTTTCCCCACGGGGATGCGGCCGGGGGCGCGGGCTGGCCGGGCGGCGCGCCGCCCTGCGCCGGGCCTTGCCACCACGGCGCAGGGACCGGCAGAGGTACGCCGGGAAGCGCGCCCGCAGCCGCGCCCGGCGGAATCTGCACAGTCGCGTCCTCCGCTGCCGCCTGCTGCGCCCAGGCCGGCGTTTCCTCGATCGCCGGGCGTTCGATGCGACCGGGGTCCCGCCCGCCGGCGAATTTCACCAGCGCCTCGACCCGCGAGCCGATCGGCGGATGCGTCGCCATCAGCGACGACAGCGCGCTGTCGGACGCATCCTCGAGGAACAGCGCGCGCACCTGGGGCGAGACCTCCGGCATGTCGGCATTGCCCTCGACCTTGCGCAGCGCCGAGATCATCGCGTCGGGGTCCGATGTCAGTTCGACGGCGCCGGCATCGGCGAGGAATTCCCGGTTGCGCGACAGCGCCATGCGCAGCGCGGTGGCCAGCAGCCAGGCCAGGCTGATCATCAGCACGCCGATCAGCGCGACCCAGCCGCCGTTGCGGGAATTGGTGTTGACCCGCCAGCCGCCGCTGTCCTCCTGCGTGGCGCGCCCCGCGCGCGCGATGCGCCGCCCACGCGTCATGGAATCGAAGCCGAGCGAGATCACGCCCACGAAGACCGCAGCGATCAGCCCGAGCCGCGCATCGCCGTTGCGGATATGCGCGAGTTCGTGTGCCAGCACCGCGGCGAGTTCGCGGTCATCGAGCGCATCAACGAGGCCGCGCGTGACAGTGACGGCGCCCTTGTCGCGCGTGAGGCCGGCGGCATAGGCGTTCATCGCCGGTGTCTCGATGACCGCAAGCCGCGGCATGCGCATGCCGCGCGAGATGCACAAATTCTCGAGCAGGTTCCACAGCCGAGGTTCCTCGGCGCGGGTGACCGGGTGCGCGCCGGTCGCCCAGTCCAGGATCCTGTTGTGCGCGACCCAGGCGATGGCGAACCAGATGATCGCCACGCCCCAGGCCACGACATACAGCCAGGGCAGGTTGCGCAGGGTGTCGCGGAAGGCGCGGTCGATGTTCTGCTGGTCGGCGGCGAAGACCAGGCCGACACCGAAGGCCATCAGCGCCAGCAGCAGCGGAAAGCCGGCCAGCAGCAGCATCGACCGCCAGGCGGTGTTCCACGCATGGGTACGCAGGCCGAATGCCTGCATGGCGGCGGCCTAGAGCATCGCCCGCTCAAACGGAGCCGTTTGAGCGGGTAAAGATGCTCGCAAGATCGGAAGGCTAGAGAGCATGACGTAAGCCCTTGCGCACGGACTGCGCTCTAGAACTTCACCTGGGGGCTGGCCTGCACCGCGGCGCGCTCGGCCTCGGGCAGTTCAAAGAAGCCGCGCTGCTGGAAGCCCATCGACTTCGCAAAGAACACGGCCGGCACGCTTTCCGTCATCGCGTTGTATTCGGCCACGGACGAATTGTAGAAGCGCCGGGCGGCGGCGATCTTGTTCTCGATATCCGACAATTCGCCCTGCAGCGACAGGAAGTTCTGGTTGGCCTTGAGGTCGGGATAGGCCTCGCTCAAGGCGAAAAGCCGACCGAGCGCGGCGCCGAGCTGGCCTTCCGCCGGCCCTGCCGCGGCCGGGCCCTGGGCCTGCGCGCTGACCGCATTGTTGCGCGCCTGGATCACGGCATCGAGCGTGGTCTTCTCGTGCGCGGCATAGCCCTTCACGGTCTCGACCAGGTTGGGGATGAGATCGTGGCGCTGCTTCAGCTGCACATCCACGTCAGACCAGGACTGGCCGGTGACCTGCCGGAGCGTGACGAGGCGGTTGTAGATGACCACCAGCCAGCCGACCAACACGACGACGATGCCGAGGAGGACCCATTCCATGCCGCGCGATCCTTGTCTTCCGGGGGGGCGAGCCAAGACTGTAACGGCGCCGCAGGATCGCGCCAGCCACCCTGATCACACCACCGTGCTTGCGGTGCCGTCACGCGTTTGTGTATAGTCCTGACGGCTCAATTGTTGGACTTTCACGGTCCGTTAACTCTAGTTTCTTGGTCAACATCCACTTTTTTGGACAAGGCGCTCCCTGGTCATGCGGCTCCCCCCCCCGCACCCGCCGCTTTCCGCAGCGCCGGCTGGTCGCATCGGCCCGCTGGCGCTGGTCCGGCGCACCTTCCTGCAGCGGCGCGGCGCGTCGGCGTCGGAGTTCGCCATCATCGCCGGGCCGTTCTTCATCATGATCCTGGCGATATGCGAAGCCGCCTGGCAGCTCGCTACCGGTGCCGCGCTCGACCATGCCGCGCTGAAGGCGAGCCGCTTCGGCGGCACGGGGGCGAATTCCATCCCGGCCTGGCAGCGCGGCAGCACGCCGGTCGAAAACATGCCGACCTGCCGCAGCGCGGGCATCGGCTGGATGGTTTCGCAGTCGACGGGAAGTCTGATCAAGCAGGGCGCCAACCTGACAGTGACGACCAATGCGTGGAGTAACCTTGGCGGACTGGCCAGCGCCGGCACCCCCAGCGCCGGCACGGGCAGCCAGATCACCTCCTACACCATCCGCTACCGCCAGCCCTTCATCACTGGCGGCATCGCCGGCCTGATCTGGGGCGGCGATTCCTTCACCCACCAGACCACGATCGTGATCAAGAATGAGCCATTCGAAAACGCGTCGTGCTGAGCACGGCCTGTTTCGGCGCGGGCGCCGAGGCGTTGCCGCCTCGGAATTCGCGCTGATGGTGCCGATCTTCTTCATCATCGTGCTTTGCACGGCCGACGTCATGCGCCTGTTCCGTGCACAGCTCCGCATGGAAATGATCGCGGTGCAGGTCGGCCAGGTGGTGTCGCAGTGCAACCCCATCACCGATCCCGGCGACATCGACGCATTCTGGGCTCTCGCTGCGCGGATCGGCGGTGGATTGGTGGACGTGAATTCCGCCACCGGCGGGGCGATGATCATCTCGGCGGTCAGCCTCAACACCGCAACCAACCGGAATCGAATCAACTGGCGGCGCCGCACCGGCAACGCGGACATCGGCAGCGTGCTCGGCCCTGCCGCGGAGGGCGGGGAGCCGATCCTGCGGGGGACCAACGACGCGGCCTTCCTGCTCCCTGCGGGCCAGACGCTGATTGTCTTCGAGGCCAACGCGGTGGTGATACCCTGGGTGCTCAGCGCCGGGCTGATCGGTACCGCTCTCGACCGGCGGATCAGGGGCGTCACCATGTTCCTCACCCGCATCGCCGATCCGGCGCGGGCTCAGACGCCGCCCGTCAACTCCAACGCCACGGACTGCACCGCATGAAGGCCATCCGGAACCGCCGCGGTGCCGTCGCGGCCATGAGCGCGATCGTAATGATCGGAGTCATCGGGTTCGCCGGCCTTGCCATCGACCTCACGCGCATCTGGCTGGCCAATGCGCGACTCAAGACCGCGATCGACGCGGCATCCCTGGTCGCGGCGCGGCGCATCGCCGAACCCGAGGCGCAGCGCAATGCGCTGGTCGAGAACATCTACTGGGCGAACTACCGCCAGAACGGCACCAGCGCGAACTACCTGCTGGCCACCGCGACCCAGCCGGTCATCACGCAACTCGACAACAACCGAATCCAGGTGAGCGGCACCACGGTGGTGCCGACAACGCTGTTCAGCATCATCGAACGGCGCAACACGACGGTGAGCGACAGCGCGGTGGCGCGCCGCCAGGTGACAGGGCTGGAACTGGCGCTGGTCCTCGACGTCACGGGATCGATGGCGAGCAACAACAACATCGTGGCGCTGCGCGATGCGGCGACCAACCTGGTGAACCGCGTGTTCGACACGCAGAACGCGGCCGAGCCCAACGTGTTCGTCTCGGTGGTGCCCTACACCGCGATGGTGAACATCGGCAGCCAGCGCACGAACTGGCTGCAGCCGGGCAGCCTGAACCCGAATGATTTCCTGCCGACCGTCTGGCGCGGCTGCGTCGAGGCGCGCACCGGCGGCACACTCACCCCGAACAACTACCCGGTCAGCGCAGACCAGGACGACACGCCGCCCAGCGTCGTCGGCTTCCGGCCGTTCTTCTGGCCGTCGAACCGCTACCCGCTCAGCTATGACCGCAATCTGCTGGGCCAGATCCAGTACGCGCCCAACGGCAACCCCTATGTCTGGGTCTATCGCGGCAACGGCAATCCGCCGCCGCGCTTGCGCGTCTATGCCGGCGGCACGTCGCCTGAGGACCTGCGGGCCACCGACATTCCGGTGATCCGCGGGGACAATGCCTGGATTCCCGGCGCGGGCGGCACCGTGGTGTCGAACTGGAACCCGACACCCGCCTGGAGCACGGCGGTCTGGGAACACAATCCGGAAGCGCCGGACGCCGACCAGCCGGCCGGCGGCGCGGACAATGAGCGCCGCGGCCCCAATGTCGGCTGTGGTCGGGCGGTGCTGCCGCTCACGAGCAACCGACAGGCCGTGCTCGACCAGATTGCCGCGCTGCGCGCCGTCCGCCGCGGCGGCACCATGGCGAACCTGGGACTGCAGCTCGGCTGGGGCACCATCTCGCCGCGCTGGCGCGCCGACTGGAATCTCGCCGAGACCTGGGAAACCCGGCAGCTGCCGCTCGACTACAACACACGAGCCATGGACAAGAGCATCGTGCTCATGACTGATGGTGAGAACCAGTGGTTCGACTGGGGGGGTGGCGCGCCGGGCGCGTGCGGCACGGGTGTGCAAGGCTGCGCGACCCTGACAAACCCGGCCCCGCCGCCCGTCGTCCCTGTCTACACCGCCGGCACCGATGCCGACCAGAACGCCTATGGGCGCCTCGCGAGCGGTGGGGCGACCGGCAACCGCATCGGCATCGCGAACCCGACCGCCGGCCCGGGCGGCACCGCCGTGACCGATCCAACCAACGGCATCAATGCCCGCATGACGCGCCTGTGCCAGGCCGTGCGCGCCGACGACCCGGCGACAGGCCGCCCGCGGAACATCAACGTCTACACCATCCTGTTCGTGAACAACCCCTCGGCAACGGTCGTCAACCTCTACCGCAACTGCGCCAGCCGGCCGGAGAACTACTTCCTGGCGGAAAACCAGGCGCAGCTTGCCGCGGCCTTCGCCACCATCGCCGGCCAGCTCGCCAACCTCCGCCTGCTGGAATAGCAGGCGGAGAACATCACGCCGGCAGGCTCGCCACCGCGCGCAGCCCGCCGCCGGGCCGGTTGGCCAGCACCACGTCGCCGCCATGCGCGCGCAGGATGTTGCGTGCGATGGTCAGCCCCAGCCCGGTGCCGCCGGTCTCGCGATTGCGGCTTGCCTCGAGCCTGCGGAAGGGGGCGAAGACCGCCTCGAGTTCGGCCTCCGGAATGCCGGGGCCGTCATCCTCGACCGCCAGGCGCACCACGCCGCCCTCCGGCGCGGACAGGTGCAGCCGCGCCGCGCCGCCATAGGCCAGCGCATTACTGACCAGGTTCGCCAGGGCGCGCTTCATCGCGATGGGACGCGCGCGCACCGTCAGGCGCTCGGGGCCATCGAAGGCGATGGCCTCGGCCAGTTCGGGGCGGGCATCCGCGGCTTCGTCGGCCACGGTGCGGCACAGCGCGGCCAGGTCGATCGGCGTCGCGGGTTCGGCTGCCGCATCGTCCCGCGCGAAGGCCAGAGTCGCGGCGATCATCTGTTCCATCTCATCGAGGTCGGACAGCATCTTCCGTCGCTGCTCGTCGTCGTCCATGAATTCGGCGCGCAGGCGCAGCCGCGTGATGGGCGTGCGCAGATCATGCCCGATCGCCGCCAGCATCTGCGTGCGGTCGGCCACGAAGCGCTGGATCCTCCCGGCCATCACGTTGAAGGCGCGTGCGGCGGTTGCCACCTCGGACGGCCCGCCCTCGGGCAGGGGCGGCGCGTTCACGTCGCGCCCGAGCCGGTCGGCAGCTTCCGCGAGCAGCCGCACCGGCCGCGTGAGGCGCGCCACCGCCCACAGGATCAGCAGCACCGCCGCCACCGTCATCACCACGAAGGCCGCGAGGAAGGTGGCGGAATGCCAAGGCCGCGGCGGCGGCATCTCGACCCGCACGTTCAGCCATTCGCCATCGGGCAGGCGCAGGGAAGCCTGGAAGCCACCGGGCGGCAGGGCGGCGACGCGCGCCTCCCGCGGGCGCAGCCGCGGCGGGCCGGAATTCACCAGGTCGAGCCGGAACAGGCGCATCACATGCGGGGGCGGCTGCGGCGCGCCGGCGCGCACGGCGGGCTGGTGCGCAAGGTCGACGCTGAGCCCTTCCGGCAGGTCGAGGTCAGCCAGCATCTGCTCGCGCCGGTCGGTCGGGGCGAGCACCGCGGTACGCCACGCGCCGAAGGCGCGCCCGGCGATCTCCCGCGCATGGATGAAGCGCTGCAGGTCGACGCGATCCAGCGCATGGATGGTCAGCCCCGCCGCCTGCACCACCATCAGCGCGACGATCAGCCAGAAGGCGGTGCGGCCGCCGAGGCTCGAGGGCAGCCGGAAGCGGCGGCGGCGTTCAGCCACGCTCGACCGTCGCAGCCAGCACGTAGCCACCGCCGCGCACGGTCTTGATCAGCGTGGGATTGCGCCCGTCGTCTTCCAGCTTCCGCCGAAGCCGCGACACGGCGACATCGATCGCGCGGTCGAAGGGCCCCGCCTGGCGACCGCGCAGCAGGTCCATCAGCATGTCGCGCGTCAGCACGCGGTTGGGCCGTTCCACCAGCACCAGCAGCAGTTCGTATTCGCCGCCGGTGAGCGGCACCTCGGCACCTTCGGGGTTCAGCAGGCGGCGCAGCACGGGCTCCAGCGTCCAGCCGGCGAAGCGGATGGTCTTGGCGGGCGGCTCCTTCGCCGGGCCTTCGCCATTCGCGCGGCGCAGCACGGCGCGGATGCGCGCCAGCAGTTCGCGCGGGTTGAAGGGCTTGGCGACGTAGTCGTCGGCGCCGAGCTCGAGGCCCACGATGCGGTCGGTCTCCTCCCCCATCGCGGTCAGGATCACGATGGGCACGTCCGATTGCGTGCGCAGCCAGCGCGCGAAATCGAGTCCCGGTTCCCCCGGCATCATCAGGTCGAGCACCACCAGGTGGTAGCGCCCGAGCGGCCAGACGCGGCGAGCCTCGCGCGCGTCCCTGGCAGCCGTGACGCGCATGCCCTGCTTCTCGAGGAAGCGTGAGAGCAGGTCGCGGATCTCGCGGTCGTCATCGACCACGAGGATATGCGGTGCGGAGTCCATGACTGTTACAATAGGGCGAAGTGGCGCCGTTGCAGCGCCGTGCCGTGTTTCTTCTTGTTGCAGGCCGTGCGCCGGTTGCCGGGCGTTGCAATCCGGGTGCATCCGAGGCTTCGTCCCGGCCATGGCCGCACCACCTACCCGATCACGGAGCCCGTCCCGCAGCATCCCCCGCGGGCGGTCCTCCTCCGAGGCGGCGGGGGCGCCCTCCACCCCACGCAATGCTCCCGCCGCCTCACCCCCCTTCCCCACACCGCCCGGCTGGGCGCGCGACGCCATCATGGCGCTCGGCCGCCAGGACCCGGACTTCGCCGGCATCGAGGACCGCGCCGGCCCGCTGCCCTGGCGCTCGCGCGATCCTGGCTTCGCCGGGCTGCTGCGCACCATCTGCGGGCAGATGATCAGCAACCAGGCCGCCGCGGCGATCTGGGGGCGGCTGTCGGCGCTGCCGGGCGCGCTGGACCCGGCCGGGATGCTGGCGCTCGGGGATGACGCGCTGCGCGGCGCGGGGCTGTCGCGGCCAAAGGTGGCGCATGTGCGCGCGCTGGCCGCCGCGGTGCTGGACGGGCGGCTCGATGTCGCGGTGCTGCGCGACGCGCCGGATGAGGTGGCGATCGCGGCGATCTCGGCCATTCCGGGCCTCGGCCCCTGGACCGCGCAGGTGCACCTGGTGTTCGGCTTCGACCGGCCGGACGTGTTCCCCACCGGGGACGTGGCGCTGGCGGCGAGTGTCGCGCATCTGAAGGCGCTGCAGGCGCGCCCGACGCCGCGCGCGCTGGCGGAGATCGCCCGCGCCTGGTCCCCCTATCGATCGCTGGCGGCACGGCTGCTGTGGCACCACTGGCGGCACGCGACGGGACGCCCGGCGGGCGAGGCGCCGTGACGGCGCGCGCGCGGGTCGCACACCCGCCGTGACCAGGCGCCGCATGGACGCGGCGGCGCGCCGATGGTTCCCTCCGGTGCCATGACCCTGCCACTCTCGCCCCGAATCCAGGCCACCCAGACACCGCCGATCCCGGCGGTACGCGAATGGGCGGCGCGCTATGACGGGCGCGCGGGGCCGGTGTTGGACCTGACGCAGGCGGTGCCGGGTTATCCGCCGCATCCCGACCTGCTGGCGAAGCTGGCCGAGGCGGCGGGCAGCCGTGCGGCCGCCGGCTACGGACCGATCGACGGCGACCCCGATTTGCGCGCCGCGCTGGCGGACGACATGGCGCGCTTCTACGGCGCGCGACTCACGACCGCGGATGTCGCGATCACCTCGGGCGGCAACCTCGCCTTCACCATGGCCATGAGCGTGCTGGCCGGACAGGGCGAGGCAGTGATGCTGCCCACGCCCTGGTACTTCAACCACCGCATGGCGCTGTCGGCGCTCGGCATTCCCTGCGTGCCGCTGGAATGCCGAGCGGAGGACGGCTTCATCCCCGATCCGGACCGCGCCGCCGCGCTGATGGCGGGCGTGCGCGCCATCGTTCTTGTCACGCCGAACAACCCGACCGGGGCGGTCTATCCGCCGGCCGTGATCGCGCGCTTCGCGGAACTGGCGCGCGCGCACGGCGCCTGGCTGGTGCTGGACGAGACCTATCGCGACTTCCTCAGCCCCGCGCAGTCGCCACCGCATGCGCTGTTCGCCGACCCCGCCTGGGGCGAGGGCTTCGTGCACCTGTATTCCTTCTCGAAGGCGTATTGCGTGCCGGGGCATCGCGTCGGCGCCATTGCCGCGGGGGCGGGCTTTCGCGTCGAACTGATGAAGGCGCTCGACACGCTGCAGATCAATGCGCCGAAGGCGGCGCAGGCGGCGCTGGCCTGGGGGGTGAAGGCGCTGCGTGACTGGCGGGCGGCGAACCGCGACCTGATGGCCGGGCGGGCCGAGGCCTTCCGCCGCGCCGCCGCACAATTGCCGGGCTGGCGGCTGGACAGCCTCGGCGCCTATTTCGCTTACATGCGCCTGCCCGACGACGCGCCCGATGCGGTCGCGCTGGCGGAGCGCCTGGCGGTGGAACGCGGGCTGCTCGGCCTGCCGGGGCCGTTCTTCGGGCCCGGGCAGGACCGCCACCTGCGCCTCGCCTTCGCCAATGCGGAGGAGAGTGTGATCGCGCAGGTGCCGGCGCGGCTGTAGCGCGAGTCATTCAACCGTTTCGCAACCGCAGTTTTCGCGTTGCCGCGGACCGCCCCATCACGGACACTTGCGCGGTCCTGCGGGTGGGAAGGCGCGCTGCATGTCGGGTTGGTTTCCGAACCCTGGGGCAACCGAGGGCAATGACAGCTTCACCGGCACCGCCGGCGCCGATACCGCGGAGGGGTTCGGCGGCGACGACACGCTGCAGGGCGAGGGCGGCAACGACCGGCTGCTGGGAGGGACCGGCGCCGATCTGCTGACCGGCGGCGAGGGCAACGACGTTCTTGGCGCCTCCGGCATCGGCCTCGTGACGTCAGCCGGACCTGTTGCCGACACGCTTCTCGGCGGTGCGGGGGATGATTCGCTCTACAGCACCGACCACTCGAACTCGCTCGTCACCCGGGGTGACAGCCTGGTCGGCGGCGAGGGGAACGACACCGCGTTCATCGTGCTGGGCCAGGCCGCACCCCTGATCGGACTGACCCTCAGCTTCGTGCCGGATGCGGCCGGCGTCTTCACGCTCACGGGGGCCGCCGCGGACCTCTCGCCCTTCGTGGTGAGCGAGGTGGAGCAGATTTTCTTCATCGGCAGCAGCGAAGCGAACCGGATCGAGGGTCGGCTCGATGTCGGCAACGACACGATCAACGGCACGGGGGGCGACGACACGCTGCGCGGCTGGGCCGGCGCCGACAGCCTGGTGGGAGAGGCGGACCGCGACCTGCTGGAAGGCGGCGAGGGCCGCGACACGCTGGATGGCGGCTCGGAGGCTGACACGCTCTCGGGCGATGCGGGCAACGACGTGCTGCGCGGCGGTGCCGGCACGGACAGCCTGCTGGGCGGGGCGGACAACGACCTGCTGGTGGACCTTGCGGGCAACGACGCGCTCGATGGTGGGGATGGCAATGACAGCCTGCTGGGTGGCGCCGACAACGACACGCTGCTGGGTGGGGCGGGCAATGACAGCCTGAACAGCGAGGCTGGCGACGACCTGATCCTGGGTGGCGAGGGCCGCGACACCGCGTTCGGTGGCGATGGCGCCGACACCATCCTGGGTGAGGGCGGCAGCGATTCGCTGCGCGGCGGCACCGGCAATGACAGCCTCGACGGCGGCGCGGGCGACGATTCGATCGAAGATGGCGACAACTCGCTCTCCGGTGCCGACACCGTGGTCGGCGGCGACGGCAACGACTGGCTGGTCAGCCGTTCGGGCGGCGATTCCGTGGTGGGTGGCGATGGGTACGACAGGCTGATCTTCCGCCACACACAGCAGTTCTTCAACGACCCGGTCAGCGGGCCGCCGCTCGACTTCCGCCCGGTCGACAGCGCCACGCCCACGCCGCTTGGCGAAGGCAGCACGGTGGTGGGCGTCGAGGTCTTCGACATCATCGGGTCGAACCTGAACGACACGATCCAGGGCCTCGACGGGGAGGATTCGCTCAACGGCAATGGCGGCGCCGACCTGCTGTTGGCCGGTGCGGGCGACAACCTGCTGGTCGACGCCAACTACCGCTTCAACAACGACGCCGACACCATGATCGCCGGCGGCGGCAACGACCGGATCATCACGACTGGCGGCGCGGACAGCATCGATGGCGGGTCCGGCGAGGACACGCTTACGCTCGGCGGCGTGACCGGCGTATCCGATGCAAACATTCCCACGGATTTCCGGCCGGTCGACAGTGAGACGCCGGCCTCATTGGGGGTTATCGGCGGCTCGGTCGTCGGCGTCGAGGTGTTCAATTTCACGGGTGGCGCCGGCGACGACACCTTCTTCGGCCTGGACGGCAACGACAGCCTGGACGGCGGCACCGGCGCCGACCTGATCGCCGGGCGCGGCGGCAATGACACGCTGGAAGGCGGCAATCCTAGCATCGACGGCGCGCCCGACACGATGCTGGGGGGCGATGGCGACGACCTGCTGCTGCAGGGAAGCGGGTTCGAGGGGCGCGGCGCCGCCTATATCGACGGCGGCGAGGATTTCGACACGCTGCAAATGACGCGGCCCGCCACGCTGTCGATCGCGCCGATGGACTTCAACCCGGTCAGCAGCACGATCGAGGCCTCGACCGGTGACGGCGTCACGGTCATCAACGTCGAGCGCTTCGTGATCGCCGGCAGCGAGCGGAACGACACGATCGGCGGGCTCGAGAACGACGATTCCCTGAGCGGCGAACGCGGCGACGACCTGCTGCGCGGCCAGGGCGGCAACGACACCCTCAGCGGCCATGGCGGGTCGCCCACCAACTTGCGCGGCAACGATACGCTCGAGGGCGGTTCGGGCGACGACCTGCTGGTCAGCCAGGACAATATCCCCGATGGAACCGGCGGCGCCGACCGCCTCGATGGCGGCGAGGGCGACGACCTCGCGATCATCTTCCGCAACCAGGTCACGGCGGCGGACAAGGTGCTGAACTTCACGCCGCAGGACACGCAGGAGGCGGCACTCGGCGACGGCGGCGTGGTGCTCGGCGTCGAGCGGTTCCAGATCCGCGGTACGACGCTCGGCGACACCATCTCCGGCCTGGTCGAGGGCGGCGGCGGCGACACCATCGAGGGCGAGGGCGGCAATGACAGCCTGCTCGGCCAGGTCGGCGATGACAGCTTGCGCGACGGCGACTTCCGGGCGCCCGGCGACGACACGATGCTGGGCGGCGTCGGCAGCGACACCATCGAAAGCTGGGGCGGCCATGACAGCCTGATCGGCGGCGACAGCCTGGCCGGGCCGGACGGGGACGACGACACCGGCATCGACCTCGCGGTGCTGTACCGCTTCCAGGGCTCGGACACGCTCGATTTCCGCCCGGTGGACGCAGACTCGCAGACCGAACTGGGCGACGGCACGACGCTCGCCGGCTTCGAGCGGTTCTTCATCATCGCCGGCGCGGCGCGCGATACGCTGGCGGGGCTGGACGATGCCGACACCTTCGCCGGCGGCGGCGGTGACGACAGCCTGCAGGGCCAGGGCGGCGCCGACAGCCTGGCTGGCGATGCGGCGATCGACACGCTTGAGGGCGGTGACGGCGCCGATACGCTGGACGGCGGCCAGGGTGGCGACTGGCTCCACGGCGGCGCAGATGGCGACATCGCCGACTACCGGTACTCCAGCGCGGGCGTCACGGTCTCGCTGACGCCTGGCGCGGCACAGTCCGGCGGCGATGCGGCGGGCGATACGTTGACCGACATCGAGGGACTGGCCGGCAGCGACCACAATGACTGGCTGTCAGGGCTGGACGACGCGCCCGACACGCTGCTGGGCGGTGGCGGGGACGACACGATCGTCGCGACCGGCGGGGCGGACGTGCTCGATGGCGGCAGCCGCGTCACCTTCGGCTTCGGCAGCGGCTTCGCGACGGTGCCCGGGCACGACCTGCTCGATGCCGGGGCGGACACCGCCGGCGTCGTCATCGACCTTGCCGCGCAGACTGTCGCCGGGGGGCTGCTGGAGGGCGACAGCATCGCCCGCTTCGAGGATGCCGCCGGCGGGACGGGCGATGATTCCATCCTGGGCGATGGCGGGGCGAATACGCTGCTCGGCCGCGGCGGCGACGACACCATCACCGGCGGCGCGGGCAACGACAGGATCGATGCCGGCAGCGATGGCGACCTCGCCTTCTGGCGCGCCGGCGATGGCGACGACACGATCCAGTTCGGCGCGGGCAGCGACACGCTGCATCTTGCGGGCTGGACCGGCGACGAGACCGACGACTGGACCGAGACCACCGAGACCGACGGCGCAAGGCTGTTCAGCTTCGGCGCCGGTGGATCGGTGCGTGCCTATGGGCTCGAGACCGTCACCTGCTTCCTCGCCGGCACCATGATCGCGACACCCACCGGCGAGGTGCCGATCGAGACGTTGCGTGCCGGCGACATGGTGCTGACGGGATCGGATGGCGGCATCCCGCAGGGCGTGGTCTGGATGGGCCGCACACGCGTGGCGGTCGCCGGGCGCGCCGACCCGATCGGCGTGGCGCCGGTGCTGATCCGCGCCGGCGCGCTGGGCGGCGGTTTGCCGCGGCGCGACCTGCGCGTCTCACCCGAGCACGGCATGCTGCTGGACGGCCATCTGGTGCCGGCGCTGCTGCTGGTGAACGGCCGCAGCATCGTGCAGGAGGCGTGGCGGGCCGAGGCAGCCTATTGGCACATCGAGCTGCCCGCGCATGGCCTGGTGCTGGCAGAGGGCGCCGCCAGCGAAACCTATTTCGACGACGGCAACCGCGACCTGTTCGACAACCACGCGGTCACTTCGCTGTTCAAGGACTTCCGTCCCTGCGCGCCAAGCCCGCGCTATGAGGCCGCCGCCTGCCGGCCGGTGCTGCGCGGCGGGGCAGCGCTGGCGCGGCTGCGCGCGCGACTGGAGGGGGTCGCGGCCGCGATGCGCGGGCGTGCGGCGAGCTGAAGCGCTTCCTTTCCAGGTGGCCTTCCGCGGGGCAGGATCGGCGCCTGCACCGTCGCGCCGGGACGCCTCATGACCAGCCGCCGCTCGATCCTGTTCTCCGCCGCGGGCCTGTGCGCCGCACCTTCCGCACAGGCCGCGACCACCACCTTCACGCTGCGCCCAGGCCAGCCGCCCAGCACCGTCGTGGCGCGCACGGCGCGCGGCGACAGGGGCGAGGCCTTCGTCATCGCCTTCACAGGCGCCGCTGCCCCGCAGGGCGAAATCCGCCTGCCCACCTGGTACGGCGACGGGCGCGTGCTGCGCAGCCTGCCGGTGGCGGGGCGCGAGGTGCTGCTGGCCAGCTTCCAGGGCAACCGCGGCACGGGCGTGGCGCAGAAGCTGGCGGCGGTGATCGGCGTGGACGATGCCGGCGCGCTCCGCATCCTGGGGATCGAGACGCTGTCCTTCCACGACGAGCAGGTGAGCACCGCCTCGCGGCGCCTGGAGGGCGTGATCGAGCCTCGCCCGGAGCGCGACGCGCTGCTGCTGCGTCAGTCCACTACCGGGCGCGTCCGGCCACGCCCCGAAAGCACCGAGCGCTGGACCACGCGGCTGGCCTGGACCGGCAGCGGCGTGCTGGCGGCGGAACCCACGCCGCCTGGCGCAGGGGAGATCCGCCGCCGTGTCGATGCGGCGCGCGCGAAGATCGCCGCGGTCCTCGCCGCCGAGCCGGTCACCGACGCGACTCGTATCGACTACGACGAGACCGGGATCTGGGCGGTGGGCTACGCCGTGGCGCTCACCTGAACGGCGCCGGGTCGAAGCCGTCCGGCGTGATGCCGCGCGGTCGGATCATGTCGTAGGGGCCGCGCGGCAGGAAGCGGCCGGTGCCGGGTTCGGCCTGCACCTTTCCGTCGCGCATCACGACCTCGCCGCGGCGAATGGTCGCGACCGGCCAGCCGGTGACCTCCATCCCTTCGTAGGGCGTGTAGTCGATCGCGTGCTGCATCAGCGCATTGGTGAGTGTCACCTTCTTCGTCGGATCCCACAGCGCGAGGTCGGCATCCGCGCCCACCGCGATCATGCCCTTGCGCGGGGCGAGGCCCATCAGCCGCGCGGGTTGCGTAGCGGTCAGGCGCACGAAATCGTCCAGGCTGATGCGACCCTTGGACACACCCTCGCTGAAGATGATCGGCAGCCGCGCGGCGAAGCCGGGGATGCCGTTCGGGATGTCCCGGAACACGGCGTTGGCGCCGTTGGACCGCTTGCCCTTGTCGCCCTCGAACGAGAAGGCGCAATGGTCCGACGAGATGACGTCGAGCGTGCCGCGGCGGATCATCTCCCAGATGCGGGCGTGTTCCTCCTTCGTGCGCGGGGCGGGGCTGCACATGAACTTCGCCCCCTCGAAGCCGGGGCGGTCCATGTCGGCGGCGGTCAGGGCCACGTATTGCGGGCAGGTCTCGCCCCAGACCTTCACGCCGCGAGCCTGGGCGCGGGCGATTTCCTCGGCGGCCTCGGCGCAGCTCACGTGGAAGACCTGGATCGGTTGGTCCACCAGTTCGGCCAGGGCGATGGCGCGGTGTGTGGCTTCGCGCTCGACGATCGGCGGGCGCGCCCAGGCGTGGTACTTCGGCGCGGTCATGCCGTGCTTGAGCAGTTCCTGCGTGCGCCAGTTGATCGCCTCGTAGTTCTCGCAATGCACGGTGACCAGGCAGCCCAGTTCGCGCGCCTTGGTCAGCACGCGCAGGTACTGCGCGTCGTTCAGGTGCAGCGGTTCGTAGGTGAGGAAGACCTTCAGGCTGCGCACGCCCTCGGCGACCACGCGTGGCACCTCCTCATCCATCACCGCGTCGGTCGGGTCGGAGATGATCTGATGGAAGGAATGGTCGAGCATCCCTTTCGCCGCGCGGGCGCGGTAATCTACGTAGCGGTCCCAGACGCCGAAACCCTTCCATTGCGGGATGAAGCACACGACGGAGGTGGTGCCGCCGGCGAAGGCCGAGGCGGAGGCGGTCGCGAAGGATTCCTCGTTGACCGTGACCGGCGGTTCGGCGGCACCCGTACTGGCGTAGCCGCCGCGCGAGGGTTCCTCGATGTGGCAATGGCTGTCGACGCCGCCTGGCAGGACCAGCAGGCCGTCGGCCTCGATGGTGCGGGCAGCGTCGGTGATGCGCTCGGCGATGGCGACGATGCGGCCGTCCTTGACGCCGATGTCGCAGCGCGCGGTGCCGAAGCCCGTGGCCACCTGGCCGCCGCGTACCGCGAGGTCGTAGTCTGGCATTCTTCGATCTCCTGCCTTCGAAGAGAGATTTGCCGCGGGCCTGCGGTCTGGCAAGCACTGTCATGGCGTTGCCGGTCACGAAGGATTCACGCGGGAGGCGAGGCGCCATCCGGTAGCATGGTCGCCAGAAACCCACGAGGAGACGGCCATGTCAGGCAGCGGTCCGCCCGATCACCTCGCCGAGCGCCGACGGATCGACGAGGCGACGCGCGACGTTCCCGACTACTTCAACAGGGCGGTGAACGTGGTCAATGGATGGCTGATGGAGTTCAACCAGCCGGCGTCACGACAGACAGCCGATTTCGTGATCGCCAATGCGGCGCGCACGAGCGAAGGGACGCGGTCGTATACGACGGCGCATTGGCAGGAATCGGTCCATTTCGCCGGTGTGGCGTGGCGCGATCGCGATGGCGTCGCAGCGGCCGGCGCCGTCGCCAACTTCCTCGGCGGCTTCGTCAATCCCCATGTGGCAGTTCCGGGCACCTACAACCCGGTGTTCCGCAACCTTGGCACGGATGACCAGAGCGCCGATCTGCATGCGGCCTTTCGCGCCATGACTGACGCGCAATCCCGCCAGCGCGCCCAGGACGCACTGCGCCCGCTGAACTTCACCGCGCCCAAGAATGATCCGGACAAGGTCTGAGCGCCCCGTCAACGCCGCGTCACCACCAGCCACATGCCGCCCTTGGGCCGCAGCGCCAGGCGGCAATTCGGCCGCGGCGTAAAGCCGGGCGCCAGGGCGAAGCGGAAGCGGCGGAACAGGATGGCGGCGAAGACCGAGACCTCGGCCATGCCGAACGCCGCACCCGCGCAGATGCGCGGGCCGATGCCGAAGGGCAGGTAGGCAAAGCGCGGGCGCTGTCGCGGGGCGTCGCCCAGGAAGCGTTCGGGGCGGAAGGCGTGCGGCGCCTCCCACAACTGCTCGTGCCGGTGCAGGAGCCAGGGCACGGCCAGCACGATATCCCCTTCCCGCACGTCCCAGCGGCGGATGCGGTCGGGCTTCAGCGCCTGGCGGGCGAACACCGCGACCGGCGGGTACAGCCGCATCGATTCCTGGATCACGGCGCGGGTGAAGGCGAAGCCCGGAAGGTCGGCGTAATCCGGCGGCGCGTCGGGGAGTTCTGCAGCCATGCGGTCGGCCGTGGCGGGATGCATCGCCGCCAGCATGGCGGTCCAGGTCAGCGTGATGGCGGCGCCCTCGGCCCCCGCCAGCAGGAACATCACCACCTCGTCCAGAAGCGCATCCCCCGACAACGAGGCGCGCAGCGCGGCGAGGAGCGGCGTGCCGGGCCCAGGTTCGTCCAGCAGGCGTGCAACGCGCCCGCGCAGTGCGGCCGCGAGCCGCCCCGCGCGCCGGCGCGTGATCCAGCCCAGCATGTCCGGCAGGCCCATCAGGCCGAACAGGTCCACCACCTCCGCAGCGTCCTGGTAGGCGGTGAAGGTCTCGGCGATGATCGCGGCGTCCTCCCGCGGCACCGATGGCCCGAACACCGACAGCAGCAGCACGCGCGTGATGCCGGTGGCGAAGGCGGCAGCGACATCGACCGAACCATCGGCGCGCGCGAAATCCCCGGCAGTTTCCTCGGCGGCCTGAACGTAGCAGGGGTGGAATTGCGCGATGCCCGAAGGGTGGATAGGCGGGCTGATCGCCGCGCGCTTGGCCGCCCAGTCATCCCCCCACGCGATGAAGGACGAACCGCCGATGACCGGGCGCAGCGCGTCCTCGAGGAAGCGGGACTTGCGCTGGTAGATGGCGTGCTTGGTCACGAAGACGTCGCGCACCACCTCGGGCGTGTTCGCCACCAGGATCATCCGCCCGGGCAGGCGCGTGGACATCACCTGGCGGCGATAGGCATCGGCCGGGAAGATCGACAACACGTCGCGTCGCGCGCGCAGCAACCCGCCAATCGCCGTGGGCGGCCGCCAGGCGGGTGTCGGCATGGGCGGGACGAAGTCGGCGACGTCGTTCATGGGGCGGGGCCAGCGATACCGCGCCGGCCCCGCGGTGTCACCGCCGGTCGGCTGAGTCGGCCGCGTAGCCGCGACCGTAGCGGCGTTCGAGTCGACGCTGCACGAAGTCCCACAGCGTGGTCATCAGCAGGTAGTACATCGCGGCGACGATGAACAATTCCAGCACCAGGAAGCGTTCCTGGATCAGCAGTTGCGTGCGCCGCAGCAGTTCGTCGACGCTGATGACCGACGCGATGGACGTGGTCTTGAGCAGCCCGTTCACGCTGTTGCCGAGCGGCGGGATGATGACGCGCAGTGCCTGCGGCCAGGTGACCAGGCGGAACACCTGCGCGCGGTGCAGGCCAAGTGCGGCGGCCGCTTCCCGCTGGCCCTTGGCCACCGACATGATGCCGGCGCGCACGATCTCGCTCAGATACGCGCCCTCATTCAGCGAAATGCCGATCAGCGCGGCTTCCCACACGTCGAAGCGGATGCCGAGCAGCGGCAGGCCGGTGTAGATCAGCAGCAGCTGCACCAGCAGCGGCGTGCCGCGGAAGAACCAGCAATAGAAGGCCGCGAAGCCGGACATGATCCGGTTGCCGGACAGGCGCATCAGCGCCAACCCGATCCCGATGATCAGCCCGAACACCAGCGACCCCGCTGTCAGGCCGACCGAGATGATCGCCCCTTCCAGCAGGTAGGCGTTGAACAGGGAGTCGAAGAAGCCGTCCCAGCGCCAGATCTGCATGGGTCAGCGCGGCCCTGAACCAGGGCGTCGCGCCGGCCCCCCGGCGCCCGAGGGCGACGTCACGAAGGCCCGACCACCTCGAAGGGCCCGTCATAGGCGGTGACGCCGAAGCGATCGAGCAGCGTCTGGAACGACCCATCCGCCTTCATCGCCGTCAGAGCGGTGGCTACGGCCTGCGCCAGCGGGCGCGAACGGAAGCCGAAATTGATCGGCGTGCCGTACAGGCCGGAGATCGCGCGGGTGAATTCCCCGCGGTCGTCGTATTCCTTGCCGGTGCTGTCGATCGAAATAGCCGCGTCGAGCTGCCCCGCGCGCAGCGCCTGGAAGGACACCGCGAAATTGTCGAAGGCGCGGATGGTCAGCGGCCGCAGGTTGCGCGCGACCAGGTCGTTCGACATGTCGGTGGTGCGGCGGAATTCGAAGCCGCCCTGCTCGACGCCCACGCGCAGGCCGGCCAGGTCCTCGATGCGGCGGATGTTGCGCGGGTTGCCGCGCGGCACCGAGACGCTGATCGCCTGCTGTTCGTAGCGCACCAGCCACATCAGGCGCTGGCGTTCCTCGGTGTAGAACATGCCCGTGTTGATCATGTCCCAGCGGCGCGCCGCGAGGCCGGGGATCATGGCGGCGAATTCGACGCGCACATGCTCGACCTGAAGGCACAGGCGCCGCGCGATCTCGGCCCCCAGTTCCACGCGCATGCCGCGCAATACGCCCTGCCCGTCGACGAACTGCATGGGCGGCAGGGTGGGGTTGGTGGACAGCGTCAGCGTGCCGGCCTTGACCAGCTCGCTGTTCGGCACGGCCTGGGTGCAGGCAGGCGCCTGCGCCAGCGCGGGGGTGGCCAGCAGCGACCCGCCGGCGGCGAGAAACAGACGACGATCCATGGTTGTATTCCCTGTCATTCCGCCGCCTGCGCGGCCACGCTCATCAGCCCGATGCCCTGCAAGACCTGCGCCAGCGCCGGCATGTCGGCGGCGGGCAGCGGCAGGCGCGGCGGGCGCGGCGGGCCCATGTCCATGCCCATCAGCCGGAACGCCGCCTTGGTGCCGCTGACGTAGCGCGGGCCGCCCACCCAGGGCAGCAGCGGGGTCAGTTTCCGATACAGCGCGCGGGACTTGTCGCGGTTCGCCTCGAAGGCGGCGGCGTCGAACATCTCGCTCGACAGCCGCGGCGCGACGTTGCTGCACACCGCGACCCAGCCGATTGCGCCCAACCAAGCGCTTTCGTAGCCAAGCACGCCGGCAAATACCTCCATCCGGTCGCCGCACAAATCCACGATGTCGCGCACGCGCGTGACCTCGAGCGTGCTTTCCTTCACGTAGCGGCAATTCGGGATGCGGCTGATCTCGGCCAGCATCGCGGGCGTCATGTCGACATTCGACGTCGCCGGGTTGTTGTAGACCATGATCGGGATGCCGATGGCCTTGGCCACCGTGTCGTAGTGGTGCACCAGCTCGGCCAGGGTCGGCACGGAATAGAAGGGCGGGATGATCATCACGCCGTCCGCGCCCTGGGCCTCGGCTTCCTTCGAGATCGCGACGACCTCGCGCGTGTCCTCTGCGCCGGTGCCGACCAGCACGGGCACTCGACCGGCGGCGGACTTGACCACCGTGTCCACGATCGCCGCGCGTTCCTCGCGCGACACGCTCAGGAATTCCCCGGTGGAGCCCAGCGGGATCAGCCCGCGCACGCCTTCGCGCACCTGGTATTCCACCAGCCGCGCAAGGGCGGCGTGATCGACGGCGGACCCATCGGCGGTGAAGGGCGTGACCAGCACCGTATAGGTGCCGCGGAAGGGCTCGCGGGACATCGATGGCTCCGGGGATGGACGCGGGCGGGCCGCGTGCGATGATCGGAGACTGTTTTCTCCGGCACGGCAAGGGCATGCGCCTCACCTCCAGCACCATCACGCCCTCCGCGGCGCCGATCCGCTTCACCTTCGATGGCCGCGACATCGAGGCCCTGCCCGGCGAATCCATCGCCGCCGCGCTGTCGGCGGCGGGCGTCGTCGCCTTTCGCACCACGGCAAAGGGCGCGCCGCGCGGGCTGTGGTGCGGCATGGGGGCGTGCTGGGATTGCATCGTCACCGTCGATGGCCGCGCCGGCCAGCGCGCCTGCCTGGTGAAGGCGGAGGCCGGCATGCGCGTGCAGGGCGCGCTCCCGGCGGAACCGGCGCCGCTGGCGGAAAAGCCCGGCGTGATCGCGGAGCAGGCCTGCGACGTGCTGGTGGTCGGCGCCGGCCCGGCGGGTCTGTCCGCCGCCATCGCTGCCGCGCGCGCGGGGTCGGCGACCATCGTGCTCGACGAACGTGCGGAGGCGGGCGGGCAGTATCTGAAGCCGCTGGCAAGATCGCACGCGAATGCCACGCCGGACGCGCAGTTCAAACGCGGCGCCGCGCTGCTGGTCGAAGCACGCGCCGCCGGCGTCACCATCCATCACGGCGCCACCGTCTGGGGCGGCTTCGCGCCGGACGAGATCGCAGCGGTGGTGGACGGCACCGCCCTCACCTTCCGGCCCCGCCGCCTGGTGCTCGCCCCCGGCGCGCATGAACGCCCGGTACCGGTCCCGGGCTGGACGCTGCCCGGCGTGATGACCACCGGCGCGCTGCAGACGCTGGCCCGCGCGCAGCGCGTCAGCCCTGCGGATCGCGTGGTGGTCGCGGGCAGCGGTCCGCTCAACCTGCAACTAGCCTGCGAACTCATCGCCGGAGGCGTTCAGGTGGCGGCCGTGGTGGAAGCCGCGCCGAAGCCGGGGCTGCGGGCCTGGCGCGACATGATGACCCTGGCGCGGACCTCGCCCGACCTCGCGTGGGATGGCTTGCGTTACCTCGCGCAGTTGCGCCGCGCCGGCGTGCCGGTGCTCTGGGGCAGTTCCATCCTCGCCTGCGAAGGCACCGACCGCTTCGCCGCGCTGCGCATCGCCACACCGGATGGCGAACGGCGCATCGAGGCCGGCGTCGCGGCGCTGAACCTCGGCTTCCAGCCGGAGACGGGCCTGGCGCGCGCGCTCGGCTGCGCGCAGCGCTTCGCGACGGAGGGCCCCGGCGCTGAGATCGGCCGGCTCGAAACCATCGCCGATCGCGAAGGCCGCACCGACATCGATGGCGTCTTCGCGATCGGCGATGGCGCGTCGATCGGCGGGTCGCGCGTGGCCTTCGCGCGCGGGCGCCTCGCGGGGCTGGCCGCGGCGCGCGACTTGGGCTTCGCCGCGCCCGACGAAACGGCGGCGCGGCGGGATCTCGACCGCGCGCTGGCCTTCCAGAGCGCACTGTGGCGCATCTTCGCCGCCCCCGCCTTCGACCCCGCCGCCATCGCCGACGCCACCACGGTGTGCCGCTGCGAGGAGGTCACGGCCGGGGCGCTGCGCGACGCCATGGCATCCGGCGCGCGCACGCTGGCATCGATCAAGAAGGAGACCCGCGCCGGCATGGGCCGCTGCCAGGGGCGGATGTGCGGCGCGACGGTCGCGCGCCTCGTTGGCGCCCCGGCCGCCGAAGCCGCCTTCGCCGCGCCGCGCGCGCCGATCAAGCCGATCCCGGCTGCGGCGCTGATGCGCGAGGTGCCCGAAGGCTTCGATGCCCCGGTCATCCACGCCCCCACGCCGACCAGCTGGCGCAGCCCGGCGGTCCCGCTCGCGGCCCTGGACCGCGCTTGCGACGTGCTGGTGATCGGCGGCGGCGTGCTCGGCCTGTCGACCGCATTGTACCTGGCGCGCGAGGGCGTGGACGTGCTGGTGGCCGACCGCTCGGAACCCGGCCTTGCGGCCAGCACGGCGAACGCCGGCAGCCTGCATGTGCAGCTGCTGCCCTATGATTTCGGCGACAAGGCGGAAGCACTCGGCACCGCCGGCCCGGCTGCGGCGACGCTGCCGCTTGGCCCGCGCTCGATCGCCCTGTGGAAGGAGATCGCGCGCGACGCAGGCGAATCCTGCGGCATCCGCACCGAGGGCGGGATCATGCTGGCCGAGACGCCGGAGGAACTGGCCTGGCTGCACGGCAAGACCGCGGTCGAGCGCGGTGCGGGCATCGAGAGCCACGTGATCGGCGCCAACGAGTTGCGCGACATCGCACCCTATCTCGCGCCGCGCTTCCTCGGCGCTGCCTTCTGCCCGGATGAGGGCCAGATCGACCCGCTGCGCGGCACCGCGGCGTTGTTGGCGCTGGCGAAGCGTGCGGGCGCGCGCGTCGTGGGCGGTGTGGACGTCACCGCCATCGCGCGCGACGGCGCGGCCTTCGCCGTAACCACCGAAGCCGGCACCATCCGCGCCGGGCGCGTCGTGGTCGCGGCCGGGCCGTGGTCGGGGCAGATCGCTGCCCTGGCCGGGGTGAAACTACCCGTGGGCGGCCTCGTGCAGCAGGTGATCGCGACAGAAGCGACCGGCGCCTTCATCCCGCATCTGGTCGCCCATGCCGGGCGGCACCTGTCGCTGAAGCAGGGGCCGAACGGGCATCTGCTGATCGGCGGCGCCTGGCCTGGCGTGCATGACCCTGCCACCGGCGCCACCCGCAACCGGCGCGAGAGCATCGAGGGCAACCTCTGGGTCGCCGGCCATGTGGTGCCTGCGGTGGCCGGCATGTCGGTGTTGCGTGCTTGGACCGGGATGAACGTGCATATCGACCGCGCGCCGATCCTGGGCGAGGCGCCGTCCTGCCCGGGGTTCTTCGCCGCCGTGACATCCTCCGGCTACACGCTCGGCCCCGTCGCGGGGCGCATGACGGCGGATGCGGTGCTGGGGCGGGCGGCGGTGGGCGCCGATTTCGCGATCGCGCGTTTCGGCTGAGCCGGGGCGGCGCGCGACCGCGGCGCCGGACGTCGCCCCCCGGCAGACCGCCCCGGGCGACGCACCCCCGGGCCCTGACAGGCGCGCGGGCGGCATGGCGCGATCCGTCAACTGCAGCGATGTGATCCGGCACGCTGCGGCGAGGGCGATTCCCTCCGCCGGCCAGTTGCCCTAGGCTCTCGCCGCCCGTCCGGACGCCGGCGCCGCGCCGGCCCGACCGGGATGGAGGACCGCACCATGCGCACCACCCCCGTGCTCCTGGCCCTACTGACCCTGCTGGCCGCCACGCCCGCGCCCGCCCAGGCGCCGGACCCTGTGGCGGACAGCATCGTGCGCAACCTCACCCGCGGCCTGCGCATTCCGAACCAGGGGGATGCGGTGACGGCGCCGGTCACGCCGATCGACCCGCGCAGCCCGGTGCAGGCCGCCACCACGGCCCCGCCCGGCCGGCCCGCGGTGTCGCTGATGATCACCTTCACGTCCGGATCAGCCCAACTCACGCCGCAGGCCGAGGTGGTGCTGGCCTCGCTGGCGCGCGCCCTCGCGGCGCCCGAACTGGCGAATGCGCGGTTCCGGATCGAAGGGCATACCGACACGGTGGGCGACCCTGGGATGAACCAGGCGCTGTCCGAACGCCGCGCCGCTGCGGTGCGCGACCTGCTGGTGCAGCGCTACGGCATTGCCGCCACGCGGCTCGAACCGGTCGGATTCGGCGAGAGCACCCTGCTGGTGCCGACCGGCGACGGCCGGGACGAACCGAGCAACCGGCGCGTCCAGGTGGTCAACCTGGGCGAGTGAGCGCCGCGGCCTGAAGGTTTGTTCGACACGCCCGACACAGGTCCGCACGCCCACGGAGGCGACCCACGGCAGGCGCCGAGGCTGGGGAGACCGTTGCTTCAGCGCTACGGCCGGCCCCTATTCCGCGCGGCGTTACAC
Source organism: Roseomonas fluvialis (assembly GCF_022846615.1). Taxonomy (NCBI): domain Bacteria; kingdom Pseudomonadati; phylum Pseudomonadota; class Alphaproteobacteria; order Acetobacterales; family Roseomonadaceae; genus Roseomonas; species Roseomonas fluvialis. The sequence continues at coordinate 3,408,705 of NZ_AP025637.1, forward strand.
AACAATCGTTTCACCCCGGTTAAGTCACGGTATTGTTTGCAAATCCCGTGAGGTGAGCGTGGCGAATCCTGTGATACGGACTGTTGTGCCGGCGCTTGTCGCCTTCCTGGTGCTGGTGGCGCCAGACCTCGCGCGCGCCCAGGTGCCTGTGAACATCCCGCGCCCGCCCCCGCCGCCGGCCGACCTGATCGACCGCGTCGGCCCCAGCACGGTGCCGAACCTGTCGCCACGCACCCAGCCACCGCCGCCCGAAGCGCAGCGCGGCCCGGGCGAAGGTCGCGAGGTGGCGGTCTCGACCGCGGTGGTGCAGGGCAATACCGCGCTCGACATCATGACCTTCCGCGCCGTGCTGGCGCCGATCGAGAACCGCACCGTCACCCTGGCGCGGATCGAGGAGACGCGGCTGGCCGTGCTCGGCCTCTATCGCCGGGCGGGCTACCCCTTCGTGTCGGTCGCCGCGGCGCTGGCGCCGCAGGGCGATGGCCGATCCGAGGTCCGCTTCGCGATCACCGAAGGCTATGTCGCAGAGGTCCGCCTGGATGGCGACATCGGCCCGGCTGGCACCCAGGTGCTGCGCTTCCTGGAACGCGTAAAGGACATGCGCCCGGTCTCGACCGCGGCGGTGGAACGCGCGCTGCTGCTGGCCTCCGACGTGCCGGGTGTCACCGTGCGCGGCGTGCTGCAGCCGATCCAGGGTGAACCGGGCGCGCTGCGCCTGGTCGCGCAGCTCTCGCGTTCGGCCGTGAGCGGATACTTCAACGTCGACAACCGCGCCTACCAGCTGACCGGGCCGTGGCAGGCGCTGCTGGTGGCGGGGCTGAATTCCGTCACGGAGTACGGCGAGCGGACCGAGATCTCGCTGTTCGGCGCCGAGCAGGCCTCGCAATGGTTCACCCAGGCAAGCGTGGAGGGCTTCATCGGCGGGTCGGGCCTGCGGCTGCGGCTGTATGCCGGCATGGGCAACACGCTGCCCACCGGTCAGCTGGCGGAGATCGGCTACGAGGCGGAGAACCGCGTCGCGGGGCTGGTCGCGACCTATCCGATCATCCGCTCGCGCCCGGCCAACCTGTATGCGGTGGCGCAGTTCGACATGTTCGACAGCGACATCTACACGGGCGTTGGCACCTCGTCCGGGCGCAACGTCGCGGGGCGCGACCGCATCCGCACCGCGCGCGGCGGCTTCGACGGGCAGGCGCTCGATACGCTGATCCCGTTCCTGCCGCCGGCGACGAACCAGGGCGGCGTGCGCATCCACCAGGGGCTCGCCATTTGGGACGCCTCGCGCGAGGGCGACCCTGAATCGACGCGCATCGGCAGCCAGTTCGACTTCACAAAATACACTGGCGACTACCAACGGGTGCAGCCGATCTGGTCGCCCTTCGAAGGCGGCATGTTCAACATCCAGGCCTACGTCACCGGGCAATGGTCCGGGAACATCCTGCCCAATGCCGAGAAATACTACCTCGGCGGCTCGCGGCTCGGGCGCGGCTTCTATTCGGGCCAGGTGACGGGTGACTGGGGCTACGGCTACGCGCTCGAGTTGCAGTTCGACATCGCTTACGACCTGGCGGCGCAGCCGGCGCTGGGCAACAACCGCGGATCGTCGCAGTTCTACGTTTTCCGTGACATGGGCTGGGCGTACCAGAACCTCGATACGGATGCCGACCGGCGGCTCTCGTCATGGGGTGGTGGCGTCCGGACCGTGCTTGCCGATACTGTGCAGCTCGACCTCGAGGTGGCGCGGCGCATCACCACGCGACCCGATGGCGAGTTCTCCGATCCGCTGCGTGCGACGCAGCTCTATCTCCGCACGCTGATAAGGTTCTGAACCATGGCAGGCGCGGCGCAGCGCGGTCCCCGGCGGGCCGCCCGAAAGACAGTTCCGGTAGCGCTGCGCCCCGCCCCGGCGCAGGCGCCGCGCAGGCTCGCCGTGCGCCGCGACTGGCTGCTCGCCACCACCGCGCTGCTGCCGATCGCCGCCGGCCCGGTGATGGCGCAGCCCGCGCCCAACACGGGCCCGACCGGCGGGCAGGTGGTGGCCGGGCAGGCCGGCATCAGCCGTGCGCCCGGGCGCACGACCATCACGCAGGGCACCGACCGGGCCGCGATCGACTGGCAGCAGTTCAACGTCGGCAGCCAGCACACCGTGCAGTTCGTCCAGCCCAGCCAGGGATCCTGGACGCTCAACCGCGTGGTCGGGCCAGATCCGTCGGTCATCGCGGGGCGCGTGCAGGCCAATGGCGGCGTGGCCATTGTGAACCAGTCGGGCATGGTCTTCGCGCGCGGCGCGCAGGTGAATGTGGGGTCGCTGATCGCCTCGGCGCCGGGCATCACGAACGAGAACTTCATGGCCGGGCGCATGGCCTTCGACCAGGCCGCCCGCCCCGGTGCGCGGGTCGAGAACCGCGGCACCATCACCGTGGCCGACCGCGGCCTGGCCGCGCTGGTCGGGCCCGGCGTGTCGAATTCGGGCGTGATCCGCGCAAGGCTCGGGCGCGTGGCCCTCGGCGCCGCCGAGACCTTCGTGCTCGACCTGGCCGGTGATGGGCTGATCGGCATCGACGTGACGCAGGCGGTGCGCACCGCGCCCTCTGGTGGCGAAGCGCTGGTGACCAATTCCGGCGTCATCGAGGCCGCCGGTGGGTCGGTTCTGATCACCGCCCACGCGGCCTCGGGCCTGGTCGAGGACCTGGTGAGCCAGACCGGCCGCATCAGCGCGCCGACGGTCGGCACCCGCGCCGGCGAGGTCGCGATCCGCGCCGAGGGCGGTGGCGTGCGCGTGGATGGCCGCGTGGAGGCGACCGGCGGCAGGGGCGAACGCGGCGGGCAGATTGCCGCGCAGGCGACCGGCACGGTCACCGTGGCGGCCGGGGCGCGTGTCGATGCCTCGGGCGGGGCGGGTGGCGGGCGCGTGCTGGTCGGCACCACCGGGCGTGGACGCGACCAGCGCCTGGCGTCGGGTGCCACCGTGGAACGCGGCGCCGAGATCCGCGCCGACGCCACCGGGCGCGGGCGCGGCGGCGAGATCGTCGTCAACAGCACCGACCGCACCGAGATGCGCGGGCTGCTTTCGGCGCGCGGCGGTGCTGCGGGCGGCGATGGCGGCTTCATCGAGGTCTCGGGCCAGGGCGTCTTCGTGCTCAACGGCCTGATCGACCTGCGCGCGCCGGCCGGGGCGCTGGGCGATTTTCTGCTGGACCCGCGCAACATCGTCATCTCGGCGAGTGCGACGCCCAGCCTTCCGGGCACCACGCCGACCATTCCCGAAGTCGTGTCGGACCTGTCGGTGGTGGCTGGCAGCGTCGACCCCGCCGGCACGGTGAGCGCCGACGCCGACGGCGCCAACACCTGGGTGCGCATCACCCCCGGCGCGATCGAGAGCTTCGCGGCGGGCAACATCATCCTCGACGCCGACCGCCAGATCATCGTCGACAGCGCGGTGAACCGCACCACTGCCGGCGACCTGACGCTGCGCGCGGGGCAGTTGGGCGGCTCGCTCGCAACCAATACCACCGTGGGCGACATCACGGTGCGCACGGGTGCCGACATATCGGTGAACGGCGCGCTCACGCTCACCACCCCACGCGGTGCGATCTCGATCGACGCCGACCTGCGCGCGACCGCGGTCACGCTGACCGCGCGCAACGGCGTCACGCAATCGGGCGGGAATATCCAGCACGTCACGGATGCGACGACGGCGCTGCCGCTGACGGTCACCGTGACCAACGGCGCTGTGGCACTCGCGCGGGCCGGCAACGGCAATTTCGACCTGGCGGCGAGCTCCGCCTCGGACAACTTCACGATCGCGGCCGACACGCTCGCCATCGCGGGCAACGTGTCGGGCGCGACGGTGTCGCTCACGGCGCGCACCGGTGCGCTCACGCTGGTGGGGGAGGTGCGCGCCACCGACCTCACGCTGGCGGGCCAGGACGGAATCGCGCAGACGGGCGGCAATATCCAGCACCGCGCCGATGCCGGCACCGTGCTGGCGGTGGGCGCGACCTCCGCGGCAGGCGACGTGGTGCTCGATGCCGCGGGCAACGGCAACCTCTCGCTCCGCGCAGGCGGCGCGCAGGGTGCGTTCACCGTGGTGGCGGACACCATCGCCACGACGGGCCCGATCACCGCCGGCGCGCTCACGCTCACAGCCGATACCGGCGCGCTCAGCATCGGGGGCAACATCCGCGCGACCTCGGTGGAGCTGACCGGGCGGGAGGGCATCACGCAATCCGTCGGCACCATCGCGCATGCCGTGGATGGCGACGAGCTGCCGATCACTGCCAATGCGTCGGCCGGGGCCATCCTGCTCGCGCAGGAGGGCAATGGCGTCTTCGCGCTGGGTGAGAGCAGCGCCGACGCCGGGCTGACCATCGCGGCCGAAGGCCTGCGCATCACCGGTCCGATCAGCGGCACGGACGTGGCGCTCACGGCGCGCACCGACGCCATCACGATCGACGGCGACATTCGCGCGACCGGCCTCACGCTCGAGGCGTTCAGCGGGATCCGCCAGATCGGCGGCACCATCGCGCACCGCGCCGGCGCGTCCACCACGCTGGATGTCGCCGCGACCTTGGTCGATGCCGGCAACATCGAGCTCGGGTTGGGCAATGGCGCCATCCAGATCTCGGGCGGCACGGTGGCGGGCGACTTCACCCTGACCAGCGTCGAGGGTCTCGCGATTGGCGCGGGCGGCACGCTGTCGGTCGCGGGGCTGGCGACGCTCACGCTGCAGGATGGCGGCACCGGCATCACGCTGGCGGGCGAGCTGCGCGCGCTGTCGGTGGCGCTTGCCTCGGCCGGGACCATCAGCCAGGCCGGCACCGGCGTGCTGGTGTCCCGCGCCGCCGACGGCAGCGCCGCACCCGACACCGCCCTGCCCGTCACCGTCGCGGTGACCGGCGCCACGCACGAGCTCATCCTGGACGGCGACAACGGGCGGCTGAGCGTGGTCAGCGCGACCACCGAGGATGGCGGCATCGGCATCCGCGCGCGTGACCTCGATATCGCCGGCACGATTGCCACCGGCGGGACCGGCGGCCTGACCCTGATCACTTTTGACGACGGCACTGGCACGGGCGACATCACGCTGGGCGCGTCCTCGGCGATCACGGCCGCGCTGCTCGTCATCAATGCCGCGCGCGACGTCACGCAGGATACGCTCGGCAGCATTTCGCTCGGGGCCGGGCGGCTGACGTTGCGCGGCGAGGGTGCGGACGAGACGCGCGCCGGCAGCCTGGCGCTGGCCGGCACCAACCAAGTCGGCGAGGTCGACCTGCGCACGCTGGACACGGCAGCAGGGCTGCTGACCGGCGCGATCGACGTGACGCTGCAGGGCAGTGTCTCGGTGGTGCAGGCGGATGGCGCGGCGGTGGCGATCACCGCGTCGGGCATCACGGTCGCCGCCGGGGAAGCAGGCGTGACCGCGACGGGCGACGTGCGCCTGGCCGCCGGTACGCTGGCGATCGATGCGGCGGTCGAGGCCGGCACCGGCAGCACGCTGGTGCTGCGCACGGATACGCTGGCGCTCAGCGGCACCGGCAGCCTGTCGGTCAGCGGCGGCATGCTGGAACTGGGGCCGAGCAGCACCGCGCGCATCGTCGAGGTCGGCGGCGTGGCCGACACGGGGCGCCTGCAGGTCGCGGCCGCCGCGCTCGACGCCTCGGGCGCCACCACCATCCGGCTGGGCAGCACCACCCTGACCGGCACCGTCACGGGCGCGGGCGTCGTCGTCTCGGAGGCGCTGACGCTCGGCACCGGCACGACGTTCGAGGCGGTCGCGAGCGGTGGCATCGCGGTGGATGCCGGGCTCGCCGCAGGCACCGTGCGGCTGACCGCCGGCACCGACATCGCGCTCGGCGCGGCGGACGTGACGGCACGCACCGGCGGGATCGAACTGCGCGCGGGCGGCGCCATCACGCAGGACGCCACAGGCGCGCTGGTCGCGCAGGGCGGCATTCGCAACCTGGTGGCGCATGCCGGGTCGGGCGGCATCGACCTGGCCGGCACGGGCAATTTCCGGCTGGCCAATGGCGGCACACCGGCAGGCGCGGGCGGCGTGCGGTCGCTCTATGCCACCGGCGACATCGCCTTCCGCACCACCGGCACGCTAACCGTCGCCGCGACGGCCGAGGCCAATGCGCCGAATGCGACGCTGACGCTGCAGGGCAGCTCCATTGCGATCCAGGCGCCGCTCATCACGCCGAGCGGCACCGGCACGGTCGACCTGACCGCGACCGGCGCCGGCGGGACGATCTCCCAGACCGCGGCCGGGACCATCACGGCGAGTGTGCTCAGCGCCACGGCCGATGGCGCGGTGCAACTGGGCGCCGCGCCGAACGTGGTGGCGACGCTCGGCACCATCGCCTTCGAGGACGCCTTCGCGCTGCGCACATCGGGCGCGCTCGAGATCAACGCGGCGGTCGGACCGACCACGGTCGGGGCGGATGCGAACATCACCATCCGGCTCGACGCCGGGGACCTGGCGCTGAGCGCCGCGATCGCGGCGGGCGGCGGTACGGTGGTGCTGGCCGCGGAGGGCGGCGACATCCTGCAGTCGGCCTTCGCGTCACGCATCACCGCGGGGCGGCTCGAAGTGACGGCGGGCGGCGACGCGACGCTGCTCACCAGCCTCGGCGGCGGCAATGCGGTTGCCGAGCTCGGCACCAGCAGCGTGGGTGGCACGCTGGCGTTCAACGCGGTGGGCGACCTGGCACTCGATGGCACCATCGCGCAGTCGCTCGCAGGGGGCACGCTGCAGGTGGCCGCGGACGGGGCGCTGACGGTCAATGCCGGGGCGGCGCTGGGCTTCGAGACCATCACGCTGGTCGCCAGCCAGGCGATGGCGCTGGGCGGCACGGTGGGGCTGACCGCGGGGGCGCCGTCCAGCACGGTGCGGCTGTCGGCCGGCGCCGACATCACGCAGCCCGACGGACGGATCGTCGCGGCGGCGCTCGGTGTGATCGGCAGCGGCGATGCGACGCTGACATCGGCCACCAACGATGTGCGCGCGATCGCCGCGACCATGACCGGAACCTTTGCGCTGACCACGACAGGGGCGCTCGCGACGACGACGCTGCCGGACGTGCCGGGCTGGGGCGCGGCGCCGGGCACCGGCGGCGTGCGCGGCAGTTCCGTGACGCTGACGGCGGGCGAGCTGACAGTCGCGCCGACCACCTTACTGCCGCTCGGCGCGGGCATCTACGCGACGGCGGTGGACGGCGTGGTGCGCCTGCGCGCCGACCGTCTGTCCGTCACGGCGCCGATCGCGGCCGGGCTTCCGTTCCCGGCGAGCCCCGACTTCGACGGGACCATCGACATCGCGCCGCGCACGCTGGCACGGCCGGTCAATCTCGGCATCGACACCGACCCGACGGGGTCGCTGTTCCTGTCCGGCGGCGCGCTGCTGAACATGTATGCCCGGACCCTAGTGATCGGGCATGACGACCCCGGCGCCGGGGCGCTCGGCGTGACGGGGCCGGTGAGCACGCTGTTCATCGACCGCGCGACGCTGCAGGGCGGGTCGATCGCGATCAATTCCACCTTCACCCTGCCCACGTCGGGCGGGCTGCTGAGCCTGCACGCCACGGCCGGGGACATCGTGCAGGGCACCGCGGGGTCGCTCAATGCCAGCCGCCTGTCGGCGGTGGCGGATGCGGGGTCGGTGCTGCTCGGTTCGCCCGGTGGCGCGGTGAACGCGGTTGGCCAGGTCTCGGGCAGCGCCGGGACGAACGCGGACTTCACCTTCCGCGGCAATGGCGACTTCATCGTCGCCGCGCCGGGCATCACCGTCGCGGGCGGCGATGTCGACCTCTCCTCGGTGAATGGCGGCATCGCGCAGACCACCGGGGCGCGCATCACCGCCGCGCGGCTGCGCGTGGGCGCGCCGGGCGAGGTGGCGCTCGATGGCGGCGGGTCGGCCGATACGGCGGACCTCAACAGCGTCGGCACGCTGGCACCCTCCTCGGCGGGCAGCCTCACGCTGCGCAACGCGGTCGCGCTCCGGGTGGAGGGTGCCACGGCCACGGCGGGGCTCGATGGCAGCGTGACGCTGGAAGCGCCGGGGATCACGCTGGCGGGCGACATCACGGCGAACCAGCCGGGCGGGCACGTGGTGCTGCGCACCGGCGCCAGCTTCGACGCGCCGGTCGCCGGGACGATTCAGCAGGAGTCCGGCGTGATCCGCGCCGAGGGGCTCTCGGCCTCGGCCGGCACGGCGGTGGTGCTGGGCGGCGCCAACGAGATCGCCCGGCTGATCGAGGGCACCAATGCCGCGGGCGGCACCGTGACCCATGCCGTGGTCACCGCGCCCGGCGGCGTGGTCCTGCTGGCGAACAACACCGCGAATCTCGAGGTCAGCGCGCCGGTCAATGTCGGCGCGCTCGGCACCATCAGCATCCTGGCGGATGGGCTGAGCGTGGCGCCGGGGCTGACCGGCACGGTCTTCCTGGCCCCCGGCGGCGTGGTGCAGTTCGCGCCCTTCACGCCGGGGCGCGGCATCAGCCTGGGCGGCGCGGGCGGCGTGAACGAGACCACCATCAGCGCCGCGGCGATCCAGCGTGTCTCGACCGGGCGGCTGATCATCGGCGCGCTGGCGCCCGAGGACCAGGTCTCCTCCGGCACCATCACGCTGCGCGGGGCGCTCGACCTCACGGGCGCGGCGGCGCCACAGGTGCTCGAACTGCGCGCGGCGGGGGACATCCTGGCCGACGGCTTCGCGTTGTCGGTGCCCAACATCAGCGCCGTCGCCACCGGCAATGTCCGCCTGGGCACCGCCGACAGCTTCATCGGCCAGGTTGTGGCCAGCGCCTGGGACGGCGTGTCGGGCATCCGCGCGGGCGGGCCGGTTGTATCGGTGGCAAGCGCGGGGGCCGATGCGGCGACCGGGCTGTTCACGCTGGCCGCGCCCATTTCCCTGGTGGGTGCGGGGGCCGGCGGCACCATCACGCTGCAGGCGCCGGACTTCGCCATCCTGGCCGGCGCGACAGTGGACACCGGCGCGGCCGGGCGGATCGAAGTGCGATCGCCGCGCACACTCAGCCTGGGCGGCGGGCAGGTGGATGACGGCACCGCACGGCTGACCGGGACCGAACTTGCCCGGCTCGATGCAAATGGCGGGACGCTGGCCGCTTTCGCGCCCGATATCCGCCTGCGCGGCGCCTGGACGATCGACCCCACCGCCGCGTCGCGGCTGGAACTCGGGCTGACCGCCGGCGGCACGGGCACCATCCGGCAGATCGCGGGCGGGCTCTCCGTCGGCGAGTTGTTCGTGACCGCGCTGCAGGGCGCGGGCACCGTGGTGGTCAACGAGGCGGGCAATGCGCTGCCGGTCGTGTCGGTACAGGCGCTGGGCAACATCAACATTGCGACCGACGGCGCGCTCGAGATCCGCCGCACCACGACCAGCGGCGGCACCGTCACCTACCGCGGCACGGACATCACGCTGTCGGATGCCGGGCTGGCGGGCACCGAGGTCACGATCGACAATGCCGGGCGCGGGGTGAGCCTCACCGCCACGGCGGGCGACATCACCGGCACCGCCGCGCAGGCCGCGGTGCGTGCGGGCACCCTCACCGCCGCGGCCGCCGCCGGCGAGATCCGCCTGAGCGGCGGGAACACCATCACCACCGCGGCGCTCAGCGCCGCCGACGGCATCCTGCTGCGCGCAACCGGCGCGACCACGGTCAGCGCCGTGGGCGGGGCGGGCGCCGGCACCGAAGTCGCGGGCACCATCGACATCGCCGCCACGGCGCTGACGCTGAACGACGTGCTGGGCAGCGGCACCGTGCTGCTCGACGCCACCACCGGGGACCTGTTGCAGAACGCGGGCGCGCGGCTGTCCGCCGCGACGCTCTCGGCCGAGGCCGCGGGCACGCTGCGCCTGGCCGGCGCGAATGGCGACGGTACCGCGCGCAACACCATCCAGGACCTGACGGCACTCAGCGCGGGTGGCGACATCACGCTGCGCAACGCGCTGGCGCTGACGCTCGACCTGCCGATCAGCGTGGGCGTGGACAGGGTGCTGACGCTGGAAGCGGCCGGGCTGACCCTGGTGCAGAACCTGGCGGCGGCGGGGCCGACCGGCCAGATCATCCTGCGCACCGGCAGCTTCAACGGCGGTGTCGCGAGCGGCGGGGACATCTCCCAGACCGGCGGCACGATTAGCGCGGCGTACCTCGCCGCACTCGCCGGCGGCAGCATCGACATCGACCGCGGCGGCAACGCGATCGGCACGCTCGGCGGCGGGCGGAGCGCGAATGACGTGGCATTCGGCCTCGGCCTGAGCGCCGGCGGCGATGCCACGCTGCGCAGCAACGGTTTCGGCGGGTCGGCCACGCTGGGCGTGACCGGGGCGCTGCAGGTGGGCCCCGGCCGCACGCTGACGCTGCGCGCCGACGACCTGGCGATCGGTGCCCAACTGCGCGCGCCGGGCGGGGTCATCGCCCTGCTGCCGGTCACGGCGGATGGCAGCATCGGCTACGTGCTGGGCGGCGCCGCGGGCAGCACGAATGCGGGGCGGATCACGCTCGACAGCACCGAACTGGGCTTCCTGCCCTCGGCTGGCGCGGCGGCGGAACTGCGCCTGGGCGCGCTGGGCCAGACCGGGTCGGTCGACATCGCCGGCACGGTGGACCTGGTTGACGGCGCCGCGCCCCGGGTCGGGCTGCTGGCACTGGCGGGCGATGGCGCGCTGACGCAGGGCGCGGGCACGCTGCTGGACGTGGCGGCGCTGTCGGCGAATTTCCCGAATGGGGCGGTGCTGCTGGACCCGGGCGTGGCGGGCAACCGCATCCAGGCGCTGGCCGGCGTGACCGCGGGCGGCGCAGTCGACGTCCGTGGCGGTGCCGGGCTGATGGAGGTGCGCGGGTCGGGGATCACGGCAGCTTCCGGCACCTCGATCACGCTGCGCGCCGACGACCTCGACCTGCAGGCGGCGCTGCGCGCGGCTGGCGGCACGGTCTTCATCCTGCCCGAGACGCTCGGGCGCAGCATCACGCTGGGCGGGCCGGATGCGGCGGCGGGCACGCTCGCGCTCGGCACCAGCGAGATCGCGCGGATCGGCGGCAATGGCGTCACGCCGGCGCTGCGCCTGGTGATCGGCGCCGATGGCGCCCCGGGTGCGCCCGGCACTGTCCGCGCAGCGGGCGATATCCTGGTGGCGGGCGACGTGCGCCTGCGTGCCGGCGGCACCGACCGCGTGGGCACGCTTGAACTTGTGGCGGGCACGCCCGGGGCCCCCGGCGGCAGCGTGCGACAGTCCGCCGGGTCTGTGGATGTCGCGGCGCTGACCGGCACGGCGCAGGGCGACTTCCAACTTGGCCGCCCGGCCAATGCCTTCGATACCGCGGCCGGCATCACCGCGGGCACCCTGCCCGCGGCGGGCGCGCCCGGCGAGATCGTGCTGGGCACGGGCGACGCGCTGGCCGCCAATGACATCACCGGGCCGGTCTCGGTCCGGCTGGCGGCCGGCGGGGCGCTGACGGTAGGCGGCATCACGGCGCCGCAGGTGACCCTCGAGGGTGCCACCGTGTCGCTGGTCGGCCTGGTGCAAGGCAGCAACTCGGTCGCGATCGAAAGTGTGGGGGGCGTGTCGCAGGCAGCCGGCGCGTTGATCGTCACCGGGCTGTTCACAGTGAATGGCGGCAGCATCTCGCTGCCCGAGGACAACCAGATCCTCGAACTCAACGGCCTGGTCGCGACTGGGCCGGTGCTGGCGCTGAACACGGTGCTGCCGGTGCTGGTCAGCGGCACGGTCTCGGCGGTGGGTAGCCTGTCGCTGACCACCGACCAGGGGCTGACGGTCGCGCCGGGCGGCAGCATCAGCGTGACGGGCGGGCCGGGCAACGCGACGTTCGAGGCCGGCGGGACGATCAACTACGCCGGTGAGCTGGCGGCCACCGGCGCCGCCACGCTCACCGCCGGTGGCGCCCTGAGCTTCACCGGCACCGCCACGACCGGCGGCGCCCTGAGTTTCGGCGCTGGCGCCGGCCTTACCCTGGCCGGCACCATTGCCAGCGGCGGCGCCTTCACCGGCACCGCGACGGGCGCCATCGACCTAGCGGGCAGCCTCACGGCGGTCGGTAGCGTGACCATCGACGCCGCCACCAGCCTGACCGCCACCGGCAGCGTCATCGCCGGCAGCGACCTTCGGATGGACGCCGCCACCGGCGCGGTCAGCCTGTCGGGCATCGTGCAGGCGGGCGGCACGGCAACGGTGGTCGCCGGCGGCGCGATCGGCACCACCGCGTCCGTTGCGGCGACCGGCGACATCGACTTCACCGCCGGCGGCACGCTGACCGTCAGCGGGCGGATCCAGAGCACCGGCGGCGACGTAGCACTGACCGGGGCCACCGGTCTCGCGGCGAACGGTACCTTCATCGCCGACGGCGCGGCGCGGCTCGCCGCCACGACCGGCGCGCTCACCCTGGATGGCACGCTGACCGCCGGTGGCACCGTCGACGTGACGGCCGGCGGCGCGCTCGGCACCACCGCGCAGGTCACCGCCGGCGACACCGCGACCTTCGCCGCGGGCGGCACGCTGACCGCCAGCGGGCGGATCCAGAGCACCGGCGGCGACGTGGCGTTGACCGGCGCCGCGGGCCTCACCACGACCGCGACGCTGGTCGCGAACCGCAACGCCACACTGCGCGCGACCGGCGGGGCCGCCAGCCTGACCGGCAGCTTGTTCGCCGGTGCTGCCGCCACGGTCGAGGCCGCGGGCGCGCTCACCAGCAACGGCACCGTGCAGGCCGGCACGACGCTGGCGATGACCGGCGGTGGCACGGTCACGCTCGGCGGCACGCATGTGGCGGGCACCTCGCTCGGCATCACGGCCGGCGGCGCGATTGCCGCGACGGGCCTGGTGCTGGCCGGCCAAGGTGCGACGCTCGCGGCGCTGGGGGGCGACCTCACGCAGGGCGGCACGGTTTCGGCCGGCGGCAATGCCAGCCTCTCGGCGGGCGGCAACCTTGCCAATACCGGGTCGATCTCGGCCGGCGGCACGCTCGTACTGGCCTCCGGCGGCGCGCTCAGCCAGACCGGCGGCGCGGGGGCCGGCACCAGCCTGGCCATCACCGCCGGTGGCGCCGTCCTGCTTTCGGGCCAGACCACGGCCGGAACAGACCTCGATGTGACGACCCCCGGCACCGCGACACTGACGGCCGGCAAGATCACCGCCGGCAATGCGGTGCGGCTGACCGCCGGGGCCAGCGTGCTGGCACAGTCCTTCCAGATCGACCCCGCCACGATCCTGCTGCAGACCGGCGGGGCCATGTCCCTGACCGACAGTTCGCTGGTGTCGGGCGAGAGCATCCGCCTCGGCGCGGGCAGCATCACGCTGCGCCGCACCAACTTCACGACCGGCACGCTGGACGTGGACGCGACCGGCAGCATGGTGCTGGACGGCGGGCTGTTCACCATCGGCCGCGCCGTGGGCTTCAGCGCACCAGGCGGCATCCAGACGCTGGGGCGCATCACGGTGGTGCCCGGCGGCGGGCTGTTGCCCGCGGTGGTTTTCGATACGCGCACCACCCCCGCGCCCAACCCGCTGACCATCGTTGAGCCCGACCAGCCGGGCCTTCCGGCGCGCCAGCAGCCCACGCAGGTGCGCGTGCCGGGCACCGAGGCACCTGGCGATTTTGGCCCGGCCAGCGGCGCGCCGGCCGGCACCATGGTGCTCAACATCGATGCCGGGCGCAGCGCGATCTTCCTGCTGCTCGACGGCGGCACGGCGACCGGGCAGATCGCCTCGGCCGGGCGGCTCGCCATCCATGGCACCGGCGGGTCGGCGGAGCTCACGGGCCGGCTGACCGATGTCTCGGGCTCGCCGGTGGATGGCGCGGCGGCGGCACGCTTCGCCGACAGCACGCGCCCGGCGGCCTCGGGCGCGCTGACGCGCTACCGGCTGAACGGCTGCGTGGTGTCCTCGGTGAACTGCATCGTGCCGAGCCAGATCATCACCATCCCGCAGGCGCCGCCGCAGCAGGTCGACCTGCGGCTCGGCAACAACCGCATCACCGACCCCGAGGTGCAGGTCCCCAACGTCGGCGACGAGGATTACTGAACCCGTGCACGCCCGGATCCTGGCCGGCATCGCCGTCCTGCTCGCCGCCTGCACCGAACCGCAGCCGGACGCCTATGTGACGCGCACCGGCGGCGCCGTGGCGGGCGAACCCGCCGGCACGGACGCTCGCAACGAGGCCTGCCAGGTGCAGCCCGGCCGCAGCATTCCCGCCGACCGGCCGGTGCTGCGTGCGCGCGAGGCCTATTGCGGCGGCTGGACCCAACCCGCCGCGCGCGTGGTGGAGCTTTCGGGCAGCGCGACCGAGGCGGACCTCGATGCCATCGCGGCATCCGGCCTCTGGCGGTCGTGGCTCGACCAGCGGGTGACCTGCGCCGCGCCCACGCGCACCACCATTGCCGGCGGCGGGTCGGCCCGGCTGCTGGCCTGCACGCGGCGCACCGGCGGCTGGCCGCATGTGGCCATCGTCACCGCGGGGCCGTCCGGGCCGGTGGTCGCCGATGGCGTCGCCACCTCGCTGCCGGTGATCGAACGCCTTGCGACCGGGCGCGTGGGCGGCGGCGGGACGGCGGCGGGCAGCGGCGGGCGGTCGGCCGCGCTCGAGCTGGCGGTGGCGCGGCTGTCGGCCGATGCCTTCGGTGCCTCGGATGTCGGGCGCTATGAACAGCTCATGGCGCTCGGGCGCGACCTGAACCAGACCGAGAACTTCGCCGCCGCCGAGGACGCCTATCGCGCCGCGCTCGCGGTGCAGGAACGCGTCATGGGGCGCGAAAACCCCAATGCCGCGACGGCGATGCTGCACCTCGCGATCAACCTGTCGAACCAGCGCCGCCTGGCCGAGGCAGGGGTGCTGATCGACCGCGCCGCCGCGCTCGCGCCGCGCGCTGCAGACCCCGCCACGGGCGCGCGCGTGCTGCATTACCGCGGACTGCACGCGCTCAATTCCGGCGACCCCGCTGCCGCGATCGGGCTGCTCCAGCAGGCCGAGGCCGCCTACATGGCGCTGACGCCCAACCTCACGGCGCGCGAGGGCGATGGGTCGGACCTGCTGGCCGACCCGCTCGTGCAGTCGGCCGTGCTCGGCCTGGCGGAGGCCAAGCGCAACCGGGCGGTGGCGCTGTCGCGCGCCGGGCGGGGCGCGGAATCGGGCGCGCTGATCGCCGAATCACGTGCCGTGCTGCGCCGCGCCGGGCTCGAACCCAACATGATGGTGGGCCGCGCCCTGCGCACCGAGGCCGGCACCGACATCCGCATGGGCCGCACCGAAGGCGCGGCGCAGCTGATGGAACGCGCCGCCAGCCGCTTCGCCGTCGCGGCACCCGGCGAGCGACCGGAAGCGGTGACCCTGTTCCTGGCGGGCCAGCAGCGGCTGCGCGCCGGCAACCGGACCGCCGCGCTGACCGCCTTCCGCGCCGGCGCGGCCATCCTGCGCGCCCGACAGATCGGCCTGCAGGTGGGGCTGGTGGTGCCCTACCTCGATGCGCTGGACCAGGAGGCCAATGCCAATCCGGGCCTGGCCGGGCCGCTGCGCGCCGAGATGTTCGGCGCTGCCCAGCTGGCCCAGCGCTCGTCCACCGCACGCTTCGTGCAGCAGGCCTCGGCCCGCCTGGGCGTGTCGGAAGGCAACCAGGCGGTGCAGGGCGCGGTGCGCGGCCTGCAGGATGCCGACCGCGAATTGCGCGAGCTGTTCGCCGAGCGCGATGCCGCCGGGCCGAACAATACGGCGCTCGACGAACGCATCGCCGCGGCCCAGGCCCGCCGCGCGGACTCCGAGAGCCAGGTCGCAGCGGCCGCGCCGGGCTACCGGCAGCTGCTGCTGGCGGCGGTCGATGCCGACAGCGTCATCCGCGCCCTGGGGCCGGACGAGGCGCTGCTGACCATGCTGCTCGGCCCGCGCGAGGGCTTTGTGATGGTGGTGCGCAACGGCCGCGTCGATGCGCGCCGCGTGCCGGTGGGCGAGGAGGCGATCGCCGCCCTCGTCAACCGCGTCCGCCGGTCGAGCGAGATCGGCGCCGGCGGCGTGCCGCGCTTCGATGCCGCCGCGGCGCATGAGCTGCACCGCCTGCTGGTGACCCCGCTGGATGGCACGCTGCGCGGCGCCAGCACGCTGGTGGTGGCCCCGGATGGCCCGCTGCTGGCGCTGCCCTTCGGCATGCTGCTCGGCACGCCGGTGCAGGGCGACCCGACCGGGGCGGCCGACTGGCTGATCCGCCGACACGCCGTGGTGCACGTGCCCTCCCCGCAGACGCTGGTCACGCTGCGCGCGGCGGGCACCGGTTCGACCGCGCCGCTGCCCTATATCGGCTTCGGGGATTTCGTACCGCCCTCCGCTCCGCAATTCGCGCGGTCCTTTCCGGCCAATCGCTGCGGGACGGATGCGCGGCTCGCGACCGGGCTGGGGCGGCTGCCTGGCACGCGCTCGGAGGTGCTGGCCTCGCGCGCGCTGCTCGGCGCCGCGCCGGACCGCGCCATCCTGGGCGCCGAGTTCACGGTGGCGAACCTGCGCCGCCAGCGGCTCGACCAGTATCGCGTGGTGCATCTCGCGACCCATGCGCTGCTGCCGGGGGAACTCTCCTGCCTGACGGAACCTTCGATCGTCGCCTCGCCGCCGGGCGGATCGCCCTCGGCCGACCCCGCCTTCCTGAAGGCGAGCGAGGTGCTCGACATCAAGATGGACGCCGACCTGGTGATCCTGTCGGCCTGCAACACCGGCGGGCCGGGCGGGGAAGGCGGGGGCGAGGCGCTGTCGGGTCTGGCGCGCGCCTTCTTCTACGCCGGGGCGCGCGGGCTGATGGTCACCCACTGGGCGGTCGACGACGCGGCAGCCGCGCTGACCGTGGCCGACACGCTGCGGCGCCAGCAGGGGGGTGTGAGTTCGGCCGCCGCGCTACGCGGCGCACAGCTGCTGATCCTGGACGAGGCCGGGCGCAACCTGCCCGCCGCCTTCGCCCACCCTTACTACTGGGCGCCCTTCGTGCTGATCGGCGACGGGCGGCGCCCCGGCGCCACCAGCGCCGCGGCCGGCGCGCCCGCGCGGCTGTGATGCACGGGGACGACATCGGCGCGCCGAACCTGTAGCATGGCAACCAGACGACTGCCGGACGCCGGAGACCGCCAGGGCCCATGCTGCCACCCGAGCTGAACCAGAAATACGAGGTGCGCGGCACCCTCGGCGCCGGTGCCATGGGCACGGTGTATGATGCGGTGGACCGCATCATCGAGCGCCGCGTCGCCATCAAGGTGGTCAAGCGCCCCGCCGAGCACGACCCCGAGGCGGTCGAGGCCCATGCCCGCTTCCGCCGGGAGGCGCAGGCCGCCGGCCGGCTGTCCCACCCCAACATCGTCGGCGTCTACGACTATGGCGAGAACGCCACCGACGCCTGGATCGTGATGGAGCTGGTCGAGGGAAAAAGCCTCAAGGACCGGCTCGACAAGCAGGAACGCTTCACGATCCCCGACATCGTGCGGATCATGGGCGAGGTCTGCGCGGGGCTTGCCTATTCCCACCAGCGCGGCGTGGTGCACCGGGACATCAAGCCCGGCAACATCATGATGACCACCGACGGGCAGGTGAAGATCGCCGATTTCGGCATCGCCCGGCTCGAGAATTCCTCGATGACGCAGGTCGGCACGCTGATCGGCACGCCGTCCTACATGGCGCCCGAGCAGTTCCGCGGCGAACCCGTGGACCTGCGCGCCGACATCTGGTCCTCGGGCGTGATGCTGTATCAGCTGCTGACCGGGGAGAAGCCGTTCGAGGGCGGCTTCTCCGCCGTGATGCACAAGGCGCTGCACACGGAACCGCCGCCGCCCTCGCAGCTTTCGGTCACCACGCCGCGCGGCTTCGACGCGGTGATCGCGCGCGCCCTGGCCAAGCGGCCGGACGACCGTTTCCGCTCCGCCAGCGAATTCGCCGAGGCGATCCGCGCGGCGGTGAATGCGCCGGCGCCGGCGGCCGAACCCGCCGGATTGCCGGGCCTACCGGGGCTGCACGACGACGCGACCATGGTCAGTGCGCGCCCGGTGGCCGGCGGCACCCAGCAGCGGGCGGGGCCAGCCCCCGCCGTGCCCCCTGCCCCGCCGGCGCCGTCCGGACGCGGCGCGCCGATGGGGCTGATCGCGGCAGGGCTCGGCGCCGTCGTCGTCGCCGGCGGCGCGGGCTGGTACTTCCTGGCCGGGCCCGGCGCGGGCACCGACCCGGCCGTGCTGGAACGCCAGCGCCAGGAACAGGCCGCCGCCGATGCCGCACGCGACGCCGCCGCTCGCCAGCAGGCTGCGCAGGACGCTGCCGCGCGCGAAGCCGCCGCGCGCGAGGTCACGGCCCGCCAGCAGGCCGCCGCCGAACAGGCCGCGCGCGAACAGGCGGCGCAGGAAGCCGCCGCACGCCAACAGGCGCAGCGCGCCGCCGCCGCACGCGAGCAAGCCGCCGCCGATGCCCAGGCGGCCGCGGCGCGCGACCAGGCCGCGGCCGAGCAGCAGGCGCGCGACGCCGCCGCCCGCGAACAGGCCGCGCGCAACGCCGCCGCTCGAGAACAGGCGCAGCGCGAGCGTGCCGCCGCCGAACAGCAGGCGCGTGACGCCGCCGCGCGGGAGCAGGCCGCGCGCGAGGCCGCCGCTCGCGAACAGGCGCTGCGCGAACAGGCCGCGCGCGACCAGGCCGCACGCGAACAGGCTGCCCGCGACGCGGCAGCGCGCGAGCAGGCCGCGCGCGACGAAGCCGCGCGCCAGCAACAGCAGCAGGTGGCCGCACTGTCGCGGCTGGACATGCGTGCGGCAGCGCAGGCGCTGGCCACCGGCACCCCCTGCTCGCTCATTGCCTGGTCGGCGACCGACCGGTCGATGACGCTGTCGGGCGTGGTACGGCGCGGCGACGATGCGGCGATCCGGCGCGACCTGGCGGCACGCGGCGTGCCCGAGGATGCCGCGCGGCTGACCCTTGCCTCCTTCGACGGGCCGTATTGCCCGGCGCTCGACCTGCTGCGCCCGGTGCTCGGGCCGGCGGGGGTGGCGCCGTCGGTCGAGGTGGTGGGCCGGCTGCCGCTGCAGAAGGGCGAGCTCATGCGCCTCGATGTGCAGATGCCCGACTGGCCGGCGCACCTGTATGTCGCGTACTTCATGCAGTCGGGGCAGGTCGCGAACCTGGTGCCCTCCGCCCTGCAGGCGGCCGGCGCGCGGGTGCGCCTGGGCGAACCTCAGGGCAACTTCACCGGCTGGGAGGTCGACGAGCCCTACGGCACGGACCTGGCGGTGGTGATCGCCTCGGACCGGCCGCTGTTCGGCAATTCGCGGCCGGTGGTGGAAAGCCAGGACGCCTACATGGCAGCGCTGGCCGCGGCGCTGCGCACCGCGCGGGCCAGCGGCACGCGCGTCGTGGTGCGGCCGCTGGTGGTGGAGACGGTGGCGCGGCGCTGAGGCGCGCTGCGCGTACCGGGCGCCGCTGGCGCGTCTGCCCATCGGACGGCAACGGCCGCCCCTCCTCACGGACTAGCCAACCCCACTTTCCTGGATGAGGGACGGAGGCGGCGACGCTACCGGCAGGTCGGCACGCGCGCTGGCCTCAGCGCGGCGCGACCTGGCGCAGCACGGCGCGCAGCGCATCGGCGCGGGCATCGGTGAGCCCGGCATGGCTCGGCGTGAAGAAGCGCGGGTCCGGGGTGAAGATCAGGTAGGCCATCGCCTCGTTGATCATCACCTCCTCGATCGCCGGATCGTAGCCCTCGCGCGCGAGGAAGGCGCGGAAGGCCGCGCGCTCCATTTCGGTGAAGTCCTCGCGCCAGATGCGCTCGACATGCGCGGCGAAGCGGGCGTCGGTGAAGAAATGGCCGTGGCCGATCTCGTGCTGCAGGATGGCGCGGCGCATAGCGTCGTCGACTCGTTCCTCGAGCCCCGGGACCGAGATCACGGCGAATTCGCCCGGCGCGGGCACGAGGCGACGGATGCGCGCGATCTCCTGGCGCAGCCAGGTTTCCTCCGGTGTCAGGCGGATGCCGTCGCGCTCGGCCAGCGCGAAGAACCGTTCGAGGTCGCGGCCGCGGTAGTTGTGCCCGTAGTAGTAGGTCCCCGGCGTGTCGCCGCTGCGGGTGATCGCGGCTGACAGCGCGGCGTCGTCGAGGACGCGGTCGCGCGGCAGCCCGGCCTTTTCGATCAGCGCGGCGGTGCGGTTGAAGGCCGCGCCCTGCTGGTCGAGGTTCGGGAAATCCGCCACGAAGATGCGCGGATTCACATCCAGCCGGAACATGGTGGGCGTGTTGGCGCGATGCGCCAGGATATCGGCCTGCGTGGCGATGGCCGGCCCGATCTCGGCCAGGGATGCGGCCGGGGCGACGGGAGCCGGAGTGCCCGGGCGCGCGGCCGGCGCCAATGACGCGGAGGGCAGGTCCGGCTTGGGCGGCGGCTCGAGCGGGACGCTGCCGCGCCACCACCAGACGCCGCCCGCCGCCACGGCGCCTGCCACCACGACGGCACCGAGCGCGAGCGGCAGGCCGCTGGGGCCGCCCGCCACCGGCCCTCGCCCGGGCCGCGGCGCCGCGCGTGGCGGCGCGACGCGGACGGTCGGGTCGCTGTCCGACACCGGAGCTGCGTCAGCTGCCGATGTTGACGACCTGCACGCGGCGATTGCGCGCGTTCGGTGTTTCGTCCGGCGTCGCCACCAGCGGCTGCGTCTCGCCGAGGCCGACAGCCACCAGGCGATCCGCCGCCACGCCGAACTTCGCGACCAGGTAGTCGCGCACCGCGGCCGCGCGGCGTTCCGACAGCGCCTGGTTCGAGGCCGGGTCGCCGACCGTGTCCGTGTGGCCCTCGATTCGGAAGCGGAAGCCCGCGAGTTCCTGCGAGGTCAGCGCACGACCGAGCGGCGCCAGGGCGCGCTCGCCATCGGGCGTGATGACCCAGGACCCGCTGCCGAAGGTCACGGTGATCGACGCCGAGGGCGCATCCGCCGTGGTCTCGCGCACCGGCGGGCGCGCCACGGCCGGGGTCGGCCGGGAGGAGGTCGTGGCCGGGCTCACGCTCGGCGCGCCGGGACCGGCGAGGCCGGGCTGCGGCGCGGGGGCGGCGGCGGGTGGCTGGCCGAACACGGGCGCCGGCTGCACCGGCGCGGAGGGCGGCGGCGCGCCCTCGACATTGCCGGGCACGCGGATGCCGCGGGTCTGGCCGCCGGCCTGTGGGCGCAGCCTTTCGATCAGCTGCAGCGCGGCCGGGTCGGACTGCGCGAAGGCAGCCGGCATTCCGGTTGCAAGGACCAGCGCAGCGGCGCCGGCGAGCAGTAGCGAGCGGGTCATGGGCGGACCTCCTTCGATGACGGCAGTCGTATCACAGCGGTGCGCCCGGCGCATCCGAAGCCCTTCACACGAGCCCCATGGCGCGCCAGGCGGACAGGTTGCGCGACAGAGCGCGCGCGATGCCTTCCTCGGCGCGCGTCACCTCCTCGGGCGTCGCGGTGTCGTTCATCAGGTGCGCGGCGAGGCGCGGCGGGTCCGTGGGCACCCCATCCTGCAGCGCCGTGACCAGCGAGAGGTCGGAGGCCGACATCGGCAGTGCCGTGCCGAGCATAGGCACGGCGGCGCCGAGCGGCGCGCTGATCGCGGTCGCCTCGCTGCCGAAGTGGCGCAGTAGCACCTTGTTGGCCTGCAGCAGGCGCGCCCTGGTCGCCTCGTCGTCGGGGCGGTCGCGCCAGACCGGGTTGGCCACGCCGCTCTCGACCAGCATCACCGCGAGATCGGTGGCCGTGAGGTCCTCGCAAGCGGGCAGGCGCATGAGGTCGCCGATGCGCTTGGGCCCGTCCGCCAGGGCGCCGACCAGGGCGGCGATCTGCGCATCCGGCAGCGTCACCTCGCCCAGCGCGGTGTTGAATTCGAGCTTCACGGCATCGGGCGCGGAGGCGAGGGCCAGGCGGAATTCCGGCAGCATGCGCCGCCCGCCGGCCTGGCGGCCACGCACGAAGATGTCGGTGCGAAAGCGCCGCGCGAGGAAGACATCGGCCAGCGTCTCGCGGTCGAAGCCGGGGGGCGGGTCGGCCAGGATGGCGCGCTGCGCGTCGGTCATCTGCAGCGCGGGGAGGCTGCCGGAGGGCCGCGCGCAGCCGCCGTATTCCATGCGCGCGCCGACCAGTGCGCGCGCCAGGTCGGCATGGAAGGCCGGCCGCCAGAACGACGTCAGCCATTCATGCACCATGTAGGCCGGCGCCTTGCGCCCCCGGCTGACGATCTGGTCGACCACGGAGGCCGGCGGCAGGTAGTGCGCACCCGCGGCGCGCAGTCTCTCGAGCGTGTCGAGCGCCGCATTGGCGCGCGCCGCCTCGCTGCCGCCGACATGGCGCGCCGATTCCTCGAGCACGCGCTGCATCGCCAGCGTGTCGCCCCAGGCCGGCATGGCATTGTAACCGAAATACGCGATGCCGCCGGGGGCGAGGCGATGGCGCAGCAGGCGCACGATGCCCTCGCGCACGGTATCGGGCACCCAGGTCCAGACGCCGTGGCAGATCACCACGTCGATCTCGGGCAGCAGGCGCTTGGCGCGGTCCTCGTCGAGCTCGGTGATGTCGGCCTCGATGAATCGCGCGTTGTCGAGCCCGGCATCGGCAGCGACCTCGCGCGCCTCGGCGATATGCACCGGCTGCAGGTCCAGCCCGATGACGTCCCAGCCCGGATTGGCGGCGGCCAGCAGGTTGACCGTGACGCCGCGGCCGCAGCCGAGGTCGAGGACGGTCAGCCTTTCGCGGTCGAGCGGCCGCCAGGCGGTGTCGGCGATGGCGAGCGCGAGCTGCATGCGCGACGGCCCGGCATCGGGCTGGTAGGCGGCGACGTAGCGGACATCGGCCGCGCCATAGAGCGATTTCGCGTCGGAAGTCATTGTGTTGGTCCCTCAGGCGCCGGGCGCCCGCATCCGCGGGCTTGGCTTGCGCGCCGTGCGCTGGTGCGCCGGGCGCGGCTGTTGGTCTGGGCGCGGTCGCGCTGTGCGCTCCCGTATCGCTGCGCGATCCGCTTTTCTGGGCCTTCAGGCGCGTCGTGCCGACGGAACGCCTTCGGCGTGACGCGCCCGCAGCCACGGGCTTGGCTGGCGCGTCGTGCGCTCCCGGATCGCGCGCGATCCGTCTCGCGGGAGCGTCGGTGGCAACAGCAGGACGGCACGGTCAGACCACGTCGCGCGGTTCGAACAGCGCATCGCGCGCGGCGGTGCGGCGCGGGCGCGAGGTGCCGCTCCAGGTCGACCAGCCGAGCTGCGCACCGCCGCCGACCTGCGCGACCGGCACCTCCTCGGGCCGCAGCACCAGGTTCACCGCGAAGGACGTGTCCTGGCCGACGAACAGCCGCGCCAGCTGTGTGATCCGCTGCCAGGCCGGCGTGCCCGGCAACAGCGCATCGAATTCCGGGCGGGTCAGTGGCCCGAACCGGATGATGAAACGCGCCTGCGCGTCCCACACCTGTGCCCCGGCGGTGGCCGAGACACCGAGCGCGCAATGCTGCGGCGCCGCGCGGCCCCGGGGCATGCGCGTCTGCTCGGATTCCGGCAGGCGGATGTAGCCGCCGGCGAATTCCTCGATCTCGACGCGCCGGCCGGTCTCGGCCTGCAGCATTGCGCGCAGTCGTTCCGCGCTGCGCGTACGGGAGGCGAGGTTGCCGGCGTGATACAGCAGATCGTCCCGCTGCACCCGCATGCGCCCGTCGAGGTGCCCGGTGGCCATGCCGATCGTCGCCGACAGCGCATCGGTGGTGGGCTGCGGGTTGCGCGTGGGCCGGTACTTGGCGCCCGCCTTCGGGAACAGCCCGACGGTGCGCCGCGCGACCATGTCGAGGAAGGCATGCAGCGCGAGCGATCGCTTGCGCTGCTCGGTCGCCACCATCGCGGTGTGGTGCCGCGGCAGCACGCCGCCCGCGCCGACCAGGCCGAAGGTGCCGAGCGTGAGCTCGCCTTCCTCGGGCTTGGCCTGCAACACCGCGCCGGCGGGCATCGCGAGGCGCGCCTGGCTGCGCAGGTTCAGCGCCTCCGGCTCGGTCGGCTTGCCGCCGGACGCCTGCAGCGTCACCGCCACTGCCTGGTCGAGGTCGAAGCGTGCCGGCTCGCGCTTCAGCCGATCCAGCGGTGAGACCGGGGCAAGCACGGGCGCCGGCGGCGGTTCCGGTGGCGGGCGCGATGCCGCAGCAGCCTGCTCGGTCGCGACAGCGAGGTCCTCGAAGGCCGGCAGCGCCTCGGTGGGCGGGGGCTGCGGTGCCTCGTCCTGCGGCGCGCCGCTCACAGCAGGGTCCGCGTGCCGCTGCGCGCGGGGAAGCGCGCGACGATGCCCGGCCGCCCGCGCAGCGCCACCTGCGTGCGCGCGAAGGCATTGACCGAGACCTGCAGCGCCAGGAAGCGTTCCAGCACCTGCGCCAGCGGATAGAGCCCGGCCGAAGACCAGGTCTGCGAATCGAAGGTCAGCGTGACTTCCAGTCCGCGCGCGAAGGCGCCAGCCCGCCCGCCGGGCAGCCGCGCCACCCCCGGGCGCGTTTCCACCGCGACAAGCGAGGCGAGCGCCGACCGCGTCTCAGCGGTGTCGCGCAGATCGTGCAAGCGCAGGATCTCGCGCAGCGCCGCCGCCCCCGCCTCCCCGCCCGTCACCGACAGGTGGTTGAGCGCGAGATGCGAGATCAGCCGCCAGGCGCCGCGGTCGTTCAGCCCGGGCCGCAGCGTGGGGGTTGGCGGCGACAGGCAATCCACCGCGGCGATCGCGGCCCCGCCCTGGCTGACGCGCAGCCGCGGCTGCCCCGCACCGAAGGGCAGCAGCGCCGGCAGGTCGCGGTTGCAGCAGGAGGCCTCGATGGTCAGCACGCCCTCGGCCGGGCGCGCCGGGTCGAAATCGAGGTCGCGCAGTTCGATCCAGGTCTGCGTGCCGGTGACCGGCGGCGTCGCGCCGCGGCGGAAGGTGACGTAGTTGGCCTCCGCCACGTCGGCGCTGTCGGCATCGGCCTCGTTGCGGCCCAGCCGGTAGAAGGGCAGCACGGGTCGACGCACGCCGTCGGGCCGGCTCTCGCGAACGGTATCGATGGAATAGACTTCGAGCGCGCCGGGGCGCCGCGCATCCGGCACCACCATCCATTCGGACTGCGTGCCATCGAGCGCGATGGGTTCGCAGCGGTGGCTGAACAGGTTGATCGCCGGCGTGCAGCCAAGTGCGACATTGTCGGGGCCGAGCACGCGCTCGAGTTCCGGCATGGCGCGGTTGAGGTAGATGTAGATGTCGAGGCGGTCGCTCTCCTGCAGGAGCGTGCGCGCCTCGAGGCCCGAGAGGTCGAGGTAGAGGAACTTCTCCGGGAAGGCGAACCACTCGGTCAGCATCCGGTAGCCGGCGAAGGCCCGGTTCGGCCAGGGCAGCGCCGCTTCCTCGTGGCTGAAGCCGCCGGGCTGCAGCCGGTCAGGGTCGAGCAGCGTGGGCCGCGGGTCGGCCGGGCTGTCGGCCAGCGCGATGCCGACACACGACGTGCACAGCAATTCCTGCAGCAGGGCCGGCACCGCGCCCACGCCGCGCAGGTGGAGGCGCAGCTTGTCGAGCCCGATCTTGGCGAAGGTCGCATCCGGCGTGGTGACGCGCAGGCCGATGCGCAGGCAGGCAAGCGCGGCCTGCACGCGGTTGTTGGCCGGTGCCGCGATGGGCTGGCCGCCGAGCCGGAAGGTCTCGACCGCAAGCGGCCAGATGGTCACGTCGTGGCTGGTCTGGAAACGGATGGGCTCGCCGCGCACCGGTTCGGTTTCGAGCATGAGGCCGCGCGGCACGCGCAGCGGCCCCTGCGCATCGGGCGCCGGACCCAGGCGCAGCGTGGTCATGGACGGCACCGGCGCGAGCAGGTGCGGCGAGAGCATCTCGAGCAGTGTCTCGCTGAATTCGGGCAGCTCGTCGTCGAGCCGCTGCTGCACGCGTGCGGCGAGGAAGGCGACGCCTTCGAGCAGGCGCTCGACATAGGGATCGTCGACCGCCTCCGGCGTGACGCGCAGGCGCGCGGCGACCTTGGGATAGGCTTCGGCGAATTCGCCCGCGAGCTTGCGGATCGCGCCCAGTTCCCGGTTGTAGTAGGGCAGCAGGCTCTCGGACACGGGTCAGTCCTCCCGCACCGCGACGTCAAGCGTGGTGGGGCGCACGACGGTCTCGAAGGAGATGTGTTCGGGCACCGGGTCGGTGCGCAGGATGGCCTCGATGCGCAGGCGCAGCACGCGGTCGATCGATTCGCGTTCCTCCTGGCGAAGCTGCACCTTCACGTTGGTCAGCCGCGGTTCGAAGCGCGTGATTGTGGCCTGGATCTCGCGCGAGAGTGCCACGCGGCGGTCTTCCTCGGTGAACGATCCGGCGGTCGGGTCGGGCACGCCGTAGCCGACCGGCGAGAGCGGCAGTTCAGCCAGGCCGGGCAGCGGCGGCAGGCGGCGGCGGCGCGCGTTCAGCAGCGCCTCAAGGTCGCGACGCACCGCGGTGCGCAGTTGTTCGACCGCCAGCGACTGCGACAGCGGCGGGTCGCGCGGGCTGTCGGGATCGGCATCGAGCAGCCGGTCCAGCAGCGGCAGTCGGATGCGCGGGCTCGATCGCGTGTCGGACATTTTCTTGCCCTCAGGCGCCGGGCGGCCGCATGCGCGGCCTTGGCTTGCGCGCCGCGCACTGGTGCGCCTGGAGCAGTTGCCGGTCTGGCGCAGTCGCGCTGCGCGCTCCCGGATCGCTGCGCGATCCGAAAAGGGCGGGGCGGTGCGGGCGCGCCGACGCACGTCGTGCCGTTCGGCGCCGGACTGCGGATCGGTGCGACATGGCGGATCGTGTTCCGCACGGTCCGGGAGCGCAAAGCGCGATCGCGCCCAACCTGCGCGTGGCGCCCGGCGCACCAGTACGCGGCGCGCAAGCCAAGGCCGCGCATGCGGCCGCCCGGCGCTTGAGGGCTTCACTCAAAGCTTATCTCGTCGAGTTCGGCCAGCGTCTTCGCTTCCTCGCCGACCAGGAATTCGCGTCCGCCCAGGCCGCGCACCAGCGTGCCGTCCTCCTGCCATTCCGTCCCGCGGCCGAGCCGCAGCGGGTTCGGCATGTCCTTCGCCGTCCAGGGATAGACGACCGGGATGTAGACCACCCCCTCCTGGCCGTCCTTCATCTCGATGGTGCAGCGGCGCCAGTACAGGTCGCGCGGGCGCTTGGGCGCATCGAAGGACAGAGCGCGCAGCCGTTCGGTCGGCACCCACATGTATTCGCCGCCGGCGGTGTGCACCTCGATCATCGCGGCGAACACGTCGTCAGCGTCGCGGAAATCGTCGAAGGCGGTATCGGCGGCGCGGCCCGCCACGCGCGGGCGCAGCGCCTCGATCTCGACCGCCGCGGCGGCGGCACCCGCATGGTCGCCGGCGCGCAGCAGGGTGATGGCGCGTGCGGTCGCCTTCTGCGCCTCGGTCGGGTCCTCGCCCTGAAACTTTGGCACGCGGCCTTCCATCAGGACCTGGCGGCGCACCACCTCGCCGCGGATGAGCTGGCGGAACTCCATCACCGTCGGCGAGGGCGTTTCCTCGAGCACGGCATCAAGCGAACGGTCCGCGCGTTCGAACTCGCCGGCGAAGACCAGCATTTCCGCCAGCAGCCAGCGCGCGCTGGCGTCCCGCGGCGCCGCCTTGACCGCAGCGGTGGCCGCCGCCACCGCGCCCTCGATGTCACCTGCCTTGAACGCTTCGCCTGCCGTTGTCATGCCGCTTGCCTCGCCGCCTGGAGATCCGTCACGAGGCGGAAGGCCGCCCCCACCTCGTCCAACTGGTAATGCGGCTGCAGAAGGATGGTGCAGCCATAGACGCCCGGTTGCCCGGGCTTTTCCGCAACCTCGACGCGCGCATCGCGCAGCGGGTAGCGCGCGCCGGTCTCGCCGCCCGCCGCCGAGATGTTCGTGAAGCCCTGCAGCCATCGCCCCAGCCGCCGTTCGATGTCGTCGGCGGTCTTGAAGGACCCCACCATGTCGCGGCCCATCAGCTTCACGCAATGGGCGAAGCGGCTGACGCAGAGCATAGCGTTGAACTGCGCCGACAGGCGCTGGTTGGCGTTGGCCGCTGCCGCGGTCTCGCCGGTCATGCGCGGCGGGCGATGGATGGACGGCGTCGCGGCGAAGGACGCCTCGGCCAACAGTTCGAGCCCGATGAAGGGCACGAAGCCGGCCTCGACCGCCTGGCGTTCCTGGTCGTCGGTCAGCGCGACTTCGACCGGGGGGCGCAGCGGCGCGTCGCGCGGGTCGCCGGACAGGCGCTCGGCGGGCAGGCCCTCGATCACGCCGCCCGACGGATCGCGGTTCACCGCCGCGCCGCGCACATCGGCCGGCCAGGCGGTGCGGGCGAAGGCGCGCACCGCGGCGGCGGCCAGCCCGTAGCCGGCGTTCATCCAGACGCGCGATTCCGACCCAGGCGCGTATTCGCGGTAGCGAAAGCGGTCGGCGCGGGTGCCGTTGTCGGGCCAGGGCGCACGCGCCAGCACGCGCGGTAGCACGACCGACAGGAAGCGGCTGTCCTCGCGCCCCTGCAGCGATCGCCAGCGCCCCCGGTCGGCCGCGCGCAGCACGTCCGTGAGGTCGGCCGCGGCGCCGAGGCCGGACCAGGCATCGAAGCCCAGCAGCGCGGGATGCGCGGCGACGACCGCCGGCGCAAAGGCCGCGGCCGCCACGCCAGCGAGGCCATCCAGGCCGGCGAGGTCATCGGTCGGGTTGCCGGGGCCGGGCGCGTGGCGCACCTCGTAATCTGCCACCAGCATGCCGAAGGGCTCGCCGCCGGGCGTGCCGAATTCGCCCTCGTAGACCATCTTGAACAGGGCGGATTGGTCGAATTCCAGCGCGCGTTCGAAGTCGCGGCACAGTTCCGCCCAGCGCGCCGGCAGGATGCGCAGCTTGATGCGCGCGCCAAAGGGGATGCGTTCGCCGAGCCAGGCGAGCGCGCGCCAGGACCCTTCCAGACGGCGCAGGCGATCGCTGTGGAGCAGCGCGTCGAGCTGCGCGCCGATCAGGCGGTCGAGTGCGGCGATGTCGCGGTCGACCGCTTCCTCGAGCCGGCGAAGCGCCGTGCGGCGACTGCGCGGCGTGCCGTCATGCTGGAGGATGCGACCCAGGCCCTCGCCATACCAGTCGCGCAGGGCGGCGGCGGCGGACGCGCCCGTGATGAAGCCGGCGATGCGCTCCGCACCGCCCGCACCCGCGCCCTGCCCGAGGAATCCACCGGACAGGACCAGGGCACGCAGTGCGACGGGCGGGTCAGCGTCGGTTGTCGGCGGCATGCTGCCGCACCCCTTCCAGCCGATGCATGGCCCACCCGGCCGCGGTCACGCCTTCTGCGGAATGCGCGCGACCATGCGCATGGAGGTGGAGAGTTCCTCCATCTGCAGCCACGGACGCAGGTAGGCGACGGCGTTGTAGACGCCCGGCTTGCCGGGGACTTCCTTCACCTCGACCTTCGCTTCACGCAGCGGGTAGCGGGCCTTCATCTCCTGGCCGGCGCTCTCGCTGGAATTGACGTAGTTGCGGATCCAGCGGTTCAGCCAGACTTCGCAATCCGTCGCCTCCATGAAGGAGCCGATCTTGTCGCGCGCCATCACCTTGAGGAAGTGCGCGAAGCGCGAGGTCGCCATGAGGTACGGCAACCGCGCCGAGATGGCCGCGTTCGCCGTGGCTTCCGGCCGGTCGTACTTCTTGGGCTTCTGCACCGACTGGGCCCCGAAGAAGACCGAGTAGTCGGTGTTCTTGTAGTGGCACAGCGGCAGGAAGCCGAGGCCCGAGAGTTCCGCCTCGCGACGGTCGGTGATGCCGATCTCAGTGGGGCACTTGGTGTCGCTGTCGCCGTCATCCGAGGTGAAGACGTGCGTCGGCAGGTTCGACACCTTGCCGCCGCCTTCGGCACCGCGGATGGCCACGCAGAAGCCGTACTGCGCGAAGGCGTCGGTGAGGCGCGCGCCCATCACGTAGGCGGCGTTCATCCAGCAGTAGTGCTCGTGCTCCATCGCCTTGGGCTTGCCCGCGGCGTCATAGGGCGCTTCCTCGTAGTTGAATTCCTCGACCGGCACGGTGCCCGCGCCGTAGGGCAGGCGCGCGATGGTGCGCGGCATGACCAGGTTGAGGAAGCGCGCATCCTCGGTGTCGCGCAGGCCGCGCCACTTGGTGTATTCCGCCGTCTCGAAGATCTTGGCGAGGTCACGCGGCTTCGACAGTTCGCGGTAGTCGTTCATGCCGAACATCTGGGCGGAGGCCGCCGAGATGAAGGGCGCGAAGGACGCCGCGGCCACCGACGATACCAGGCGCAGCGTCTCGACGTCGTCCGGGTGGGACGACCACTCGTAGTCGCCGATCAGCGCGCCATAGGGCTCGCCGCCCGGGGTGCCGAACTCGTTCTCGTAGATCTTCTTGAACAGCGTGGACTGGTCGAATTCCACCGCGCGCTGCAGGTCGCGCGACATCTCGCGCTTGCTCATCTGCAGCAGGCGCAGCTTGAGCGACGTGCCGGTCTCGGAGTTCATGACCAGGTAGTGCAGGCCGCGCCAGGAGCCCTCGAGCTT
Source organism: Roseomonas fluvialis (assembly GCF_022846615.1). Classification (NCBI taxonomy): domain Bacteria; kingdom Pseudomonadati; phylum Pseudomonadota; class Alphaproteobacteria; order Acetobacterales; family Roseomonadaceae; genus Roseomonas; species Roseomonas fluvialis. The sequence continues at coordinate 3,439,229 of NZ_AP025637.1, forward strand.
GCTGAAGCGCTCGTTGTGCATGATCTGGTTGAGCTGCTCGCTGACCTTGGCGTCGATCGCGGCGATCGCGCGGTCGAAGGTCTGCGACAGGTTGCGGCTGAAGGTCACGGTGCCCTTCAGCGCTTCCTCGGTCAGCGCCTTGATCAGGTCCTGGGCGCGGTCGCGCTCGGTCTGCTTGGTGGCGCCGATGACCTGGTCGAGGAGGCCAAGGCCGCCTTCGGTTTCGGTCGTGGTGGTGGCGCCGGCCGCGGAAGTCTGGGTGCCGCTCATGCGATCAGCCCTCCTTCTTGTCGAGGCCGAGTTCGGCCGAAAGCTTGTCGAGCTTGTCCTTGTCCTGGAGCACCTGCTCGAGCAGGCCTTCCAGCTCGTCCGAGCGGTCGACCTTCGACATCAGGTCGCGCAGCTTCGCACGGGTCTCCAGCATGGCCTTCAGCGCCGGCACCTGCTCGGCCACCTTCGCCGGTTCGAAATCCTCGAGGCTGCGGAACTTCAGGTTGACCGCCATCTGGCTGCCGTCGCCGGCCAGGGTGTTGTCGACCTTGATGTTCAGGCCGGGCTGGATGCGGGCCATGACATCATTGAAGTTGTCGCGGTCGATCTGCACGAACTTGCGCTCGGCCAGCGGCTTCAGCGGTTCGGTCGGATCGCCGGCGAAGTCGCCCATGATGCCGACCACGAAGGGCAGTTCGCGCTCAATCTGCGCGCCTTCGGTCTCGACTTCGTAGGTGATGTGGACGCGCGGCTTGCGGACCCGCGCGAGCTTGTCATGCACGCTGCTCATCAGCTTCCTCCTGAGGGCGAGGTCCGATGCCCAAGGGTTTCGGTTCCCGCGAAGATTACGCAGTCAGTGCGATCCGGGTCAACGCATCCGGATCACACTTCCATGGCCAGACGCAGGGCTGTCTCCCCGCGACCGTCCGACGCGGCGGAGGCTAGCACGGCCGCGCCACGACGGAAGCGAAGATCGCGCGGCTTATTCTTCCGGCACGCGGATTCCGAGCGAGGTCAGCATCAGCCGGCGCACGCCGGCATCGGGCAGCACCTCGGCCAGCAGGTCGGGCAGCGGCATGCGCGCCCGGCGCACCGCGTCGTCCAGCGTGAAGGCAAGCGGCGAATGCGGTTCGGTCTTGCGGAAGAAGGTCGCGATCTCCTCGAGCGCGCGGATCGCGTCGTCGCGGGTGCGCAGTACGCGCGGGCCGCCCGACGCGCCCGCACCGCCGCCACCGCCGCCCGCCACAGGCGCGTCCCCGGTCGCTTCTGCCATGGCCTCGCCCTCCTCCCCGGGAGCCTCCGGCGCCGCGGGGGCGCCGGCGATCCGGGTGCTGATGTCGATGATGGCGGCAAGCGCTTCCGCCACGCGGCGCGTGGACGGCGCATCGGCGCCGAAGCGCGCGGTCACGGCGACATCCATCGCCGACCAGGCGGCGGCGGCGGCGCGCGCCTCGTCGCCTGCCGCGCGCAGCGTCGCGGTATCGCCGCGCGCCTCGCCCTGCAGAGAATCGAAGGTCGGCACTCCCGCCTTGTAGCGCGCCTCCCGCCGTGTCTCGTCGGACAGTGCGGCGGTTTCCTCCGAGCGCTGCCAGGTGAACAGGTCGCATTCCCCGCCATCGCCGCGGCGGAACAGCGGGTAGTTGCGGATCGCGGCCATCAGCGTGCCGTCGGCACCTTCGCCCGACAGCCCCCCGATGGGCGCGCCGCGGCCATCGATGCCGTCCTCGTCGTCGAGGCGCGGGAAGCCGTTGTCCCAGTATTGTTCGCACAGCCCGGCGATGACGCTCGCACCATCCGCGAGGCCGCGCAGGCCATCGAGGCGCACCAGCGCCTCGGTCATCCAGGCCGCGATCTCGAAGTCCTTCACCTTGGCCCCGAGGCACTCGATGCCGAGCTTCTTGACCTCGCGCCAATTGGCCTGGACGGCGGCGGGGTTGGCGTCGGGGTCACCGCCGTCGATCGCGCGCTCGCCGGCGCGCGCGTCGTTGCGCTGCGTTCGGATGCGCTGATAGAGCGACTGCGGCGAATAGTCCGGGCGCAGGTCCTCGCCCGCACCCTCGCCGGTCGGCAGCGGCGCCAGCAGGCTGTCGATGTCGAGTACGCCTTGACCCATCCTGAACCCCCGTGTGACGCCCCTTACACCGCCCCGTCGGCGGCCGCGGCAGGCACGCTAGCACGCTGGACTCGTTTCGCACGCCCCCTTACCGTCCCGCTCGCGGACGGACCGCCGTGCCGCGTATCAAGCAAGATGGGGTGCGTCCGGCATGGTGGCGATCGACCTGAAATCCCTCGTCGGGCGCATGAACGCGCTCACACGCCGGCAACTCGAGGCAGCGGCCGGGCTGACGCTGTCGCGCACGCACTATAACGTCGAGATCGAGCACGTGCTGATGAAGCTGGTCGAGACCAGCGGGTCGGACGTCGCCGCCGTGCTGCGCAAGGGCGGCGTCGATGCCGGGCGCGTCGCGAACGAGATCACCCGCGCGCTCGACAAGTTCAAGACCGGTAATTCGCGCGCGCCGTCGCTTTCGCCCGATATCGTCACCTGGCTGCGCGAGGCCTGGCTGCTGACCAGCCTGGAATCGGGCGCGCCGAAGATCCGCTCGGGCCACCTGCTGGCTGCGCTGCTGAACGACGAGACGCTGGGCCGCACGGTCAAGGAAAGCGCGCCGTCGCTGCTGAACCTGCCGGCCGACGCGGTGCGGCGGAACCTCGGCGAGATGGCCGAGGGCAGCGAGGAAGCCGCCGAGGCGGCGAACGAACCCGCCGGCGGCGGCGCCCCGGGCGCAGCGGCGTCCGGCGAGGCGCCGCGTTCAGGCGGGCCGCTGGACCAGTTCTGCACGGAGTTGGTTGCACAGGCCAAGGCCGGCAAGATCGACCCGATCCTCGGTCGCGACGGGGAGATCCGCCAGATGGTGGATATCCTGACCCGGCGGCGCCAGAACAACCCGATCCTCACCGGCGAGGCCGGCGTGGGCAAGACCGCGGTTGTCGAGGGCTTAGCGCTGCGCATCGCCGAAGGCGACGTGCCGGACGCGCTGAAGGGCGTGAAGCTCTACTCGCTGGACATGGGCCTGCTGCAGGCGGGTGCCGGCGTGAAGGGCGAGTTCGAAAATCGTCTCAAAGGTGTCATCGACGCGGTGAAGTCCTCGCCGACGCCGATCGTGATGTTCATCGACGAGGCGCATACGCTGATCGGCGCCGGCGGCGCGGCCGGGCAGAACGATGCGGCGAACCTGCTGAAGCCCGCGCTCGCGCGCGGCGAGATGCGCTGCATCGCCGCCACCACCTGGGCGGAATACAAGAAGTACTTCGAGAAGGACGCCGCACTGACCCGCCGCTTCCAGGTGGTGAAGGTGGAGGAACCGTCCGAACCGCTGGCCTGCGCCATGCTGCGCGGCCTGGTCGCCACGCTCGAGAAGCACCACGGCGTGCGCATCCTCGATGAAGCGATCACCCAGGCGGTCAAGCTCTCGGCGCGCTACATCCCGGCCCGCCAGCTGCCCGACAAGGGCGTGTCGCTGATCGACACCGCCTGCGCCCGCGTGGGCATGAGCCAGGCCTCGATCCCCGCCCCGGTCGAGGACCGCCAGCGGCGCCTGTCGCTGATCGACACCGAACTCGGTGCGATCGCGCGCGAGGAGGCGACCGGGTCGAACCACGAGACGCGGCGCGTCGCACTCGAACAGGAACACGCCAAGGTCTCCGCCGAACTGGCCGAGGTGATGAACCGCTGGGAGGAGGAGAAGGCGCTCGTCGCGAAGATGCGCGACATCCGCCACCAGATCGAGGTCGCGGCGGTGCCGATGCCCGGCCCCGATGGCAAGCCAGCCGAGCCGGTGAATACCGAGGCGCTGAAGGCCGAGCTGACCGAAGCCGCGGCCGCTCTCAAGAAGCTGCAGGGCGAGGAACCGCTGGTCTTCCCGGTGGTCGATGGCCAGGCGGTGGCGGACGTGGTCGGCACCTGGACCGGCATCCCGGTGGGACGCATGGTCTCGGACGAGATCCACACGGTCCTGAAGCTGAAGGACCACCTGATGGAGCGCGTGGTCGGCCAGGACCATGCACTGGATGCGATCGCGCAGGCGATCCGCACCTCCCGCGCTGGCCTGACGGATCCGCGCAAGCCGATCGGCGTCTTCCTGATGGCTGGCACCTCCGGCGTCGGCAAGACCGAGACGGCGCTCGCGGTGGCCGACCTGCTCTATGGCGGCGAGCAGAACATGACCACGATCAACATGAGCGAGTTCAAGGAGGAGCATAAGGTCTCCCTGCTCATGGGGTCGCCGCCCGGCTATGTCGGCTACGGCGAAGGCGGCGTGCTGACGGAAGCGGTACGCCGGCGCCCGTATTCGGTCGTGCTGCTCGATGAGATGGAGAAGGCCCATCCCGGCGTGCAGGACGTGTTCTTCCAGGTCTTCGACAAGGGCGCGATGAAGGATGGCGAGGGTCGCGACATCGACTTCCGCAACACCGTCATCATCATGACATCGAACGCCGGCACCGACACCATCGACAAGCTCTGCGCCGACCCCGAGATGGCGCCCGAGCCCAACGAGCTGCGCGAAGCGCTGATGCCGGACCTGCTGAAGTCCTTCAAGCCGGCCTTCCTCGGGCGCACCAACGTGGTGATCTACTATCCGCTGCCGCCGGAGATCCTCAAGAAGATCACCGGCCTCAAGCTGCGCAGCATCGGCAAGCGGCTGAAGGAAGCCTACAACGTGCCGCTCGAAGTGGACGACGCGGTCGTGGATGCGATCGTGGAGCGCTGCAAGGAGGTGTCCTCCGGCGCGCGCAACATCGACAACATCCTCAGCCGCACGGTGCTGCCGGAACTCTCGGCGCGCATCCTCGCGCGCCTGGCGGACGGGCATGAAATCCTTCAGGTGAAGGTGGGCCTGAACGATGACGGGTCGTTCCGCTACGACGTCGCCTGAGCTATAGAATTGCTCACCAGGAAGCGGCAGCGGGTCGCTTCTCCGGGGGCAGGATTGGGAAAGGGAAAACGCAGATGCCTATCGTGATGAAGTTCCAGGGGATCGACGGCGAGAGCACCGTCGAAGGCTTCGAAAAGTACACGCTGCTGTCGTCCTTCGAGTACGGCGTGGGCCGCCGCATCTCCTCGGCACGCGGCACCTCGACCCGTGAAGGTGGTGACTCGAACCACAGCGAGACCATCGTGCGCAAGAAGACCGACGGCACGACGGTGAAGTACTTCGAGGAAGCCTGCACCGGCAAGCTGAACAAGGAAGTCGAGATCGCCTTCCTGCGCACCGGCAATGGCCAGTCGGAGGAGTACCTGAACTTCAAGATGGAAGGCTGCGGCGTGTCCGGCCTGTCCTTCAAGTCGGCCGGCGGCCAGGACGCCCGCCCCGAGGAAGTGCTGCACCTGAACTTCGACAAGATCACCATCAAGTACAACCCGATCGGCGACGACTTCAGCGGCAACCCGGCGAGCTACGGCTGGGATCTCGCGAAGGCGAAGAAGCTCTGATCCGGTTGGCGCCGGGATCGACCCGGCGCCTTGCGGCAAAGCCATCCTGTGCCGCCCGGCCCGTCCGGGCGGCACAATCCTGAGAAGGGTGTGCGATGAGCGACGCGTCCGACAGCACGATCTTCCTCTCCTACGACAGCGTCACCGGAGAAGTCTCGTTCAACGACGGTGGCGTGGAGGCCGGCCCGGGAACCAACTGGGTCCAGCTCACCCAATGCATCCTGCGCGCCGATCTGAACGTGCAGGGCCGCGTCATGAGCGGCGGCAATATCAGGAACGTCGACTTCGGCGGCGAAGCACCGCCACTGAAGATCGTGAAGCGCACCGACGCCGCGACCGTGGGGCTGATGCGCGAGATGCTCGGCACTCCGGGGCTGCGCAGCGCCGTCGTCACCTTCGTGCGCACCGACACCGACGGCCCGGCCGAGTACCTGCGCTACGAGATGACAGGCTGCAGCATCGTCGGCTTCGAGTTCGCCAGCTTCGGCGACAACCGGTCTCATGAGACCTTCGAGATTCTCTACAAGCGACTCACCATCAAGGCCTACGCCGGGACGGACGGCGCGAAGGGTGCGCAGGCCATGGCCGTCCTGACGAACGGGAGCTGACGCCATGCCGGTCCTGATGTCGGTCGACGGAATCCAGGGGCCTGGCGTGATCCCCTCCTACGAGGGCTGGCTTCTGCTGAGCAGCTTCAGCTGGAGCGGTTCGCGCGGGACCGGCAAGCGCATGGACCGCCATGGAGTCATGGGTGTGTTCGTGGTCGCGCCGCAGTTGAAGGCCGTGAGCGTCGCGCGCTCCGCCGACATCGTGACGCCGCTGATCTGGCAGCTGATGCTGACCAACACCAAGAAGACCGTGAAGTTCGCCTGGCTGCGCACGGGCTCGGACGGGCTCACGCCGTTCCTCGAGATTACGCTCACCAAGGCCCTCATCACCGCGATGGGCGAGAGCGCGACCCTAGGCGAGCCGTCCGAGACGATCACCTTCGCCTACGACGAGGTCGAGGCCCGCGTGGTCAACGTGGGCAACAGGCTGACGGGCCCGCAGGACGTGGTCAGCTACGTCCTGTCGCAAGGGTCGCGCATCTGACGCTCCGACGCGGCGGCCGCGGCGCGCCCCTCAGGGCGTGCAGGTCACCGCGATCGCACTGACATTGTCGCGCGCGCCGCGGCCCACTGCTTCGGTCACGATCGCCTGCGCGTCCCCGCCGGCGCCGACCATGGCGCCGATCTCGGCCTCCGACATGGTCTTGAACAGGCCATCCGTGCACAGCAGGTAGCGGTCGCCCTCGATGATGCGGCCGGACACCTTGTCGAGTTCCAACTCGCCCTGTGCACCGACGGCGCGGGTGATGACATTCGCCTGCGGGTGGCTCTCGGCCTCTTCCTCGCTCAGGGTGCCCTGGTCGACGAGTTCCTGCACCAGCGAGTGGTCGCGCGTGACGCGCGCCAGCGTGCCGCCCCGCATCATGTAGCCGCGCGAATCGCCTGCCCAGAGCATCGCGAAGTGCTCCCCGCGCGCCAGCATGACCACGACGGTCGAGGCCAGGATGCGCCCAGGGCCGCGCCGCGCCGCTTCCTCCTGGAGGTCCTGGTGCACGGCCGTCAGCTTCAGGCGGACCTGCGCCAGCAGTTCCGCCGCCGGCAGCCCCGGCGCGATGGTCCCGAGCGCGGCGACGATCGCCGCCGAGGCAACGTCCCCCGCACCATGCCCGCCGGCGCCGTCGGCCACGGCCCACAGCCCGATATCGGGCCGGTCGAGCAGCGCATCCTCGTTGCGCGGCCTGACCGCGCCGGGATGGGTGGCAGCGTGGGAGATCAGGCGCCAGGTCATGCGGCGGCTTCCAGCAGGTATGCGAAGTCGGCGGGGTCGGGCAGGCCCGGCACGGGCCAGACCATGGGCGGGACATGCGCACCGCCGCGGGTCCACCAGCCGCCACCCTCGGGCGCCGGCGGGGCCGGGACGACGACGGATGCGGCATCGGCGGGCGCGGGCGGATCGGCCCAGGCGGTGCCGGCCATGCCGGGCAGCAGGTCTGGACCGTCGGCGGGGGGCGGGCCGGCATCGGCGCCGGGCAGGCCCGCGAGGCTGGCGGGAGCGTCGTCGGGCAGGCCAGGCGCGGCCCAGGCCGTTGGCGCCGGCTCATCGCCCGGTCCGGCAGCGCCGATCAGGCCCGACAGGGTGCCGTCATCGGGCGGCAGAGGTGTGTCCGGGTGGTCCGGCGGCGCTGCGTTGGCGGGCGGTTCCGCCGCGACGCCGATCAGGCCCATCAGCGTCCCGTCCGGGTCAGCTGCGGTGCCGGCCGGCGGCACCACCGCGCTGCCGATCAGCCCGGCGAGCGTGCCGTCCGTATCGCCGTGCGGGAGGGCGACAGGCGACGAGTCGTCATCCGCCCACGCCGTCGAAGCCTCGTCATGCCCGGATTTCAAATCGCCCAGCAGCCCGGCCAGTGTGCCGTCGGCCTCGGCCGGACCTTCGCCGGGTTGCGGCGGCATCCAGGGCGCGAGGCCCTCCGCCACACCCTGCGGTGCCGTGGCGTCCGGCGTGGTGGGTGGCCAGTCCGCGGTGCCGGGCGCGGCGCCGATCAGGCCGGACAGCACGCCGGCCTCGGCCGCGGCCGGCGGCGGCGCGGCGGCCATCAGGAAGGCTAGCGCATCGGCATCACCGGAGGCGGGCGCGGCCGGTCCCGGGCCGCCTTCCCCGCCCAGCAGGACCAGCACGTCCTCGGTGCCCGCCGGGCTGGCGGCCGGTGCCCAGGCATCGTCCGGCGCTTCGACGTCGTCTGCGCGCAGCGCGATGGCCGGCAGTGCGAAGGTCGGCGCCAGGATGGGCGCGCCCGGCAGGGGCAGCGCCGCCGACAGCACATCGGCATCGGCCAGCCCGGCGCGACCAGCCAGGGCCGCTGCTTCGAGCGCATCGAACCAGGCGGCGTCAGGCGGCGGCGCACCTGGCGGCAGCAGCGCCGCGAGCGTGATGGGGAAGCGACGGCCGACCTGATCCTGGCTCGGCAGCATCACGCCGGCCACGGGGTCGGGGCCGCTGGCGCCCGCCGGCAGGGCGAAGCGCCAAGCCGGCGCACTGTCCCACGCAGCTTCCCAGTGTGGGCCGAGCCTGTCGCGCGCCGCGGCGATGCCGGCCGCGAGCCAGGCGTCCCACGGGCCGACGAAGCTCGACGGCAGGCCGCGGCGCACGAAGTCACCGTGCGCCGGCACCTTGCCATACAGGCCCGTCAGGGGGCGAGCGTCGGGCATCGGAACTGCGCCAGTTCGGGCAGGCCGAAGGGATGCTGGGCGCTGCCGGCACGGAGTTCGAAGTCCATGCTGCGTTCGCCCTGGACCACCCGTAGCCGCATCCGCTCCCGTGTGTTCCCGATGGCGGCCAGCGTCGAGTTGCGCCGCATCACGAGGCGCATCGCCGACCAGGCACCGTCATAGGCGAGCGGCCCGATCGAGGCCGGCGGATCGAAGGACAGCGTCAGGTTGCCCCGCGCCGGCCAGGACAGCGCGATCGGCCGGGCCGCACCGCCCTGCGTGATCTCGGTGCGGGTGCCTTCGAATTCGAGCGTGGCGGACAGCGCACCGGGGTCCATCCCGCGCGGCACCAGTTCGAACCGCAGGCCCAGCGACGACGCGGCCGGGAAGAACGCCATGCGGATCGCGACCGCGCGCTGGAACTGCATCAGGTCGGCCGCGCTGATCGGCGGCGGCAGGCCATCGGTCGCCATCGGCCGCCAGGGCGTCTGGGTCGTGTCGACGTATTGCCGCACGTTCTGCGTGAAGAACTGGTCGAACACGCCGCCCGGGCCGAACAGCCGCATGAAGTCGTCGACCGGCAGGTCGTCGCCGTTGATGTTGAAGGGGAAGCGCTGGTCGAGCCCGCGGCAGAACGGCGCCAGTTGCTGCGCCGCCGCTGCCGCCAGCGCGGCCTTGGCCCCACCGCCGCGCGCAACGTTGGTCGCCCCCACCATGGCGTTCAGCCAACGGCTGAGCGGCTGCGGCTGGCGTGCCGCCTCCGCCTGCAGCCGCTGCCCGGGGTCGAGCCCCGCGGCCTGCGCCGGCACCGTGCCGGGCGGCGCGGTGGCCAGGCGCTGCACCTGCACGAACAGGTCGTTGACAATGCGCAGCACACCGTCGATCGGGTCCCCGGCGGAGGCGCGGAGCGCCTCGAAGCGCGGTTCGACGATCGCGGCCACCGGCTCGGCACCTGTGGGTTCGGCCGGCTGCGGCGGCTGGCCGGCGGCGGGTGCCGGGCGCGGCTGCCGGCCGGGCGGTGCCCAGCCCTGCGGCGGCGTGCCGACTGTCACCTGCCGCGCGATCGCGCGCAGCAGGTCCTTCATGGGCGAATTCGGCGCGCCCAGCAGGTTCAGGGCCTCGGCCTGCTGGGCCAGGGCCGGCGGCAGGGGTGCGAGGTTCAGGTCGTCCATCATCGCCTGCCACTGCCGCGCATATTCCTGCGCGTAGAGTTGCAGCACGGATTGCTCGAGCGCCGCCGGGTCGTCGGTGCCGAGGTTCGCCCCTTCGGGCCCAAGCACCCAATATTCGGCGACACCCTGACGCACCGACTGGCCGAGCACCGGCAGCAGCCCGCGATACAACCCGTCGATGGTGTAGAGCGCGGGCACGCCTTCAGTCAGCGGCGCACCGGACGCCCGCACGAAATATCGCTGCCCCGCCTGGCCCAGCGCATCGGCCGGCCGCCACGGCTGGATGTTCGCCGCCGTCGCCGCGGTCTGCAGTCGCGAGAAGACGCGGTCCGCCAGCGGCAGGCGCGAGAAGATGCGCCGCGAGGCATCGACCAGCGCGCCATCGACCGGATAACGGTGGTACCGGCCCGCGACGGTGGCGTCGAGGTGCGCGGCCAGCGCATCGCGGATCGGCTGGTTGACCGCGCCGGGGAAGGCGCGGAACCAGTCTCGGATGAACCAGTTCTTCACCAGTTCGAGGTCGAGCGGCCCTTCCTGGCCAAGCATCAGGTAGGCGCGCGTCGCGTCGTACAGCTCGTCAGGCCGCTGGAAGCTGGTGCGCATGGCGTCCTCGAGACGCGCCAGCAGCCGCGGCAGGAAGGAGCGATCCAGCGCGCGGCGATAGGCGGCGGAGGCACCGGCCTCGAGCTTCTCGCCCTGGCTGAGCCCGAACAGCGGCCCGTCGCCCTGCGCCGCCGGCGGCAGGCCGCGCGCGGCGTCCATGTAGGGCAGGATGCGGCGGAACTCGGCGTCGGTGATGCGTTCGAAGGGTACGCCCTGCGCCGCCTGCTCGGCCTTGCCGACCTGCTCTGCGAGCCGCGCGGCGCGCGACTGCTCCTCGCTCCAGGCCGACCAGCCATAAAGGCCGCCGCCGGCGACCAGCAGACCGGCGATCGACCAGGCGGCGATCGCCACCTGGCGGCGGCGCTTGTCGGCCTTGCGGTCGCCCGAGGCGAGCCGCGCCTCGTTGAACACCACGTCCTTCAGCAGCTTGCTGATGAAGTAGGCGCGGCCCTTTTGCTGCATGACGGAAGCGGGGCGCTTCGGATCCAGCCCGAAGGACCGCGACAGCGCGCCCGCCAGGCGGTCGAGCGGGCTGCCCTCCTGCGTGCCGGAGGTGAAGTACACGCCGCGCAGCATCGGCGCAGGATCGAGGCGCGTGCCCGCGAAGGCGGCCGTGACGAAGGCCGCGAGCGGCGCCTCGAGCGAGGCGAACTGCGCCGGGAAGCCGGCCAGCGCGGCGCGCTGCTGCGGCCCGCGTTCCTGCTGCAGGCGCTCGATCACGCGGTCCTGCAGGCGGCCGAGCAGCAGCTGGAATTCCTCGGTGAACTTCGACGCCGCACCGGCCTCGCCGGCCACCTCGGCTGGGAAGGTGAAGCCCCAGACCTGCTCACGCGCGGTCTTGTCGAGGTCGTCGAAGAACTCCATGAAGCCGGCCAGCAGGTCCGACTTGCTGATCATGAAATAGACCGGCAGGCGCTGCCCGAGCTTGTCCTCGAGCTCCTTGATGCGCCGCCGCACGCTGCGCGCGTGCTGTTCGCGTTCGGCCGGGCCCAGGCGCGAGATCATGTCCACGCCGAAGGTCACCAGCACGCCGTTCAGCGGCAGGCGCGGGCGCGACTTCTTGAGCAGCGTGAGGAAGCGTTCCCACCCGGCCTTGTCGGCCGCGGCATCGGAATCCTGGCTGGTGTAGCGCCCCGCCGTGTCGATCAGCACGGCATTGTCGGACAGCCACCATTCGCACAGCCGGGTGCCGCCCACGCCCTGCAGCTTGCCGCCGTCGCTCAGCGGGAAATCGAGGCCCGAATTCGCCAGCGCGGTGGTCTTGCCGGAGCCCGGCGGGCCGATGATGACATACCAGGGCTGTTCATACAGGAAGCCGCCCTTCTTGCCGCTGCTGGCCTTGAGGCGTTCCATCGCGGCGGTCAGGCGGTCGCGCAACTCGCCTTCTTCCTCCGCTGCGCGGTCCGCGGCGGGGTCCGGTTCGGCGATGCCCTGCACCAGCAGCGCGTCGCGCCGGCGCCGCCGGCGGTCCGTGAAGAACACGAAGGCGAGGCACAGCACGAACAGTGCCGCGCAGACGATCATGCGGTTGATCTCGGATTCGAGCGGGCGGAAGCCCCCGAGATGCAACATCGGCCCGAACAGCCAGACGATCGGCGTCAGCAGCGAGACGGCGAACAGCGCGGCCAGCGCGCGTCCGGTGACGAACGGACGGATGACGGTGAGAAGTTCCATCGTCAGCGTGTCCCTCGCAGCAGGATGACCTCGATGCGCCGGTTCGCCTCGCGCCCTTCGGCGGTGCGGTTGTCGGCGATCGGCTCGGCATCCGCGCGGCCTTCGGTGGTGAAGCGCGACGCATCGCCCGTCGCGGCCGAGATGACCGCGGCGGCGGCCTCGGCCCGCGCGGCCGAGAGCTGGAAATTCGACGGGAAGCGCACGGTGCGGATCGGCTGGTTGTCGGAATGGCCGATCACCTGCACGCGCCCCGGTTCAGTGCGCAGCCCCTGCCCCACCCGCTGCAGGATCGGGACGAAGCGGGGTTCGAGCGTGGCGGAGCCGGAGGCGAACATGCCCGTGCCCTTCAGGCGCACGGTAATGGACCGCCCGTCGCCGAAGACTGTCAGCAGTCCCTGGTCGATCTCGGGCTTCAGGAATTGCTGCAGCGTGGCCAGGAAGTCGGGTGGCGGCGGCGGGACATTGGCGGGCGGCGGCGGCGGCGGCGCGGGTGGGCGCGGCGGCGCGGGGCGCACGATCTCGGGGAAGGCGCCGGGCGGCAGCGCGGCCATGCGCGCATAGAGCCCGTCGGAGTTCTCGTTCATGGCATTCGCCAGCCACGCATAGCCCATGCCCAGCGCGAAGACCGCCACGCAGGCCGCGACCCAGGCCGGGATGCCGCGGCGCGGGCCGCGATGCGGCGCATCCACGCCCTTCCAGTGGGGCGACAATTCGCGTTCCCACGGCGCGCGCACCTGCACCAGCAGCTGATACAGCCCCTCGCGGATGCGCTCGAGCTCCGAGGCCCCGCGCGGCGAAAGCCGGTAGCGCCCCTGGAAGCCCAGCGCGAGACAGAGGTAGGCGACCTCGAGCGCGTCCTTCCAGCGCCCGGGGTCCTTCTGCATGCCGGCCAGCACGTCGAAGAAGCGGTCGCCCGACTTCACTTCCTGGTGGAAGGTCGCGACCAAGGACTGCACCGACCAGACGCTCGCCTGGCCCCAGTTGTAGGACAGCACCACGTCATCGAGGCTGGCGCACAGGATGTAGTGTGCCGCGCGCACCTGCTCGGCGCTGATGCCGAGGTCACGGGCATCGGTCTCGAACTGCCGGAAGGCGCGCAGCGCGCGCTCGCGCAGTTCCTCGCCCTGCGGCGGTGCGGTCATGCCCGCGTTGGACAAGCGGCCGAGCAGGTCGAGCAGCGGCTGCGCGGCGGCGGCGAGCGGGCCGATGCCGATCTTGGGCAGGGCTTCGGCCTCGCCGGCCAAGCGCGGGGCGGATTCCGCGCGCCCGGCGGGGGCGACGCCGGCGCCGGTGGGCAGCGCGCCATAGCCGCCGACCGGCGGCGGCGGGCGCTGGCCCGCGGGGGCGGCCGGCACCGGGCGCGGCGCCGCACCCCCCGGGCCGCGCACCACCGTGCGGTCGCTGTCGTCGGGTTCGGCGAAGGGATTGTCGCTCATGGCGCGCGGTCCTTCGTGTCAGGGCGGGGCGTGGTCATCCGCGGATCGCCCAGAGTTCGAGCTTGAGGCTCGGGAAGTCGCCCGAGACATGGATGGCGAAGGCGCCGGAATTCTGCATCTGCGCCCAGTGCGGGCTGCCGCGGTCCAGTTCGAAATAGACCGCCGCCGCGTGGAACGGGATCTGCCGCGGGGCGACCGGCAGCGGACGCACCTGGATGCCGGGAAGTGCCACGTTGACGAGTTCGCGGATGTGTTCGACCGCGCCGATCTTGACCTGGTTGGGGAAGACGCGGCGCAGCTGCTCGCTCGGCAGGTCGGCCTGCACGGTCAGCACGAACTGGCTCGCGCGCAGGATGTTGCGGTCGGTGATGGGGCCGACGCGCACGCCGAACTGGCGGTCCTGGAGCGGGATCGAGACGGCATTGGTTTCCAGCACCATCGACAGGCTGCGCCGCAAGTCTGCCACGACCGGCGCGAAGGACCTCTGAAGGTCTTCATGGCGATACGCCGGATAGGTCGCGGCCATGCGCTTGGGGTCGGTGAAGGTGGCCAGCTCACCGGCCAGCTGCACCAGCGCGGCATAGAGCGCCTCCGGGTGGACGTTGCCGGCATCGGCCCAGTGCGCGAGCAGCGGCTGCCAGCGATTCACCGCCTGCAGCAGCAGGAAGTCCGCCACTTCCGCGACACCTCGCGCGCCGGGCTGCGACAGGCGCGCACCGAGCGCCTCGGCGCGCTGGCCCAGCATGCCGACCAGCTCGCCCACCAGGTTCGCCAGCGGCGGCGTGGCCGACACGCGCAGGCAGGGCGGGATGAAGCGGTCATCCACCACGACGCGGCGATCGGCCTGTACTTCCACCACGCGGGTCAGGCCGATGGTGTTGAAGCCGGCGCGTTCCTCCGTTTCCAGCATGAAGCGCAGGCGGGGGCGGCCGACCTGGAGTTCGGCCGGCACGGTCGCGTCGGAATGCGTGTCGAAGGCTTCGAAGCCGCGCATGCCGAAGCGTGCCGCCGCCATCTCGGGGCCTTCGGAGAAGGCGATCTCGGGGCTGCCCGGCTGGCGCACCGGCAGCGCCAGGTACACCACGCAGTTGCGCGTGCCCTCCGGCAGGTCGAGCGGTGTCGGCTGGTCGGCATGGCCTGGCACCGAGAACGGGGTGCCGTCCTCCATGATGCCGGTGGCCGAGGCGATGGCGAACTTGCCCGCCGCCAGCAGGTCGCGGTCGAGCGACAATTCCATGATGCCCCAGGGATGCGGGCGCAGCGGTGCCGCCCGCGCCTGCAGCATCCATTCGAAATGCCGGTCCTGCTGCTGGAAGTGCTGGGCGCGGAGGAACATGCCCTCCTGCCAGACAACCTTGTCGTACCACAGCATCCGCGAAGTGCTCCCCTGCCCCGGCCCTAGCGGTCCTTGCGCGACGCCTGTTCATAGGCGCGCGCGAATTCCTTGCCGAAGGCGCTGTCGAAATCGTCGTCGAATTGTTCGGTGACCTGCTGGTGGAGCCGCTTGTAGGCCTCCCACAGCTTCTTGTCCTTGCTGGCGAACAGGCCACCGCCGCCGCCTTCCTGCGTCTCGAGGCCCTCGGGCGCCAGTCGCGCCAGCAGCGCGCGTGCGGCGGCCTGGGTCGCCGCCAGCGTGGCGACCTGGTGGGCGGTCAGGTCCTCGACCGTCTCGCGCACCGCGCGGGGGCCCACCTGCGGCCCGGCGGTGAGCAGCGAGGCCAGCGCCTGTTCGTCCGATGCGGCGAACTTCACCGGGTTGTTGCCGGCCGATCGCAGCATGGTCTGTTCGATGCGGAATTCGCGCTTCACGTCGGCGCGCGCGATCAGCAACTGCCGCAGGCCGGAGATGGCCGCGTGGAAGGCCGCGCCCAGGGCGCGCAGCGCCGCGTCGGGGTCGGCATTGGCGGCGAGGTTGGCCGGCAGCCCGGCGCCGGCCAGAAAGGCGGCGAGCCCGGCCTCGTTGCCGCCACCGCCAGCGTAGGCGGCCGATGCGGGTGCGGGCGGGGGTGCCGCGCGCGGCGGCGGCGGGGGCGGCGCCGGCGGTTCGGCGAAGGGATCGGCCGCGGCGGGCGCTGCGGCGCGCGGCGGCGGTTCGGCGAAGGGGTCGCTATCCGGCGCCGCGAAGGGTGCCGCGGGTGGCGCGGCAAAGGGCGCCGCAGGCGGGGGCGCGAACGGCGCCGCCGGCGGAGCCATGGCTGGCGCCGCCGGCGGGGCCATGGGCGGTGGCGGCGGCGGGGCCGCGAAGGCCGCAGGCGATGGCACCGGCGCGGCAGCCGGCATGGCGAAGGGGTCGGGCCCGCCCGGCGCGAAGGGGTCCGGCGCGGGCTGCGCGGTGAAGCCCGCCGGCGGCGGGGCGGCAGGTGGCGCGGCGAAAGGGTCTGGCGCGAAAGGGTCGGCCGGGCGCGGCCCAGCGGGCGGCGGCGCGTAGGCGGCGGGCGGGGGTGCCGCCGGTTGCGGTGCCGGCGCATAGGCGGCCGGAGGCGGGGCATAGGCCGGCGGCGGCGGCGCGGCCGGGGTGGGCGGCGCGGCAGGCGCGCCGCCGCCGAGGTCGAAGTTCCAGTCGTCGGGGATCTTGCCCGGCCCGCCCGCGGGTGCGGCGGGCGGCGGCGGCGCCATCGGCGCGGCCGGCGTGGGGCTCAGGTCCCAACTGTCCGGGATGGCCGAGACCTGCTGCATCGGCTTGGGCGGCAGGAAGGCGTCGGAGGTCGAGGGCCGGTGGTCCGGCATGGCCGGCCCCTCGTTGAAGGGGTCGAAGTCCGCGGGCATGCCGCTGGCGCTCGGCAGGCCCGGCATGCCCGCGGCCGGCGGGCGCGCGCCCAGGAAGGGGTCGCCGGCGACGCGTGGCTGCAGCGGTTCGTCGCGCGGCGGCGGCGCGCCCCAGGGCTGGTCCGTCGCAGCCGCCGGCCAGCCGCCCGAGGCCGGCGGCGCGGCATCCCAGCCACCGCCGGGCGGCGCGCTGCGCGCGGGCTCCCAGGCATTGCCGGCGGGTGCGGCCGGCGCAGCGCCCCAGCCGCCGGGTGCTGGTGCCGCATCCCAGCCGCCGGTCGCGGGCGGCGGCGCCGCGGCGGGCAAGCCACCACCCCAGGCGCCCGACTGAGCCGACGCCTGTTCGACACGGATCTCGATCTCGTAGGCGCCCAGGCGCAGCCGGTCGCCGTCCTCGAGCATCTTGACCTGGTCGCGCCCGACCGGCGTATCCGCGTGGTTCACGAAGGTGCCGTTGGTCGACAGGTCGCGCACCTGCCAGCCGCCACCGCGGAATTCCAGAACGCAATGGTGCTTGGACAGCAGCCGGTCCGGGTCGGGCAGCACCCAGCCGGCATCCGCGCCGCGGCCGATGATGTAATCGCCGCCGGGCACGCGGCGCTGTTCGGGCACCACGCTGTCGGGGCAGCGCAGGACGCTCAGGGTCAGTTCCATCGGAAGGCTCCTGCGCAGGAGGGCCGCCCACCGGGGGCGGGGGTTGCGCGGCGACGGCAGGCAAAGCGGGCGGTCATCGGGTGCAGCATAGCCGCTGCGGACCCTTCGCGGGATGGCGGTTGCGGGTCGTGACCGGCGGCGGCGCCGGGCCGCGCGCGAACAGGCATGGCGCCACGCGGCGCGGGACCAAGCGCCGCGCCGCGCCGTGCATGCACGCGCCCCTGCCGCCATCGCTGGCCGATGCCATCCGACATCCAACCCTTCCTCCGCCCCGGGGGCAGCATAGACGTGTCCGGTGCCACCCTGGAACAGCATGCAGGGTTCCACAATGCTGCCAGATCACGCGGCGGTGTCCCGGCTTGCGCCATCGCAAGGCAGCGCCCTGCCCGGGCCGCCACGATCGGTGCATGACCGATGCCCTCGACCTGCCCGCCGACACCCTGTTGCGCCACGCCGCCACGCCGCTGCCGCGCTACACCAGCTATCCGACCGCGCCGCATTTCGGCCCGCTGGAGGCGGAAACCTACGCCGGCTGGCTGCGCCAGGCCGGGTCCGGGGATGCGCTGTCGCTCTATGCCCATGTGCCGTTCTGCCATGCGCTGTGCTGGTATTGCGGCTGTCATACCTCGGTCACGCGGTCGGCTGCGCGCATCGCCCGCTACAAAGACGCGCTGGCGCGCGAGGCGGCGATGGTCGCGGCGCTGCTACCCGCCCATGCGGGCGTGGCGGCGCTGCACCTGGGCGGGGGCACGCCCACGGCGCTCGGCGCGGCGGGGCTGCTCCGACTGGCCGCGACGCTGCGCGGGCTGTTCGCCTTCCAACCGGGCGCCGAGGTCGCGGCCGAACTCGACCCGCGCACGCTGGGCGCCGATCTGCTTGATGCGTTGGGGGAGCTCGGCCTGACGCGCGCGAGCCTGGGCGTGCAGGACATCACGCCGGCGGTGCAGGCCCTGATCGGGCGAATCCAGCCGACCGCGCAGGTCGAGGCCGCGGTGCGCGGGCTGCGCGCGCTGGGCGTGGCGGGCATCAACATGGACCTGATCTACGGCCTGCCGGCGCAGGGCGTGGCCGAGATCGAGGCCTCGGCCCGATTCGCCGCGGATTGCGGCGCCGACCGCGTCGCGGTCTTCGGCTACGCGCACGTGCCCTGGATGAAGGCGCACCAGAAGGGCATCAAGGTCGCGGACCTGCCCGGCGCGGCGCTGCGCATGCGCCAGGCGGAGGCCGCCGCGCGCGTGCTGACCGATGCCGGCTATGTCGCGGTCGGGCTCGACCACTTCGCGCGGCCCGGGGATGCGATGGCGCGGGCCGCCGCCGCCGGCACGCTGCGACGCAACTTCCAGGGCTATACCACCGACACCGCGCCCTACCTGCTGGGCTTCGGCGCCTCGGCGATCGGTGCAAGCCCCGGCGGCTTCGTGCAGAACGAGGCGGAGGAAAAGCGCTGGCTTGCCGCGGTCGAGGCCGGGCGGCTGCCCGTCGCGCGCGGCCGCGCGCTGAGCGCCGACGACCGCATCCGCGCCGGGCTGATCGAACGCGTGATGTGCGATGGGTTCGTGGGCGTCGACTCGGTTCCGCCGGCCGTGATGGCCGCGGCGGCGCCGCGCATCGATGCGCTGGTGGCCGACGGGCTGGTGGATCGCCGCGGCGCGCGCCTCACCATGACCGCTGCCGGGCGGCCCTTCCTGCGCCACCTGGCGGCCTGCTTTGATGCCTACTTGGCGCCCTCGCCCGCGCGGCACAGCGCGGCGGTGTAGCCGCGCCTATCGCGCGCCGGCGCAGAGCCGGTCGATCGCAACCGTCAGGTCGGCCGGATCATAGGGCTTGGGCAGCACCGGGATGTGCCGCAGATGCGCCGGCAGCCCCGCCGCGCCATAGCCGGTCGCGACCAGGAACGGGATGCCGCGCGCCGAGAGCGCATCGGCGACCGACAGCGAATTCTCGCCGCCAAGGTTGAGGTCGAGCACCGCCGCATCCGGCGGGTCGGCCTTCAGCAGTTCCAGCGCCTGCGAGACGGTGCGCGCCGGGCCGACCACGGTGAAGCCGGCATCCATCAGGGCGTCCTCGACCAGCATGGCGACCAGGGCTTCGTCCTCCACCACGAGGATGCGGCGTTCCGTCGCGGGGCTGCTCATGCTGTGCTGGTTCCCTCGGGTCGCGCCAGGTGTCGGGCCGCGGACGCGCCCCGTCGCGACGCGCCCGGCCTGCGCGCCACGTTTCGCTTCTAGCACGCGCGCGGCACGATGGCAGACAAAGCGGTATTTCGTTACGCCTCGGCGATCACGCTCTCGTGGCCGCCGCGACCGCGGCCAGCGCGGCCAGGCCAGCCATCGCCATCAGCGCGATCGCCATGCGCGGGCCGAAGCCATCCGCCAGCGCGCCCACCAGCAGCACACCGGCTGGCCCCATGCCGATGCAGGTGGTGGTGAGGCCCAGGATGCGCGACCGTGCCTCGATCGGCGCATGCATCATCACCAGGCCGGTCTGCAGGCTGGCGAAGGCGGCGGTGCCCATGCCGCCGAGCAGGAGCAGCGCCACCGCGAGCGGCAGGCTGGGCGCGAGGGCCGCGCAGGTCAGCACCACGAGGAAGCCGGCCGATCCGAGCAGCAGTGTGAGCCGCCCCGGCGGCGCGCCGCGCCGGAACGCCAGGCCGAGCCCGGCCAGCAGCGCGCCGAAGGGCTCGGCGGCCGCGAGAAGGCCGATCTGCACCGGGGTCGCGCTGAAGGCGATGGCACCGAAGGCCGGCAGGATCGCGGTGTAGGAAAAGCCGAAGACGTTCATCGCGATGGTCACGCCCAGCACCAGGCGCAACAGCGGGTGCGCGAGCGCGATGCGCGCCGCCGCGATGACGTCCCGCACCAAATGCCGCGCCTGCAACTGCCGGCGTTCCTGCACGTGCTGCACGCCCGAGACCAGGAACAACGCCACCAGGTAGAGCGTGGCTGCGATGACATAGGCGGCGGTCACACCCACCGTCTGGAAGAAGAAGCCGCCGGCAAGCGGCCCGACCATACGCGTGGTGCTGTTGGTGACGGTGTCGAGTGCGACAGCCTGTACGATGCGCGCGGGCCCCGCGGTCTCGGCGACCATGCGCCGGCGCGTGGCAAGTTCGTTGGTCCAGGCGAGGCCACCCAGCAGCCCGTTGAGGAACAGGTGCCACAGCGCGAGATGCCCGGTCGCGGCCAGCAGCGCGATGACGATGGCGCCCGCCGCGGTCGCCGCCTGGCCGGCCATGAGCAGCGTCTTGCGGTTCAGGCTTTCGGCCACCGCGCCGGCCAGCGCACCGGCGGTCAGCATGGGCAGCGCGCGCGACATCAGCACGAGCGAGACGGCGAAGGCCGATTGCGTGAGCTGGTAGGCGAACAGCCCGCTCACCAGCATCTCGACCCAGCGCATGGAATTGGTCAGCCCACCGGCGGACCACAGCCGGAGGAATGCCCCGTCCGCGAGCAGGTCGCGGATCGGGCTGCGGTCGTGAGCCGGCGCGCTCAATACCCTGAGTCGTCGAGCCGCAGCAGCGGGAAGGCGCTGTGGACATGCGGCATGTTGGTGGGCATGGACGGCGCCACGAAGCCCGGGCCGAGTTCCGCCACGGACGTCACGCCGAGCAGGCCGAGTGCCGAGCGGAACTCGTTCTCCAGGATTTCCAGCAGGCGCACCACGCCGGCCGCGCCATCGGCTGCCAGCGCATAGCAGTACAGCCGCCCGAGGCCGACGCATTCGGCGCCGAGGCACAGCGCCTTCACGATGTCGGTCCCGCGCGAGAAGCCGCCATCGACCCAGACCTTGGCCCGGCCGCCCACGGCCTGCACGACTTCGGGCAGCACCTCGATCGACCCGCGCCCGGCATCGAGCTGGCGGCCGCCATGGTTCGAGACGTACACCACCTCGACCCCGTGCTGGCAGGCGATCAGCGCGTCTTCGCCGGTGCCGATGCCCTTCAGGATCAGCGGCAGCGTGGGGTGCTTGTCCTTGATGCGCTTCACGTCGTCCCAGTTGAGCATCGCCTGGTAGCGCTGCGCGTCGCCGGTGGCACTCGCGCGCCAGGGCTTGGCGAAGCGGCGCACGATGTCGCGTTCGCGCCGCGAATAGATCGCGGTGTCCACGGTCAGGCAGAAGGCGTCGTAGCCGCTGCCGATGGCGCGCTGGATGCTGTCCTCGACCGACGCCGCGTCACCGCGGACATAGAGCTGGTAGATCTTCATGCCCGTGGCCGCGGCCGCGACCTCCTCCAGCCCTGGCTTCGAGACGGAGGACAGCATGATGGGCACGCCGAAGCCGGTCGCACCTTCGCCCGCCGTGACCGCGCCATTGGCACCGACCGCCATGTATTCCAGCCCGCCGACCGGGGCGAGCAGCACCGGCAAGCGCACCTTCTTGCCGAACAGGGTGGAGGAGGTGTCGATGCTGGAGACGTCGCGCAGCACGCGCGGGCGCAGCGCCAGCGCATCGATCCCCATGCGGTTGCGGCGCATGGTGGCCTCGGTCTCGGTGGCGCCGACCAGGTAGTCCCAGATGTTCGCGTCGAGCCGGTTCTTCGCCGCCTTCACGAATTCATGCAGCGCCAGGTACTTCTCCTGGAGCTGGGCGAGGTGGTCGGGATTCACGGGCATGGCGGGTCTCGTTCGTCAGAGGAAGTCGCGGGTCCAGGCGGCGTAGTCGGCCTCGCGCGTGACCTGCTTCATCAGGGCGGGCGGGGCGATGTTCTTGAGCTCGGCGGGCGGGGTTCCCTCGCGCAGCGCGGCCAGCGTGGCGTGGATGGCGGCGACTGCGGCGGCGAAGGGCTGGTGGCCCTGCAGGGCCACGCGCACGCCATGGGCGGCGAGGCGGCCGCGGTCGGACATCGCGGGGGGCGTGCCGCCCAGGATGATCGGCATGCCCTGCGCCGCGGCCTGCAGCGCGGCCAGTTGGTCCCAATCATTCACGCCGGTGAAGAACAGCGCGTCGGTGCCGCAGGTGGCATAGGCGCGGCAGCGGCGCACGGCCTCGTCCAGGTTGACCAGGTTCAGCGCGCTGGTGCGGGCGATGACCGTCAGCCCCGCATCCTCGCGCGCCGCCACCGCCGCGCGCACCTTGCCCAGCCCGGCTTCGAGGCTGAGCAGCCCCGGTTCGCCGGTGCCGTGGCCGCGTGGCAGGTCGGTGTCCTCGATGGTCAGCGCAGCGATGCCGGCGGTCTCGAGTTCCTGCACGGTGCGCATCACGTTCAGCGCATTGCCGTAGCCATGGTCGGCATCGACCAGCAGCGGCGGTGCGCCGCCGCGGCAGATGCGCCGCGCCTGGTCGGCGAATTCGCTGAGCGTCAGCACGATGATGTCGGGTGCGCCCAGCACCGTCAGCGAGGCGACGGACCCGGCAAACATCGCCGCCTCGAAGCCGAGGTCGGCGGCGATGCGCCCGGCGATCGGGTCATGGACCGAAGCGGGATGGATGCAGGCCGTGCCTGACAGGATGGCGCGAAAGGACGCGCGGCGGGCTGCCGTGCTGGCTGGACGATCCATCCCGGGGTTCCTCGGTCTTGTGGCGCGCAGTCTGCAACCGGGCGCGACAACGGTCTAGGCTGGCCCCGGACATGCGAGGGATGCACGGATGAGCGACGTGGTGGCCGAGCGCCTGGTGGCGCGCAAGGACGAGATCCTGGAGCGGCTGATGGCGCTGCTGCGCCTGCCCAGCGTCAGCACCGATCCGGCCTATGCGGCCGGGATGAAGGCGACGCGGGACTTCCTGATGGCGCGGCTGACCGAGGGCGGTGTGCAGGATGTCCGCCTGCTGGATGGCGGCGGCCACCCGGCCATCACCGGCGTTTGGAACGGCGCGCCGGGCAAGCCGACCCTGCTGATCTACGGCCATTACGACGTGCAGCCGCCCGACCCGCTCGACCTGTGGCACAGCCCGCCCTTCGAACCGACCATCCGCGACGGGCGGATCTATGCGCGCGGGGCCTCGGACGTGAAGGGATCCACGCTGATCGCCATCGAGACCGTTATCGAATTCATCAAGGCCGGCGGCTGCCCGGTGAACATCCGTTTCTTCCTGGAGGGCGAGGAGGAGATCGGCAGCCCGTCGCTGGGCGCCATCATCGACCGCTTCCCCGATGCGCTGGTGGGCGATGCGATGATCTCGGCCGATGGCGGCCGGGCCAGCACGACGCTGCCCACCATCAGCGTGGGGTCGCGCGGGCTCACGGCGCTGCGCTTCACGCTGCGCACCGCCGCGAAGGACATGCATTCGGGGCGCTATGGCGGCGCGGTGCGCAATGCGAACCATGAACTCGCGCGGCTGGTGGCCTCGCTGCACGATGCGGACGGACGCATCGCGGTTCCCGGCTTCATGGAATTGATGCCCCCGGTCAGCGCGCGCGATGCCGCGGACGCGGCGGCGCTGCCGGTGGACGAGGCCGCCTTCTATGGCGAGATCGGCGCCGCACCCTATGGCGATGCGGGCTTTTCCGTCCGCGAGCGCATCACGCTGCTGCCCACCATCGAGGTGAACGGCATGTGGGGTGGCTATATCGGCGCCGGGTCCAAGACCGTGCTGCCCTGCGAGGCACATGCCAAGCTGACCATCCGGCTGGGCCCGGGCATCGACCCGCTGCGGGCGCAGGCGGTGGTGCGCGACCACCTTCTGGCCACCGCCGCGCCGGGCACGACGCTGACCTTCGAGGATGCCGGCGCCGGCACGCCCGCCTTCACGCTGCGCGAGGGCCATCCGTTGCTGGAAGCGGCCGAGACGGTGATCCGCCGCACCCGCAACCGCGCCCCGGTGCGCGCGCGCGCCGGCGGCACCATCCCGATCACGGCCATTTTCAAGGAACGCCTGGCGCTCGACACCATCACCTTCGGCTTCGCGATGCCGGACGAGGACGTGCATGCGCCCAACGAGTTCTTCCGGCTGGCCTCGCTGGAGGAAGGCCTGCGGTCCTGGCCGCTGCTGCTGACGGAACTGGGGAAGGTCAGCCCGCAGACGCTGCGCGCAGGGTGACGGTTCAGGCCGCCAAGGCCTGGGTGAAGACGTCGCAGTAGCGCGCCGAGGTCACCTCGAACACCGCGCGGCGCAGCGCCGCGTGGCGTTCCTGGCGTTCCTCCAGCGGCATGTCCAGCGCGGCGTTCATGGCGTCCGCGATGTCGTCCGGGTCGTAGGGGTTCACCAGGATCGCATCCGAGAGTTCCTCCGCCGCGCCGGCGAAGCGCGACAGGATCAGCACGCCCGGATCGGCGGGGTCCTGGGCGGCGATGAATTCCTTCGCGACCAGGTTCATCCCGTCGCGCAGCGGCGTGACGAGGCCGATCCGCGCGATGCGGAACAGCCCCGCCAGCTTCGTGCGCGGAACCGTCTGCGTCATGTAGCGCAGCGGCACCCAGTCGAAGCCGGAGAACCGCCCATTGATGTCGCCGGCGAGGCGATCCAGTTCGCGCCGCAGCGCCTGGTATTCCGCCACATCCTCGCGCGATCGGGCGGCGATCTGCAGCATCGAGACGCGCCGCTGGTGCTGCGGGTAGCGCGCCAGCAGCCGGGCGAAGCCTTCGAAGCGATTGGGCAGGCCCTTGGAATAATCGAGCCGCTCGGCGCTGATGGCGAGTGCGCGGCCGACCAGGCTGTCGCGCACGCGCTGGATGTACACGGTGCCGGCGGCGCGGGTCGCGACGCGCGCGAAGCCCGAGGCGTCGATGCCGATCGGGTCGGCGATGGCGCGCACGCGGCGGCCGTCCTCGGTGACGACTTCCTCCTCCTCCACCGCGAAGCCACTGAAGCGGCGCGCGCAGTCCAGGAAGTCTGCCAGGTGCGTACGCGTCTGGAAGCCGACCACGTCATAGGCGCACATGGCGTGCAGCAGGTCCCGCGCTGGCGGCAGCGCCTCGAGCACCGAGGGCGGCACGAAGGGGATGTGCAGGAAGAAGCCGATGCGTCCCTTGAACCCCGCGGCGCGCAGCGCGGCGCCGAGCGGGATCAGGTGGTAGTCATGCACCCAGACCGTGTCATCGGGCTTCAGCAGCGGCAGCAGCGCGGCGGCGAAGGCATCGTTCACCGCGCGGTACCCGGCGAAATCCTCGCGCGTGTAGCGCATCAGCCCAAGGCGGAAATGCAGCAACGGCCACAGGGACGAATTGGCGAAGCCGACATAGAAGCGGTCGTAATCCTCAGCGCCGAGGTCGATCGTCGCATAGGTGACGCCGTCGCCCTCGACGATCTCCGGGTTGGTCGAAGTCTCGGGGCTGACCTTGCCGGACCAACCGAACCACAGGGTGCCCGGGGCGAGGAAGGATTGCAGCGCGACTGCCAGCCCGCCTGCGCTCGCGGCTCCCTTGGCACGCGGATCAGGGACGCGGTTGGAGACGATTACGAGGCGCGCCACAGCCCCTCCTCCCACGATCGCGACAGGCGCATGGCCGACAGGATCAGCCCGACCTGCGAATAGGTCTGCGGGAAGTTGCCCCACAATGCGCCGGTCGCGGGGTGGACGTCCTCGGCCAGCAGCCCGACATGGTTGCGCCAGGCCAGCGCGCGTTCGAACAGCGCGCGGGCTTCGTCGCGCCGGCCGATGCGCGCCAACGTGTCGATGTACCAGAAGGTGCAGACCAGGAAGCCCACTTCGGGCGTGCCGAAGTCATCCGCGTGGTCGTAGCGCAGCACGATGCCGTCGCGCACCAGGCGTTGTTCCAGCACCTCGACCGTGCGCAGGAACATCGGATCGGTCGCGCGGATCAGGCCGACTTCAGGCAGCAGGAAGGTCGAGGCATCGGCGACAGGGTCGCCGCTGAGAACACCGGAGATCCAGCCGCCGCCATGATCCGTCGCGGCCACCAGGATGCGCTGGCGCAGGCCGTCCGCGCGATGTTCCCATTCCTGCGCTTCGGCCCCGAGCCCGAGGCGCGCGGCGATGGCGCCGAGCCGATCGAGCGCCGCCCAGCACATCGCCGCCGAATGGGTATGGGCCGCGGCGCGCCCGCGATACTCCCAGAGCCCGGCATCGGGCTCGAAGGCCGCGCGTTCGGCGTGCCGGCCGATATCCGCGAGTTGCCGATACAGCGCGAGGTCGCCCGGGCGCGACAGGCGCTGGTCCCAGAACATCTGCGTCGCGGTCATGACGATCGCGCCGTAGCTGTCGTTCTGCACCTGCGTCACCGCGGCATTGCCGATGCGCACCGGGCCGTCCCCGCGGAAGCCAGGCAGCGCGGTGGCGATGCGCTCTGCCACCTCGGTGCCGGGCGCGATCGGGAACAACGGCGGGATCGGGCCGTTCGAACCGTCAGGCACGGAATCCATGATGAAGCGGAGGAAGCCTTCCATGGTCCGCGTCGCGTTCAGCCGGTTCAGCGCGCCCACGGTGAAGAAGGCATCGCGCAGCCAGCAGAACCGGTAGTCCCAGGTGCGCCCGCTGCCGGGTGCCTCGGGGATCGACGTGGTCAGTGCCGCGACGATGCCGCCGGTATCTTCGAAGGAACACAGCTTCAGCGTGATGGCGGCGCGGATCACCGCGTCCTGCCAGTCGAAGGGCAGGTTCAGCCCGCGCACCCATTCGAGCCAATAAGACTCGGTCTCGGCGATGGTGTTGCGGGCGACGGTGTCGGGGCTCTCGGGCAGGCTTTCATCGGCGCCCAGCACGAGGGAGACCGGGCGGTCGAGTGCGAATTCCGCTTCCTGCGCGACGTAGGTCAACGGCGCATCGGTGGTCAGGCGCAGCACGGTGTCCGCGCTGAAATAGCGGATGTGGTTGCTGCCGATGCTGTGCCGGCCGGGGTCGGCACCGTGGTCGAAGGATGGGCGGACACGGATGGCGATACGCGGCCGCCCGGCCACCGGTTCGATGCGCCGGACCAGCATGGGCGGTCGGTACATGCGCCCGAATCGGCGGAAGCGCGGTGCCAGGTCGATCACGCGCACCACGCCGCCGGCGGCGTCGGTCAGCAGGGTCTCGACCACCGCGGTGTTGCGCAGGTAGCGCTGCCGCGCATCCACTTGGTCGCGCAGCACGATGTCCATGAAGCCGCGCGCAGGGTCCTTGCCGCCCAGCAGCGCGTTGAACACCGGTTCAGCGTCCAGGCGCGGGAAGCAGAACCATTCGTGGCGCGCATTCGGCGTGATGAGTGCGGCGACCGCGCAGTTGCCGATGACGGCGAGATCAAGGGGCTGCATGGCGGGCCTCCGGCTGCGCCAGCCAGGCGCGCACCTGCGCCGGACCGCCGTGGAAGTCGCGCCCGACATGCAGGCCGAGGCCGCCCAGCGCGCGCGCGGCCTCCATCCCGTCCTCATCCGTCACGTCGTCGCCCACGAAGACCGGGCGGCGCGCATGGAACGGCGCGGCCTGCATCAGCGCACGCACGGCGCGCCCCTTGGTCGCCACGCGCGGGCGGATCTCGAAGGCCATGTGGGCAGGCATCAATGTGAAGTCGTCGTCATGACCTCGCAGCAACGCGAGCAGCACGTCGCGGGTTGCGTCCTTCCATTGCGGCGCAGCGCGATGATGCAGGACCAGCCCATGCGGCTTCGTCTCGAGGATTACGCCGGGCCAGGTGGCGATCTCCGCGGCCAAGCGCGGCGCCCAGTCCGCGGGCATGGCGGGGATGGTGTCGATCGTGCGGATGCGCCCCGCGCCGTCGCGCAGTTCCGCGCCATGGCCGAAGCCGCCCGGCAGCATCAATGGCGCGAGCAGCGTATCGGCGACGTCACGCGCGCGGCCGGTGACGATGGCGACCGCGCCGCCCAGGCGCTGGACCAGGCCTTCAAGCGTCGCGATCAGGCCGGTGGGAACGACGACCGCATCGGGCCTGGGTGCCAGGTCGAGCAGCGTGCCGTCGAGATCGAGGAAGACCGCCCAATGGTCCTCGATTGCGGGGATGGCCATCCAGGTCATGCCTCCGGATCTGGGGCGACCCGCGGTTAATTACAGGCTTGTAATTCCCGTCAGACTGGCGCAGCGCGCTGGCGCGCCCGGGAAGATTTGAACTCCCAACCCTCAGATCCGAAGTCTGATGCTCTGTCCAGTTGAGCTACGGGCGCGGCGCGAGGCGCGGCGAAGGGAAAGTTGGCGCGCCCGAAAGGATTCGAACCTCTGACCCCCAGATTCGTAGTCTGGTGCTCTATCCAGCTGAGCTACGGGCGCCCTGCCACCTCGGTGGCGAGGCCGGGGAGATAGCGGAGGCCGCGCAGGCGCGCAACCCCCGTATCGCCATGCAGCTGCGCGATGCGCGCAGGGCTTGTCAGGCGGCGAGCTTGTCGAGCTCGCGCACCACCGCTTCGCCCATCACCGACGTGCCCACGCGCGCCATGCCCGGCTGCATGATGTCGGCCGTACGAAGGCCACCGGCGAGCACCTTGCCCACCGCGTTCTCAACCAGCACCGCGTCGTCCTCCATGCCGAAGGACCATCGCAGCAGCATCGCGAAGGACAGGATCTGCGCGAGCGGATTGGCGATGCCCTTGCCCGCGATGTCGGGCGCGGAGCCATGGATCGGTTCGTACAGCGCGTGGCGCTTGCCGGTGACCGGGTCGACGGCGCCGAGCGTGGCCGAAGGCAGCATGCCGAGCGAGCCGGTCAGCGCCGCCGCCAGGTCCGACAGCACGTCGCCGAACAGGTTGCTGCCGAGGATCACGTCGAACTGCTTGGGGCGCGCGCACAGCTGCATGGCGCAGTTGTCGGCGTACATGTTCTCGAGCTCGATGTCGGCGTATTCGGCCTTGTGGATCTCGCCCACCACGGCGCGCCACAGGCGGCCGGACTGCATGACGTTGGCCTTCTCGACGCTGGTCACCTTCTTGCGGCGGCCACGCGCCAAGTCGAAGGCGACGCGCGCGACGCGGGCGATTTCGTCCTCGTGGTACACGTCGGTGTCGAAGCCACGGCGCTTGCCGTCGGGCAGGATCTCGATTCCGCGGGGCTCACCGAAATAGACGCCGCCGGTCGATTCGCGTACCACCATGATGTCGACGCCGCGCACGATGTCGGGCTTGAGCGAGGAGGCTTCCACCAGCGGATCAAGCACCACCGCCGGACGCAGGTTGGCGAACAGGCCGAGATCCTTGCGCAGGCGCAGCACGCCGAGTTCGGGGCGCTTTTCGAAGGGCAGGCCGTCCCACTTGGGGCCGCCGACAGAACCGAACAGCACGGCGTCGGCAGCCTTTGCACTGGCCACCGTCTCGTCCGAGCAGGGCATGCCCTCGGCGTCGATCGCCGAGCCACCGACCAGGCGTTCCTCGATCTCGAAGGAGACGGCGCGGCGGCGATCCATCCAGTCGATGACGCGGCGGACTTCGCGCATCACCTCGGGACCGATCCCGTCACCGGGCAGAATGAGAAGCTTCTTGTTCGACGGCATGGTCGGGGACGTCTCCTGCAGTGTCGGGAGACGCCCCGGGCGGGCCTGCCTCCCGGGGGATTCAGGTCAGGCGTAGAGCCAGGGTTGCGCGGCCTTCTGCCGTGCCTCGAAGCTGTCGATGGCGGGCGCGTGCTGCATGGTCTGGCCGATATCGTCCAGGCCATTGAGCATCAGGTGGCGGCGCAGCGGGTCGATCTTGAACGGGATTTCCTCGCCGTTCGGGCGCACCACCACTTCGCGTTCCAGGTCGACGGTGATGCGGGCATTCGCACCCAGCTTCGCGTCCTCCATAAGCTGCGCGCAGACTTCCTTCGGAAGCCGCACCGGCAGGACGCCGTTCTTGAAGCAGTTGTTGTGGAAGATGTCGGCGAAGTCGGGCGCGATGACGCAGCGAATGCCAAAATCGAGCAGCGCCCAGGGCGCGTGTTCGCGCGAGGATCCACAGCCGAAATTCTCGAAGGCGATCAGGACCTCGGCCTTGCGGTAGGGCTCCTGGTTGAGCACGAAGTCGGGGTTTTCGCTGCCGTCTTCCTTGTAGCGGAAGTTGGCGAACAGGTTCTTCCCGAAGCCCGAGCGGCTGATCGACTTCAGAAAGCGCGCCGGGATGATCTGGTCGGTGTCGACATTCGCCTTGGGCAGCGGCGCCGCCACGCCGGTCAGGGTGGTGAAAGCCCGCATCACAGCGCTTCCTTCGGCTGGTAGTCGCGCACATCGGCCAGGTGGCCGGCGACCGCTGCGGCCGCGGCCATGGCGGGGCTCAGCAGGTGCGTGCGCCCGCCGGGGCCCTGGCGGCCTTCGAAGTTGCGGTTCGACGTGCTGGCCGAACGCTGGCCGGGCGTGAGCTTGTCCGGATTCATGCCGAGGCACATGGAACACCCCGCCTCGCGCCATTCGAAGCCGGCTTCCTTGAGGATCCGGTCGAGGCCCTCAGCCTCCGCGGCCTTCTTCACCAGGCCCGAGCCCGGCACGACCATGGCGCGCACGCCGTCGGCCACGCGGCGGCCCTTGGCGATGGCGGCGGCGGCGCGGATGTCCTCGATGCGGCTGTTGGTGCAGGAGCCGATGAAGACGACATCGACCTTTAGGTCGGTCAGCTTCTGGCCGGGTGTCAGGCCCATGTACTGGACCATGCGTTCCATCTGCGCGCGCTTCGCTTCATCCGCCGTGTCGGCGGGGTTCGGCACGACGCCGGTGATGGGCAGCACCGCTTCGGGGTTCGTGCCCCAGGTGACCTGCGGCGCGATCTCATGCGCATCCAGGCGGATCTCGGTGTCGAAATGCGCGCCGGCGTCGGTCGGCAGCGTCTTCCACCATTCCATGGCGCGCGCCAGCGCCGCACCCTTCGGCCCGTTCGGTGTGCGCGCGATGTAGTCGTAGGTCGTCTGGTCGGGGGCCACCATGCCGGCGCGGGCACCGCCCTCGATGGTCATGTTGCACACGGTCATGCGCCCGGCCATGTCCAGCGCGCGGATTGCATCGCCGGCATATTCGATGACATGCCCGGTACCACCCGCCGTGCCGATGCGCCCGATGATGGCCAGCACGATGTCCTTGCCCGAACACCCGAAGGCCAGGTTGCCATCGACGCTGATGCGCATGTTCTTGGCCGGCTTCTGCAGCAGCGTTTGCGTCGCGAGCACGTGCTCGACCTCGCTGGTGCCGATGCCGAAGGCCAGCGCGCCCATCGCGCCATGCGTGCTGGTGTGGCTGTCGCCACACACGATGGTCATGCCCGGCAGCGAACGGCCAAGCTCCGGCCCGATCACGTGCACGATGCCCTGGCGTTCATCGAGTAGCGGGATCAGCGGCATGCCGAATTCGGCGGCATTCTTCTCAAGCGTCGCGACCTGCAGCGCGCTCTCGGGATCGACGATGCCGGTGTAGCGGGAGCTGTCGGTCGCGATGTTGTGGTCGATGACGCCCAGCGTCGCTTCCGGGCGGCGGATACCGCGCCCGGCCGCGCGCAGCCCGTCGAAGGCCTGCGGCGTGGTGACCTCATGCGTCAGGTGAAGGTCGATGTAGAGCAGCGCCGTGCCGTCGGGCAGCGTCTCGACGACATGCGCGTCCCAGATCTTGTCGAACAGCGTGCGTGGCTTCTGCGCCGACATCGGTTTCCCCCGGTATTCGATCATGGGGTGCTGCGCGCGGCAGCACCCCGGCAGTGGCGTCAGGCTTCGGTCGCGGCAGCCGGTGCGGCGGCGGCGGTCGCGGCGGTCGGCTTCATGCCAAGCTTCTCGGCGATGCGCGCCGACTTGCCGGTGCGGCCACGCAGGTAATAGAGCTTCGCGCGACGCACCTTGCCGCGGCGGACCACCACGATCTCCGCCACGTTCGGGGAGTGCAGCGGGAACACGCGCTCCACGCCCTCGCCATAGGACAGCTTGCGGACCGTGAAGTTGCTCTGCAGGCCCTTGTTGGAGCGCGCGATCACCACGCCCTCATAGGCCTGGGTGCGGATGCGCTCGCCTTCCTGCACGCGCACCATGACGCGGACGGTGTCGCCGGGCGCGAAGTCGGGCGTCGCGCGGGCGGCGGTGAGGCGGGAGAGCTGCTCGGCCTCGAACTGCTGCAGCAGGTTCATGACGGTATCCTTTCGTGGGCTTCGTTTAGGCGGCGGCGGGGTGGCCGTCCATGCCCCCCGCGCCGCGCTGTTTCGCTTCATGCCGGGCCCAGAGGTCGGGCCGGCGTTCCTGGGTGATCCGTTCGCTCTCGGCGCGGCGCCAGCGCGCGATCTCGGCGTGGTGGCCCGAGAGCAGCACCGGCGGAATGGCGCGGCCCTGCCAGTCGGCCGGGCGCGTATAGTGCGGGTATTCCAGCAGGCCGTCGGCGCCGTGGCTTTCCTCGGCCGCGCTGTCGGCCGCGCCCATCACGCCAGGCAGCAGCCGCACGCAGGCATCGAGCAACACCAGCGCCGCCGTCTCGCCCCCGCTGAGCACGTAGTCGCCGATCGACAGCTCGACCATGCCGCGCGCCTCGATCACGCGCTGGTCGATGCCCTCGAACCGGCCACACAGCAGCACGCAGCCGGGGCCCGCCGACAGCGCCCGCACCTTGGCCTGGTCGAGCAGGCGGCCCCTCGGTGTCAGGCAGATCAGCGGACGCGCATCGCCAGGTCCCATGACGCCCCCGATGGCCGCATCCAGGACATCCGGACGCAGCACCATCCCGGCGCCACCGCCGGCGGGCGTGTCGTCCACGCTGCGATGGCGGTCGGTTGCGAAGGCGCGGATATCGGTCGCTTCCAGCGACCAGCGCCCGTCGTGCAGCGCGCGGCCCGCGAGGGACAGGCCCAGCGGTCCGGGAAACATGTCCGGGTAGAGCGTGAGGACCGAGGCGTGCCAACGGTTGCCCGGCAGAGTGTCGCCTTCGGTGCTCGGCGCCGGCGCCCAGTTGCGATCCGACGGGATCATGCCGCGTCCTCCTGGCCCGGCCGAACGAGTATCTCCTCGGGCGGCACCACCGTGACGCGGCCGGCGGCGATATCCACCACCGGCACTACCGCGCGGGTGAAGGGCAGCAGGTGCTCGCGCGACGCACCCTCGATGATGAGAAACGCGCCGGCGCCGTGGTCCTCGACCGCACGGATGCGGCCCAGGGCCTCGCCGTCCTGCGTCACGGCCGACAGGCCGATCAGGTCCACCAGGTAGAACTCGTCGTCTTCCGGCGGCGGCAGGCGGTCGCGATCTACATACAGCTTCGTGCCGGTCAGGCGCTGCGCGGCGTCACGGTCCGTCACGCCGTCCACCGCGGCGATGTCGCCGCCCTTCAGCGTGATGGCGTAGCGCTTCGCGCCGTCCGCATCGGTCAGCGGCGAATAGGCGGCGATGGCGGCAGGGTCCTCGGTGAAGGCGCGCAGGCGCACGAGGCCGCGCACGCCATGCGGCCTGCCGATCTCGCCCACCATCACGCGCCTGCCCGCCACGGAAGAATCAGCCCGCCGCGGCGGCCGCGGCGCGTTCCTGCGCCTTCTTCTTCGGCGCGGACTGCTTCGGCTGCTCGCGGAACACCGGCATCGGCGCCAGGCCGGCCTTGCCGAGGAACTTCGCCACGCGATCGGTAGCGACCGCGCCCTGGCTCAGCCAATGCGTGATGCGTTCGTCCTTGAGGCGGATGCGCTCGGCGTGCTCGGCCGGCAGCATGGGGTTGTAGGAGCCCACGGCCTCGATGAAGCGGCCATCGCGCGGCGAACGGCTGTCGGCCACCACGATGTGGTAGTAGGGGCGCTTCTTCGCACCGGCGCGGGCAAGGCGGATCTTGAGGCCCATGAGGCTTCCTTTCGTCGTCTATCTCTAGAAGGGTCGTTTGTTTCCGGCACCCGGGAGAAGCGCGGCAAGCCCGCCACGCATCAGCCCCTTCTGGCCGATCTTGTTCATCCGCTTCATCATCGCGGACATGTCGTCGAACTGCTTGAGCAGCTTGTTCACCTCCTGAACGGAGGTGCCCGAGCCCGCGGCGATGCGCTTCTTGCGGGACGCCTTCAGGATTTCGGGCGTGCGCCGTTCGCGGGGCGTCATGGAGCTGATGATCGCGGCCTGGCGCCCCAGGATGCTCGTGTCCAGGTTCGCGTCGTTGAGCTGCTGCTTGATCTTGCCCACGCCCGGCAGCATCCCGAGGATACCCTGCAGGCTGCCCATCTTGCCGATCTGCTTCAGCTGGTTCGCGTAGTCCTCCAGCGTGAACTGGCCCTTCTGCATACGGGCCGCGAGCTTCTCGGCCTCCGCCTGGTCGATGTTCGCCGCGGCCTTCTCGACGAGCGAGACGATGTCGCCCATGCCGAGGATGCGCGAGGCGATGCGATCCGGGTGGAAGTCTTCCAGCGCATCGAGCTTCTCGCCCGCGCCGAGCAGCTTGATCGGCGCGCCGGTGACCGCGCGCATGGACAAGGCCGCACCGCCGCGCGCATCGCCGTCGATGCGCGTCATGACGATGCCGGTCACGCCCACCTTGTCCTGGAACGCCTTGGCGGTATTGACCGCGTCCTGGCCGGTCATGGCATCGACCACCAGCAGCGTCTCGTGCGGGTTGGTGGCGAGCTTGACCTGCGCCACCTCCTCCATCAGCGCCTCGTCGATCGCGAGGCGGCCGGCGGTGTCGAGCACCACCACGTCGTAAAGTTCGCGCCGCGCCACATCCATCGCGCGCATCGCGATCTGCATGGGCGACTGGCCAGCGATGATGGGAAGCGACGTAACCTCGGCCTGCGTGGCCAGCGTGGCCAGCTGCAGCTGCGCCGCCGGGCGGTGCACGTCGAGCGAGGCGAGCAGGACCTTCTTGCGGTCCTTCGTGCGCAGGCGCAGCGCGATCTTGCCCGACGTCGTGGTCTTGCCCGAGCCCTGCAGGCCGACCATCAGGATCGGCACCGGCGCGGCAGCGTTCAGGTCGATGCCGCGCTTGCCGTCATCGCCCTCGCCACCGCCGAGCGCTTCGACCAGCGCGTCGTTGACGATCTTGATGACCTGCTGGGCGGGGGAGACGGAGCGGATGACCTCCTGCCCCACGGCGCGCTCGCGAACCTTGTTGACTAGGTCGCGCACGACTGGGAGCGCGACGTCGGCCTCCAGCAGCGCGACGCGGACTTCGCGCAGCGCTTCCGTCACGTCGGCTTCCGACAGCGCGCCGCGGCGGCGCAACCGGTCGAAGACCCCGTTCAGCTTGCCAGAGAGTGCCTCGAACATCGGGCGGTCCGTTCAGTCCTTCATCGCGCGCTATGGCCCACCCCAAACGCATTTGCGCCGCTGCGCGAGTCTTCGCGGAGCGGCGGAGCCCACCCCGTGATAGGGCGGGCCGGTGGTTCGGGATGAACCTCGACGCGAGGCTCCTAGCGCCGCCGCCCCGCCGGGTCAAGAAAAGCCCGCGTCGGACCGGTCCTGTCTCGGGGCCGCCCTCCCGCGCAATGCGTGTTTCGTCGCCCGAGACGGCACGGTGGTGTATCGCCTTCCCCATTCCCATTCCTGGTGAAGCATCGCCCCATGCGCAATGAGCAGACCATCCTCAAGGCGTCGATCAGCGTCACCATCTGCGTCGCCGCCTTCGGCATCACGTTCGGTATCGTCTCGGGGTCGTCGGCGATCGCCTTCGACGGCGCCTATTCGCTGATGGATGCCGGCATGAGCGTCCTGGCCCTCGTGGTTGCCAGACTCATCACCGGATACGCGACGGATACCATCCGGCCGAGCCGGCTGCGCGACCGCTTTTCGGTCGGCTTCTGGCATCTCGAGCCAATCGTTCTGGGTACGAACGGCGTGCTGCTGATGGGTGTGTCGGCCTATGCCTTGATCACCGCGATCGGCAAGGTCCTTGCCGGAGGGAATACGCTGGTCTTCGACTACGCGATCATCTACGCGGTCGTGACGCTGCTGGCGTGCCTTGCAATGGCCAGCATGGGGCGCTGGGCGAACCGGACGATACGCTCGGAGTTCATCGCCCTCGATGTCACCGCGTGGCTCATGTCCGCCGGGATTACGGCCGCATTGTTGGTCGCCTTCGTCGCCGGCCAGATGATCGAGGGAACGCGGCTGGATTGGCTGACGCCCTACATAGACCCGGCGGTTCTGGCGGTGGTCTGTCTGGTGCTGATCCCCATGCCGATTCCGACCGTGAGGCGCGCCCTGTCCGATATCCTGCTGATGACACCCGAGACGCTAAAGGCGCATGTCGACGCCGTCGCGGCTGGCGTTGTGGCCCGACAGGGGTTCCTGTCCTACCGGGCTTATGTCGCCAAGGTGGGACGATCGACCCAGATCGAGATCTATTTCATCGTCCCGCCCGGTGCGCCTCCCAGGTCAATCGAGGACTGGGATTCCTTGCGCGACGAAATCGGCGAGGCGATCGGGGATGAGAGCCCCAACCGTTGGCTGACCATCGTCTTCACGGCGGATGCGGAATGGGCCGATTGACACGCCGGCCCCTGCGTAGCCGCCGGCGCATGCACCGGGCCGGCCGCAAGATCGCTACTTCGGCGCCAACACCATGATCATCTGCCGGTTCTCCAACCGCGGAAACTGCTCGACCTTCGTGGTCTCCGCCAGTTCCCCCCGGATCCGGTCCAGCACCTTCACGCCCAGGTCCTGGTGCGCCATCTCGCGCCCGCGGAACCGCAGCGTCACCTTCACCTTGTCGCCTTCCGAGATGAAGCCCTTCATCTGGCGCATCTTCACGTCGTAGTCGTGGTCGTCGATATTCGGACGGACCTTGATTTCCTTGATCTCGACGACCTTCTGCTTCTTGCGCGCCTCGTTGGCCTTCTTCTGCTGCTCGTACTTGTACTTGCCATAGTCGAGGATCTTGCAGACAGGCGGCACGGCGTTGGGCGAGATCTCGACCAGGTCGAGGCCGACGTCGTAGGCGCGGATCAGCGCCTCGCGGGCGGTCATCACGCCCTGCATCTCGCCGTCCTGGTCGATCAGGCGCACCTGCGGCACGCGGATGTCGTCGTTGATGCGCGGGCCGTCCTTGGAAGGCGGCGTCGCGGGCATTGGGCCACGAGCTATGGTCGTCTCCTGTCGTCGTTGAACCGGTAGAAGCGGGCTTTATGGAACGGCGATCACGGCGCCGCAACCGGCATTGCCATCGCCATGCCGCATTTGTTGCCCGCGTGCCTTGATTACAAGCAGGCTCAGCGCGCCAGGTCGGGCGGGGTGGCCTCGGCCGCCAGGCTCGCCGCCGCCTCGGCCAGCGGCAGCGTGACCTGTTCGCGCCCGGGCAGGCGGCGCAGCACCAACGACCGTTCCTCCGCCTCCCGCCGGCCGATCACGACCAGGACCGGCACGCGCTGCTCGATGTGGTCGACCACCTTGCGGTTGATCTTCTCATTACGCAGGTCGGTCTCGACCCGCAGCCCGGCGGCGCGCAGGGCGGCGGCGGCTTCCTCGGCAAAGGGCGCAGCCTCGTCGACGATGGTCGCGACCACCACCTGCACCGGCGCCAGCCACAACGGGAATCGCCCGGCGTACTGCTCGATCAGGATGCCGAGGAAGCGCTCGAACGACCCCAGTATCGCGCGGTGCAGCATGACCGGTCGCTTCCGCCCGCCATCCTCGGCCACGTATTGCGCGTCGAGCCGTTCCGGCAGCACGAAATCCACCTGGAAGGTGCCGCATTGCCAATCGCGGCCGATCGCATCCCGCAGCACGAATTCCAGCTTCGGGCCGTAGAAGGCGCCCTCACCCGGGTTCATCTCGTATTCCACGCCGGCGATCTTGCAGGCCTCGTGCAGCGCGCCCTCGGCGCGGTCCCAGATGCCGTCATCGCCTGCGCGCTGTTCCGGGCGGTCGGAGAACTTCACGCGGAAGCTCTCGAAGCCCAGGTCGCGATAGACGGACGAAAGAAGTTCCGTGAAGCGCACCGCCTCGGCGGCGATCTGGTGCTCCTCGCAGAAGATATGCGCGTCGTCCTGCGTGAAGGCGCGCACGCGCATGATGCCGTGCAGCGCGCCCGAGGGTTCGTAGCGATGACAGGCGCCGAACTCCGCCATCCGCAGCGGCAATTCGCGGTACGAGCGGAGGCCCTGGTTGAAGATCAGCACATGGCAAGGGCAGTTCATCGGCTTCAGCGCGAGGGCGCGATGCGCCTCGTCCTGGTCCTCCACCGTCGCCATGAACATGTTCTTGCGGTAGTTCTCCCAGTGACCGGACGCCTCCCACAGGCGGCGGTCCAGCACCTGGGGCGTCTTCACCTCCTGGTACGCGCCTTCATCCAGGCGGCGGCGCATGTAGTCCTCGACCGTGCGGTACAGCTTCCAGCCTTTGGGGTGCCAGAAGACCGAACCGACCGCAGCTTCCTCGAGATGGAACAGCCCCATCTCCTTGCCGATCTTGCGGTGGTCGCGCTTCTCCGCTTCCTCAATCTGGAGCAGATACGCGTCGAGTTCCTTCTGGTCGCGCCAGGCCGTGCCGTAGATGCGGCTGAGCATCGCGTTGCGGTGGTCGCCACGCCAATAGGCACCGGCCACCTTCATCAGCTTGAACGCGGTGCCGACATCGCCCGTGCCGCGCATATGCGGGCCGCGGCACAGGTCCACCCAGTCGCCCTGCTTGTAGAGGGTGATGGTCTCGCCCTGCGGGAGGTCCTGGATCAGCTCGACCTTGTATTTCTCGCCCTTCTCGGCGAACAGCGCGATGGCTTCGTGACGCGACGTCACGATGCGTTCGAACGATGCGTTGCGCTGGATGATCTCGCGCATCTTCGCCTCGATCGCGCCGAAGTCCTCCGGCGTGAAGGGCTCGTTGCGGGCGAAGTCGTAGTAGAAGCCGTTCTCGATCGACGGGCCGATCGTCACCTGCGTGCCGGGATACAGCGCCTGGACCGCCTCGGCGAGCACATGCGCCGTGTCGTGACGGATCAGGTCCAGTGCTTCGGGGTCGCGGCGCGTGATGAAGCGCACGGAGGCATCGGCTTCGATCGGGCGCGACAAATCCATCAGCGCGCCATCCACCTGCATGGCCAGCGCCGCCTTCGCCAGGCCCGGCCCGATCGCTTGCGCGATGGCGGTGCCCGTCACCGGCCCATCGAAGGACCGGACGGAACCAT
Source organism: Roseomonas fluvialis (assembly GCF_022846615.1). Classification (NCBI taxonomy): domain Bacteria; kingdom Pseudomonadati; phylum Pseudomonadota; class Alphaproteobacteria; order Acetobacterales; family Roseomonadaceae; genus Roseomonas; species Roseomonas fluvialis. The sequence goes on from NZ_AP025637.1 coordinate 3,478,112, forward strand.
CGGGCAGGGTGATCGCGGGCATCGGACAGGCGTCTCCAGGGTCGGAAATGGGCCGCGGACCATGGGGACGGCGCCGCGCCGGGTCAAGTCAGGCGGGCGACTTCGACGCGCACGGCCGTGGGCTCCAGCCCCGCCAGGGGCAGGTGCCGCAGCCATGCCGCCCGCGGCCCGCGCGGGGCACACAGCGCCGGGTCGCTGTCGTCCCCGAACAGCGCCAGGGTCGGGCAGCCGCAGGCGGCCAGCAGGTGCGTGGGCCCGGTATCGTTGCCCACCGCGAAGTCCGCGCGCCGCGCCAGCGCGCCGATCTCGGCAAAGGACGTGCGGCCGGTCAGGTCGATCGCCGTCGGCGCCGCGGCGCGGATGCTGGCGGCCAGCGGAGCCTCCGCCGGCCCGCCCAGCACCACCGCCGGAAGGTCGAGCCCGGCCGCGAGCGCCCCGAAGCGTTCCGCCGGCCAGCGCTTGGCCGGACGGCCTGGCGAGGCGCCGGGCACCAGCAGGCAGAACCGCTCCGGCAGCCCTAAGTGCGCCACATCGGCATCGAGCCAGCCGAGCTCGGGCGCGGGAAAGTCTCGGATACCGGCCATCTCCAATTGCTCGCGCTGGCGGTCCACCGTGTGCATCGCGTCCCGCGCCGGGTTGGCATGCGGGTGCGACGCGCCGGCCGCGATCCCGGACCATTCCGCGCGCCGCCCCACGAACCAGCGGTATCGCGATGACCGCGACGAGGTCTGCAGGTCATACACCCGGTCGAACCGCGCCGCGTGCAGCCGCCGCGCCAGGCGCAGCACGGAAGGGACGTCGGTCCAGTCCGGCCGGCCATCCTCCATCACCTCGTCGAACCAGGGCGACAGGCGCGCGAGCGGCGCATAGGGCTTCGTCGTCAGCAGGGTGATGTGCGCATCCGGATGATGCGCGCGGATCGCCGCGAAGGGGCCGAAGGCCTGCGCGAAATCCCCCAGCGCCGCCAGCTTGATGACCAGCACGCGCATCACAACAGCTCGCGATAGACGGTGAGCGTGGCCGCCTGCATGCGCGCGGTGGTGTAGCCGGCGAGCACCGCGGCGCGGGCGCGGTCGCCCATCGCCTCGCGGGCCTGCACAGGCATGGCAAGCACGCGCGCGATAGCGCCCGCCAGTGCGGCGGCGTCGCCAGGTGGCACGCGCCATCCGGTGATGCCTTCCTCCACCGTCTCGCGCGGGGCGCCGAGGTCGCTTGCAATCACGCAGCGGCGCATCGCCTGCGCCTCGATCACGGTGCGGCCGAAGGCCTCGGCATCGGTCGAGGCATGCACCACCACATCGGCCAGCAGCAGGGCCGCGGGCATGTCGTCGGCATGGCCGACCAGGCGGACGCGATCCTGCAGGCCGAGTGCCGCGATTCGCGCACGCAATTCATCGACAAAGCCGGCGCGGCCCTGCGCATCACCCACCAGCAGCGCCAGCGCATCACCCGGCAGGCGGGCCATCGCCTCGAGCAGCACGCCCTGCCCTTTCCAGCGCGTGACGCGGCCGGGCAGCATGACCACCGGGCGTGCCTCCGGCACCGTCCAGGCGCCGCGCAGCGCGGCGACGCGGCCCGGGTCCACGCGCGCCGGGTCGAAGGCCGCCTCCTCCACGCCGCGCGGAATGATACGGATGCGCGCGGGGTCGGTGCCATGGCGCGCCCGCAGGTGGTCAGCGATGAAATGGCTGATCGCGATGACCCGTTCGCCCCGCGCCATGACGGAGTTGTACAGCCGCTTGCCCGGCAATCCCTCGTTGTACGTACCGTGATAGGTGGTCACGAAATGCGCGCCCGTCCGCCGTGCCGCCAGCCAGGCCGACCAGGCCGGCGCGCGGGAGCGGGCATGCAGGATGCCGATGCCCTCCTCGCGCACCAGCGCGGCCAGCGCGCCGGCATTGCGCCAGATCCCGGCCGGGGACTTGGTCGCGAGCGGCAAGATCACATGCCGCGCGCCCAGCGCCTCGAGCCGCGGCACGAGCGGCCCGCCGGCCGAGGCCACAACCGCGCGCAGCCCGGCCTGCACGAGCGCATCCGCAATCTCGAGCGTGCCGCGCTCCACGCCGCCGGACCCGAGGGCCGGCAGGACCTGCAGCACGGCGGGGGGTTGGACGGTCGGCAAGGACTCACATCGCGAACGAATGACTGCCCGATTGCAGGCCTTGCGCTCTTGCGCCGGCGAAAGGCTCGACGCAAGTGTTGCGGCGATGTCGTCCTATTTCATGGCCATGATGCTGCTCTCGGGCGGCCGGTTCATCCGCGACAAGTCCGGTGCGCCCGAGATGCGCCCGGCCTCGGCTGCCTCGGACATGGTCTGGGGCATACTGGCCAAGGCCGCGTTCTGGATGTGGATCGGCCTGATCGTGTTCGGCTTCTACAAGTTCCACTGGTCGCAGCCGGTCGCGGCCATCATGGCCTCGCTGGCGGTCAATGCGCTGATCGCCATGCGCGGGCCGCAGCGCACCTGGCCCGGCCTGTCGATCCTGTTCTGCGCGGTCGGCCTGATGGCCGGGATCACCGTGCTGATCGGCTGACCCCCGCGGGTCAGCCGCGCGGCGGCAGGTGCAGCGCCACCACCTCGCCATCCTGGCCCGGCACCGGGGGGAAACGGTCGCGCACCGCCGGGTCGTGGCCGGGGATGACGCGGCTGTCGTCGCCACCCGCCAGCTTCTTTGCCGTGCGCCAGCCCGCCGCCATGGCACCCAGGTCGAAGATGATCGGGAAGGGGTTGCCCGACAGGGCATTGGCATAGAAGTGCATGGCGTCCGAGGCGATCACCACGGGCCCGCGCGCGGTCTGCACGCGCACCACCTGCAGCCCGTCGGAGTGGCCGCCGACGCGGTGCACGGACACACCCGGCGCGATCTCGGCATCGCCATCATGGAATTCCACGCGGTCGGCATAGAGCGCGCGGACCATCGCGACCACGTGCTCCGCTTCGAAGGGCATGCGGATCGCGTGGACGCACATGTGGCGGCCAACGGCGAAGTGCATCTCGCGTTCCTGCAGGTGGAAGCGCGCCGCGGGAAAGATGTTCAGGCTGCCGGCGTGGTCGTAATGCAGGTGGGTGATGATCACGTCCTGGACGCGCGTCGGGTCGGTGCCCATGGCGGTGAGGCAGTCCCCCACCGCGCGCGACAGTTTCCGCCCGCGCTTCGTGGCCAGTTCCGCATCGAAGCCGGTATCGACCACGATCTCCCGCCCCTCCGGCCCGCGCAGGAGCCAGACGTAATAGTCGAGCGGCATGGCCTCGTGCGGGTCGGACAGCGGCAGCAGATGGTTGGTCTGCGCCGTGCGGTCGTGCCGCCCGTAGCGGATGGCGTAGGCTTCCCAGGTCATGGCGCCTTGTTCCCCCCGAGTTCGGTGTGCGCGAGCTGCTCCGACAGCTTCGCCACCGCGGTGTGATCCGCGCCCGGCCCCAGCAGCGCCGCGGCCGAGGCCCACATCTCCCGGCACAGCGCGGCGAACGGCGTGGGTGTCGTGGTCTCGCGCCCGACCTCGAGCGCGATCGACAGGTCCTTCACCATCAGGTCGAGCCCGAAGCCCGCGTCGAAGCGGCGCGACAGGACGTACTCCTTGAACTTCTTTTGCGTCGAATTGTTCATGCCCGTGCTGGCGTTCAGCACATCGACCATCTTGGCCGGGTCGAGGCCGAAACGCTGGCCGATCAGCAGCGCCTCAATCCCGATCAGGTAGCCGCCGGCGCTGACGAGGTTGTTGAGCGCCTTCATCGCCTGCCCGGCACCGATCGGCCCACAGCGATGGATGGAGGTGCCCATGGCCTTCAGCACGGCATCAGCGCGGTCGAGATCCGCTTCCGCGCCGCCCGCCATGATCGCGAGCTGCCCGGTCTTGGCACGCGGCACGCCGCCCGAGACGGGGCAGTCGACCATCGCGACCCCGTGGCCGGCCAGCATCGACGCGATCTCGCGCGTGCGGCCAGGCTGGCCGGAGGTCATGTCGATCACCAGCGTGCCTTTGGTCAGCGCGGGCAGCATGGCCTCCACCGCCTCGCCCACCTGCTTGCTGGTGGGGACGATGGTGACGACGCTGTCGGCGCCGGCCGCAGCGTCCGCGGGAGTCGCGGCGGCCTTGGCCCCGGTCTCGGCCGCGAAGGCATCCGCGCGGCCGGGCACCACGTCGCAGACCGTCACCTCGAAGCCGGCCTTCACCAGGTTGGCCGCCATCGGCCAACCCATGTTGCCGATGCCGACGAAGCCGACGCGCTTGATCGGCGCTGACATCACTTCTTCCCCGGGATCGCGCCCTCGGCGATCAGCACCTCATGCGCCGCCTTGAAGGCATCGAGGCCGGCCGGGATGCCGCAATAGGCGGTGGCGTGCAGCAGCGTCGCCTTGATCTCGTCGACCGTGATGCCGTTGTTGAGCGCGCCCTTCACATGCAGCTTGACCTCCGGGATCTTGCCCAGCGCGGTCAGCATCGCGAGGTTCAGCAGCGAGCGCGTCTTGCGGTCCAGCGTCGGGTCGCCCCAGGCCCAGCCCCAGGCCCAGGCGGTGGTGGCGCGCTGGAACGACATCATGAACTCGTCGGCCTTCGCCATCGAAGAATCGACATACTCCGGGCCGAGCACCGCGCGGCGGATCGGAAGGCCCTTGTCGAACAGCGCCTGGTCGTCGGACATGTGTTTCGCTCCCCTCGGGAATGGATATGGCGCGCAGGCTTGCGCGGTCCCGCGGGGCGGTCAACCGGAGGCGCCGATGTTCTTCGAAGGCTTCACGCTGGAATTCCACGAGGCCGCGGGCAAGCGCTTCCGCCTGCGCCGCGGCGGCGATGGCCCGCCCCTGCTCCTGCTGCACGGCAACCCGCAGACACACGCCATGTGGCACAAAGTCGCACCCGTGCTGGCGCAGCACTTCAGCGTGGTGTGTCCGGACCTCACGGGCTACGGCTTCTCGCACAAGCCGGCGGTCAGTGAGGACCATGCGCCGTACGCCAAGCGCGCCATGGCGGCCGACCTGGCCGCGCTGATGGGCACGCTGGGGCACGAGCATTTCCAGGTGGTGGCGCATGACCGTGGCGCACGCGTGGCGCATCGCCTGGTACTGGACCACCCGGGGGCGGTGGAACGGCTCTGCACCATGGACATCATCCCGACGCTCGAGCATTTCGAACGCGCCGACATGGAATTCGGCATGGGCTATTGGCACTGGTTCTTCCTGGCGCAGCGCCACCCCGGGCCGGAGGCGATGATCCGCAACGACATCGAGACCTGGTTCGACTTCCACACCTCGCGCGAGCCGAAGCCGAAGGATTTCTTCCAACCCGAGGCACGCGCCGACTACCTGGCCGCGCTGCACGAACCGGGCACGATCGAGGCGATCTGCGAGGACTACCGCGCGGCCACGACCATCGACCTCGAGCACGACCGCGCCTCGCGCGATGCCGGCGTGAAGGTCACTTGCCCGCTGATGGCACTGTGGGGTGCCAAGGGCAGCCTGCCGAAATGGTACGACCCCGCGGCAATCTGGCGCAGCTATGCGGCGGGGCGTCTTGAGACGGGAGCGGTCGCTTCGGGCCACTACCTGGCGGAGGAAGCGCCCGACGACGTGCTTGCGCGCCTCGACGGCTTCCTGCGCCGGTAGGTCGCGCTCAGCCGCCGGCGCGGCGCTGCGTCGCGTTCCGTCTCACGCAAGAATCCCGGGCGCCTGCAGGTCCACAACCCAGGGCAGGTCCGTGTCGCCGGTGGCGCCGCCCGCGCGCGTCAGCAGCGCATGCACCTGGCCGCGATGATGCGTCTGGTGGTTGAAGACATGCCCTATGAGCACCCAGAGCGGCCGCGTGAGCTCCTGCCCGGCCGCCGCCGAGAACCAGGTGAGCGTGCCCGCCAGCCGCGCATCGTCGAGTCGCCCCGCCCAGTCGATGATGCGCGCGTCGGCCGCCACGCGCGCGGCCTTCAACGCGGCCCAGTCCTCGATCAGGCGCGCGCTGTCCTTGATACCGACCGAGGGCGGGTCCCAGCCGTCGAAGCGGCTCATCCAGATCGTGTCGCCCCAGACCAGGTGCGACAGCGTACCATGGATCGACCCCCAGAAAGCACCGCCATCCGCGCGCCGCGCGGCATCGCCCAACGTGTCGGCGGCGACATAGAGGCGCCGGTTCATCTCGGCATTGTAGGCCGCCATCATGCGGCACCAGGCGGGGCTGATCATGGGCGTGCCCTTCGTCGTCAGAGCGGCTTCCAGAAAAACACCGTGTCGCAGGGGCGGCGCTGCGCATCCAGTTCGAAGCCAGGGATGCGGCCGAGCCCCTGCCAGGCATCCGCGCGATACAGCGCCTCGGCCGCGCTGCCCACGCGCGTGTCGAGGCTCAGGATGGACCGCCCATGCCCGCGCGCGGCCTGTTCGGCCCGGCGCATCAGCGCACGACCGAGTCCCGCGCGCCGCGCGGCGGGATCCACCAGCAGCTTCTGGATGGCCGCGACATGCGGCTGGTTCGGCGCGGTGGCGAGGTCGAGCGTGACCGTGCCGGCCATCACGCCATCCCGCCAGGCCACCAGCAGCACGCGCGAGCCTGCCGCCACCGCCGCCGAGGTCTGCTTCCAGAAGGCGATGGCACGGTCGCGCGGCAGCGGCGGCAGGAATTCCAGCGAGGCATCCTCCGCCACGCAGGCCACCAGCAGGTCGGCGAGACGCCGCTCGGCGCTGGCGGCCGCGGCGGCGTCCAGTGCTTCGACCACCAGCCCCGTGGCAGGCTTTGCGTAGCGGAATTCGAGCGAGTTCGAGATGTCGTCCAGGATGCGGATCGACCCCTGCCGGACATAGCCGAGCTTCTCGTAGAAGCCATGCGCGCGGGTGAAGCGCGTGTCGGTCCACAGCACCAGGCGCTGCGCACCGGCGGCGCGCGCGTGGTCCTCGGCGGTGCGCAGCAGGTCGGCCGCGAGCCCGACGCCGCGCGCGGCGGCATCGACATACATGCGGCAGATCTCCCAGGCCGCGTCATCGTCGTTGAGCGGGCGGGTGCCGACCATGCCGATGACGCGCCCGCCCTGCTCCGCGGTCCAGAGAGCCCCGCCCTGCTCCCGGAAATAGGTCGCGAGCGCGCGGAGTTCCGGCACCTCGCCATCCACGTCGAGCACGCAGCCGGGGTATTCCGCCCAGCAGTCGCCGATCAGGGCGATGAAGCCCTCGGCGTCGTCGTCGCGCGCGGGGCGCAGCTCAGGCGCACCCATCCGGTTCAGACCTCCGATGCTCGGCGCCAGGGCGCCTGCGCCTTGCGGGTGATCGGCTGGGATCAAGTCAGCTCCCGGCAGAAGTCCTGGATGCGGGCGCAGGCCTCGCGAAGGCTCTCGGTGTCGGTCGCGTAGGAAATGCGCAGGTAGGGCGACATGCCATAGGCCGCGCCCTGCACCGCGGCGACGTACTTTTCCTCGAGCAGCGCCAGGGCGAAGTCGGTGTCGGTCTGGATGCGCTTGCCGCCCTTGGTGGTCTTGCCGAGGCAGCCGGCGATGTTCGGGAAGACGTAGAAGGCGCCCTCGGGCTTGTGGCAGGCGATGCCCGGGGCGGCGTTCAGCATGTCCACCACCAGGTCGCGGCGCTGCTTGTAGATGGCGGCACGCTCGGCAACGAGGTCCTGCGGGCCATCGAGTGCCGCGGCCGCGGCGGCCTGGCCGATGGTCGAAATGCCCGAGGTCGCCTGCCCCTGCATGTTCACCATCGCCTTGATCAGCGCCTTCGGCCCGCCGCAGAAGCCCACGCGCCAGCCGGTCATGGCGTAGGTCTTGGACGCGCCGTTGACCGTGAGGGTGCGGTCCTTCAGCTCGGGCGCGACCTCGGCGATCGTGCAGAATTCGAAGCCGTCATAGACAAGGTGCTCGTACATGTCGTCGGTCATGACCCAGACATGCGGGTGGCGCTTCAGCACCTCGGCGATCGCCTTCATCTCCTCACGCGAACAGGCGGCGCCGGTCGGATTGTTCGGGAAATTCAGCATCACCCACTTGGTCTTGGGCGTGATGGCCGCTTCCAGGTCCTCGGGGCGCAGCTTGAAGCCGTTGTTCTGCGGGCAGGAGACGGTGACCGGCACGCCACCGGCGACCTTCGTCATGTCGGCATAGGAGATCCAGTAGGGGGCGGGGATCACCACCTCGTCGCCCGGATCCACCGTCGCCATGAGGGCGTTGTAGATGCACTGCTTGCCGCCATTGGCGATCATGATCTCATCGAGCGCGTAGTCGATGTTGTTGTCGCGCTTGAACTTCCGCTGGACGGCTTCCTTCAGCTCCTTGGTGCCGTCCTGCGGCGGGTACTTGGTGTCGCCGGCCAGTGCCGCCTTGTGCGCCGCCTCGATCGCATGCGGCGGCGAGGCGAAATCGGGCTCGCCGGTGCCGAGGCTGATGACCTTGATGCCTTTCGCCGCGAGCTCGCGCGCCTTCATGGTCATCACGACCGAGGCGGAGAGGGAGACATCCTTCAGGCGTTCGGCAAGGGCGGGCATTGTCTGTTCCGTGTCGGTTGGTGCGTTTGGCGTTGGCGGCAACCTAGGCCGCGGGCGGCGCGCCGCCAAGGCGCGCGGGGCGTTCATAGAGCCAGTCCACGCCCTCCTCCCCCACCCTGGCGAAGCCGAGGCGTTCCCAGAAGCGGTGGGCGGGGCTGTCGCGCAGCACCTCGATGCGGATCGGCAGGTCGGGCGCGCCGGCCAGCGCGGCGGCGACCGCGGCGGCGCCGAGGCCCCGCCCCTGCGCGGCAGGTTCGACGTAGACGGAATGCAGCGCGATGTGGTCGGCCGCGTGCTCGATGCCGATGCACCCCACCCGCGCGCCGCCCTGTTCGATCACGCGCAGCGCGCCCGCGTCGAACACAGCACGCATGCGCGCCCGGCGCCGGCTCAGCAGGAAGCGGTCGAGGCGTTCGAGGTCCGCCCGCAGCACCCGCACCGAGAGGTCGAGCAGCGGCTCGAAATCCGCCTCGACCGCCGGGCGCAGGGACAGCATCACGTCATCGACGCGCAGAACTTCTGGATGCGCGTGCAGGCCTCGCGCAGCGCCTCGTCGGACGTCGCGTAGGAGATACGGAAATGCCCGGGGCTCAGGAACGCTGCGCCATGCACCGTGGCGACGCCGGCTTCCTCCAGCAGCGCGATGGTGAAGTCCTCATCGCTGTTGATGGTCTTGCCGCCGGCGGTGGTCTTGCCGATGCACCCATTCATGTCGGGGAACACGTAGAACGCGCCTTCGGGCTTGTGGCAGCGGATGCCAGGCGCCTGGTTCAGCATCTCGACCACCATGTTGCGGCGGCGCTCATACACGACGCGCATCGCCTCGATGCTCTCCTGCGGGCCGGTCAGCGCCTCGATGGCGGCGGCCTGGGAGATGCTGCTGGTGTTCGACGTGGACTGCCCCTGCAGCTTGTCCATCGCCTTGATCAGATGCACCGGCGCGCCCGCGAAGCCGATGCGCCAGCCGGTCATCGCGTACGCCTTGGAACAGCCGTTCATCGTCACCGTGCGATCGCGCAGGCGCGGTTCCACTTCGAGCACCGTGGCAGGCTTGAAGCCGTCATAGGCGAGCTTCTCGTAGATGTCGTCGGTGAACACCCACACGTCGGGGTGTCGCATCAGCACGTCGGTCAGCTGCTTCAGCTCGGCGGCGTTGTAGGCCGCGCCCGTCGGGTTGCAGGGGTTGTTCAGGATCAGCCACTTGGTCTTGGGCGTGATGGCGGCTTCCAGCTGCTCGCCGGTCATCTTGAAGCCCGCGTTCTGGCCGCATTGCACGATCACCGGCGTGCCCTCGGCCAGCTGCACGATGTCGGGATAGGACACCCAGCAGGGGGCGGGGATGATCGCTTCGTCGCCCGGGTTGATGGTGGCGACCAGCGCATCGAAGATCACCTGCTTGCCGCCGGTGGCGACCAGGATCTCCTCGGGCTTGTAGTCGAGGCCGCTGTCGCGCTTGAACTTGTCGCAGATGGCCTGGCGCAGCGCGACCGTGCCGGACACGTCGGTATACTTCGTCTCGCCACGCTCGATCGCCGCGATGGCGGCATCCTTGACGTTGCGCGGGGTGTCGAAATCGGGCTCGCCGGAGGACAGGCCGATCACGTCCTTCCCCGCGGCCTTGAGCGCGCGTGCCTTCGCCGTCATGGCGATGGTGAGCGACGGCGAGATGCGGTTCAGGCGGTCAGCGATCAGGTTCATGGCGGGCCCGGGACGTTACAGGGAAGGCGCCGGACCCTAATCCCGCGCCCCCCGGCCATCAACCCGCCGCGTCAGTTCAACCGCAGCGGGCGCAGCCCTTCATAGGTCCAGCCGTTCTCGACCAGGCAGGCGTTGCGGGCCTCGCGGCGCGGCTGGGCGTTCACGTCGACCCAGTCGAAGCGGGCCGGGACATAGCGTCCCGGGCGGTAGTCGCATTCCCGCGTGCCGTCGCGGCCGGTCCGGCAGCGGCGTTCGGGGGGCACCCAATAGCCGGCGGCGACCTGGGTCCAGACCATGGCCGGCGGCACCTGGCGCGTGGCCAGCGCGGTGCATTGCGCCTGCGCGGCGTCGGACTCGGCCTCGGTGGCGCCGGGGCGTTCCCAGCGTTCGGCGCAACCGGCAAGGAGCAGCAGCAGCAGGGCAAGGCATCGTGCGGGCATAGCCCATCATGCCATGCCCCAGCGGGCGAAGGCTCGTCGGAATCAGGCAGCGTTGCCCCACCCGCCCCGCAGGGTTTCCCACCATGTCACGACGGCCGATGCCAACGGGCTGGCCGGACACCAGCGCGGCCTTCGGCGGGCGCAGACTGCCCTTGCGGCCCGCGGGCGGGGCGGTCCGTGCCGCATCGCGCGCCCGCGCCCGGTGCCGAAGCGGCGGCGCCTACCGTCGCGCGCGCGCGGAGCCCGGCACGGGGTTGTCGCCCGCCGCGGCGGCCGTGGCGCGCACCACCGGGTGCTCGCGCACCAGTTGCTCGCCGTACTGCACCAGCGCATCCACGTCGGCATCGGGAATGGTAAGCCCGGTCGGGATGGCCCCGAGCCGCGCGCGCCAGGTCGGGTCGTCGATGGCCGACAGCGCCACATGCACCACCTGCCCCTGCACGTCGGCGCAGGGGCGCCCGTTCACCACGCGGCCCTCGGCGCAGCGGATGCGGCGGAATTCCTGCACCAGATGCGCCACCTGGTCGGTGGTCACAGCCAGGGTCTCGAAGTTGTAGGCGTCGATCTGCGTGCCGCTGACGGCGCCGAAGATCTGGCCGAGACCGCTGACCACCCGCTGCCGGCCGAGGCTGCGGTCGGGTGCCGATTCGCCATCGACACTCAGCACCAGGATGCGCCGTGTGCGCCGCGCCGCCTCGCGATACAGGTTGGAGCCGGAATCGAGGCCGATGAAGACGTTCAGCAGCCCGCGCAGCGCCAAATTGTCGGCGATGCCGCCATCCATCAGGTGTACGAAGCGGGTCTGGCGCGGGTCCTCGTAGACGTTGATGACGCGCGCGAGTTCGGCCCGGCGCGAGGTCAGGCTGGCCGGCGCGGCGGCCGATGCCGGCGGCGCATTGGGCGGTCGCGCGCCGCGGCAGCGCTCGGCGTAGCTCTCGATCGTGATGGGGCTGAACAGTACGGGGAAGCCGTTGCTCGCCGCCACCGCGCGCGCGATCGGGAAGCTGTCGAGGTGCGAGCACAGCGCACCGAAGCTGCCGCCCAGGAAGGGAAACGAGACCTCGTTGGTGATGTCGGTCGCATTGACCGAGACGATGGGCGGCCCGCGCCGGCGAAGGTCGGCGAAGGTGGCGCCGCGGAACATCAGCCGGTCGTAGACCTGCGCCATGTAGTCGTTGGTGCCGACCAGCGGGTTCGCCAGCCAGTCCCAGTTCCAGGGGAACAGGTAGATGCCGTAGATGAAGGCGTTGATGTCGCGCTTCAGGAAGTCCTGGTCGAAGGTCTCGAAGTGGCGCTCCCGGTACAGGCCGTAATGCGCCGCGGGAAAGCTGCCGCCCGACACGCCCGAGATGTAGTCGACGTCGTCCAGCATCGTCCAGCCGGCGGCACCGGGAGGGCGCACCGGGATGGCGCGCAGCCCGCGCAGCGCGCCATGCGCGAAGGCCGCCGATCGCTTGCCACCGCCCGAGAAGGCCACGAAAATCAGCAGGTCGCTGCGCGCTGCCGGCCAGTCCGCGCTGCCGTCCGCCATGGCCTGTGCATAGTCGCCCACGCCGTAGTTCGCGGCGAAGTCAGGCTGCCCGGCCGCCGTCATGGGCAGCGGTTCGTTCATCCGGACATCGAGGCTACAGGCGCCCAGCGCCAGGCCGACGATGGCGGCCAGGACGCGCGGGGCCCTCATGGTTGCAGCGCCACCACGGCACCGCCCTGCGCGACGCCAAGCCCGATCCCCTGCCCCGACCCGCGCACGACCATCAGCACCAGGTTGTCGTTGCCCAGCCGCAGCGCGGCATCGAGGTCGGAGGCGGCATTGCCCACGTCGCGATAGGTGCCTGCGAAATCGTTGGTGCGCTGCAGGCCATAGACCTGCGCGGTGACGGTCATGCGCGCGGGCATCGCGCCCTGTGTCGCAAGGCCGGTCACGGTGAAGCGGAAGCGCTGCCCGTTGGTGTCGAGCACGCCTGTGGCCGTGCCGCGCCCGCGCGTCAGCGTGATACGCGCCGTCCCGTCCACCGGCGTGCCGGGCGAGAGGGCGAAAAGGGACGGCGGCGGCACCGCATCGGCCGGCGGTGGCCCCTGCGGCAGGTCGGCCGCACAGCCGGCGACCACCAGCGCAAGGGCGGACAGGACGGCCGTCCGGCCGTGATGGAGAAGATGGCGCACGATGTCCCCCGAGGATGGTCGCGGCGGATGGCCATGCCGGCGCCGCCGTGCCGCAGCATGGCCATGCCCGCGGGCGAATGCCAGCATCGCCGTGCACGGGCAGCTCAGTGTGGTGCGCCACCGCGCGGACGCAGCAGCAACGCGGCCAGGCCCAGCACCGCCCCCACCCCCAGCACCACCACGGCGCCGAGCGCATTCACCTCCGGCGTCAACCCCAGCCGCAGCATCGAGAACAGCGCCATCGGCAGCGTTGTTCCCGCCGGCCCCGAGACGAAGGATGCGATGACCACATCATCGAGCGAGAGGGTGAAGGCCAGCAGCCACCCCGCCGCCAGCGCGGGCGCGACCAGCGGCAGGGTGACGGTGCGGAAGGCCACGAGCGGCGTCGCCCCCAGGTCCATCGCGGCCTCATCGAGGCTGCGGTCGGCCTCCGCCAGGCGCGCCTGCACCACCACGGCCACGAAGGCCGCGCCCAGCGTGGCATGCGCCAGCAGCACGGTGGTGGCCCCGCGCCCCGCCGGCCAGCCGGTCAGCCCTTCCAGTGCCACGAACAGCAGCAGCAGCGACAGGCCGGTCACGACCTCGGGCAGCACCAGCGGCGCGCCGATCAGCGCGCCGAAGGCCGCGCGACCGCGAAAAGGGCCGAAGCGCGCCAGCGCCCAGCCCGCCGCCCCGCCCAGCAGCACCGCGAGCGTGGCCGCCCCCGCCGCGACGCGCAGCGAGAGCAGCGCCGCCTCCACCAGGCGTTCATTGCGCGCCAGGGCTTCGAACCAGCGCAGCGAGAAGCCGCCCCATTGGAACGGGATTCGGTCGGCGCTGAAGGCGTAGACGACCAGCAGCACGATCGGCAGCCACAGGAAGGCGAAGCCCGCCGCCATCGCCGCGCGCAGGAACAGGCCGGGCTTCATGGCCGCGCCTCGATGCGCTGGAACAGCCGGATGGGGGCCAGCAGCAGCACCAGCAGCGCCACCGCCAGCGCCGCCGCCACCGGCCAGTCGCGGTTCTGGAAGAATTCCTGCCACAGCACCCGGCCCACGAGTTGCGCCTCCGGCGGGCCGAGCAATTCCGGGATCACGTATTCGCCCGCGGCCGGGATAAACACCAGCAGGAAGGCCGCGACGGCGGCGGGTGCGGTGGCTGGCAGCGTCACGGTCAGGAACACGGTGGCCGGTCGCGCGCCGAGGTCCGCCGCCGCTTCCTCAAGGGTCGGGTCGAGCCGCAGCAGTGCCGCGAACAGCGGCAGCACTGCGAATGGCAGATAGGCGTGAACCATGCCCGCCAGCATCGCCCCCTCGGTATACAGCAGCGGCAGCGGCGCCTCGATCAGGCCCGCGCCGCGCAGCACGCCGTTGATCCAGCCCTCGTCGCGCAGCAGCCCGATCCAGGCACCGATGCGCAGCAGGAATCCGGTCCAGAAGGGCAGCATCAGCGCGGCCAGCAGCAGCAGGCGCCGCCGCGGCGCGGCGCGCGCGATGCCGATCGCCATGGGATACGCGATGGCCAGGCACAGCAGCGCCGTGACGGCAGCGACGCGCAGCGCCGCGAGCAGCGCATCGAGGTAGTAGGCATCCTCGACCAGCGTCGCGAAACCGGCGCCCGAAAGCGCGAGGCGGAATGGCGGCAGGCCGGGATCGGCCTCGGCCAACGCAATCGCGACCAGGATGCCGGCGGGTGCCGCCACGAACAGCAGCAGCCAGGCCCAGGCCGGGGCGAGCAGTAGCGCGCGCCTCACGCCGGCAGCGCCACGACGGATGCAGCGTCCCAGGCCAGCGTCACGGAGGCCCCCCGGTCCGGCGGCGTGCCGTCCTCCTCGGCATGCGCGACACGCAGGGCGGCGCCGCCGGACAGGCGCACCACCAGCAGGGACTCATCGCCGCGAAAGGCGACGTCCTCGACCACGCCGGTGGCGGTGTTGGGGCCCTGCGCGCCCGGGGCGATCACGATGCGCTCGGGCCGCAGCGCGACCGCGACCGTGCAGGGCGGTATCTCACCAGCGAAGGTCGCGCCGGCCTCGGCGCTGTCGAAGCGGCCCTCCGTCGCGCGGCCTTCCAGCACATTCGCTGCGCCGAGGAAGCGCGCGACGAAGCGCGAGGCGGGGCGTTCGTAGATGGCGCGCGGCGGGCCGACCTGCGCGACACGCCCGGCCTGCAGCACGGCGACGCGGTCGGCGAGTGCGAGCGCCTCCTCCTGGTCATGCGTGACCATGACGAAGGCGGCACCGGTCTCGCGCTGGAGGGCGCGCAGTTCGAAGCCGGTGCGCTCGCGCAGTCCGGCGTCGAGCGCGCCGAGCGGTTCATCGAGCAGCAGCAGGCGCGGGCGCATCACCAGCGATCGCGCGAGTGCGACGCGCTGCTTCTGCCCGCCCGAGAGCTGGTGCGGCCGCCGTGCGCCGAGCCCGTCCAGCCCCACCATGGCCAGCGCCGCGGCGACGCGCCGGGCGATCTCGTCCTTCGCGGTGCGTGCGCGGCGCAGGCCGTAGGCCACGTTGTCCGCCACACTCATGTGCGGGAACAGCGCATAGGACTGGAACATCATGTTGACCGGCCGCGCCCAGGGCGGCGTGCCCAGCAGGTCCCGTCCGTCCAGCAGCAGGCGCCCCGAATCCGGTGCCTCGAAGCCGGCGATGATGCGTAGCAGCGTCGACTTTCCCGAGCCCGACCCGCCGAGCAGCGCGAAGAACTCGCCCGGCGCGATCTCGAGGTCGAGCGCATCGAGGGCGAGCGCTGCACCGAAGCGCTTGGTCAGCGCCTCGGCGCGCAGCAACGCCGGCGGTCCGATGGCCGCAGGGCCGGAGGGCCCGGAGGTCTGAATCGGCCCGCCCAGACGACCCGGCGGCCCGATGACTGGAGGGCCGGAGGACGCGGAGCCCTGAATCGGTTCGCCCAAGCTAGCGCCCGGCCTTGAAGCGTGCCCAGAGCCGCGTACGCGCGCGCTCCGCCTCGCGCGGGGGCGTGCCGGCGACGAAGGTGCGCGCCAGCGCCTCGGCCGGGGGAAATACGTTGGGGTCGTTGCGCACCGCCTCGTCCACCAACGGGCGGCTCGCGGGGACCGCATTCGGGTAGCGCACGTGGTTGGTAATGCCGGCCATCACGTCGGGCTGCAGCAGGAAGTTGATGAAGGCCTGCGCGGCCTCGGGGTTCGGCGCATCAGCCGGGATCGCCAGCATGTCGAACCACAGCTGGGCGCCTTCGCGCGGCATGACGTAGCCGACCTGCACGCCGCGGTTCGCTTCGCGTGCGCGCGCCTGCGCCTGGATCACATCGCCGGAATAGGTCATCGCGACGCAGGCCTCCCCGGTTGCCAGCGCATCAAGGATGGAGGAGGACGCGTTGATCGCGCGAACATGCCGGCGGATGCCCATCAGCGCCTGCTCGGCCGCGCGCAGGTCCTCGGCGGCGTTGCTGTTGGGGTCGCGGCCCAGCCAGCGCAGCACCGAGGGCAGCACGTCGGTGGGGCTATCCATCACCATGATGCCGCAGCGCGCCAGGCGCTGCGCGTTCTCGGGCCGCAGCAGGATGTCGAGGCTGTCGAGCGCTACGTCGGGGCCGAGCGCCGCGCGCACGCGATCGGTGCGGATGCCCAGCCCCACCGTGCCCCACAGATACACCGCGCCATGACGGTTGTCCGGGTCGATGCCGGCCACGCGTTCCATCAAGGTGGGGTCCAGGTTGCGCCAATTCGGCACCGCCGCGCGGTCGATCGGGCGCAGCGCGCCGGCGCGCACCAGGCGCGCGAAGGTCGGCTCGCTGGTCGGCACCACGATGTCGTAGCCCGACCGCCCCGCACTGAGCTTGCCCTCCAGCGTCTCGAGGCTGTCATACACGTCGTAGCGCACGCGGATGCCGGTCTCGCGGGTGAAGCGCGCCACCGCATAGGGGTCGATGTAGTCCGACCAGTTGTAGACGTTCAGCACGCGCTCCTGCGCTGCCGCCGGGACTGCGCAGGCGAGCAGGGCGAGCAGCGGCAGCAGGCGTCGGAACATCGGCGCGGGTCCTCGGGCGGGTGGGCGGCGGAGCAGCAAGTCTAGCCACGCACCGTCGCCCTGCCACCCCTTCTCCGGGGCTGGCGTGTCATAGGATTATTTCCCTTGACATATGGGCTGAACTTCCTGTAATCGATCCCCACCAAGGGGCGAATTGCGTCCGCTTCCCCGACGCCGCCCCCCCCCTGTCCCGACAGCCCGATCCAAAACACCCGGCAGGCGGGCGCCTTCGCGCGCCCGCCTGCCGGGACGAGGAGCCATGCATGCCATTCTCCGCCCTCGGCCTCTCGGCCCTCACCTCCGCGAACGGCTTCACCCTGTGGCACTACCGCACGGAGGACCTGCGCGCGACGGTGCTGGCACCCGGCTACTTCGCGCCCGCCGGCGCGCAGCTGCAGCCCGGCGACATCGTCATCGTGCAGGCCGCGGATGCCACGGCGCTGGTGCCGATCCGCGGCGGCTCGCTGGTGGGCGGCGGCGTCACGGTGGATGGGTCGGGCGGCGCGCCGACGCTGCTGCGATCGGCAAGCCTGGTCGCGGATATCGACCTCGCCGCCATCGCCGCCCCACGCGCCATCGTGCTCGATACCATCGGCGAGCTGCTGTTCGAGGGCGAGACGCTCGCCGCCGGCGCCACCATCATCGGCCCGCTCACGCAGGTGACCTTCACACTGCTGACCAGCGGCGGCGCCACTGCCGCGGCGCCGCAGACCGTGCCGGTGGCCGGCGGGCGCGCCGGCGCGACCTTCGCGGTGCCGCCGCCGGGCGGCGGGTACCGGCTGCGCGTGGCCGAGACCGCCGACCCGACGCTGCTCGCGCTCTCGCCGCCCTTCGCGGTGACCTTCCCGCCGAAGCTGCTGCTCGAGACCGGCGGCCGGCTGCGGCTCGAGAACGACGCGCTGCTGCTGCTGTAGCAGCCCGCGGCACCGCCCCGCCCGCCTCCCCGTCACCCGATCGCAACGAGAGAGACCCCATGTCCGACACCAAGATCAGCGCCCTGCCCGCCGTCACCGCCACCGCCGATGCCGACATCCTGCCGGTCGTGCAGGGCAGTGGCGCTGGCGCGGTGACGCGCCGCACGACCCTCGCGCAGCTGCGCAGCGGGCTGCTGGCCGACCGCCCGGCGCATGTGCGCGATTTCGGCGCGGTGGGCGACGGGACCACCAATGACGCGCCGGCCATCCAGGCCGCGGTCGACGCGCTCGCCGCCACTGGCGGCGGCGTGCTGGAATTCGGCGCGCGCGCCTACCGCATCAGCACGCCCATCGTGGTGAACAACGCCGCCATCATCTTCCAGGGCGCGGGCTTCACCGAAGGCCCGAACGTCGCCAGCGGCACCTGGCTCACGATCAACCAGACCGGCTTCACACCCTTCACCTTCACCGGCATCGCATCGCGCGGGTCGGTGGTGCGCGACCTGGCGGTGCGCCAGACGCATACCGCGCCGGTCGGCCCGGGCTGGGCGCCGACCGACTACGACTTCGTGTTCCGCGTGCAGGACTGCCTCGGCGCGATCGACTTCGACAATGTGTTTCTGTGCGCGATCAACCGCGGCATCTGGATCGACAATTCCGGCCGCTTCAATATCCAGCGGCTGCGCGGGCAGGTCTACACCACCGGCATCGAGATCGACCGCGGCTTCGATGCGGGGCGCCTGCAGCACGTCCACTTCTGGCCCTTCGTATCGGCCGCCGATGACGTGGTGCGCTGGCAGCAGCAGAACCAGGATTCGATCGTGCTGCGCCGGGTCGACGGCATCTTCATGGACGACCTGTTCCTGTTCGGCGCGCGGTCGGGCCTGCGATTCAGCACCTCGGCCTCGGGCACCGCGCGCAAGTTCTATATCGGCAAGTACTATTCGGACTTCACGCAATACGGCGTCTGGATCGACGGCAACGGCGTGGCCGGCCAGATCGCCAACATGACCACCCAGTCCGAGCTGTTCAATTCTGGTGGCGCGGCCTACGTCGGGGGCGGCGGGATCCGTATCGACGGCAACAACGCCCGCGTGCAGATCGGCAACCTGCGCATCGACGACGCCGAAAGCAATTCGATCCGCGTCAACGGCACCGGCAATCGCCTCGACATCTTCTCCTTCCGCGCCGAGTTCTACAACCGGCTGAACGACGGCTCCGCCGCGATCCACGTCGCCAACGTGCCGGTCGGCACGCCGAACGCGGTGTTTCTCGGCAGCCCTGCCCTGCTGGGCGGCGGCAATGGCGGGCCGCTCGTCAACAGCGGCACCAATTCCTTCGTCGCCCTGGCCGGCCCGGCCGGGCGCGCCGACCGCCCCGGCGTGATGGTCGGCAGCGAGGCGACCGGGCTTTTCGCACCTTCGGCCACCGACATCGCCGCGGTGGCGGCGGGCGTCGAGGTGTTCCGCGCCACCTCGGCCGGGACCGTGACGCTCGGCGCCACGTCGGGCGCGCACGGCTTCGGCGTGACCACGCCGGCAAATACGGTGAACCGCGTCATCGCGACCGGCACCGTGGCCGCCGGCACGCCGAGCCTGGCGGTCGCGGGCACCGATGCAAACATCGGCATCGCCCTCGCCGCCAAGGGCACCGGCACGGTCCGCCTGCAGACGCGCTCCGCCACCGCCTTCGAGGTGAACGCGACGGGCACGCCGGGCAATTTCGTGCGGGTCAACGCGACCGCCTCGGGCGGCACACCGCAGATCATTTCGCAGGGCAGCGACACCAACGTCGCGCTGCAGCTCTCGGCCAAGGGGGCGGCCGCGGTCACCGCATCGAACCCGCTGCAGCTGCCCGGCTACACGGTCGCGACGCTGCCCGCGGCCGCGACCTACGTGCGCTGCGTGATCTACGTGTCGGACGGCACGGCGAACAAGCGGCTCGCGATCAGCGACGGCACCGCCTGGCGCTGGCCGGACGGCGCGGTGGTGAGCTGAAGCATCCAGGACAGCGAAGGACACCACAGCCATGGCATCCCTGACCGACTACGCGAAGAACCTGCTCGCCCGCGCGCTGGTGGGCCGTCAGCCTTCCCTGCCCGTCGCGGCCTGGGCGGGCCTGGGCACCGGCGGTACCGACGCCGCCGGTCTGTCCGGCGAGCCGGCGGCCGCATCGGGTTATGCGCGCCAGCCCGTGACGTTCACGGGCAGCGGCGCGCAGCGCAACACCGCGCCGCTGCGCTTCGCCTTCACCACCGGCGTCGGCACCCTCACACATGTGGGGCTGTACGATGCTGTGGCGGGCGGCAATGCACTCGCCTGGGGCACGCTCGGCACGCCTGCCAC
Source organism: Roseomonas fluvialis (assembly GCF_022846615.1). Taxonomy (NCBI): domain Bacteria; kingdom Pseudomonadati; phylum Pseudomonadota; class Alphaproteobacteria; order Acetobacterales; family Roseomonadaceae; genus Roseomonas; species Roseomonas fluvialis. The sequence goes on from NZ_AP025637.1 coordinate 3,498,108, forward strand.
GCTCAGTGCCGCGGGCACCATCACGGTGCCGGCCGAGAGCCTGACGGTGCTGGCGGACTGACGCCAGCGGCCGATTTGATCGACCGCTGGCATGACCATTTCGTGCCGCTCCGACGCCGGCCTGCCGGCATCGTGCGGACGCACAGTTCCGGCGTGACGCCCATTCGGGCGCCCGGCACGAGTCTCGCGCTCGTGCCGTTTGTACATGGCTACTCCGCAGCGATGCGGTTGCGGATGCCCCCGCCCGCCGATCGCCCCGCATCGATCAGCGCCTGGGTGCGGTCGCGCGCCCAGGTCGCGCCCATGTTGGGCCGCAGGTCCGCATTGCGTTCGTCCACCACGGCGTAGGTCACCAGGAACCCCTGCCCCGCCCGCCCGGCGATGATGGCGAGCTCCACCACCATGAAGCTAACATGCAGTTCGGGCGTGCAGGACCCGCCGCGGTCGATCGGCATGCGGACCTCCCGCTGCAGCCCGGCCGTAAAGGCCAGCGCGTCGTCGCGCGCCTCGTTGTGGCGGACGACATGGATACACGACGCGGCCGCGCCGCCGCACCAGGCCATCCCCACCAGCATCGCAACCGCCGCCCGCACCCTGGCCCTCCTGTCGCCGAACCGGCGCGCAGGATGCCCGGAAGCGCGCGCGCATGCATCCCCTTCGAAGGAGCCACCGCCATGGACCCGCGCCAGACCCGCGGCTTTCGCAACCGCAACCCCGGCAACATCGACCACGTGCCGGCCAATCGTTGGCAGGGCCTGGCCGATCCGCCGCTGGAGCCCGCGCCGGCCGGCGGCGGACGGGCGCGCTTCGCGCGCTTCGTCAGCCACGAATACGGCATCCGCGCGCTGGCCGCGCTGCTCACCACCTACCAGGACCGGCACGGGCTGCGCACCATCCGCGGCATCGTCTCGCGCTGGGCGCCGGGCAACGAGAACGACACGGAAGCCTATATCGCCGCCGTCGCGCGGCGGATGGACCGGCATCCGCGCGCCGTGCTCGACCTGCACAGCCATGCCGACCTGCGACCGCTGGTCGAGGCGATCATCCATCACGAGATCGGCGGCAACCCCTATGGCGGTGCGACGATTGACGCCGGGCTGCGCCTGATGGGTGTTGCGCCGCAGGGCCGCGTGGCCGCGGTGCGCAGCGGCACGGTCCGCGCGGCCGCCGGCACCGCCGCGGCAGGCGTTGCCGCCACCGCCGTGGTGCAGCCGATCGCCGAGGCCGCCGCGCAGGCCGCGCCGGCGCTCTCCGCCCTGCAGAACCTCGCACCCTGGGTCGCGGCGCTGATCGTGCTGGGTGTGGCAGGCTACTTCATCTGGCAGCGGCTGCGTCGGCCGGCATGACCGCGCTGCTGGCAGCCGCCTGGTCGCGCGCGGCGGGATGGATCGCGGCGATCGGCGCCGCCCTCGCGGTGCTGGCGGCGCTCTACGGGGCCGGGCGCCGCGACGGGCGCGCCCTGGCCGAGGCACGGACACAACAGCGCGCGGCGCGCGCACGGGAGTTGCGCGATGCGGTGGACCGCGACGTGGATCGCAGTGTCGATCCTGCTGACGAGCTGCGCCGGGACTGGCGGCGCGACTGACTGCGCCGCCTGGCGCCCCATCCTGGTGCAGCAGGACGACGCGCTGAGCACGCCGACGGCCCGCGCCATCCTGGCGCATAACCGTGCCGGGCGGCGGCTGTGCGGGTGGTGATCAGTCCGCCTGGATCTCCGCGATCATCGCCATCGCCTGGTCCGGCAGCGGCCCGCGCGCGATCGCGGCGACGGCGTGGTCCAGCTCCGCGATGCTCGACGTGCCGATGATGGCCGTCCCGATCTGCGCGGGCATCACGGCGTAGCGCAGCGCGAGCTCCACCAGGTCCGATGCATGGCCGGCCTGCACCACGGGCAGCAGGCGCCGTGCGGCGGCCACATCCGCCGCGTAGCTCGCGCCCGATCCGATCGGCGCCACCTTGGGCACGCCGAGCGGTGAACGCGCCTCGCTGCCGCTCAGCGCACCGCCGGCGAGGATGCGGATGGCCATCACCCCCACATCCTGCGCTGCCGCCTGCGCGATCACGCCCCCGAGGTCGGGCATGGCAGAGCCGGCCGGCAGTGGCGTGATGCCGCTCGGGTTCAGCGCGTTGTAGGGCATTTGCGCGGTGGCGAAACCGCCTTCGGCCAGCACGCGCAGGATCTCGGGCGCATCACCCAGGCCGGTTATACCGTAGTGGCGGAACTTGCCCTGGTCGCGCAGCCGCTGCAGCGCGGGCACCGCCTGCTGCAGGATGGCGTCAGCGGTGAAGTCGGGGTCGCGGCCCTCGCGCGTGATCGGTTCGTGCAGGTGCAGGATGTCCACGCTGTCGCGCTGAAGGCGCTTCAGGCTGTCATGCACCGAGGCCACGATGGTGCCCGCGATGTCGTCGCGCTGCGCGCCGCGGATGCGCACCTTGGTCGCGACGGTCACCTCCGCGCGCAGTACCTTCAGGGCGCGGCCGAGATTCGTCTCCGACACGCCATCCCCATAGGCGGAGGCGGTGTCGAAATAGGTGATGCCATGGTCGATGGCGCGCCCGATTGCGCGGTCCTGCTCGGCCGCCGTGCCCTTCACCATCAGCCCGCCGATGGCGCCGCAGCCATAGCCGAGCACGGAGACCGCGATCCCGGTCTTCCCCAGCCGTCGTTGTTCCATCCTGTGCCTCCCGTGCGTCGCGGCGGATGCTGCGGCAGGCGCTGCGCAGCGGCAAGCCGCGCTGTTGCCGGGCCCGGCGCGCGGTGCCACGCTCGCTCCGCGGCCAACGATGCCGTCGGGAGGAACCACCATGACCACACGCCGCGCGATCCTGCTCGCCGCAGCTGCTGCGCCGCTGGCTCGCCCCGCGCTCGCCGCCTATCCGGACCGGCCGATCCGCGTGGTCGTGCCCTTTGCCGCCGGCGGCAACACCGACATCCTCGCGCGCATCCTGGCCACGCGCATGGCCGAGCGCCTGGGTCGCCCCATGGTGATCGACAACCGCACCGGCGCGGGCGGGTCGGTCGGTGCCGAGGCGGTCGCGAAGGCCACCCCCGATGGCTACACGCTGCTGTTCGGCGCCGGCGGGCCGCTCACCGCCAATCCGGTGCTGGTGACGAACCTGCCCTATGACGTGCCGCGGGATTTCCGCCCGATCGGCCTGGTCGGCGTCCTGCCCATGATCTGCCAGGTCGGCCCGCGCATCGAGGCGCGCACGCTGACCGACTTCATCGCCATCCTGCGCGCCCGCCCGGGCCAGGTGACGATCGCGACGCCGGGTGCCGGAAGTGCCGCGCACCTGGCGCTCGAACTGCTGATGGCGGGGGCGAATGTGCGCGCGGTGCACGTGCCCTATCGCGGCGGCAGCGCCATGATCGCCGACCTGGTCAGCGGCACCGTCGATGCCGGGATGGTGGAACTGCCCTCCGCGCTGCCGCTGCACCTCGATGGCAAGGCGCCGATCATCGCCATCGCCACCGCGCAGCGATCCCCCGTGCTGCCGAACGTGCAGACCTTCATCGAGGCCGGGCTGCCCGGCTTCACCGCCGGGTCCTATGGCGGGCTGCTGGCGCCCGCGGCGACGCCGACCGACGTGGTCGCGACGCTGCACGGCGCCCTGGCGGCGACGCTCGCCGAACCCACCGTGGTGTCGCGCATCGCCGAGGTGGGGGCGATCCCCGCCGCCGAGGCGCAGCGCACGCCCGACGGCTTCGCGGCCTTCCTGGCGAGTGAGCTGGCCAATGCGCGCCGTGCGGCGGAGCTCGCGGGTCTGCGGCCGTCCTGACCGGTGCCGGGCGGACGGCGACGCTCACGCGGCCACAGGCGCAGAGATGCCGCGCCGCCGCGTCGCGGATCGCCCGCCATGGACAGGCCGCCGGCGGCGGGGAAGGATCGGGCCAGTCACCGGAGGGCAGGCGGATGAAGTTCAAGCGCATCGAACACGTGGCGATCGCGGTGCGGGACCTGGATACGGTGCGCGACACGCTCGCGCGCATCGGCCTCACCTGCGAGCACGAGGAGACGCTGCCCGGCCCCGGCGTGCGCCTGGCGATGCTGCCGATCGGCGAATCCGCGTTGGAGCTGCTGGAACCCCAGCGCGAGGACGGCCGCACGGCGGAATGGATCCGCGAACGCGGCGAAGGCCTGTTCCACATCTGCCTGGAGGTCGACGACATCGAGGCGTCGCTGGCGGAGCTCAAGGCGAAGGGCGTGAAGCTGCGCGACGAGGTGCCACGGGCCGGCCATGGCGGGCACCGGATCGCGTTCATCGATCCGGCGAGCACGGCGGGGATCGTGATCGAGCTGGTTGAGATGACCGGCGGGCATTGAGGGTGGTGCTGTTGGAGAGGATTGAACTCTCGACCTCTCCCTTACCAAGGGAGTGCTCTACCACTGAGCTACAACAGCGCCGGGCCCGCAGGCGACGCGCTGTCTAGGCGGATGGGCGCAGCAGCGCAAGCCCTGGCTGGGGTCAGAACGGCCCGCCGAGGCCCCTGCGCCGGGGGCCGGGCAGGGCAGTGCCGGCGCCGCCGTCAGGCTGGCCGATCCGCGCCGCGATGCGCGCCCGAATTCGATCGAGGTCCGCACCCGGCCCGATTACCGGCCGGCAGGGCACGTCGGCTTGGGCCTCGGTCGCTACCCGGATGCCGTCGACGATGATCATCTCGTGCACACACATCTCGACCTGAAGGTATCGGATGCGGCCGGTATGGGGCGCCCGCACGATACTGCGCCCGTTCACCAGCGCCACGACCGGGACCAGGCGTTCATCGAGCCCGATGAGTGTATGCGGGGCCAGGATGGTGTCACGCAGCGGCGACCCGATATCCAGCGCGCCGCGGCGGATCAGGATGGGCGCGGCGTCCGGCCGGACCGACAGGTCCACGGTCACTTCGTTCATCCGCTGGATCGGACTGTACCCGACCCTGCCGACCACAAGGACGATGTCACCGGGAAAGACAGCGTCGATCGCGCTCTCCCCGTCGATTGTAACGACCAAGCCGGATGGAAACAGCCCGCCAGAACCCAAGGCATCGCTGCCATCGCGCGCCGGTGAGTCGCGTCCTGGCGGCGCAGCGGGGCGTCCTGTATTGTTCATTGTCCGAAACCCCGGCGTTTTTTCTAATAGGACATTAGCGCCGCGCATCGCCGATTGCATCCGACAGGTTGAACGCTCAATAACAAGTGAACGTACTGCGCGAGGCGCGTTGCGAAAACCACCACGCCGCGGGATCATGCGGCATGGTCCACACGCCGCCGCCGCCGAAGCCCCCGGCCGAACCCGACCGCGCCGCCCGCCTGGCCGCCGCCCTGCGGGAGAACCTCAAGCGCCGCAAGGCGCAGGCGCGCGCGCGGGAAGCCGTCCCGGCCGAGCCCGCCCCCGCCGAGGTTGCCCCTGAAAAGGCCATGGGTTAATCCCGCCACCCCGGGGCGCCCCCGGGGCCGTCGCGTTGTCCCCCGGCCCCGCCCGCCCCAACCGCCGCAGGCAGGCCCGACCCACCCATGCCCATCATGCCCGACAGCTGGATCCGCCGCATGGCGACGGAACACGGCATGATCGACCCCTTCGTCGAGGCGCAGCGGCGCGAGGGCGTGATCTCCTACGGCCTGTCCTCCTACGGCTACGACGCCCGCGCCGCCGAGGAATTCAAGATCTTCACCAACGTCGACAACGCGGTGGTGGACCCCAAGCAGTTCAGCGACTCCGGCTTCGTCACGCGCAGCGGGCCGGTCTGCATCATCCCGCCCAATTCCTTCGTGCTGACGCACACGGTCGAATACTTCCGAATCCCGCGCGACGTGCTGGTGATCTGTCTCGGCAAGTCCACCTATGCGCGCTGCGGGCTGATCGTGAACGTGACGCCGCTCGAACCCGAATGGGAAGGCCAGGTCACCATCGAGATCAGCAACACCACGCCCCTTCCCGCCAAGGTCTATGCGAACGAGGGCGTGTGCCAGTTCCTGTTCCTGCAGGGTGCCGCCCCGCCCGAGGTCAGCTACGCCGACCGGCGCGGCAAATACATGGGCCAGCGCGGCGTCGCGCTGCCGAGGCTGTAGCCATGGACCGCATCCGCATCCGCGGCGGCCGCGCGTTGTCCGGCACCATTCCGATCTCCGGCGCCAAGAACGCCGCGCTGCCCTTGATGGCGACAGCGCTGCTGACCGACGGGCCGCTCACACTGACCAATGCGCCCGACCTCGCGGACGTCACCACCATGGCCGGTCTGCTGGCCCAGCACGGGCTGTCGGTCACCCGCGACATGGCCGCGCGGACCATCACGCTGTCGGGCGGGGCGACGAACCTGGAAGCGCCCTATGACCTGGTGCGCAAGATGCGCGCCTCGGTGCTTGTGCTGGGGCCGCTGGTCGCGCGCTTCGGCCAGGCGCGGGTCTCGCTGCCCGGTGGCTGCGCCATCGGCACGCGGCCGGTGGACCTGCACCTCAAGGCGCTCGAGCAGATGGGTGCGACCATCGACATCACCGCCGGCTATATCGAGGCGCGCGCACCCGGTGGGCTGAAGGCGGCGCGCATCATCTTCCCGCAGGTCTCGGTCGGCGCCACCGAGAATATCCTGATGGCCGCGACGCTCGCGCAGGGCACCAGCGAGATCGTCAACGCCGCGCGCGAGCCTGAGATCACCGACCTCTGCGCCTGCCTGATGCGCATGGGCGCGCGGATCGATGGCCTCGGCACCGACCGCCTGGTGGTCGAGGGCGTGCCAGTGCTCGGGTCCGCCGTGCACCCCATCATCCCCGACCGGATCGAGGCCGGCACCTATGCCTGTGCGGCCGCCATCACCGGCGGCCAGGTGCTGCTCGGCGGCGCGCGGCTGGATCACCTCGGCGCCGTGGTGCGCATCCTGCGTGATGCCGGCGTGGACGTGGCGGAAGCCGATGGCGGGCTGAAGGTCTCACGCCTGAACGGCTTGCGCGGCACCGACGTGGTGACCGAGCCCTTCCCCGGCTTCGCCACCGACATGCAGGCGCAGTTCATGGCGCTCATGTGCGTGGCCGAGGGTGCGGCGATGATCACCGAGACGATCTTCGAAAACCGCTTCATGCACGTGCCCGAACTCGCGCGCATGGGCGCGCGCATCAATTTCCATGGGGCGTCCGCGATCGTGCGCGGCGTGCCCAGGCTGGCCGGCGCGCCGGTCATGGCGACCGACCTGCGCGCCTCTGTGTCGCTCGTGCTGGCGGGCCTGGCGGCCGAGGGCGAGACCATCGTCAATCGCGTCTATCACCTCGACCGTGGCTACGAGCATGTCGAGGCGAAACTCGCCGCGGTCGGCGCCGACATCGAACGTTTGCCGGGCTGACGCCGAATCGTGATGACATCGCTCCTGCCCCGGCTGCTGTAGGCTCCGCCATGGACCAGCCGATCCCCACGCCGCTGTCGCCCGCGACACCCGAGGATGCCGGGCCGATCGTGCTCGCGCTGCCCAAGGGCCGCATCCTGGATGAATTGGGCCCCGTGCTGGCGCGCGCGGGCATCGCGCCCGCGTCCGACTACGCTGATGAAAGCAGCCGCCGCCTGCGCTTCCCGACGGATGATCCGGCGCTGGACGTGATCCGCGTGCGCTCCTTCGATGTCGCCACCTTCGTCGCGCATGGCGCGGCGCAGATCGGCATCTGCGGGGCCGACGTGCTGATGGAATTCGACTATCCGGAGATCTACGCGCCGCTCGACCTCGGTATCGGGCGCTGCCGCGTGTCGGTCGCCGAACCCGTCGATGCGCCGGCCGACGATCCGTCGCGCTGGTCGCGCATCACGGTCGCGACGAAGTACCCCAATATCGCGCAGCGCCACTTCGCCGCACGCGGCGTGCAGGCCGAAATCGTGCACCTGAACGGCGCGATGGAACTGGCGCCGTCGATGGGCCTCGCGAAGCTGATCGTGGACCTGGTGCAGACCGGTTCGACGCTGAAGGCGAACGGCCTGCGGGAGGGCGAGGTGATCGCGCATGTCACCTCCCGCCTCGTGGTGAACCGCACCGCGCTCAAGACACGGCCCGAGGCGATCGGCGCCTGGATCGCGCGCTTCCGCGCCGCCCTCGCCGAACGCGACGCCCGATGACCACCCCTGTTCGTCCGATGCCCGGTTCCAGAAAAAGGAGGGGGATCGGGGGAGTTCGCTCCCCCGACCTTCCCGCATGAAGCGCCTCTCGACCACCGCCCGCGATTTCGAATCCGCCTTCGCCGCCCTGCTGGACGAAGCGCGCGAGACCACCGCGCGTGTCGATGCCGCGGTCGCCGCCATCATCGCCGATGTGCGCGCGCACGGTGATGCCGCGCTGCTCGACCTCACCGCCCGCTACGATCGCTGGGTGCCGGGCAGCGCCGCCGCGCTGCGCGTCACCTCCACCGAGATCGATGCCGCCGATGCCGCGATCAACCCGGAACTGCGCGCCGCGCTGAACCTGGCCGCCGATCGGATCGAGGCCTTCCACCGCGCGCAACTGCCGCGCGACATTGAGTATACCGATGCGGCGGGCCTCACGCTCGGCATGCGCTGGGGCGCGCTGGATGCGGTCGGCATCTACGTGCCGGGCGGCAAGGCGGCCTACCCATCATCCGTGCTGATGAACGCCATTCCGGCGCGGGCGGCGGGCGTGGGCCGCATCGCGATGGCGGTGCCCACGCCCGATGGCGTGCTGAACCCGCTGGTGCTCGCGGCCGCTAGGCGCGCCGGCGTGACCGAGGTCTGGCGCATCGGCGGCGCGCAAGCGGTGGCGGCGCTCGCCTGGGGCACGGCGTCCATCGCGCCGGTCGATCGCATCACCGGCCCCGGCAATGCCTATGTCGCGGAAGCCAAGCGCCAGGTCTTCGGGCGGGTGGGGATCGATTCCATCGCCGGCCCGTCGGAGGTCGTGGTGATCGCCGATGCCGCGAACGACCCGCGCCATGTCGCGGTCGACCTGCTGGCCCAGGCCGAGCACGACGAGAGCGCGCAGTCCATCCTCATCACGCCCGACGCCGCGCTGGCCGATGCCGTCGCGGCCGCCGTGCTGGCCGAACTGAGGCACCTGCCGCGGGCGGCGATCGCCGGCGAATCCTGGCAACGCCACGGCGCGATCATCCTGGTGCGGGACCTCGACGAAGCCGCGGCGCTCACCAACCGCCTGGCCCCCGAACACCTGCAGCTGATGGTCGCGAACCCCCGCGCGCTGCTGGCGCAGGTGCGCCACGCCGGGGCCGCCTTCCTCGGCCGGTATTGCCCGGAGGCGGTCGGCGACTACGTGGCCGGGCCGAACCACGTCCTGCCGACCGGGCGTACGGCGCGCTTCGCCTCGGGCCTGTCGGTATTCGATTTCCTCAAGCGGACCACCTGGGTCGAGGCGGATGCGGCGGCGCTGGCGGCGGTTGGGCCGGCCGCGGTCGCGCTGGGCGAGGCCGAGGGCCTGACCGCCCATGCCCGCAGCGTGGCCTTGCGCCTGGGCGGCTGAATCCCTTCCCGCGCTTGACCCCGCGGGGCTTGGGGATCATGTTCCGGCCGATTTTCAGGCGGCGCGTGCTCGCGCTGCCCCACCCCATGCGCGCCCCGCGCGCCACACACATGAGGCCCGATGTCGAAGGAAGACATGATCGAGTTCAGCGGCCAGGTCGTTGAACTCCTCCCGAACGCCATGTTCCGCGTCAAGCTGGACAACGACCACCTCGTGCTCGCGCATACCAGCGGCAAGATGCGCAAGAACCGCATTCGCGTGCTCGCCGGCGACCGCGTGAACGTGGAAATGACGCCCTACGACCTGACCAAGGGCCGCATCACGTTCAGGTTCAAGTGACCGGCATGCGCCGGGGCAGGTTCAAGTGACCGGCATGAGCCTGGGCAGGTTCAAGTACCCCCCCACGTGACCGACCCGCGCCCGCCACTGGTGCTGGCGAGCGCCAGCCCACGGCGCGTCGACCTGCTTGCCCGGCTCGGAATCGTGCCCGACCAGGTCATCGCCACCGACACCGACGAGACGCCGCTCGCGCGCGAGACACCGCGCCCGCTTGCCGCGCGCCTGGCGCTGGCCAAGGCCGAGTCCGCGGCATCGCAGGCGCCGCAGGCCCTGGTGCTGGCCGCCGACACCGTGGTGGGCGTGGGCCGCCGGATCCTGCCCAAGGCCGAGACCGAGGACCAGGCGCGCGACTGCCTGGCGCTGATCTCGGGCCGCCGTCACCGCGTGACCACCGCCGTGGTCCTGGCCCTGCCGGATGGCCGCCGGCTGAAGCGCGTGGTGGAGAGCGCCGTCACCTTCCAGCGCCTGACCGAACAGCAGGTGGCGGACTACCTGGCCGGCGGCGAATGGCGCGGCAAGGCCGGCGGCTACGCCATCCAGGGCCGCGCCGAGGCCTTCATCCGCTTCCTGTCGGGCAGCCATTCCAACGTGGTCGGCCTGCCCCTATTCGAGACGGCGCAGCTGCTGCGCGGCGTCGGATGGCTGCGGCCGTAGCGGCGCCGGGCGGCGTGGCGATCCACGTCAGCGCCTCGCCGGGCGAAATCCGCACGGCGTTGCTGCGCGACGGCGTGCTCGTCGAGGCCTGGGTCGAACGCCCCGCCCACCCGGATGGCGTGGGGGATCTGCAGCGCGGCCGCGTCGCCGCCGTGGCCCCGGCCATGTCCGGCGCCTTCGTCGCACTGGCCGACGGGCAAACCGGCTTCCTGCCCGAGAGCGAGGCGAGCGAGACCCGCGCCCCGATCGCCCAGGCGGTCAACGAGGGCATGGTGCTGCCGCTGCGCATCACCCGCGCAGCACAGGGCGGCAAGGGCCCGCGCGTCACAACGCGCCTGTCGCCCGAGGAAGCCGCGCGCATCGCCGCCGCGCCGCCGGGCGCGCCGCGCCTGGTCGGGCGCGGGCCGGATGCCGCGACACGCCTGGCGGCGCGCCACCCGCGCGCGATGGTGGTGGTGGACGATGCAGCGGTGGTGGCACGGCTGCGCGCGGGGCTCGGCGATCGTGTCCGCCTCACGCACGCACCGGCCTTCGACGATTCGCTCGAAGCCGCCTTCGAAGAGCTGGGCGGTCCCGAGGTGCCGCTGCCCGGTGGCGGCCGGCTGCTGGTACACCCCACGCCGGCGCTGGTCGCAATCGACATGGATGCCGGCAGCGCGGCCGGGGCGCGCGGGTCGGGCGCGGTCGCTGCGCTGAACCTGTCGGCGCTGCCGGTTCTCGCGCGGCAGATCCGCGCGCGCAACCTGGCCGGGCCGATCCTGGTCGATTTCGCGGGGCTGTCACCGCGCCGTCGCGCCGCCCTCGACGAACCGCTGAAGGCGGCGCTGGCGACCGACTCGCTGGTGCGGCTGCTCGGCTTCACGCGCCTCGGCATGGCGGAGCTGGTGCGCGACCGTGTGCATCCGCCGCTACACGAGGTCCTGGGCTGGCCGGAATCGCCGCTCACGCGCGGCCTGGCGGCGTTGCGCCAGGCGGCGCGGGAGGCCGCGGCGCGGCCGGGCCGGCGCCTCGCGCTGCGCGCCAGCCCGGCGGTGGTGGCAGCGCTGGAGGCGGAGCCCGGCGCGCTGGCGGCCTTCGCCGCAGGCGCCGGCTTCGCGCTGCACATACTGCCCGACGCGACCGCGGCGCTGCCCGCCATCGAGGACGCGCCCGATGCCTGACGCCCCGCGCCCGCGCCCCGTGCTGCGCTGCCCGATCTGTCGCCGCGTCGCCGCGGAAGCGACGCGGCCCTTCTGTTCGGAACGCTGTGCGCAGGTGGATCTGGGCCGCTGGCTGACCGAGAGCTACGCCATCCCGGCGGCCCCGCCGGAGCAGACCGAGGACTGAACCGCTGGACAGGCCGCGCGGGCTCCGCTATTCCCCGCCGCCTCTCCGGTGCCCCACGGGCGCCATGGGCCCAGGTAGCTCAGTTGGTAGAGCATGCGACTGAAAATCGCAGTGTCGCTGGTTCGATTCCGGCCCTGGGCACCATCCTCCCTTCCGCCAACACTTGTTTCTGCCGCCGATGCCACGCGGGCGCACGCTTGCATCGGGCTAGAAGCTCAGGATTTTGGGCCGTTTGCCGAGGCTTGGCGTAGTCCCGGAAAGCACGTCGGGCATCGGGTGGCTCGTGTTGGAAGTCTTGTTGGTATCTGACGCCCTGTTGGTACCGTATGCATCGAAGCGGCTAGTTCCGATACCAGTGACCGATGCCAGATGCCGCGCCCAGGCCGCTGCCGCGAAGCTGACCCAAGCTTTCCTACGGCGCGCAAGTGCAACTTTGGGTGCACCCGAACGGGGCTCGGGTCTGGCGTCTCGCCTATCGCTTCAAAGGTAAACAGAAGCTCCTTTCCCGCGGCGTCCGTCCAACGGTGTCGCTCGCCCGGGCCCGCTATTCTCGGGACGAGGCGAAGCGTCTGCTCGCGGGAGGCGTTGATCCCGCCGCAAAGCGGAGGCGCGCCGCACGCGCCGAGGCCGAACCGCCGACGTTCCGCGCCGTCGCCGACGAGTACCTCGCCAAGCTGAAGTGCGAATGCGGGCCGAGGCGACCCTCTCAAAGACCGAGTGACCACTGCCCTTCGCGAAGGCGGAGTTCTGCAAGAAACCCATCCACGCAATCGGCGCGCCCGCAAGCCTTCGCGCGATCCAACGCCTCGAGACGCGCGAACGGTACGAGTCCGCACGCCGGTTCGGCTCGACCATCGGCACCGTTTTCGAATAGGCGATCACGACCGCCCGGGCCGATGTGGATCCTGCCTAGTGAGCTCAAGGGCGCCCTGACGCAGGCCCGGCCTTCGCCCCGCGCCGCCATCACGGGCCGCGTTCGATTCGATGCTCTTCTTGGCGCGATCGACGCGTTCGAAGGAGAGCCGGGACCACGGATCGAACTCCAATTGCTCGCGTTGCTTATTCCGCGTCCCGGCGAACTTAGGCTCGCAACCTGGAGCGAGTTCGATATCCCGCGCCGAGTGTGGAGAATGCCCGCGTCGCGCATGAAGATGCGACGAGCATATCGGCTTCCACTTTCGCGGCAGGCCATCGAACGCGCCGAAGTCCCTCTGACGCATTTCGCCAGGCGAGCTTCTGTCTATGGGCGCCAGATCGGCGGCACGCCTTACGCAGTTGTGCTTAAGCGCTCGACCCAATGGCGAGTGCTATCCTCCGTCGCTACTCCGTGCATACCGCGATGAGTGTTCGATGCGATTTCCACGGCGGAGGTGAAACCAGACCGATGCCCATGTGCACAGGCAAGGCATGCCCTGGGACGGGCTGCGTACGTGCGCGTCACAAGCGCGCACGTACGCAGCCCGCGGGATGGCGCGGTGATCCGGGCGGGCGAGCCGATGAGGGGCGGTACCCTGCCCGTTTCGCGTGCCAGCCGATGCTTCTGCACGGGCGGGCCGCGGTGGTGACGCAACACCGGTTGGAACGGATGACTGCGGCGGCGGAGGCGGCTCGCCTGGCGGTGACCAAATTGGCTGCGCCAGTAGGCCTCTGCCTGCTTGATGCCGACCTGCGTCTCGTTGCGGTCAACGATGCGTTCGCGTCACTCGGCGAGGTGCCGGCCGCTGAACATGCCGGCCAAGCCATGTGGGCGACGACGCCGGACTTGGCACCGCTGATCGAGCCGAAATGCCGCGAGGCCCTGGTCAGCGCCGAACCCATGCCTGCCTTCGAGATCGAAGCTCCCGTGGCGGGCGCCCACGACAGCCGCTGGTGGCTCTGCCGCTGCCACCCCGTCGTGGAGAGCGATGGCCGAGTCCATGGCGTGACCTGCGCGCTGGTGGACATCGCGGAACGCAAGCGCATCGCACAAGCCCAGCAGCATCTGACGCACGAGGTCGACCGCCGCTCGCGCAACCTGCTCGAGGTCGTGCTCAGCACCATCCGCCTGACCGCCGCCGAGGCGCGATCCGATGTCGACGCCCTGGTTGGTGTGCTCGAGGATCGGATCGCCGCGGAGGCATGGGCGCATGCGCTTCTCACCGCGGTGCATTGGCCAGGCGCGGACCTCGCCGACATCCTGAAGGCGGAGGCAGCGGCCGCCAGCGCGCATCTCCGCTGCGGCGTGCCGGCCGCGCAGCTGACCGCAAGCGCTGCGCCGGCGCCCGCCATGATGCTGTACGAACTGGCCGCCCATGCATCGAGATACGGGGCCGTTCGCGCGTGCCGAGACCTTTCCTGGTGGGAGAACGGAATGTGTCCAATACCCCTTTGTCCAGGACCGCATGCGTGACGGATTTCAACACGGCGGATCCAGTGCGATGAACCAGACGTGGTAACCTGGGCCGACACACGCGCTGCCATGGCGGCCGATTATCGCAGGCTGACAGACCCGCGCGGCCGACGACCCAAGCTGCTGCATCGCGGGTTGTGGGCCCTGAGGCTCTATCGGGTTGCGCACTGGCTGCGTCTCGGCTGTCGGCTGAACCTGCCGTCCCGGTTCGTCTGGGCCCTCGATCTGGTGCTGACCGGCGCTGACCTGGACCCGGCGAGCCCGATCGGCGGGGGGGCTGTCATCCACGATCCGCGCGGCGTGATCATCTATGGCAGCATCGGTACGAACCTGACCATTGGCGGGCGCGCGGGGATCGGAACCTTGTTGCGGGCGGAGCTCGTCGCCGGCGATGCGCTCGCGAGCATGGCGAGCCTGGGCGACGATGTGGTGCTGGGCAACAATGTCTTCGTGCTGGGCACGTACCACGTTGGACATGGCGTCCATGTCGGCGACGACTGCGCGGTCATGGAAGACATTCCCGATGGCGCGGTGCTCGTCTCCCGGGCACCGGAATGGCGGGCTGTCCGTGTCAGGCCCCCCAAGCGCGAGATGCCTGAACCGGTTCATCGCGGCCTGTTGCGGTGCATCCGTGCCGATGTGGCCCGTGCCGTGCTCGAGAATGGCGGCAGCACCAAGACCGGGCCGCTGCGGTTCTGGGGCCACCTGATGTTCCCTGGCGTGGCCGGTGTCGCCCTGTTCCGCGTGGCGCACGCGTTGCACACGCGCGGCAGGACGCGCCTGGCCAGCGCGGTCGCCCGCGTCGTGCACGCTTGGTCGGGCATGACCATACATCCTGGCAGCATCATTGGGTCCGGGCTGTTCGTTCCGCATCCCGTAACGGTGCGCTTCTGCGGCCAGGCCGGGAGCAATCTGGCGCTTTACCCGCACACGTCCGTCGGGCCGGAGACCTGGCCGCCATTGTCCGGGTGCCTGAACCCCGCCGACCTGCCACAGCTCGGCGACGGGGTCCGCATCGGCGCGGGCAGCAGCGTGGTCGGACCCGTCCAGATCGGTGATGGCGCCACCGTCGGCGTGAAGGCCGTCGTGCGACGGAATCTCGAAGCGGGACTGAGCGCTGTCCCGCGCCGCAATTGGCGCTTCGCGCCGCTTCAGCCGACCGGCGACAGCGGGACGGCACCCGAGGTTGACCGCCACGCCGAGCCGACGATGGCCAGCGCGCATCGCGCTGGTCCTTAGGACGTCCGCGACACCGCCCGGCTTCGGGATGCTCGCGGGGCGTGCCCCGTTCAAGCGTAGCCGGGATTCATCGCCGCCGGCCGTCAGGCTACCCAGACATCATCCCCGCCACCAGGCGCGAGCGAGGTGTTCCACAGCGAAAGGTTCGAGCCGACGGTGCCGTATTGGCTGCCCACGACGTAGACGTTGCCGCCGGCCAGGCGTTCCACGGTATTCCCCCCGAAGACGTTGCCGTTGTCGGCGGTTGGCCCGTCCATGTAGAACGCAGCGACGTCGGGGTCGTTGGTAGTCACGCTGTTGTTCTGCACCACGTTGCCGCGGGTCAGGTCGTTCAGCGGCTGCTTGCCGATATCGGTGTTGAGGATGATTTCCCCGAGCGGCCTGTTGGGGTTGCCCGCGCGGTTGAGCCCATTGCCGCTGATGGTGTTCCCCGTGATGACGTTCGAACTGGAATCGTAGGCGATGATGCCGGCGCCATCGTTGCCGTAGACGATGTTCTGTTCGATGCGATTGTTGCCGGTGTAGGTGTCAGCCTGGATCCCGTTGCCATCGAAGGCGGCACTTGACGCCTCGCGGTTGTCGAAGACGCGGTTGCCGCGAACGACGTTTCCGAAGCCGAAGCCGTCAGCGCCTTCGCCGCCGTAGATCTCGGCAACGCCGCCATAGATGTGGATGCCCGTGCTGCCTGGGATCGTGCGGCCATTGCCACTGACGGTGTTGTTCTCGACGCTGATGCCGTTGGCGTGGATCTCGATGCCGTGGGATCCGTTGTCTCGGATCACGTTGTCGACCACGCGCGTCGGATCGGCGCTGTGATCGAGCCGGTTGAACGCGACGCCGTTCACGCGGTTGCCCTCGATCAGGTTCCCCTGCAGCAGGTTGCCGCCGCCGGTATCGCTTCCGAACCAGACCCCGGTGCCGGTGTTCTGGATCGTGTTGTTCAGGATGGTGATGTCCCGCGATCCGCCTTGCACGGCGACGCCGGCATATTCGCTGTTCCGGATCGTGAGGTCGGCGATGGTGACATATGCCGCGTTCTCGACCGAGATCGAGCCCTGGATCACCGGGGGCGCGCCGCTGCCATAGCTGCCGACGACGATCGGCGCGGCCTCAGTGCCCTGGCCCTGCACCACGACGACGCCGTTGAACACCGTGCCGGCCTTGAACAGGTAGCTGGTGTCCGCCTGAAGCGTCCACCCGCCCCAGGTGTTGAACGGCGATCCAAGCGAGCCGTCACCGGACCTGCTCGCGCTCGTGTCGATGTAGACGGTCCGGGCCGTCGTCGGGACATCGATGGTCGGCGGCGTGACGGGACTGGGCGGCGGCGCCACCACGGCAGGCGCGTCGATCGCGTCCATGATGTTCCACAGCTGCAGCGACTGTACGCCCTTCAGCAGGATCTCGGCATCGACCACGCCGTCGGTCACACCCGTCGTGCCGGGTGCGTCGATCTGCAGGACGCCATCGGCGCCCTCGAGCTTCATGCGGGTCTGGACCGCGCCGCTGCCGGAGACGAAGCTGGAGGTGCCGAGGTACGTGATCTGCAACCCCGGCGCGATATCGATGAGGTGCAGCAGGTCCTCGCCGGCATTGAAGTCCTGGATAATGTCGCGCTGCGTACCGGGACGGCTGTCCTGGAGGGCGCTGAGGACGAACACATCGGTCCCGGCGCCGCCGTAGAGCTGGTCGGCCCCGGCATCGCCCCGCAGTATGTCGTTGCCGCCCTCGCCGCGGATGATGTCGTTGCCGGCGCCGCCTACGAGCACGTTGCCGCCGGCATTGCCCGTGAGGGCGTTGTTGAGCGTGTTTCCGCCGCCCACCAGGTCCGACGTGCCGCTCAGCGTCAGTTTCTCGACATTGGCCGCGAGCGTCAGGCTGACGGAGGACAGGATCAGGTCCACCCCTTCCCCCTGCAGTTCGGTCACCACGTCGGTGGCATCGGCGACGACATACGTGTCATTGCCCGCGCCGCCCCGCATCGTGTCGGCGCCGGCGCCACCGTTCAGCCTGTCATTGCCCGCCCCGCCGGTCAGCAGGTTGGCGCCCGCATTGCCGGTGATGACGTTGTTCAGGGAGTTGCCCGTGCCCGTCAGGTTCGCCGTGCCCGTCAGCGTCAGATTGTCGACGAAGGCCGGCAGCACGTAGCTGACGGAGGCGGAGACGAGATCGACGCTGCCATCGTCGCTTTCCACGACCAGGTCGCCTGGATCGTTGACGAGGTAGGTGTCGGCCCCGAAGCCGCCCAGCATCCGGTCGGCGCCCGCGCCGCCATCCAGCCGGTCCGCCCCCGCCATGCCGGAGAGCGTATCCGCACCGTCGCCGCCATAGAGGCTGTCGGCGGCATCGGTGCCGATCAGGCTGTCCTGGACTGAAGTGCCACGCTTGAGTGCCATGTGTGTCCTGCCATGAGTGTGCGACCCTTCATGGATCGATCCCACCGCAAGACAACCAGGAGTTGTCCATTAACACAAGATACGCCGAATATACGAATAATATGTCTTAAAAAATGCTCTTTTTCACTTTATTGCCGCGGCCTTGAGCCATTCCGGTTAAATACAGATCTTGGTCTGATATCTTGAGCGCCCGTGCGACACTTAGCGCGCACGGATCCGCGATCGCGGTAAGCCTCGCCCGCGTGGCGGCTGGGACGCTGCAAGATGGGGTGAGAAATTTTGGGCAGATCCGGCCCGACACGGGCGCGGGCCACCGCCGACATTGCACCGGGCGGGATCGATCAAAGCCAGCGTCACAGACTTGGCCCCGAAGCCCCCCTGATGGGCTTCGGGGCCAGCCAGCGTCAGCTCCAGACGTCGTCCCCGCCGCCCGGCGCCAGGGTCGAGTTCCACAGCGCCAGGTTCGAACCGACCGCGCCGTAGATCCCGCCCGACGAATAGGCGGGGCCACCGGCTTCGCGCACCACCGTGTTGCCGCCGAAGACGTTGCCGTTGTCGGCCGTCGTTGGATCGATGAAGAACGCACTGGTGGTCGCGTCATCCGTCGTCACGACATTGTTCTGGATGACGTTGCCGCGGGTCAGCTCGCTTCGGACATCGATGTCGCCGGCCAGCAGGATCTCGCCGCGATAGGGATGCTGGCCCGAGCGATCGAGCAGGTTCCCGCCGACCGTGTTCCCGATGACCAGGTTGGACGCGGAGTCATAGAGAATGATCCCCGCGCCATCGCTGCCGGAGACGGTGTTGTTCTCGATGCGGTTGCCGCCGGTGTACTGGTCGGCCTGGATTCCGTTGCCGTCGTAGCCGTTCCCGGCCTCACGCGAGTCGGACACGCGATTGTTGGCGATCACGTTCCCGAAGCCGAAGCCGTCGGGGCTGCCATAGCCACCATAGATGTGGATGCCCGAGCTCCCGCTCACCGTCAGGCCGCTGCGGCTGACATCATTGCCGTCGACGACGATGCCGCTGGCGTTGACTGCGATGCCATGGGATCCGCTGTCGCGGATCACGTTGTCGACCACGCGCGTCGGATCGGCGCGCTGGTCGACTTTGTTGAAGGCGACGCCGTGGAGTTGGCTGCCGGAGATCTCGTTGCCCTGGACCAGGTTTCCCCCGCCCGCGGTCGCGCTGAACCAGACGCCGATCGAGGTGTTCTGGATGGTGTTGTTCAGAACCGTGATGTCATGCGATCCGCCCTGCACCGTCACGCCGGCATAGGCGCTGTTGACGATGGCCAGGTCGGAGATGGTCACGTGCGCCGCGTTCTCGACCGAGATCGAGCCCTGGATCACCGGGGCGGCACCAGCGCCATAGCTGCCGATGGTGATCGGCGCGTCCTCGCTGCCCTGCCCCTTCACCACCACGACCCCGTTCATCACGGTGCCGGCCTTGATCAGGTAGCTGGTGTCGGCTTCGAGCGTCCTTCCGCCCCATGAGCTGAAAGGCGAGTCCAGCGAGCCGTCGCCCGACCGGCTCGCGCTCGGGTCGATGTAGACGGAACGGCTCGTCGTCGGTGCGACGACGCCCGGCGGCGCGGCGACAGGCGCTGGGGTCGGCGGCGGCGATGCGCCAACCTCTGCCGGCTCAGTGCCACCAGAAGCGGCAACCGACCCGAGGATATTCCAGGCCTGGAGGGACTGCACGCCGCGCAACAGGACCTCGGCGTCCGCCACGCCATCCGTGCCCTGCCAGCCATTCGGGATATCGATCTGGAGCACCGCATCGCCGCCCTGCACATCAAGCCGGGTCTGGACGGTGCTGCCGCCGCCCTGGAAGGCGGCGCCGCCCAGATGGCTGATCGGCACCCCGGGCGCGAGGTCGACCAGGTGGAGCACATCTTCGGTGATGTTGAATTCGTAGATGACGTCGCGCTGCGCGCCGGGACGGCTGTCCTCGACCGCGCTGACGACGAAGATGTCGGTGCCGCCATTGCCCAGAAGGTGATCGGTGCCCGCGTCACCCCGCAGGATGTCGACGCCGTCCCCACCGAGGATCGTATCGTTCCCAGCGCCGCCGAGAATCACATTGGAACCGGCATTCCCGGTGATGATGTTGGATTGGCTGTTGCCCACGCCCACCAGGTCGGACGTACCGGCAAGCGCCAGGCTTTCCACCCCTGCGGGCAGAATCGTATTCACGTAGGTAATCATGAGCCCAAGGCCCCCTTGGTTGTTTGTGCGGTCACGTCACGAGGGTCATCGACCGCATGGATGTCGTGGCCGTAGCCGCCGGCCTTCGATGCCGGCACCAGCGCCGCCATCGAGCCCACTGGCCCCCGCTTCACCGTCAGAAGAATCGGCTACCGGACCCCCGAGGGCATCGCGCCGGATAGTCGGGAACCGACGTCGCTCAGTCGAAGTCGCGCCTTTGTTGAGCGCTTTCCCCCCGCTGATCACAGGCCGGGATTAGACCAGAACCAGGCAAGCCGCAACTATAAGATGTAATTTAACAAGCAAATAGACCTCCGGTTGTATTATATCTGGCGACCTTGGTTCTTTTGGGCGAATTCCAGATTATATTTCGCTATCGATGTTACTCTCGCATTGTGTGAGCTGGATATTTTTTACGACGGCGACTCGCTCGCCAAGGCAGCGTCGATCGCGCGTCGCTTCCGGGCCTGGAACAGCTTGCGGTACAGCGGCGCAGCGATGCGGGGGCTGACCGCGCGGGAGGCGCGCGCCATGGCCAACCAGGCCGGCTCGGTCAGGCGATTGATCACGAGGTCGGCGACTGCATGGCGCAGGGAACGGGTCCCCAGCCGGCGGCTCTGCAGCCCAAGCCCGACCAGCTCGTCACGCATCGCGGGCTGGCGCCGCGCCCAGGCAGCCAACGCCTTGCCTTCGCGCTCGGCGATCCGCAGCCAGTCGGACTCGACCATCGGGTGCAGGTGATACGCCACTGCGGCCGGCGCGAAGAACACCTTCAGCCCTTCGGCACGCAGGCGGGCGCTGAGCTCGATATCCTCGTGCCACCGCAGCGCTTCGTCGAAGCCACCATGCCGCCGCAGCAGCGCCGCCTTGGCCGAGACGTTGTAGGTGAAGAACGCGCTCCATCCGACATCCGTGCCTTCAACGAGCGTGTCGAAGCGGTGATCGTGATGCATCACCTCGAACAGGCCGGGCGGCGGATCGGGCATCGGCGCGAGCGCGCCGACCACCGCCTCCGCCTCACCCGGGTGGGCGGCATGCTGGCGGAGATGTTCGGCGACCAGTCCCGGCTGCGCTATGCTGTCATCGTTGAGGAACAACAGGATCGGCGCGTCAGTCATTGTCATTGCGCGGTTGCGCGCGGCATTCGCACCGGCATTGGGCTGGCGCGCCGCGCGAAACACGAAGGGAAGGCGCGCAGCCTCGGCCTGCAGAGCCTCTATGCTGCCATCAACGGATCCGTCGTCGACGACGACGACCTCCATCCGGTCCATCACGTCGCCCGCCTGCGCGGCCAGCGCGGCGATGCAGCGCAACAGCACCGCCTTGCGATTGTGGGTTGGAATGATCACGGCAATGTCCGCGGCACGGGTGCAGGCCGAGGGGTCCGTCACGGCGGTCATCGCGCCAGTGGCGCCGGCGACGGCCCTGCGGCGGATGCGCTGCGCTTGCACATGATGCGCGCCCCCAATCCGATCGCACCAGGACCCTCCGCCGTCCCGCCGGGGGTCGACCCGCGTGAAGGCTGGGTGTGATCGTTCCCGACAGCGCGGAATTCCGCATCGTCGCGATGCCCGACGCCGCGGAAGCCTATGACGGAACCGACGGAACGCTCCGTCGGCCGAACCTTCTCGTGCGGTCGGATCACGATGCCTGAATCCACCCATGTATTCTCGCCGAAGGTCCGATCCTCACGCGCGCTGACAAGTCCGGCGCAATACTTACGCACATCACCGGACTGGGGCGGCGCGGCGCGGCGTGCTTGATCCTTATGCGGCGGCCCGCGCCGAAAATCGCGATCACCATTCCTCAAGTGGCAACGCATCGACGTGCGCGACGTAGTTCCTGCGGTGATAGCCCCGGCGGAATCCTCCGACCCGCATATCGGTAGAGATGATGTGTTCCACAGGCTCATGCACCACCGGTTTAGGGTCACGCGCGCGACCGGCACTCCACAGCGCCGCACCGTCCGGCGCGACGACATATCGGCTTCGCAGCAGCGCGCATGCCGTCGTGGCACCCGGTGCTGAACACCAACCGACACGCGGGAGCGGCCGCTCAACCATGAACATCCCATCACGCCGGCAGATCCTGGGTTCCCTGTCGCTCGCCGCACCCATCCTGCTCGGCACGCAGACGGCCAGGGCCGCCAGCATCGAGGTCGGGCGCGGTGCGACCATCGCGTCGCCCGCCTCCGTCCCATGGAACACCTTGGCACCGGGCGACGAAGTGGTGCTGCGCAGCGGCACCTACGCCGAGATGGTCGTGATCACCGCACGCGGCACGGCGGCGCGCCCCATCATCCTGCGCGCGCAACCTGGCGCCGTGCTCACCGGCACGGTGGTGTTCGAAGGAGCGCAGCATGTGCGCCTCGAAGGCCTGACGATCCAACGCTCGCGCCTGTCCGGCGTCATCATCCGCCATGGCTCGGTGGGCGTGGCCATCCAGGATTGCACGGTCCGGGATTGCGGTCTCGGCATCTGGATCGGCGAGGGTGCCGGCGGGGCGCATCGCCTGGTGGGCAACACGCTGATCGACAACAAGACGCACGGCGTCGCGATCGACGTGATCAATGCGCCCATCGGGCAGGAAACGCTCATCGCGGGCAACCGTGTCGCCCGCAACGGTATGCACGGCCTCGAGATCAACGGCAACCGCTACATCGTCGAGGGCAACATCGTCTGGGACAACGGACTGAAGCTCTCGGGCACCTCGGGCATCCATACCTACTGCAAGGACCCGGGCCAGGATGCCGGACGCGATAACATCATCCGCTACAATATGGTCTGGGGTCAGCGCGAGACGACGGGCCAGGACGGCAACGGCATCCAGCTCGATCAGTGGTGCGATCGCAACCAGGTCTACTTCAACATCTGCTTCGGCAATGACGGGGCGGGCATCGCGCTGTTCGACGCCTCGGACAACTTCGTGGCGAACAATACGCTGTACGACAACATGCGCGATTCTGGCGGGCGGCACGCCTACAAGGGCGACCTGGTGCTGGCCAGCGACTACACGCGCAATGTCGACCACGTGGCGAACAACGTGATCCGCAACAACCTGGTGGTCACGCGCCGCCGCGGCATCGCGAGCATCTATGTCGATCCCTTCGCGCGCCGATCGCGCGAGATCGCCGGCAACCACGTGCATCACATCGGCGGCGAGGTACCGCTGGTGTGGAACCGCAGCCGCGTGGCCGACCTGCGTGCCTGGAATGCCGCGAAGCCCGGCGGAGCGGATGCCCAGGGCGATCCGCTGCTGCGCGACACCGCGCTGCTGGCGCGGCAGCCGCCCGACCCGGAAGGGGTACGACCACGCGTGGCGCTGACCGGGCTGCCATTGCCGGAGGGCATCGCGCGGCGCGACTACCTGGGCGCCGCCTGGACAACGCCGCCCGTCGGCGCATTGCTGTCGGCCGACGGCTGACCGGCGCAGGCCGCGGCGGTGGGACGCATCGGCATCGACGCGCATGTGCTGGACGGGAAGTACCAGGGCTCGCGTTCCTGGCTGGAGAATGTGCTGGACCACATCCCCGCCACCGCGGGCGCGGCGGCGCATGAATGGGTCATCTATTCCGCCGACCCGACGGCGACGGCGCGGCGGTTCCCCTGGCCGCGCTACCGCCATGCCCTCATCACGACGCAAGATTCGATCGCGCGCCTGATGGTCTTCTGGCCGACGGCGCGACGGCGGGACCGGCTCGATGCGCTGGTCACGCAGTATGTCTCGCCGCCGCTCGTCGGGCCGCGGTTTCGCCAGGTGGTCGTCATCCACGACGTGCTGTTCGAAAGCGACCCGCAGTTCTTTCCCAAGGCGATGCGCTGGCGCCTGCGGCTGCTCTGCCGCCTCAGCGCGGCGCGCGCGGCGGTGGTGCTGACGGTCTCGCGGCATGCCGCCGGGGAGATCGCGCACCGCTACGGCGTGCCGGAGGATCGCATCCTCCTCGCGCCAAACGCCCCGGGTGCATTGCCGGCGCCTTCGGCGGACGACTTCGCCGCCGCGGGTGGCCTCGCGCCCTTCCTGCTCTGGGTCGGCCGGCTCGAACCGCGCAAGAACCTGCCGCTCGCGCTTGCGGCGACGCAGGCCGCGCGTGGTGCCGGCGCGCGGCTCGTGGTCGTGGGGCGCGAGGACCACGGCCCGGCCGGCGCGGCGATGGCGGCGCAGCTCGCGCAGACCCCCGGGGTGGTGCATCTGCGCGACGTCGCGCCCCCGCGCCTGGCCGCGCTCTATGCCACCGCCGCAGCCCTGGTGTTCCCGAGCCTCGGCGAAGGCTTCGGCATTCCGGTGATCGAGGCGCTGTCGGTGGGCACGGCGGTCATCGCCTCCAACCGCGGCGCCATCCCGGAAGCCGGCGGCCGCCTGGCCAGGTATATCGACCCCGCGGCACCCGATGCGGCCGCGCAGATGGCCGCACTGGTGGCGCAGGCGCTTGCTGGCGGGCTGCGGCCCGACCCGGCGGCCTGTGCCGCACACCTGGCGGCGTTCCATCCGCGCCGTGCCGCCGAGGCGGTGGTCGCCGCAGTCCGATGACGCGGACCGGGAGCGCTACCAGCGCTCTCCGTCGATCGAGCGCCGGTACAGCATGGCATAGCGGGTCGCCATGTCCCGCACGGCGAACCGTTCGAGCGCGACTTCCCGGCAACGCTTGCGCGAAATGCCGCGCACCTCGCGCATGGCGCGCGCCAGGCCCATGACGTTGTCGGCAAGGTAGCCGTTCACGCCATCCTCGACCTGCTCCGGCAGCCCGCCGCTGCGCAGCGTGACCACCGGCGTGCCGGCGCACAGCGCCTGGATCACGACCATCGGATAGACCTCGAACCACAGCGGTGCCAGCACGAGCGCGCGCGACGCGGCGAGCATGCGCTCGACCTCGCGCGTTTCGCCCAACAGGCGCACATTCGGCAGCAAGGCCGCCATCGGCTCGATGATGAACTTCGCATAGCGACGTCCCTCGATGTTGCCGACGATATCGAGCGGCTGGCGCGACAGCGCGGCGGCGAGGATCGAGACGTGCTGCCCCTTGTAGCGCGCGATCTTGGCGAGATGGACCTGGCGTTCCCCGCCTTGCTCGGACCAATCGAGGCTCTGCACATCCACGCCGTAGCCCACATGGGGCACGGTGCCGCCCTTCAGCGTTCGCGCATGCGCCGCGCAGGCGGCCACGACATTCGCCTGCGCATAGCCTTCGGGCTGCGGCACGCAGGTCGAGACGACGAAGGGCACGCGATCGGGGTGGCGATTGACGAAGATGTTCTGCAGCGACCAGTCGTGCAGCACATCGAGGCGATGGCGCGCCGTATAGGCCTCGACGGCGTCGCACAGCGGCTGTTCGTTCAGAGGCGCCTTGCCACCGGTGAATGCGGGTTGATCCGCCGCGGGGTCCACTTCGATCGTCTGACCGGAACACGCGCTTCCGGCGCGGGCGAACAGGGTCACCTCGTGACCCTGGCGGACCAATTCTTCGGCAAGGGCGTGGACGACGCGCTCGATGCCGCCATAGCCCTGGGGCGGGGTGGGGACACTGATCGTGGAGATCATCCCCACCCTGAGCTTCCCGCCGTTGCCAAGCGCAGGCCTTGCGGGTGATGCAGTGGACGCCACGCGAGGAGTCCTCAGAGCAGACGGTCGAGCACGGCCGGCAGGTGCCGCCGGTACCGATTGAGCAAGGTCCCGGCCAGCGGCGCGCCGCCGGCCTCGAGGACGGCGGCCGCTTCGCGGATGACCTCCGCCGCGGTGGACTCCGCGCGCACGACCATCATGGCGGATCCCGCCTGCGCGCCGACCATCGCGGCCTCGGGGCTCGCCAGCACGGCGGGACAGTCGATCACGCAGAAATCGAAGCCCTCCCGGCGGATCTGCTGGCACAGGGCACCGATGCTGCTGGCGGCGAAGATCGATCCCTGCTCGGATGCCGCGGCATTGCCGGACGGCAGGATCGCGAACTGGCCGGATGCGGCGACATGCAGCGCCCGTCGCAGCGGCACGCGGCCGCCCAGTACCTCAGCGAGGCCAGGTCCAGGCGGGATGCCATGGAGCGCGCCGAGCGCTGGCGCGACCAGGTTGGCGTCGACCAGCGCAACGCTACGCCCCAAGCCCATCTGGAGCGTGCGCGCTAGGGTCATCGCAACCGTTGTCGTGCCCTCCCGCCGAAGGCTCGACACCAGGGCGATGACCCGTTGCGGCGCCAGCGTCCCGGTGGCCATGGACACGGCAACCGGCATCATCGCGATCTGCGCCGCATCGAGCGGCCCGCCGGTCGTGGCGGCGGCGCGCGCCGCCAGGGCAGTCTGGTCGTGCATCGCGTTCATCGCAGCCTCGGCAATTCAGGCAGGCGTCCCAGGACCGGAACGCCGAGTACGCGCCGCAGGTCCCCTTCGGTCGAAACCGAGCGGTCGAAGAACTGCGCGAAGACCGCGTAGGCGACGGCAAGGAGCAGGCCGAAGGCAGCGGCGAGGCCGACCACCAGGCTTCGACGCGGCCAGGTCGGCAGGACCGGAGGCGTGGCGCGCGCCAGCACCCGCACGCTGGCCGGCTGCTCGGTATCGAGAGCGAGGTTCAGGGTCAGGCGTTCGACCTCGCGATGGAGGTCACGGTGGCGGGTCAGCAGCATGTCGCGCCGGCCCTGCAGTTCCAGATAGCCGGATTCGATCTCCTGCACGCGATCGAGCCGCTGCCGCGCCTCGGCCAGCCGGACCTCGGTGGCGTTCTGGACTTCCTGATCGGCACGCAGCCGGTCGTCGAGGTAGCCCAGAAGCGCGTCGCGCTTCTGCAGCCGCAAGGCGGCGATCTGTTCGTCGAGCAGCCTCACGTCGCGCGACGTGGGCAGCAGCTGGCGCAGCAGAAGGCTGCGCTGGTTCAGCAATTCGGCATAGCGCGTGTCGAGGTCCGCCATCTGCGACAGCGTGATCTGGGGAATGCCGGGCGTGGACGGCCAACCTGTGCCGTCGGCATATTGCTGGCGCACATCGTCGATGCGCCGACGGGTCTGTTCCTGGGACACCTGCGCCGTCGCGATCTCGCGTTCGAGCGATGCGATGAGACCGAGTACCACCTGCTTCTCAGCGGTCGGGTCGGTGAGGCGGTTGTCCCGCCCGTAGGTCGTGAGCGTCGCCGCGACGGCCTGAAGTTCGCTTTCGATCCGCGTGGCCTCGCCGCGATAGAAGTCCGCCGCATCGCGGCTCGCCGACATCACCCGGACATGCTCCACCAGGAAGGAGTCGAGGATGCTGTTCATGGCGAAGGCCGCGAAGGTTGGATCGCTCCAGCGGAAGGCGGCGACGAAGACGCTGGTTTCCTTGATCGGCGCAGCACTCAGGGCACGACGGATTTCCTCCGCCAGCGCTTCGTCTGCAGTGAGTTCGCGCACGCCGAACACCTGGCGGACCGGTCGCAGGACGGTGCGCATGAGGTCGGACGCGGACGCACGCGCCTCGTCGAGCCGCCGGCGCCACGGCGGCGGGGGCGGCGCATTGGCAGCCATCTCCTCGAGCCTTGCGCGGAGCACCGGGAAGCTACGTTCGAGCACAGCTGGGCTTGCGAAGATCTCGATCCCGTCGTTCACGTTCTCCGGCCGTTCGGAGAAGACGAAGCTGCCCGGCGCATTGTCGGCGGTCGCGACGGCGGTGAGCTTGTCCCTCCCGACACGCACCAGGACACGGGTGCTCGCGGTGTAGGTGGAGAACTCGAGCAGCAGGTACGCGAGCGAACACAGCACCGCACCGAGCATGATTCCAATCATGGGCCAGCGCCGCCGGGCCAGCGTGCGAAGGATGTCGCGCAGGGACGCGGCGGCCACGTCGCGCGACGCCTCCGCATGCTCGATCACCCGCCGCGGTTCGGCGAGCGCCCTGTCCGGCCCTGCCATCGAGAGATCGCGTCCGCTCATCGCACACCACCGAGCACCGCCGGTGCGTTCGCGTTGTAGTAGATGCCCGCCGATGTACCGCTGAAGAGAAACAGGCGCCGGAAGACCTGGTCCATGATGCGCCCGGCCACGGCGAGCTGGGTCGGCGGCACGTAGAGAACCGCGCCGGGCGGCACCACCATGTCCTCGTCGATCGAAAGGCGCTCCAGGACATTCAGCAGGTTGGCCACGCGGACGCGCGGCTGGCCGGCCTGGTCCCAGTACAGCAGGCGCACCTGGTCCATCGCCGCGAATTCGTTCGGCCCGCCGCCCGCGGCGACGTGTTGCAGGATGGTGCGCGCCGGCGCACCGGGCTGCGGCCCGGGCCGCTGGACCTCGCCAAACAGGAAGACAAGCTGGCCCGCGGTGCCGCTCAGGCGGACCGTCGGCTGCAGGTTCGGGATGCGCCGCTGATACGCGGAGGCAATGCGGTCCGAGACTTCGTCGACCGTCAGCCCGCTGACCGTGACCGATCGCAGCAGCGGCAGGCCGATGGTGCCGTCGGGTCCAACGGTCACCGACTGCTGGCGCTGTCCGCCCTGCCCCGACAGCATGGTGGTGAAGCGCTCGGCTTCTTCCGTGACGCGCATGACATGCACCGTCACCCGGGGATCGACCACCTCGTCGCGATACCGATCGGCGATGACGCGGGCCAATTCGGTCGGCTGCAGGCCATCGGCGCGGATCTCTCCGCGGCCCACCAGCGTGATGCGCCCGTCCGGGCGTACGGTATGGCTGCGGCTGTACTGCGGCAGCTCGAGCATGACGACGTCGATCTGGTCGCCGATGCCCAGGCGGTAGTCGCGCATGGTAGCGCGACCGCTGACGAAGTAGTTCACCTCCAGCGTGTCGCCGGGCTGCAGGCGCCACGCGCGCGTGCCCCGCAGTACGGCCTGGGAGAGCTCGGACGTGGCAGCCGCGCGCATGACAGGGTCGGCTGCGTCGATATACGCCGGCTCCGACCCCTGGCTCAGGTCGTAGCTGCGCTGGTTGCTGCAGCCGACCAGCTGCAGGACACACAGGGTGCCGATGGCGCGCGTCAGGGACATCAATCGTCGGTTCATGCGGCGATGCTCGCCTGTCTGTTGTGGCTGTTTGGGGGTGCGTCGTTCAGGGCTGGCGCGGCATCGGCCTCGGGAAGGCGCCCGGCGCGCAGGGCCTTGAGCAGGACCTGCTGAGCGACGGCGGGTAGCCGGAAGCCGATCCGCGGTCCGCCCGCTTCATCCGTGCGGAAAAGCACCGACCCGCCAGCCTCGGTGCACAGCACGTCGATCGCCGCGTGAACATCGTCGCGCAGCGAAGCGGGCGAGATGCGGCCGTCATCGTCGAAGGGGGCAAGGGCGGCCGCCACCAACGCCGCCTCGGCATCCGGAACGGCCATCGCGCGGCTCCAGAAGGCGCCGAGTTCGGCGGCCTGCTTCTGCATGACCTGGTCGGCGCCGGCCACGGCGTCGTCGCGCGTCACCGCTGTCGCCGCGCCACGCGCGGCCGCCGCGCGCGCGGTATAGAGGCTCAGCAGGTGCGCGTAGTACGGCATGCCGCGCGACAGCCGCACGATGAGCGCGATGGCCGCAGGCTCGAAGTCGAGGCCCGCGGCGGTGGCTCCCGCAGCGACCAGACGCCCGACCTCGGCATCATCCATGGGCGGCAGCGCGATGGCCAGGATGGCACGCTGGACGGATGGCTGCCACCCGAGGAGATCCTCGAGGCTTCCGGCGACACCGATCAGCAGCAGCGTCGCGTTTGCCGCCTGGTCGGACAGGGTCTTGATCGTCTCCGCGATCTCCGAGCGCAGCCGGTCGCACGCAGCGCGGTCGAACTCGTCCACCACCAGCACGACGCGTCCGCGCAACCTGGCCAGGATGTCGCACACCTCATCGGCGCCGAAATCGCCCCCGGGCAGCAGGTCCGCCGCACTCGCAAGGTGGTTCCCGTCGCGCAGCATGCGACCCGGAATCTCCGCGAGAAGCCCCCGGAACAACCGCTCATAGGTCGTGTGGATGCCGCAGGCGCGCCGGACTGTCTCGACGCCGGCCTTCTCCGCCAGAGCCGCGAAGCCATTCGCCAGAGATGTCTTGCCGCGGCCGCGATCACCGAACAGCACGATATGCGCGCGCTCCTGTTCGACCGCAGCGATCATCCGCCGCAGATGCGTCTCCCGCCCGATGAACAGCGGGCCGAGGGTCCGCGGCTGGGTGGGCGTGAAGGCCGCCGCGAGGGGCGCCTCGGCGGCATTGCGGTCCGTCATGAAGGCGGGCTCGACCGGGTCTGCGGCATCGCGCGCGGGCTGCGCGTCCTCGAGCGGGCGGAAGTCGCGCGGCACCGCGGCGCCGCGACCCGCCGCGCGCCTGGCGGCAGCGGGATCCCGCGCGTTCAGGCCGAAAAGTCTGCGCAGCAGTTGGATCACCCGACATCCCCGAACCGACAGGCTGGAATTTTTCTACAGCGAAGTATCGATTTCATCTCACTAATCAGGCATCATTGGCAAGCAAAGGTTCAGTCCACATCCCAGAAAGCGACAGAACTCCAATGACAACAACAATCGAACCAGTACGTATTATCACGTATATAGACGGATATCCTGCCACCGTTCCGGCAGACGGCGGGGATGTGATCTACCAAGCGTTGATTCCCGGCTATGCCGAGGATCAGGAACGGGAGAATATTGGTCGGACAGATAACTATCTGGTACCGATCCTGAGGCGGATCGGTGCAACCCGCCTCCTGGATGCGGGCTGCGGCGTGGGTGCGACCGTGCAGCGCCTGGTCGACCACGGCTTCGATGCCCACGGCTTCGACCTGATGGAGCAGACGCCGATCTGGGCGGCCGCGGGGCGCCCGCGCGACCGCTTCGTCGTCACCGACCCCCTGAAGCTCGAACTGCCCTTCGCCGATGCAAGCTTCGACTGCGTGTTCAGCTTCGGCGTCCTCGAACACGTCGGGACACAGGACGGCCATGCCACCCGCCGGGCGGACTATCACGAGATCCGCACGCAATGGGCGCGCGAGCTGTTCCGCGTCACGCGCCCTGGCGGGCATCTGCTGCTGGGGGGACCGAACCGGCGCTTTCCGGTCGATACCGCGCATGCGCTCGATGCCGCGGCGGGTCCGGTCGAGAGATGGCTCAGCGCGAAGGTCGGCGTCTCCATCCATCGTGTCTGGGGGGACTACTTCCTCTGGAGCTACGGTGATGTGCGCCGCTACCTCGCGGACCTTCCGTTCACGCTCGAGGGGCTGACGGTCGACGGTCTTGCCAACTACTCCCGCATCCCTTGGCCGTTTGGCGCCCTCGCGCGGGGCTATGTCCGCCACCTGCCGAAGCGGCTGCTCGCGACCGGCTTCAATCCGTGGGTCATGGCGCTGGTGCGCAAGGACGCGTGACGGGCATGCCGCCGCCAGACATCGGTGAACACGGCAGGGACGCCCGGGCGGTGGTGCTCAGCGTCGTCATCGTCACCTGGAACTGCCGCGCGCTTGTGCTGGACTGCCTGGCCGCCCTATTCGCGTCTGAGCTACCGGCGCAGACCGAGGTCATCGTCGTCGACAATGCCTCGGCCGACGGCACCGCGGCTGCCGTCGCGGTCGCGTTTCCCGAGGTACTGCTGATCGCCAACCACGAGAACGCGGGTTTCGCCGCCGGCAACAACCTCGGCTTCGCCGTGGCGCGCGGGCAGACGATCCTCCTGCTCAACCCCGATGCCTTTCCGGCTGCACCCGACAGCCTGATGGCACTGTGGCGCTTCCTCGAGGCGAATGCCGGCTACGCCGCGGCGGGGCCGCGACTGCTGCACGAGGATGGACGCCACCAGGTCGGCGATGCCGGCTGGCGGCCGGGCTTCATCAGCCTGGCGCTGCATGCGCTGGGCCTGAGCCAGCTCCTGCCGCGCCACCTGCATGGCGTGTTCCTGGTGCGGCCGGACCGGCTCGGCGCCGGGCCGGTGCCGGTCGACTGGATCTGCGGCGCCTGCATGATGGTGCGCGCCGATGCGGTGCGGCAGGTCGGCGGCCTCGACGCGAATTTCTTCATGTACGCCGAGGATGTGGAATGGGGCTGCCGCATGCGGCGCGCCGGCCTGCGCCTGGGCTACCTGCCGCAGGTGCGGGTCCGCCACCTGCAGGGCGGCACCCAGGTCGGTCGCGCCGCGCCGACACGCTGGCTCGACAATCTCGTGCGGCTGCATTGCAGCCTGAACGGGCCGGGCGCTCTGCCGCTGCTGCGCCCCATTCTGGCGGCTGGCTTCGCGCTGCGCGCGCTGGCCTATGGCGCGTTGGCCTTTTTGCGAGGGGACCGCGGCCGCGCGACGCAGGCCGCAACCATGTGGGCCTTCGCCCGGCATGCCTGGGGCCTGCGGCCCGGCGGCGGCGCCGCGAGCCCGTCATGAGCGGTGCGCACGACATTGCCGGGGGCCGTTTGCGCGGGGCAGGCGCCGCAGGCTTCCTGGCCGCGCTGGTGCTCGGCGCGATCTGTGTGCCGGCCGCTGTCGTCGTCAGCGACCTCGAGACCCGGTACGTGGCGGCGCTGGTCGCGGGCGCCGCCGGCCTGGTGGGACTGATGCTGGCCGGCAGCTTCGCGCGCGCACGGCTCATGCTGGTCGTCGCCATGGGCATTGGGCTGTCCGTCGGGCTGAGCATCTCCTTCCTGCACCAGACGGATCTTCCGGGCCGCTACCTGCGCTTCGTGGGCGGGGCGCAGGCCGTCACCGTCTCGCTCGGCCAGCTCGGTGCGCTGGGCTGGCTGGGGCTGCGCCTGCTCGAATCCCGGCTGATGCGCCGCCCCTGGCGGATCCAGCTGGTGCCGCTGGTGGTCGGGCCGCAGGTCGCCTTCATGGCGGTCGGCATGCTGAGCGTCGTCAACGCGCTGCAGCCGGTGCTGTCGGCGCTGGAGCTGCTGCGCCTCACGGGGCTCCTGATGATCAGCATCGCGGTGATGAACCTTTCGCCGCGCGAGTTGCGGATCTTCGTCTGGACGCTGGTGATGGGCATCCTGCCGCAGTTCCTGCTGGTGTGCGTCCAGTTCGGCACGGGACGCAACCTGGGTCTGGCGGTGCTCGGCGAGACGGCCCTGGTGCAAACGACCATCGACGCCGGCGCGGTGGCGCGCCCCGGGGGCACCTTCGGCGACCCCAACATCCTGTCGTATTTCTTCGAGATCACCTACCCGATCGCGCTGGCCATGGCGCTCGCGGGTGCCAGCGCGGCGGCGCGGCTTGGCGGCAGCGTTTCGGCGCTGGCGAGCCTCGGCGGCGTGATCCTGAGCTACTCCCGCGGGGCCTGGTCCACGATCCCCATCAGCACCGGCATCGTCGTGCTTCTGGTGCTGGGCCGACGGGTCCTGTCGCTGCGCACCGCGGTCATCGCCATCCTGGGCAGTCTTGTCGCGGCCGGGGCGGTGGTGTCGGCATGGCCGTTCATCTCCACGCGCCTGTTCGGCGATGATGCGGGCAGCTTCGGCCATCGCCTGCCACTGGCGCGCGCGGCGCTGTCGATGTGGGAGCAGTTCCCGCTGCTGGGCGTCGGCCTGAACAACTTCGCCGTCAGCTTCAACCTGTACGACCGGACGGCGTATTCGCGCATCTTCAACCAGGGCGACCACGTGGTGCACAGCCTGCACCTGCTGGTGCTCAGCGAAACCGGCGTGATCGGCTATGCGGCGTTCCTGTTCCAGTTCGTCGCGGCTGTCATCCTGGCGCGACGCATCCGCAGCAGCCCGCTGGCCCGCGCGCTGGCGATCGGCGCGTGCACCGGCTTACTCGCGCATCTGATCCACGGCTTCGTCGACCCTGGCTTCAAGCTCTCCTTGACAGTCTCTCAGCTGATCGCCGGGATTTTCGGGCTCATCGCAGCGCTGTGGCTGCACGACCGGAATCAGGCGCCACCCGTCATGCGCGTCGGCATCGCATCGCCGCGGGATCGAGGCGCGTCATGACGCGCACCGGTCCTCTTGCGCGGCGACCGCGCCACTGCGCGCGCTCGCCGCACGACATTCACCTCGCCACGCAGGGCGCGCGACCGGGACGAACGGTCGCCGCGGCGCGACGACATGCCGATTGATGGGAGCGACGACGCGTATGTCTTGGAAACATGAGGCCATGGTGCGAAGCGCCCCGGTGCTCGACCGGGTGATGGGGCCGCTGGTCTGGGCGTCGGCCCGGATGATGCTGTTGCTGCGGCAGATGACGCCGCGCAACGCACCGCGCAGCTTCGGTGTGCTCGATCGCGTCGGCATCTATCCGCTGATGGATCACTACTACGAACCGCTGATCAAGCTGTCGCGCCTGGAGAAGTCGCTCGACGAGCCCCGCGTGATCCCGGGCCTCGACGTGGATGCCGAGCAGGGGATCCGCCTGCTCGAATCGCTCGATCCCTTCGCCGAGATGCAGGACATCCCGACCGAGCCGCGGCCGGGGCAGCGCGCCTACCACTACCTCAACAGCTTCTTCGGCCCGCTCGACGCGGCGGCGCTGCACGCCATGATCCGCCGTCATCGCCCGCGCCGCATCGTCGAGGTCGGGTGCGGCATGTCCACCCTTCTCGCGCTCCGCGCCGAAGCGATGAACGGTGCCGGCAGTTGCGAGCACGTCTGCATCGAACCCTACGAAGCGCCGTGGCTTGCGGAACTGCCAGTGCGCCTGGTGCGCGCGACGGCCGAGACCGCCGATGTCGCGATGATCGAATCGCTCGAAGCCGACGACATATTGTTCATCGACAGCTCGCACATGATCCGCCCGCAGGGCGACGTGCTGACCGAGGTGCTCGCCTGGCTCGGCCGGCTGAAGCCGGGCGTGGTGGTGCACATCCACGACGTCTTCACGCCGCGCGACTACCCCATCGTGCTGCTGCGCGACCACCGCTTCTTTTGGAACGAACAGTACCTGGTCGAGGCGTTCCTCGCCTTCAACCAGCACTTCGAGGTGCTGCTGCCGATGTACCACATGTATCTCAGCCAGCGTGATCGCCTGATCGCGCGCTGCCCGGCGCAGGCCGATCCGCGCATGCTGCCGCCCACGTCCTTCTGGTTCCGGCGGACAGGCTGAAGGCGCCGCCGGCATGCGCTACGGCCGCGCCCTTTCGGCGCAGGCGTCCTCCCGCTTCATCTACCTGATCGCCGCGGCCGTGATCTTCGTCGTGCTCGCCCGCCTGCTGGGGCCCGAGCAGCTCGGGCAATATGCCTGGGCCGCGAGCTTCCTCGCGATCGCAATCGCGCTGGCCGATGGCGGCATGAGTCCGGTCCTGGCGCGCGACCTGGTGCAGACGGGGGAGCGCCGCCACGCCTGGTTCGCCAACTTCCTGGCGTTCCGCCTGGCGCTCGGAACCGTGGTGGCGCTAGGCGGCATCGTCGTCGCGATGCTGATCGCGCCGCAACAGGTGCGGCTGCCCGTGATCCTGTGTTGCGCGGTACTGCCCGTGCTCGCCGCGCGGTTCTACGATCCGGTGTTCCAGGTCGCCAACCGGCCCTTCCTGTCGCTCTATCCGACGATCGCCTTCGTCGCCCTGGCACCGCTCGGGATCGCCGCCGCGATGCTGGCGGCGGAGCCGGTGGGCTGGGCGGTCCTCGCCTACGGCGCTGCGGGCACCGGGTATGGGCTGGTGGGCGCCATGATGGGATGGCGGCTGCTGAGACCCGACTTCACGGAAGTCGGTCGGGAGGGAATGTCGGAGATCGGCCGCGCGATAGCGCCGATCATGGTCTCGGCGCTGATCACGGCACTGGCGCAGCGGGTTGATGTGTTGATCGTGGCGGAGATCGCCGGCGACACCGCCGCCGGCCAGTACAACGCCGCCTATCGCTTCGTCGATATCGGCGCCGCGATGATCGTGACCGTACTGATGCCGTTGCTCACGCTGTTCTCGGCACTGGCCTCGGTATCGCGCGAGCGACTTGTCGTCGCCTTCCGCGCCTGCATGCGCTTGATCGCGACGGCAAACACGGTGGTCGCCCTGCTGGCGATCCCGCTGGCGGCGCCGGTGCTGCGAATGGTCTACGGCGCGGCGTTCGAACCGGCCGCGACCGCCCTGGCCCTGCTGGCGTGGAAGCTCGCGGCAGCCTTCGTCAGCCTGCTGGCCTTCGTGATGATCATGGCGACCGCGTCGATCCGCTTCGTGATCTGGAGCTCGGCCGCGGCGCTCGTTGTGATCCTCCTGTTGAACTGGCTGCTCGTGCCTTCGCTCTCCGCGACCGGAGCCGCGATCGCGACGCTGGCGGCCGAACTGATGCAGATGACGGTCAATCTGGTCATGGCGGCACGCGCGGTGCCGGGCGCCTTCGAACGCGGATGGTGGTCACGCTTCGCCGCCTCACTCGCGGCGGCGCTCGTGATCGCCGCGCTACCGGCCGGCGGACTGCCGGCTTTCGTGCAGGGTATCCTGCCGACGGTCACCTTCGTCGCGCTGATGGCGGCACTCCGCGCCTTGCCGGGCAACCCCCTGCCCTTCCTGCGCGTCGACAGCGCGC
The DNA here is from genome assembly GCF_022846615.1 of Roseomonas fluvialis. NCBI lineage: Bacteria > Pseudomonadati > Pseudomonadota > Alphaproteobacteria > Acetobacterales > Roseomonadaceae > Roseomonas > Roseomonas fluvialis. The sequence goes on from NZ_AP025637.1 coordinate 3,534,452, forward strand.
CGCGATGACACACGCACCGATCGAGACACGGCTGCCGGACGACATCCGCGACCTGCGGGCGTGGTGGCCCGCACCCCGCCTGCGCGGGGTCCAGGAGCCAGGGAGTTCATCATGACGACCACCGGGTCCCAGACTGATGCGACCATCCACGACACCGCGCGTCGGACCTCCCGGGCGGGGGACGAGCCTCGCGATGGCCCATCCGCCTGGCGGCAGCGGGACGCGGCGCCCGAACCCGCCGGGAGCGTGCCGTCCATGCTGGCGCCCGCCGCGGACGCGTGGGCGTGGCCACGCCCGGTCTCCGCTGGCGCGCGGTGGCCGACGGATCCTCAACAGCCGACCGGCCCGCGCATCGTCATCCTCGGCACACGCGGCATTCCCGCACGGCATGGCGGCTTCGAGACGTTTGCGGAGCGCCTGGCGCTCTACCTCGCCGGGCGCGGCTGGCGCGTCACCGTGGCCTGCCAGGCGGAGCGGAGCGGCGGTCCCACCGCCTGGCGCGGCATCCGCCTCAATCAGCACAGGCCCTGGAGCCCCGGGCCGCTCGGCGCGATGGAGATGGATGTCCGCGCCACGACGGCAGCACTGCGCGAAGGCGCCGACATCGCCCTGACCCTGGGCTACAACACCGCGGTGCTGGGCGGCCTGCTGCGCGCGGCGCGGATCCCGCACCTGATGAACATGGACGGGATCGAGTGGCAGCGCGCGAAGTGGTCGCGCCCGGTGCGCGGCTGGCTCTGGCTGAACGAACGCGCTGCGAGGTTCGCGGCCGACCACCTGATCGCTGACCATCCCTGCATCGCCGACCATCTGGAGCGGCATGCGCCGGCCGGCCGCATCACCGTCATTCCGTATGGCGCGGATCCGGTCACCGGGGCCGATCCGCAGCCGATCAGGGCACGACTGGGCCTGGAGCCAGGCCACTACGTCACGTCGATCGCGCGCGTGGAGCCGGAGAACTCCGTCCTGGAACTGGTCTCGGCCTTTTCACGCCGCCCGCGCGGCATGCCGCTGGTCGTGCTTGGCCGCGTGGACAGCGCCGGCAATGCCTATCACGCCGCGATCCGGGCAGCCGCCTCGGCGGAGGTGATCTTCGCCGGCGCCATCTACGAGCAGGACGTCGTCACGGCGCTGCGGGCGCACGCGACACTGCATGTTCACGGGCATCGCGTGGGTGGCACCAATCCCTCGCTGGTGGAAGCGCTGGGCGCGGGCAACGCTGTTCTCGCGCACGACAACCGCTTCAATCGGTGGGTCGCCGGCGACGCGGCGGCCTACTTCCACGATGCCGACGGGTGCGCCGCGGCGCTCGACGAGTTGCTCTCGAACCCTGCTCGACGCCTGGCGATGCAGGCGGCCGCACGGTCGCGTCATGCATCCGCATTCGGATGGGACCTGGTCCTGACAGCCTATGAGGAGCTTTTGCTGCGATGGTTGCCGGCACGGCTGCTCAGCTAGGGCGCACAAGGGGCGCGGGCGTGGCAAGCCGGTGCGTCACGCCCGAGACTTCGGGCCGCCATCGCGGCGGCGCCCGGAGGGGGTGAAGACAGCGCGGGCGCAGATGTACCGCGTGCTGCTGAAGCCGCGTTTTCGGACGGGATGCGCGAGGCGCGCGGAACGACGGCGGTCCGGCACGCCGGTTCGACGTTGGTGGCAACAGCGCGCGCGCGAGTTCGTGGTCGGACCACCGCGCGCGCGGGACGTGCTCGACCCGCGCCCGATCGATGCCATCGCGGCAATGCCAAGGCGGAGGCACCCCAGAGCGCCTTGGCCGCATGACGCGCCTGTTTGCAACGGCCCCGACCGGCGCCGTGCGTGCCCGCGACAGCGCGCAATGAACGCGCCGCGTCGCCTGATCGGCGCGGAGCTTCACGAACATCTTCAACGCGCGTGACCGCATCCAAGGCAGATCGAACGTGTCGGTAGAATTACCTCGCATACCGACAACGCAGAAACCGCATGCCGAGAAGGTGGATTACACACAGTAGATCGAGGTCTATCAGCGAGATCATGTGACGATTTTGGAGATAGATACGTAGTAATACGTTTTTGATTTTCGGCGTTTTCTACATGGATTCAGGCCGGCTCCGTGTATTCTTGAGTATATGGCGGGATCGGATGACGTCACACTGTTGTGCCAGCGCGATGGGCGCGAAGCCGCGCCGCTTCTGGCGCGCGCCATGCGTCACTCGGCATGGGCGCGCCTACCCGCATTGAGAACGCAGCCCCTCGAACGTCCGCTGCGCCGCGATGGGCGGACGTCGCCAAGCGCCGGCGGCCGGCGTCTGTCCGCCTTGGCGGGCCGCATGAGCGACCCGCTCCGGCAGGCAGCGCGCTTCGCATGGCGGGTGCACGCAGTCTGGTGCACCGCCCCGCGCCCTCAAACAGGGATCAAAGCTGATGCTTGACCGGATCGCGTTCAATAAACCTAACTTCACGGGACAAGAATTTCAATATATGAAGGAGGCGATGGAGAACCGTAGTCTTTCCGGAAATGGGAAATTCACGGCGCTCTGTCAAGAATTACTTGAACGCCAACTGGTCGCTCGCCGCGCGCTGTTGACGACCTCGGCCACCGCGGCGCTGGAGATGGCAACGATCCTCGCCAATCTCAGCCCTGGGGACGAGGTGATCATGCCCTCGTTCACTTTCTGCAGCACGGCCAATGCTGTTGTCCTGCGGGGTGCGGTGCCGGTCTTCGTCGATATCCGGCCGGACACCCTGAACATCGACGAGAACGCGATCGAGGCGGCGATCACGCCGCGTACGCGCGCGATCTGCGTCGTGCACTACGCCGGCGTGGGCGCCCAGATGGATGCCATCATGGAGATCGCCGAACGCCATGGCCTCATTGTCATCGAGGACGCGGCGCAGGCGTATCACGCGACGTTCAGGGGCAGGCCGCTCGGAACCTTCGGCGCCGCCGGGGCCATCTCCTTCCACGAGACCAAGAACCTGATATCGGGCGAAGGCGGCGCGCTCGTTGTGAACGACCCCAGTTGGGCTGCGCGTGCCGAGATCATCTGGGAGAAGGGCACCAACCGCGCGGCATTCGCGCGCGGTGAGGTCGCCCGCTACACCTGGGTCGATGTCGGTTCATCCTTCCTGCCGAGCGAACTGACCGCGGCATTCCTGCTGGCCCAGCTCGAAGGCGGCGATGACCTGACCGAGCGGCGCCTGGCGGCATGGCGCCGGTACGATGCGGCGCTCGTTCCGCTGGAGGCGGCCGGGGTGCTGAGCCGCCCGCGCGTTCCCCAGGAGTGTTCGCACAACGGGCATATCTACTACGTCCTCGCGCGCGACGCGGCGGTTCGTGATGCCGCGCTTGTCCGGCTGCGCGAGGAGAACGTGATGGCGGTGATGCACTACGTTCCGCTGCATTCCGCACCCGCCGGGCGACGGTTCGGACGAACCGCCGGCCCTTTGCCGATCACCGATGACCTTTCGTCCCGGCTGATCCGCCTGCCGCTGCACGCGAGTATCACCCCGCAGGAGCAGACGCGGGTCGTCGCGGCGCTGGCGCGCGTGCTGGCGCCAGCGGGATGGCAGCCGCGCGACAGCGCCGCGATCACTCCTCCGCCGGCAACTGCACCTTCCGTCATGGCGGTTATGGATGATCTCAGGCGTGCTGTCTGACGCGGCCTCCCTCGCGCGAGGCGAGGCACCGCTGCGTGCCTGCTGCCGCCGACCCGCGCCGGTATCGTTGGCTCGCTGCGGGAGGGTGGTCGACGCTGTCGCGTCGGACGGGGCCGTGCGGCCTGGTTCTTCGAGGTAGAGGTTTCATCCGAAGGAACCTGTGCCGAGCGATGCATGTCCGCGACACCCAAGTGATGGGGCTTGGGCGACGGCGCCCATGCTGCGGCACGATTGGCGGCGTACCCCTGGACACTCCCATCCCTCAATTCGCTCGGACCGATCCGATGGCCGCGGTCGGCATGAACAGGCTGGCGGCCGAGACGTAGCTTCATGCGCATCATCATCGGCTTGGCATCGCATACGCTGTCGCGTCGGTCGCCAACCCGATCACCCCCTACGGTGGGCCGGATCATCGCCAGGGCCTGAACCACGGCGGGGGACAGGATAATGCGGGGCGCGGATGCGCGACCTGCGCCTCGCGCGCGAAGCGCCTGTCAGCGCCCACACCGGGGACGACGTGCCGGCCGGTCCAACCGCGCCTCAATGCGCCCGCCAGGTCGTGCGCAGTCGCGCTGCCCATTCCAGATTCGGACGAAGCTTCGCGTTGGCCAGCGCCATCCGCGCACCGCGCAAGTCAATGCGCGTTGTGCATCTTCATCACGACGCCGACCGTGCGGAACAGGATGCAGATGTCGAGCCACAACGACCAGGCACGGATGTATTCGAAATCCGACGCCACGCGTGCGCGGACCTGCGCCTCGGTATCGGTCTGCCCGCGGAGACCGCGCACCTGGGCCAGCCCGGTCAGACCGGGCCGTACGCGATGCCGCGCCGAATAGCAGTCGACCACGTCCTCGAACGGGACGCCGGCGGCGAGGGTCCGCGGCGCATGCGGCCGCGGGCCGACCAGTGACATGTCGCCGCACAGGACGTTGATGAGCTGCGGCAGCTCATCGATCGAGCTGCGCCGCAAAAGGGCTCCGACGCGGGTGACGCGAGCATCGCCGCGCGTCGCCTGGCGCACGCAGCCTTCCGCGTCGATGGACGACGGGGCAACATGCATGCTGCGGAACTTCCAGATGCGGAACCTGGCGTCGCGGTAGCCGACGCGGTCCTGGCGAAAGAAGACGCCGCCCGGCGTTTCGATCACGATGGCGAGCGCCGCCAGGATCAGCACGGGCAGGGTCAGGATGAGCAGGACCGACGCGCCGATCACGTCGAACAGCCGTTTGCCCAGCGCACCCAACCCGGAAATGGGCGCGCCCAGGATGCGGCGCGTCGGCGGCATCGCGCGGCGCTCGACATACCCGTCGAGCTCCGGGAGATCATTGGCGATATGGATCTCGATGTTCAGGCAGGCGAACCTGTCGATCAGGTCGGCGAGGCCTTCTCGATGATCCGCCGGCGGCGCGAGGATCAGCATATCGACGTCGTTCCGCCACACCCGGACCCGCAGCTCTGCCCAGGAGCCAAGTCTTGGAAGTGTTGGATGATCGCCAGGGCCGAAGCGAGAAATACCCTGGGCGTCAAGTATTCCGACCACTTCAATATTGTGACTGTTCAGGACTCGGTTTGTCAGGAACCGCGCGATGCATTCGGCATCGCCATGGAGCACCGCCCGACGGCTCGTTGCGATGTTTATCAGATGGATGAGCTGCTGTTTGAACACGGTGCGCGGCAGCATCAGGAATACCGCCGCCAAGATACCGAACAATACGAGCGATGCCTCCAGGGGCGGATGCTCAATACCGATCGTCACTGCCATGCCAGCCGATGCGAGCAGCGCGATGAGCACACTGGCCGCCGGTCGCAACAAGCTGACCAGCCGCAATTTATCTTCTCGGATCCTGTATGTTGCGGAAATCAATAAAACAAATCCCATCACTACCGCCGCAAAAACCAACATTTCTGTGTTGATTATTATTATTTCTTGATTTGCCTCTAGCAGGAATTTATCTTCAGTCAATATTAATGCCAATATAATTGACATTATGTCATACATTACGAAGCCGATAGCAATCAGCTCAGGACCATATTCTTGGCCCAATAGCCGAGGAATGCCGCCCGTCGACCGAGGCCGGGGCGGCTTGGTCCTGCCGGCCACGGCACCCTTGCTGTCGGGTTCGCTGCGCATCCGTTCGCGCACCACCTCATCGGCAGCATGCTTGCGAAGCCAATAAGTGTCACCCTGATTGGCCATAGACCGAGTCATACTTCAATCCATGACAGACTGCATCCCGATTCAGTTCCCGCTTTCACAATTAACATAAGATTTTTTGGTAATAGAGGATTATACCTAATCAATCTCGTATTTCCATTCTACTTTTCATAATTCAGCTTCGCGGCTAACTTCCGAGGAGTTGTGTCCCGATTATACAATTCCACCGCTGCGTGGGCCGACAACTATCGGTTGACCGTGAGATTTTGATCTTGGCGCGGCGATCGGGCGCGAGGCGCCGTGCCGCGCTGGCGGAGGTTGTGCCTCGGGCGTGTCGTGGCACCGCCATCACCAGGTGGATGTGCGGTCGGCAGGCGCGCTCCGCCCGCCGCAGCGCGATCTCGCGCGCCACGGTTCGTCCCGCTTCGTGGTCAGACAACGGCGCTGATTCGGTGGAGAGGCCTGGCGGGTTGCCATTCACCCGGGGCATCCGCACCCCGAGCCGGCGCCACTCGGTCCTGCGCTACGCCGCGCCGCCGGACAGGAGGCCGGAGTCGGCTTCGCCCGCCTCTGCTCGGTGCACCGCCGCCCCCTGCCCCGCCCTGGTTTCGGATATCGCGCACGACGCCAGCCCACGGCCACGAGCCACGCAAAGCGCTCGCGGCCATCAATCGCGGGGGCTGCCCCTCAGCCGCATTCCGTCACAACCGAAACCGCAATCGCCAGCCCGCGCAGCAGGCGTCGGCGGGCAGAGACGCTGAGCGCACCAGCAGTACGGCGGCCCCGAAAGCGTCACCCAGACGCGCCAGTCGCGCCGCCGAACCGTGCGGCTTCCTCGGATCACCCCATGCTGCGAACCAGATCGAGCAGCCGCTTGCGCAGGGCGGGATCGCTGACGTTGCGGTACGCGCGCATGAGATTGAGCGCTTCCTTCAGCCGTTCGTCTCCCGCCGGAGCGGCCGGCAGGTCGTCTGCGCTGGTCGCCTGGCCGGCGTCCTCGGCGGGAATCGCGTCGAAGAAGAACGAGATCGGCACGTTGAGAGCATTGGCGATTTCGTACAGCCGGCTTGCCGCGATGCGGTCCTTGCCGCGCTCGAACTTCTGCACCTGCTGGAAGCTCAGCCCGAGCATTGCCGCCAGCTCCTTCTGGTTCAGGCCAAGCAGCTGGCGCCGCAGCCGGACCCGCGCACCGACATGAATGTCGACAGGGTGCGAAACATGTCCGGCCTTGGCATCGGTGTCGGCAGGCAGCTGGACGGTGGTCGTCCCGGCAGGCTTGTGCTCGACCTGCTCCAGAAGCGGCGCGGGCCACGCAGCAGCGGGGTCCCCGAGTCTGGGAAGGCCCACGAGACCCCAGTCAGCGCCGTGGGCCTCGATGTTGTTGTCACCAGCGGTCCCGCGTTCGTCTGTCATCGTCGGCGATCCTCGCGCCATCCCTTGGTGTCGAACGCCCAACGGCAGGTTCCGTTTCGTGACGGGGTGCGGCGTCCAGCGTCAATCTGCGGGGTCGCCGCTTTGCCGATGCACGACAGCGCTGGCCCGATCGGGCACCGCAACGCCGGCGATCGAACACGCCCCTGCTGCGAGCAGTGGGCGTCGGAACGATCGGCCCCGCGCCGAGCGCGGCCCCAAATGCCACGACGCCGGCGAGGGTCTTGAATTCCATCGCGGCGCCCATCCGCGTCCCACGTCATCCAGCGGCATCGCGTGGCGGCGCGTGACGGGCACACGCCGCTGCATCGGTTGGCTCGGCAGTCGCTGCACCCGTCAGGTGCGGCGGTGCGGCCAGGGGCGGCATGACGCCGAATTCGGACCAGTTGGTCAGCAACCGAACGGCGAAGTCATGACGCAGCTGTGCCTGCCACGGCCGCGCGGCCGGCGTAGATTCGGTCGAACTCCGCGGCGTGTTCGACAGCGCGGGGCGACCCGGCGGTCCAGGCCTGTCCAACACCATGCCTTGCCTGTGCCAATCGGGCATGTGCTAACCCCTGCTCCGCCGTGAAGCTCGCCGAAAGCGCGCCGCCGCAGCGCTGAACGAATAGCTGGAACGGCCGGCACGCCGCCATCGGGTTGAACGCGTAAGTCTTTCTACGTAGCGCGCGAAAGCGCCTTCAGATCCGTGCGCTTCCTTTGATGTATCGCAACACACTGCAATCAGATGCATGTTACGTATCCACTCACTGCCGGAACCATCCGGCGGCCCGCGCGACCCAATGATGCCCGGATATGCAGGGGGGAGTGTGCGTGGCGAAGCCGACACTCACGCAGCGGGAAGCACCCACCAAGCACAGCGACGCCGGCACGCATGCGGCACGGACGGCGGAGATGGGCAGGCGGAAGATCGGTCTCGTGCACCACCCGGCGCAGCGACTGGCGGCGCAGCGATCGGCACCAGCCGTCACGGTGAACGCGGCAACGCGGGACAGGTTCGTCCAGGCCGAGGTAACGGACAACGGCCCTGCCCCGCCAAGGATGGCGGCGCATCGCGGCAATTGCCGCGTCGAGCCAGATGCCTGTGGCGGGGCCGCCTTGTGCCGCTGGGAAACGACTGCCGCCTACCGACGTTTAGTCGAACGAAACGACATTCAGGAGCCGAGGCATGCCCAACGACACACCGGCCGAACTCCTCACGCAGCGCGCGGCGCACCTTGCCCGGGGCGCCACCGTCCATGTCGTCGAAGATGATCCGGGCGTGCGCGTCGCCTTCGAACTGGTGCTGCGCGAGGCGGGAATGAACGTCGTCTCGCACGGATCGGCAGAGGATTTTCTCGATGCACTCGCGCGCGTCACGGAACCGATCGCCTGCGTGGTGACGGACCTGCGCATGGGCGGCCTGGATGGGACCGGCCTGCTTCGGCGTATGCGCGCCACGGGCTTTGACCAACCGGTGATCGTGGTCACCGGGCGGGGCGACGCACAGACGGCGGTGCGTGCCATGAAGGACGGCGCGGCCGACTTCATCGAGAAGCCCTGCACATCGGAGCGCCTTCTTCACGCGATTGCGATGGCGTTCGGCCCGCAGAAGGCAAAACCCTCGGAGGCGGATCACAAGGTGCGCGATGCCGCCCGCGCGTACATTGCGAAGCTGACCGCGCGCGAGCATCAGGTTCTCGACCTTCTCGCCGCCGGACATCCGAACAAGGAAGTTGCCCGTATGCTCGGCCTGTCTCCGCGGACGGTCGAGATTCATCGCGCGCGGATGATGGCACGGCTTGGCGTAGACTCATTCGCGGCCGCGGTGCGCATCGTCGTCCAAGCCGAAATGCCCTTCGCGGATCACGCCTCGGCCCTGACGCAAAACGGGGAGGCGCCGCGCTTGCGGGCAGTCTGACGACCCTAAGGACCGTCGCGGGCTCCGCCATCTCTCCCGGCTTCGGCCTTCGGCCGCATTGATGCGCGGTTGCGCGCCGGGATCGGATTGGCCACGGCGCGGCCATCGCGGAACGGCGCATCCGCCGCGAGACGACCGCGGCCCGTCATCGAGCTGCGACGCGAAGCCTACGGACGCTGACCGCGGTGGTGTTTCATTGGCCGCCGGGCGGGCGTTCATGCTGTGTCGCCAGGAGGTCGAGGATGCTCCGCGCCAGATCCTCGAGCCGCACAGGCTTGTGCAACTGCACCGACCGCGGCAGCTGGATGTCGCGCAGCGTGGTGGTCGAAATATCGCCCGTGAGGATGATGGCGGGTACCTCGTGGCGCAGCCGGTTGCGCAGTGTCTTGGTGACCTCCACACCGGTCATTCCGCCTGGCAGATTGTAGTCGGCGAGGATGAGGTCCGGACGGATCGCGCCCTGCGCCACGAGGTCGAGCGCGACGGAGCCATCGGGGGCTGACAGGGTGCGATGGCCCTCATCCTCGAGAAAGATCCTGAGCGCGTCACGCAGGTCCGGGTCGTCCTCCACGAGCAGGATGGAGCCGCACCGGCCATCGGGCGCGGTCACCTGGCCTGGCCTTGTGTCAGCCATGCGCTCGGGGGGCGCGATCGGCGCGGCGGGTGGCAGGTCCACCTCGATCGCGAAGACCGAGCCCTTGCCCGGCCAAGACCGCACCGTGATGCGATGGCCCAGGAGCTCCGCCATGCGGCGCACGATCGATAGGCCGAGGCCAAGACCCCGCCCGCGCTCGCGCGCCGCATTATCGAGCTGATGATACTCCTCGAAGACCGCCTGGCGCTCGCTGTCGGGAATGCCGATGCCCGTGTCCCAGACTTCGATGCGCAGCTGTCCCTCGCGCCTGCGGCACCCGAGCAGAACCTTGCCCTGCCGCGTGTACTTCAGCGCATTCGATAGCAAGTTGCGCAGGATCTGCTCGAGCAGCTGCGGGTCGCTCGCGATGACGAGACTGCTGGGAACGACGTGGAAGCCGAGCTTCTGCGCATCGGCATGGTAGGCGAATTCACTCCGCAGACGTTCCAGCAGACCGTTGACCGGAAAGTGGAGGATCTCGGGGCGGATGGTGCCAGCCTCGATCTGGTTGATGTCGAGCAGGGTGTTGAGCATGCCGGACATGGCGCTGAGCGTCTCGCCGAGGCGCGTCACGAGCCCATGCGCCTTCTCACCCTGCGCGGACTTGGCCAGGAGCCCCTGCAGCAGCGTCAGCGTCTGTAGCGGCTGGCGCAGATCGTGGCTGGCCGCTGCCAGGAAGCGCGACTTCACGCCATTGGCGAATTCCGCCTGGCGCTTCGCTTCCTCGAGCCTCTGTGCCGCGAGGCGGCGCTCGGTGATGTCGACGAAGGTGATGACGACGCCTTCCACACCGTCATCGTGGGTCCGGTAAGGCAGGATCCGGCGTGAATACCAGGTGGTACCGCGTGTCTTGATCTCCCGCTCGATCGGCTTGCGCGAACGCAGGACCTTGAGCGCATCGGCCAACAGGTCACCATCCGGGGCGCGCAGATTGAGGTCCGAAAGAGGTCGGCCGATATCGCCCGGAATGACGCTCACGAGATTCTTCGTCGCCGGCGTGAAGAAGCGGATCCTGAGCTCCGTATCGAGGAAAAGGGTGGCGACGTCGGTGCTGTAGAGGACATTCTGCAGGTCGTTCGACGTCGTGCGCTGGCGCTCGAGCGTCTCCTGCAGCTGGGTGTTCAGCGCCGTCAGCTCCTCGTTCAGCGACTGCAGTTCCTCTTTCGAAGTCAGCAGCTCCTCGTTCGTCGATTGGTACTCCTCGCTTGCGGAGAGCGCCTCCTCGCTGACCGCCTTCTGTTCCTCGTTCGCGATCTCGAGATTGTGGATCGCGCCCTGCAGTTCCGTACGTGTCGCCTCCAGCTCCTGCTCGATTTCCGCGATGCGCGGGAGATCGCGCGGCGTGGTGACGCGGCCGACCTGCTGGCCTGGGGTACTGTCCTCGACGAAGCAGACGAGAAACAGCCTTTCGCCCTCGCTCAGAACCGGCTGCACATCGATGGAAAAGGACAGGGTGCGGCCATCCTGGCGGATCAGGCCGCCCGGCTGCGAAACCCTCTCATTGGCCTGCAGCGCACGCTGGATCGCCGCGCGCAGCTTGTTCCGCACGCTGCGCGGCGCCATGACGAGCAGGTCCTGCGTCGGTGCCCCGGGCGGCACGCGGAGGAACCTGTCGGTCGGTCCGAGCGAGTAGAGGCATTCCTGCTTCTGGTCGATCAGCACCGCCGCGGGGGCGAAGCTTGCCATCACGAGGCGCCGGCACAGCTCGGCATAGAAGGTTCCACGCGTGGAACTCGTGAGCTTGCCTGGCTGCCGGCCGAGACGCTCCGGGGCGCCGGCGCCGAAGATGAGACCAACCTCGCCAGGCCGGCTGCGGCCTACATGGCGATAGATGCGGCTTGGCTTCGAGATCACCTCGAAGCGGCCGGGCGTGTTGCCGATCGTCTCCGCGCCGCCGAGCAGCAGGATGCCACCGGGGCGAAGCGCGAAGTGGAACAGCGCAATGACCTTCGCTTGCGCCTCAGGGCCCAGGTAGATGAGCAGGTTTCGGCACGACACCATGTCGAGCCGGGAGAAGGGTGCGTCGTTCAGCACGTCCTGCACGGTGAAGACGACGCTCGCGCGCAATTCGGGCGAGACCCGGTAGCCCTGGCTCTCCCTCGTGAAGAAACGCGCGAGACGCTCCGGCGTCACGTCAGCCGAGATGGTCGAGGGGTAGAGACCCTCCCGCGCGGCGACGACGGCGTCCGGATCGACATCGGATCCGAAGATCTGAAGCTTGATGTCGCGCTGCGTTCCGGCGATCCGCTCGTGGAACAGCATCGCGAGGGAATAGGCTTCCTCGCCGGTGCTGCATCCGGGAACCCAGATTCGGATGGGCCGCCCGGCCTCGGCGGCGTCGACCAGTTCGGGAACGACCGCCTCCGCGAGGAGATCGAAGACCGCCGGGTCCCGAAAGAAGCTGGTGACATGGATCAGCAGATCCTTCGCCAGCGCTTCGGCCTCGACGGGATCGTCGCGCAGCTTCTCAAGGTAGGCATGCATGTTGGCGGCGGGGATCGCCAAGGCCGAGATGCGCCGTTCGATCCGCCGGCGGAGCGTACCGGGCTTATAGAGCCGGAAGTCCTGGCTCGTTTTCTCCCGAAGGAATTCGACGATCGCGGCCAGCGCGTCGCCCGCAGCGTGCGGCCTGCCGTTCCTGCCGGCTGCGAGCGCCCCACCACGGATGTGCTTCATGAGCGCGTCCGGGATACGGGATGCAGGAAGCACGAGATCCACTGCGTCTGTCGCGATCGCGCTGCGCGGCATGCCGTCGAATGTCGCTTCGTCCGGGTCCTGCGCGATCACCAGGCCACCCTGCTCCTTGATCGCCTTCAGGCCGAGGCTGCCGTCGGAACCCGTGCCCGAGAGGATCACGCATGCAGCCCTGGACCCGTACTCCTGGGCGAGCGAGTTGAGCAGAAAGTCGCAGGGCAGCCGCGCGCCATGCCGGGCAACAGGCTCCGTGAGGTGCAGCGCGCCGTTGCCGACCGACAGGTATGAGCCCGGGGGAATCACATAGAGGTGATCGGGCTCGACCGGCATGCCGTCCTCGGCCTGGCGCACGGTCATGCGGGTGTGCGTCGCGAGCAGGTCCACCAGCATGCTGTCATGGTTCGGATCGAGGTGCTGCACGAGGATCAGCGCCATGCTGCTGCCGTCCTGAACCGCCTCGATAAGACGGCGGCATGCATCGAGACCGCCGGCTGAGGCGCCGATGCCCACCACGAGGCTGGCCATATTGGCGGTCAAGGAGACGTCCTGAGCCGCGATCCGCCGAGGCGCCCTCGGCGCCCGAGGGCTTTGCGTGGCCAGTCTGGCCTTCGGTTTCGTCTTCAGGTCATCCTCGCATTTCAAGGGGCACGACGCACCGCTACGCGCAGCGATTCCGACACTCTCCGCGCCGACGACGGTGCGTACTGCAGCCTTTAGGCCGCAGGGGAATAACCGAGCGCATGGCCGCCATAGCGATGCCAGGGCGCAGTCGGGCGGGTACTCCGCGCATCCGACCATTCTGTTCTTGCCGGATGTGCACGGCAATGCGCATATGATTAGGGATGACGCATATTCGGTTCTAGCACACGCATCCGGCGCACACATGCCGCGATCCTTCAGTGTCGCGCATGGTAGTTGAGGCGCAGGCCTTTGCCCGCCGACAGCCGCATCCGATCGGTTTGTGCACCCCTGGAGGTCAGGTGAGCTGCAGCGTCACACGTGACGTCAACGGCCGTTCTGTTCAGCGCGGAGCCAAAGGATGAAGCCGCTGCGAATCCTTGTCGTCGAGGACAATGCTGTCATCGGCATGCTCCTGTCCTTGACACTGAAGGCCATGGGACACGAGGTCTGCGCAGTCGAAACCACCGAGGATGGAGCGGTGGCCACGGCGTTGCGGTGCAGCCCGGACCTGCTCATCGTCGACATGACGCTCGGGCATGGCAGCGGCGCGAGTGCGGTCGCGACTATTCTTCAGACGCGCCATATCCCCCACATCCTGATGAGCGGTGCACCGGTACAAGCCGATGGGCAGAGACGCGTCGTATTGCGCAAGCCGTTCGTCGAAGCAGAGCTGGCGCAGGCCATAGAGCGGGCCGTCAGGGCCTCGACCGGCGCTTGAGGTGACCGCCTGCTGGCCGCGGGCGTTGCCATCGCATGACCCACCGCCTCTCGCTACTCCGCCGTCGCGAGACTCTCGACCAGTTCTCGAATTCGCTGCCGCAGGACGCGATCCTCGAGCAGGTCGTACGCACGCACAAGGTTCAGCGTCTCACGCTGATGCCGAGCGCATCGGCGAGCGTCGTCTGGCGCATGCTCAGGAGCTGACGCCGCAGTCGTATGCGACCGCCGACCTGCCGACCGGCCCTCGGGAGACGCGCTCCTCGACGCTCTCGGCAGCGAAGGAGACCATCATCATCGTCGCGTTCCGGCGGCACACCCTGCTGCCGCCCGACGCCTGCCGCTACGCTCTCAAGGCCACCCTGCCGCAGCTCGCGCGCTCAGCGCTGCATCGCTGCCTGCAGCGCCAGGGCATCTCTCGCCTGCCCGCGGACAACGGCGACAAGCCAACCAGGCAGGCCTTCAAACCCTACCCGATCGGATACTTCCACATCGACATCGCCGAGGTGCAGACCGCCGACGGCCAGCTCTACCCTTTTCGATGCCGTCGACCGCACCAGTACGTTCGTACCGGCTCGGCCGGCCTCGCGTATTGCGGACCCTGTGCGGACGAATGTCGGTGAGGGAACACGGCCGGACGCCGCCCGTCAGCGGCGGACGGCGCTGACCTCGCCCCCCGTGCTCCTTGGCTGACGGCCGGAGACCAGGCTGCTGAGGACCTCATCTTCACGGCAGCCACGGCGATGCGCGCGGCCGCGGCGTGTACTTGACCGCAGAGGCCACCATTCGGTCGACCGCGGTTGCCAGTGTTGCGCCGGGTGTCGGACCAATCGCGCATGGGCCAGGCCGGGGCGAAGGCTCGTTCCGGTGCTCATCGCGGAAGCACCCGATATGTGCCAGTCGGCGCAGAAACGGCCCCCCGTTCGGCGTCGAACAACGCCCTAGTCTGATGGGCTGATGCACGCAGCGGTCGTCGAACCCGATCCTGGGCACTAGATTTGCGAGGCTCGGCAGCCTTTACTGGGTGCTTGCCTCGCGTAACTGACGAAACCGGAAACTGATGAGCCCCGTGCCGCAAGAACTCTCATCATCACCCGCAACTTGCACCAAATGGTGCCACGCCGTGTTCGAAACCCAACGCGAGGCGGCCCGCCAATTCGCGCGACATGAATGGAGCCCGACCGCGTGACCAACCCGAGCGACGCCGGATGGCTGGCCGCGTCCACGCTGCTGGGCCACGTGATTTCCTGGGCCTGCATTGGCCTGGGGCTGACCTTCATCATCGTCACCCTCATCTCCATGTTCAGCACGGGGCTGCTGAACCGGCGACGACGGGACGGGGTGGCCGACCTTGTGCGACGCGTCATCCTGGCCGCCTTCGCCGCGCGCCACCGCGGGCAGCCCTTCGAACACATCCAGCGCGGCATGGGCTGGCTGTTCCCCGTGTTCATCGTCTGCCTCGTGGGCACCTGGTTCGCGTTCATGCAGGCCGGCTTCACGCTGATACTGTGGGCCAGCGGTGCCGAGCCGACATGGCTCAATGCGTTTCTCTCGAGCGGCTCCGCGCTGAGCACGCTCGGCTTCCTGACGCCAACGAACGTGCTCGGCCGCCTGCTGGCGATCCTGGAAGGGGCCTTCGGCCTCGGGATCATCGTCTTCATCTTCACCTTCCTCCCGGGCTACCAGGCCGCGATCCGGGACAGGGAACAGGAGGTGGCCTGGCTCTACGCACGCACTGGGCCCACCGGTGACGGCGCGTCGCTGCTTGAATGGTTCTGGCGTGCGCATCGGTCCGACGCCCTGGACGATGCCTGGGAAAACTGGGAGGGCTTCTTCCGGGGATTGGTGGAATCGCACACCATCAACCCAATGCTGTCGCTGGTGCCGACGGTTCATGCGGGGCAATCCTGGGTGGTCGCATCGGTACGCATTCTCGATGCCGCCGCGCTCGCCGCCTCGACCGTCAGGGTGCCATCGCCCGAGACCGCAAGCCTCTGCGTGGCGCTGGGTGCCGGCGCGCTGGCCGAGATCGATGCGGCGCTCTCACCGCTCGCTGCGGTCCGGCAAGACAGTCACGGTGCGGGCCCACCCGGCCTCGAGCGCACAGATTTGGCGGCACATGCGGCGCTATATGACAGGCTTGCCGCGGCCGGCATTCCCGTCGTCGAGGATCGCGAGGCTGCGCGGAAGGCCTATTGCGAACTGCGCCAGTCCTACATGCCGCACCTCCTGCGGATCGCGCGAGTCGCTCTCGTGCCGGAGGAGATGGTGCGCGGTCAGGGCGCGCCACTTCTCCACGAGGCTAAGCCGGCTTGAGGCTGATGGCCAGGCCGGGTCGATCACCTCGCCTGGCCGGTCCCGACAACGCCGCTGCGTGGTTTCCGGGCCAAGCACGGTCAGTGCGCACGGGTGTGGGTGCGCAGTCCCGCCGCCAGATGCAGCCCGCTGAGGGCGAGCGTGGCGGTCATGCCGCCTGCGCCGCGAGCGCCGGGGCGCGGCCGCCGCGCACAGGACCGCCGCCACGCTAGCGACGACGGCCGCGGCGCTGAATGGCGTGCCGTCGAACCGCACGCCCCGGCGGGTCCGCAAGACAATGCTGCGCTCGTCGCGCGCGAACGTCCCACGCAGTCGCGAGGGCCGCTTCGATCGCGCCGCCGTCCGCATGGTCGACGAACGGTTCGACGACCATGGCCGGCGCGAACATCCGGGGCAGCTTGCACAGGCACGGATTGAGCGGCCCGACAGCGGCCGGCCGGCAAGCTACCGCTGCTGCGCTGATCCGCTTGCGCGATCCCGGGAGCCTGCGCCGAACGGGTTGCGACACGTCAACGCTGCCGCGCGCCCCCTAGGATATGATGAACCGATGAACTCGTCTCACCGAACGGCGCCGGATGCCAGCAGCAACTTCGCAGGCTGCCGGGCCGGGCGGACTGCGCTAGCCTGCGCGCGAGGAGACCCGTGATGCAGCGCTTGACGATCACGCTCGACGACGAGACCGCCCAGGGCCTCGAGGAGCACATGGCCGCGCATGGCTATTCCAATCGGTCGGAGGCGATCCGCGACCTGCTGCGCGGTCCGTTGCGCGATGCCGAAGTGGCGCGCGAGCCGACGATGCCCTGCATGGCCGTGGTGTCCTACATCTACGACCACCGCGCGCGGGCTCTGAGCAGCCGGCTGGTGAATGCACAGCATGAGCACCACGCGCTAGGCGTGGCGACGCTGCACACGCATCTCGACCACGATCTCTGTCTGGAGGTCGCGGTACTGCGTGGCGCCGTCAGCGACGTGCAGGCCTTCGCCCAGGCACTCACGCGGGAACGCGGCGTGCGCTTCGGCGGGACGAACCTGCTGCCCGCACCGCGAGAGCCCGCGCACCATCATGGCAGCGCCGGCGACGCCCATGGCGCCCCACGAGGTCGCCATCGTCCCGTGGACTGAAGGCGCAAACCGGCATTCCAGGTGCCGTTCGACACCGATGCTCCGCCGCCCCCCGCGGCGGCGGCGCGTCCGGGTGCGGGATCGTCGTTCATAAGGGATCCGCGGGGTTTCGACGCCCCGCGATACGCTGTTCAATGCGCGTTTCTGTGCCTCCAGAACGAGAGACTTGGCAGCGCTGCAGTCGCCCACAAATCTGATTGCGACATCCGTGCGATTCATGCGACCCATGAATAGGCGTTAGCTTGCTTGAGGAGACCGCGCGTGCATTTCACCCCCCGGGAAATCGACAAGCTCCTGATCTACACGCTCGCGCAGGTAGCGCAGAAGCGGAAGGACCAGGGCCTGAAGCTGAACCACCCCGAGACGGTGTCGTTGATCACGGTGGCCGCCCTTGATGGTGCGCGCGCCGGCAAGACGGTCGAGGAAGTGATGACCGAAGCCAGCAAGGTCATCACGCGCGACGACGTCATGGAAGGCGTGGTCGAGATGATCCCCTATGTGCAGGTCGAGGCCGTCTTCACCGACGGCAGCCGCCTCGTCACCGTTCACAACCCCATCCAGTAGTCGAGGATCGACGCCATGGCTGCTGACGCGAAGAAGACGCCCGTCGGGGGGCTGGTCCTCGGTTCCGGCGACATCGAGATCAATGCCGGGTATCCCACCACCGCGCTGAAGGTGCGCAACACCGGTGACCGGCCCATCCAGGTCGGGTCGCATTTCCACTTCTTCGAGGTCAACGCGTTCCTGGAATTCGATCGTGAGCAGGCCTTCGGCAAGCGGCTCGACATTCCCGCGACGACCGCGCTGCGCTTCGAGCCGGGGGACGAGAAGGAAGTCTCGCTGGTGCCCTATCAGGGCAAGCAGCGCGTCCACGGGTTCAATGGCCTCGTGAACGGCTGGGTGGGGGATGAATCCTACGATCAGTATCGTCCGCGGCTGGCGGACGCGCTCGAGCGCGCCACGCGCTACGGCTTCAAGACCAAGTCCTGACCTGTTGTCTCCTCGACAAAGAACGGAATCCTGAGATGGCCAAGATTTCGCGGCAACAGTACTCGGACCTCTATGGGCCGACGACGGGTGACAAGATCCGGCTGGCCGACACCGACCTCTACATCGAGATCGAGAAGGATCTCCGAGTCTATGGCGAGGAAGCGGTCTATGGCGGCGGCAAGACGCTGCGCGACGGCATGGGGTATGACAACGAACTGACCAGCGCGGCGGGCGCGCCGGACCTCGTCATCACCAACGTCACGATCGTCGACGCGGTGCAGGGCATCATCAAGGCCGATGTCGGCATCAAGAACGGCCTGATCTGCGGTATCGGGAAAGCGGGCAACCCTTCGATCATGTCGGGGGTCACGCCGGGCCTGGCGCTCGGGCCGGGAACCGACGCGATCACGGGCGAGCACCTGATCCTGACGGCCGGCGGCATCGACGCACATGTGCATTTCATCGCGCCGCAGCAGGCGGAGGCCGCGCTCAGCAATGGCGTGACCACGCTGTTCGGCGGCGGTGTCGGGCCGACCGATGGCACCAACGGCACCACCATCACGTCCGGCGACTGGAACATCGAGATGATGCTCCGGTCCTTCGACAGCTGGCCGGTCAATGCGGGTGTGCTCGGCAAGGGCAACTCCACCGGCGCCGTGCCGATCGAGGAACAGATCCGCGCCGGCGCGATGGGCCTCAAGATCCATGAGGACTGGGGCAGCACCCCCGCCGCGATCCGCACGTCGCTGACCGTGGCGGATGCGATGGACGTGCAGGTCTGCATCCATACGGACACGCTGAACGAAGCCGGCTTCGTCGAGAACACCATCGCCGCCTTCGAAGGGCGGACGATCCATACCTACCACACGGAAGGGGCCGGCGGCGGCCACGCGCCGGACATCATCCGCGTCGCCGGCCTGTCGAATGTCCTGCCGAGCTCGACCAACCCGACGCTGCCCTTCGGCATCAACTCGCAGGCCGAGTTGTTCGACATGACGATGATCTGCCACAACCTCAGCCCGAAGATCCCGACCGACGTGGCTTTCGCCGAAAGCCGCGTGCGCGTCGAGACGATCGCGGCCGAGAACGTGCTGCACGACCTCGGCGCGATCTCGATCATGTCCAGCGACAGCCAGGCCATGGGCCGGGTCGGCGAGAACTGGATGCGGACCATTCAGACCGCTGACCTGATGAAGGAACGGATGGGCGCCTATGACGGCGACACCTCCGGCAACGACAACGAACGCGTGCTGCGGTTCGTCGCCAAGGTCACCATCAACCCGGCCATCGCGCAAGGCGTGGCTCATGTCATCGGCTCGGTCGAAGTCGGCAAGATGGCTGACCTGGTGCTGTGGGAACCCGCCTTCTTCGGAGCCAAGCCCAAGATCGTCATCAAGGGGGGCATGATCTCCTGGGCGCTGATGGGTGACCCGAATGCGTCCCTGCCGACGCCGCAGCCGGTGATGTACCGCCCGATGTTCGGCACAATGGGGTCGGCACTGCAGAAGACGCGCGTCACCTTCACCTCGCGCGCGGGGTACGATGCCGGAATCATCGACCGGTATCAGCTCCGGTCGCAGGTCATGCCGGTCTATGGGACGCGGACGATCACCAAGAGCTCGATGATCCGCAACGCGCTGACGCCGACGATCGAGGTGAACCCGCAGACCTTCGCCGTCACGGTGAACGGCAAGCATGCGACGATCGAGCCCACGAAGCGGGTCTCCCTCGGGCAGCTGTATTTCTTCAGCTGACCCTGGGGCCAGGATGCGGGGCATTGGCCGCCGCATCCGATCCTCCGTGGGATAGGGTGACTACCGGTGCGTCTCATGACGTGCCTGGCGGCCATGCAATCGTGGCCGTCTGATCGAATACCGTGACAAATCCGGAGGAGTGATGATTCTCGTCGAGGGCAAGCTCGGAAACCTGGCAGATCCGGTGTGGCACGACCGCGCCCATCACGCGCGGGTCGACCCGCTGATGCTCGAACAATGGGAAGCGCCCAAGAGCCGGCTGCGTAAGGTGACGGCGGGCGGCATCGAGATCGCCGTGTCGCTGCCGCGCTCCGAACACCTGCACAATGACGACGTGCTGCATTACGACGAGGCCAACAACATCATCGTCGTCGCGCGTATCGCGCTGAAGGACGTGCTGGTCATCGAACTCGAAGGGCTCGAGAGCCTGTCGCCCCTCGAGATTCTGCGCACCTGCTTCGAACTTGGACACGGGCTGGGCAACCAGCATTGGCCGGCGGTGATCAAGGGCTCGACGGTCTATGTTCCACTGTCGGTGGACCAGAAGGTGATGGCATCGGTGATGCGGACCCACGCCTTCGAACACGTCAAGACACGGTTCGCGCCGGGCGAGGAGATCGCCGCGAAACTCGACGCGAAGGAGGTCCGCCTGCTGTTCGCCGGGGCCGACGCGACCCCGCACCATCACCATGAAGGGCCGGCGCGGGCACGGCAGCCGGTCCATGCGCATGGCCATTCGCACGACCATGGCCACGATCATGATCATCATCACGACCACGACCATGACCACGACCACGGTCACGCGCACGGCCACGCGCATACCGCGAAGCCCTGATGCCGAGGGACGAGACACGGCCGCGCGTTGCACTGCACGACATGGTGCACCTCGGCCGTCTGTTGCAGTTCTCGGACTCGACACTGCCGGTCGGTTCCTTCGCCTTTTCCAACGGGCTGGAATCCGCGCTGCAGACGCAGGTCGTCACCAATCCGGCGGACCTGCACCGGTATGTCGAGGTGATGCTGCGCCAGGCCGCGCGGATGGACGGCGTGGCCCTGCTGCATGCCCATCGCGCGGCGACGACCGGCGACCACGACGCGCTGCTGTGCATCGACCAGGAATTGATGTGCCGCCGCGTCGGCGAAGAACAGCAGATGATGCTGGCGCGGATGGGCCGGAAGTATGCCGAACTCGTTCTCAAGATCCGTCCCTGCCCGCCGCTGGAGCAGTGGCTCCGCGCCATCAAGGCGAATGCGACGCCGGGCTGCTTTCCGGTCGGCCAGGCGATCGCGCTGGCGCATCTGGGGGCGGACGAGGTCGAGGCCTTCGTCATGCACCAGTACGGCGTTGCCTCGATGATCCTGAGTGCCGCGCTGCGGCTGATGCGGATCGACCACATGGATACGCAGCGCATCCTGTTCGCGGTGCAGGGCCGCGCGCAGGACGACTACCTCGCGGTGCGCGACCTGGCGCTGGACGAAATGGCATCCTTCGCGCCCGTCTTCGATGTGCTGGTCGCGCACCACACGACAACCCATGTCCGGCTCTTCATGAATTGAACCGGCAGCGGCAAAGGAAGTGGCGATGAAGAAGATCACGCGCATCGGCATCGGCGGCCCGGTGGGTTCGGGCAAGACCGCGGTCATCGAGGTCATCACGCCCCGGCTGATCGACCTCGGCATCAAGCCGCTGATCATCACCAACGACGTCGTGACGACGGAAGACGCCAAGCAGGTGCGCCGCACGCTGAAGGGTATCCTGGTCGAGGAGAAGATCGTCGGCGTCGAGACCGGCGCCTGCCCCCATACGGCGGTGCGGGAGGATCCATCGATGAACATCGCCGCGGTCGAGGAACTGGAGGAACGCTACCCCGACAGCGACGTCATCCTGATCGAATCCGGCGGCGACAACCTGACGCTGACATTCAGCCCGGCGCTCGCGGATTTCTACATCTACGTCATCGACGTCGCGGCCGGCGACAAGATCCCGCGAAAAAACGGCGCTGGCGTCTGCCAGTCGGACATCCTCGTGATCAACAAGAAGGACCTCGCCCCCTATGTCGGCGCGAGCCTCGAGGTGATGGACCGCGATTCGAAGCTCATGCGCGGGAAGAAGCCGTTCGTCTTCACCAACTGCAAGACCGGCGAAGGCGTCGACGACCTGATCCGGCTCATCCTCGACATGGCGTTGTTCGACGTGAAGGTGAAGACCCCGGCGACCGTGGACGCCTGACATCGTGGCGGTACACGAGCAGCTCGGTCGCCTTGACGCTGCCCGCGAGCTGCGCGGCTACCAGACCGAGCCGGCGCAGATGCGCGCGGCCGCCCCGGGCAAGGTCGGCGAATTGCGGCTGGGCTTCTCGATACGCCATGGCCGGTCGGTGCTGCACGACCTGTATCGCGTCGCACCGCTGCTGGTGCAGCGGGCGCTCTACTGGGATGAGGCGATGCCGGAGCTGCCGATCTGCTCCATCATCTCGGTGGGCGGCGGCGTGCTGCAGGGCGATCGCTACCGGATCGAGATCTCGGTCGGCGAAGGTGCCTGCGCCCTGGTGCACACCCAGAGCGCCAACCGCATCCACCAGATGGACGCGAACTACGCATCGCAGCACCAGGCCATCGATGTCGCGTCGGGCGCCTACCTCGAATACCTGCCCGACTTCACCATCCCCTATCGCGGGTCGCGCTTCATCACCCAGACGGATGTCGTGGTCGCCCCGGATGCGACGCTTCTGTATGGCGAGATGGTCCTGGCAGGACGCAAGCATCACCATGTCGAGGAACGGTTCGGCTTCGACCTGCTGTCGATGGTCGTGGCGGTCCGTCGCCCCGACGGGCGGAAGCTGTTTTCGGAAAAGCTTCTGGTCGGCAGGGACGACGGGATGATCGACTTCGCCGTGGTGATGCGGGGATTCGATGCCTTCGCCAACGTGATTTGCGTGACACCGCCGGATATCGCAGCGCGCATCAAGGAACGCTTCGAGACGAATTTCAGCCCTGAGTCCCCGCGCGCGATCTCCGGCGTGTCCCGCCTGCCCAACGCGGCGGGCCTGATGCTGCGTGCCGTCGGCGTCGAATCCTACGACGTGCGCCGGGAGGTCCGTCGCTTCTGGCGCATCGTCCGGGAAGAAGCGCGCGGCCGGACCCTGCCCGAGGATTTCCTCTGGCGTTGATCAGTGGAGGCACGGACGCTGTGACGCAGACGAAAAGCAATTTCCTGATGGTCTGCCTGCGCGGGACCAGCCAGGTCTTCTTCATGGAAAACGCCCTGACCGGGGTGCTGTTCTTCGTCGCCATGGCCTATGCGTCCTATGTCTCCGGGGTCTGGGCGACGACCATCGGAGCCGCGGTGGGCATCGTGGTCGCGACACTGACGGCGCAGGTGCTGGATCTCGACGAGGAATCGATCGAACAGGGCCTGTACGGCTTCAACGGCATCCTGATCGGCGCGGCCTTGCCAACCTTCATCGCCGTGTCGCCGCAACTTTGGGTCTATGTCGTGGTGGGCGCCGCGGCGAGCACCGTTTTCACCGCCGCCTTCAGCGCCACGCTAACCAAGGTGTTCGGCGTGCCAGGTTCGACCGGCCCCTTCGTCCTGACCGGATGGCTGATGGTCGCGGGGGCGTATTCGTTCGGCGGGCTCGACGTCATCGGCGATTCGCCACGCCTGCCGACGGCCACGACGCAGCACGCCATGGTCATCCCGCAGGGGATCGAACTGGTCGAAATCTTCTTCCGCAACATCGGGCAGGTCTATCTGCTCGGCAGCGCGGTCAGTGGCGCGATCATCCTGGCCGGCATCTTCATCGCCTCGGTCGCGGCCGGCATCGCTGTGGTGGCCGGGTCGGTCATCGCCATCATTGTCTCGGTGGCGATGGCGGCCGACCCTGCCCTGGTCCGTCAGGGCCTTTACGGGTTCAGCCCGGTGCTCACCGCCTTGGCGGTCGGCGTGATCTTCCTTCAACCGTCGCTGCGCGTGGCGCTGTATGCCGCGCTCGCGACGGTCGTGACGGTGTTCATCCAGGGCGCGCTCGACATCATCGTGGCACCGTCGGGCGTCCCGTCCTTTACCGCGCCCTATGTGCTGACGATGTACCTGTTCATCGCACCCAAAAAGCTCATGGTGCCGCATCCACACAAGCCCGTGGTCGGGCATTCGGTCGGCGGCGCGCCGGCCTCCGGCGGATCGTGACCCGGCAGGGCTTCTGGAGCGGGCGTTGAACCATCCCGTGGGCCCTGCGGCCCGCGGTTCCTGACCATGATGCGGCCGCGAACGCCAGGCTGCCGCATCGGACTATTCTTCGGCCGGCGCCACCACCAGCAGACACAGACACGCCGGCGCCGCATGGGACGACGATGGACCTGACCCTCGCGATCTTCTTCCTGGTCTACCTGGTCATGGGACTCGGATACCTGCCGGGCCTGCGTCTCGACAGGACCGGGGCCGCGATGGTCGGCGCCATGATCCTGATTGCCGCGGGCCGGATTTCCCCGCCCGACGCCTGGAACGCCATCGACTTCAACACGATCGGCCTGCTGTTCGGCCTCATGGTGATCTCCGCAACCTTCGCCGTGGCCGGATTCTACGAATGGGTCGCGCGCAGGATTGGCGCGCTTGAGGTCGGTCCCCACGCCTTGCTGGCGCTGCTCATCGTCGTGGCCACGGTGATGTCGTCGCTGCTCACCAAGGATATCGTCGCGGTGGCCATGACGCCGGTGTTCTGCTCGATCTGCCTGGCGCGGCGGCTCAATCCCGTGCCGTTCCTGCTCGGCTTTTGCTTCGCGACCAACATCGGGTCGGCGGGCATGCTGACCGGCAGCCCGCAGAACATGATCGCCGCCGAACTCCTGCACCTGTCGTTTACCGGCTTCATGCGGGCGGCAGCCGTGCCGGCACTTCTCGGATTGCCGCTCATCTGGCTGGTACTGGTGCTGTTCTATCGGGGCCGGTGGCATCTGGCGGACGGGCCGCAACCGGCGCCGCCGCCCGCGCCGCAGCCACCGCAGGCCGTGGCGCTCGACCGCATCGAGACGGCCAAGGCCGCCGTGGTGCTCAGTGCGGTGATCGTCGCCTTCGTGACCACGGACTGGCCGCACATGTTGGTCGCCCTGGCAGGGGCCAGCCTGCTGCTGATCAGCCCGCGGGTGTCGTCAAACAGCATC
This sequence comes from Roseomonas fluvialis, assembly GCF_022846615.1. Classification (NCBI taxonomy): domain Bacteria; kingdom Pseudomonadati; phylum Pseudomonadota; class Alphaproteobacteria; order Acetobacterales; family Roseomonadaceae; genus Roseomonas; species Roseomonas fluvialis. Next base: position 3,559,645 of record NZ_AP025637.1, read on the forward strand.
CTGCACCGCCTGGACGGGAACCTGCTGCTGTTGCTGTTCGGCCTGTTCATCGTGAACGCGACATTCGCGGCTGCGGGCGTTCCACAGCAGTTGCTCGAAAGCCTGCGGGGCTATGGCCTGGACCTGCACGATCCCCTGTCGTTGCTCCTGGTCATGGCCGTGCTCAGCAACATTGTCGGCAACAACCCGGCGGTCATGCTAGTGGCGCCTTTCGTCGCCGGCGCCGACCAGGCCGAAGCGCTGGGGGCCGCCATCGCGCTCGGTACGGGCTTTTCGTCGAACGCCATTCTGTCGGGAAGCCTCGCCGGCATCATCATGGCTGAGGCTGCCCAGAAGCGCGGCGTAGCCATCACCTTCAAGGATTTTGCGAAGGTCGGTGCGCCCCTCGCGGCGCTCAGCCTGGTCGGCGCGGCCGGATGGATCCTCGTGATCAGCCGCTAGGCGCACACCGACCATGGTCCGGTGGCCAACGGACAGTGCTGTTGCCTCGCGCTGACGATATGCCGCAGGCTGCCCATCAAAACAGCCGCGGAGCAGACGACGCATGTGGGACTGGGTTGCGACGACGCTGCGGAGCAATCCGGAGATCGCTCTCTTCCTGACCGTGGCCGTGGGATACCCCCTCGGGAAGGTCAGTTTTCGCGGCTTCAGCCTGGGCACCGTCGCGACCACCCTGGTGTGCGGCATCCTGGTCGGCCAGCTCGACATCGAGATCTCCCACACCGTCGCTTCGATGTTTTTCCTGCTGTTCCTTTTCGCCGTAGGGTACGGCGTCGGCCCGCAATTCGTGCGCGGCATCGCCCATGACGGCGCGCTTCAGGCGCTGTTCGCCGTCGTGGTCTGCGTGCTCGTTGTCACCACCGCCTACGGCGTGGCCCGCCTGGCCGGATATGGAGTCGGCTATGGGGCCGGACTGTACTCGGGCGCCGCAACCGCATCGGCCGCGCTCGGCCTCTCCACCAATGCGATCAGGGATATCGGGATGTCGCCGCAAGACACGCGGGCGATGATCGGCGCTCTCTCGACCGCCTTCGCCATGACCTACATCTACGGCACCGTCGGTTCCATCGTCATCATTTCCCAGCTCGGCCCGCGGCTCCTGCGCATCGACCTCCCGGCTGCATGTCGTGCCTACGAGAAGCGGCTCGGCGGCGACCGGCACGACTCCGGCGCATCCTGGCACCACTACATCGTTCGTACCTATCGCTTGTCCGGCACGTCGCCGCAGGTCGGGCGGACGGTCGCCGAGGTCGAGGCCTCGCGACCTCATGCACGGATCTTCATCGACGGCATCCGCCGCGGCGGCGAACTGATCGACGCGACGCCGACCACCGTGCTCGAGCCGAACGACGTCGTGGGCGCCGCCGGCGCGCGCGCGAGCCTTCGCGCCATCTTCGCGACGGGCGTGGAGGAGGTAGAGGACGTGGAACTGCTCGACGTGCCAGCCGATGGCGTCGAGGTGGTGGTGACGCAGCGTGCGCTTGACGGCAAGACGCTGGCCGAACTGGCCGAATCCCAGATCGCGCACGGGGTCTTCCTCACCGAGATCCGGCGCGGCTCGACCGGTGTCACGATCCCGATCCTGCCGCAGACCGTCCTCCGCCTGGGTGACGTGCTGACGGTGGTGGGGCGCCCGCAACGCATCCGCGCGGCACTCGGCAAGGTCGGCCAGGCCGATTTCTCGACGAAGGAAACCGACATCCCCAGCGTGTTCCTCGCGATCGCGATCGGCGCGCTGATCGGCATCCCGATGCTCACGATCGGCGAGGTGCCGCTGACCCTGTCGATGGCAGGTGGAGTGCTGATCGCCGGCATCGCCGCGGGATGGCAGCGGTCGGTGCATCCCACCTTCGGCCACGTCCCGCCCGCGGCTCTGTGGTTCATGAGCGTGGTCGGACTCAACGTCTTCATCGCTGTGACAGGCATATCGTCGGGGCCGAGTTTCGTCGCCGGCGTGCGGGAGGTCGGCGTCAGCCTCTTCCTGTGGGGCATCGTCGCAACGACGGTCCCGATCACGCTGGCATTGCTGATCGGGAAGTACGTCTTCCGCTTCGACGACGCGATCGTGCTGGGATGCTGCGCCGGCGCCAGCCTTTCCACGCCGGCGCTGGGACTGATCGCGGAGCGGGCCCGCAGCGACGTGCCGATGCTGGGCTACACGGTGCCTTATGCGATCTCCAACACGCTGCTCACCATCGGCGGCATGGTGATCGTGCTGCTGCTGCGATGAGACGCCCGCAGCAGCAGGCCCGTGACCCCGTGGTTCAGCCCGCGCCGTGGGCTTTCAACGCTTCGGTCGCGTCGAAGGCTCCCTCCCCGAGGGTCTTGAGAGGCATCACGGACGGCGCCGATGCGCCCGCGAGGGCTGTCAGGTCGAAACGCGTGAAGTTCAGGCTGCGATAGTCGCGGATGAAGAACAACTTGCGATCGAGGTCGGAGAGACTCGTCCAACTGGTGAATTCGGTCGCGTAGGGGGTAGCGCTGTCCGCCTGCAGGCCAGCGACCTCCAGATGCCCGCCACCCTGCGCCGGGTAGTCGATCGACACGCCGCGCGGGCGATCGAAGTTGTTCAGGATATGCCCGAGCGTCTGAACGGCGAGATCCGGCGTGGCCGCCTTCTCGGTGTAGTGCGCATAGAACGCCGCCCTAACGAAGCGCCCGACCGAGGTGTTGGAGGCCGGCAGGCCCGCCGTCGCGATGCCGGAATCCGGCTGAACTGCCTTGTAGGCGCCAAAGGTGGCGCTCGGCTTATCGACGTTCGACAAATGCGTGTAGTTGCCGAGGTTGGTCAGGTGCCAGTCGAACTTCGGGCCATTCGTCATGACGCCGACGGGGTTGTCGTACACCGTCATGGCGCCGCGATCGAACTCGATCACCAGCGACGTGCCGGCGGCGTCATGGACCACGTAGTGGAACGGCGATTCGACACCACCCAGCAACTGCAACGGCTGCAGCATCACCGGCTGTGCAGCGAGCGCCGCCTTCACCTCTGCCACCGACGCGAACTGGCCGAGCGCCCAGACGCCGAGATCGGACGCCGAAAGCACGGACTGCGTGACAGCGACGGAGGCCTGCTTTCCGGCCGCGGCCGGATAGGACAGCAGGCTGAAGGTCAAGCCCTGGTCATTGAGCCCTTCCAGCACCTTGAGGTCAGCGATCGTCATCGGTGCCTGCGCGGTCGGCACCCGCGCGGGCATCGCCACCGCGAGGATCGTGTGACGGGCGGCGAAAGACAGCGGCGGATGGCCAGGAATCTTCGATGTCGTCTCGAAGCCGATCGGAACATGCAGGACCTGGTATGGCAGGTCCGTGGTGAGTTCGAGCGTCCGGCCGAAATAGGCCTTGCCGCCGGCATCCCTGTAGCCGAGTGACGTGCACATCGCGTTTCTCCCTCAGGTTTGAATGAAAGGCTCGGCTTGCGTGCCGACGCGCCGCGACCGCGCGCTCGCATTCGGGCGGGGCAGGCAGGCCATGTCAGGGAACCGAATCGCGCGACGTCATCGCGCCGACCACGAAGGCAAGGTTCGCCGCACCCACCAGCGCCGCGGCCTGGGCATCGGTCTGCGCCTGTCGGCCATCAAGTAGCCCGCTGTCGGCGGCGGTGGCCGCAGTCACCGTGCCGACGCCGTTCCTGTACGCTGCGAGCGCCGCCTCATACGTGGTGGAAGCCGCGGCGACGAGGGCGCTTGCCGCCCGGTGCGCTTCGAGCGCGGTGCGCAACGCATTGGTCGCGGCGACGATCTCGGTCACCGCCATCATCTGCGTGCGCTCGAAGGTGCCCTCGGCGGCGGCAGCCTGCGCCTGCGCCTGGCGCAACCGGGCGATGCGCAGGCCGCCATCATAGAGCGGCACCGTCGCGCCGATGAGCACGCCGGATCCCGTGGCTTGCTGGCCTATGGTGGGCAGGCCGCCGGCGTTGAAACTGCCCTGCCCGGAGGCTAGCGCACCGGCGACGAACACGTTGGGCAGGAACTCGGCCCGTGCGGCCGCGATCCCGGCCGCGCTCGACCGCATCGCCAGGTAGCTCGCCATCACGTCCGGGCGCCGCGACAGGGCAAGCCGCACCATCTCGTCGAGCGGCAGGTCGGGTGCATCCGGAAGCCGGCGCTGGCCGTCATCCTCGATGCGAATGCGCTGGGTGGCGTTCACGCCCATTGCGGCAACCAGCGCCTGGTAGGCGTCGCGCTCCTGCCCCTCGGCCTGGACCCGGCGCAGTTCGGATTGCGCGACCTGCTGGCGCGCCTGCGCCGCCTCCACCGAAGTGGCAAGGCCACGCGCCTGCCTGTCCTCGACCGCGCGGCTGATGGCGCTGCTGTTGCGCAAGGCCTCGCGCGCGATCCGCGCGCGCGCGACGGACGCACGATACAGGTAGTAGGCGCGCGTGACGTCGAAGATCACGCGCTGGTGCTCGCCATTGAACAGGACGCTCGCCGCAACGGCGCCCTGCCTGGCGGCATCGGCCAGCGCCGCGCGTCGGCCGAAATCGAAAATCAACCACTGCAGCGCGACCGATGGGGACACACCCTCGGCCGTTGTCTCGAAGTACCGCTGCGTGCCGATCGGTACCGGCAGGGGCGTTGTGACGGTCTGGCGACCAGCGATGACATTGGCGGTGATCAGCGGCAGGTAGGTCGCTTCCACGAGGCCGACGGCCAGCGCGGCCGCCCGCGCGCGTTGCCACGCAACGCGGGTGGCAGGGTTGTTGCGTTGCGCGATGTCGATCAGTTCCGGCAGGCGATAGCTGCGGTTGGGGTCGATGTCGGCGGTCTGCGTCATGACCGCGAGCGCCGGGTCTGCGGGCACGCCGAAATCCCGCGTCGCGCCCGGCGTCGGCGCCGGTTCCCGCGCCCCGCCGCGGAGGCTCCACAGGCTGTTCTCGCTTCCGTTCGGTCGCCACGGCGTATCGGGACCGGGCGGTGCCATGAGGACGGCATCGGATGCGCAGGCGGCGAGCCCGACGGCGAGTACGACGGCAAGCAAGCCGGATCCGCGCATCAGCCCGCCATCGCGATACGCAGGCGGTCCAGCCGGCGGCGCAAGGGGTCTGCCGAGCCGCCGGCCTGCGCCATGACCAGGCTCTCGCCCTGTGCCGTCCGCGCAGCGAGATCCTCGAGGCGTGCAGCGACGTCGGGCAGAGCTTCCCTGCTGAGATAGATGTCGCGCGTGAGGGCCGCGATCTCCGACGCGGCGTCTCGCAGGTCGGCTTCGGCCGCGGCGGTCGGTCGGATGTTGGCGGGTTCGAAGGCAACGAGGTCAAGCGCCTCGGCTGCCTTGGCGGCCTCGGTGATCGCCAGCGCGGCCTCGGGGATGGCGCCGACACGGCGTTCAGGCGGCAGCGCGGCGAGCCTGGCGAGGCCGGCGAAGGCCGCCTGCAGATGCGCCCTGACCGCATGCGCAATCGGGGTCGGCCAGATCTGCGTGAAGATGACGAAGACGACCAGGTTGCCGAGCAGGATTCCGATGACCCTGTCGCGTCCCGTCCCGAGGTCGAGGCTCGGGCCGAACCCCTGCAGGACGGTCAGCAGGAATGCCAGGCAGATCTGCACCCCGCCGTAGGAGATGCGCTCGGGACCCGTCGACACCCATGCCCCGATCAGCACGCCGGCGAAGACCAGCACCATCAGCCCACCGATGTCGTCGATGTGCGGAACGACGAACAGGATCGCCGCCATGCCCATCGCCGCGCCGATCAGGCAGCCAAGGATACGCAGGCCGAGCTTGTGGACCGTCTCGCCGGTGGTGCCGAGTGCCGCGACGTAGCAGGTGACCATTGCCGTATGGATGCCCTGCCAGTCTATACCGACATAGATGACGTAGCACAGGATGGCGGCCGCCGTGGTCTTGAGCGCGTAGCGCTGGTAGCTCGGGTTCGCGAGCGCGTCGGGCGCGAAGAACGGCGGCTTGGGCGGCGCGACGACCGGATCCTCGGGAGCCCCGGCGATGATGCGCAGTGCCGCCAGCAAGTCGCGTTCCGCGTCGCCCATCGGGCCTGCCGGCGTGGCGGGCGGCGCGGGCATGCGGCCGCCGTCCAGCGCATCAAGTGCCTGGCGAATGGCGTCGATCAGTGCATCGCGTCGCACCGCATCAAGGTCCCCTGGCAAGGCACTGGCCGCCAGCATCAGGCGGTACGATGCACGCACGTCACGCGTCACCTGGCCTGCGGCGGGCCGGCCAACGAGCGCGAGGATGCCGACGAGCCTGGCCTGCTGCTCCAGCGCAGCATTGTCGGCGCGCAGGAGCTCAGCGAGCGCGTCATGCCCGTCGGGCGCGCCCGAGGCGATCGCGTCCATCGTCGTGGCCAGGCGCCGCCGCAGCGTATCCCGTAGCAGCCGCACCGACGACATGCCGAGCACCATGTTGAACACGGCCATCAGCGCCATCGGCATTACCGCCATGTACCAGGCGTAGCGGAGCCCGAAACTCACGGCGTCACCGACCGGCGCCAGGCTCAACAACGTCAGGACGAAGGCGATGACCAGTGCGATGATCCCACCGATCTCGCCCAACTGGCTGGCAGCGCCGATGAACAGGAACACGAAGGACACCACCGCAATGGCCAGAAGGCGCAGCAGAGGCGACGCAATCGTCGCATTGATCAGCGGCACCACGCACAGCACCACGATGGTGACCAGCAGGATGAGGCCGAGCGCGGTACCGATGTTCTGCACCGCATCCGGCTTCATCAGAAAGATGATGAGGTAGCAACTGATCGCCGCTTCCGGGATCTCGTACATCATCGCCGTGGCGCAGACGATCGCGCAGAGCAGCGCGATCCGCCAGGTCAGCGCGGCGCGTCCGGGAAACGGCGCGAGGTCGGCCCGCAAGCGGGCGGTGAAAGTATCCTGTGCCGCGGCCGAGGCACTCATGGTGAGCACCGCTCGCCACGGTGCACGATGGCCACCGCCGACGCGCCGACCCGCATCAGGGATTCCGGCGGATCGATGAGGCGGATCCGCACCGGGAAGCGCTGCGCGATGCGCACCCAGTTGAGAGACTTCGCCACGTAGGGCAGGCCGCGAGGAACGTTGACCAAGTCCGTCGACGCGACACCCCAGCCGATGCCCGTGACCACACCGGCAATGCGCACGGACCGGTCAGCAAGCGCATAGACCCGCGCGCAATCCCCCACCGCGATCGACGGCAGGTCGGTTTCGGGGAAGGAAGCGCTCGCGTACCAGGTCTGGGTGTTGATCAGGGTGAAGACGGATTGTCCCGCCGCCACGATCTCGCCTGTCGCGATCACCAGGCCCACGACGCGCCCGTCATGCGGCGCCCGGATCGCCGTGTTGGCGAGGCTGCGCTCGGCCATGGCGAGGGCCGCCTGCCGCGCCGCCACCAGGGCCTGCGCGGCATCGATGGTGCTCACCAGGCTGGCGGCGGCCTCCGCCTGCCGGACCGCCTGCGTGAGGCTGGTGCGCGCATCGTCGCGGGCGGTGCGGGCATCGTCCACCTGCTGGGCCGTCACGTAGCCGGGCCGCAGCAGCGGCGTGAGGCGCGCGAGCGTTTGTTCGGCCAGAGCGAGGTTGGTGCGTGCGCGACCGACCTGTTCGGTCGCAACGACTGCGTTGGATTGCTCGGCGCTGATCGTGCGTCGCTGCGTATCGCGTGCCGCCTCGGCGATGCGAAGGTCGGCACGCGCCTGGTCCACGGCCAGGCGATAGGGTTCGGGGTCGATGGTGAACAGCAGATCACCCTTTGCGACCCGCTGGTTCTCGGTCACGTCGAGGGCAACGATCCGGCCCGGCACGCTCGATGCGATGTTGACGATGGTCGCGGTGAGCACCGTGTCGTCGGACAGGGGATTGTCCTGCGCACGGGTTGCATAGAACCAGCCCGCGACGATGGCGCTCAGGATCATGACGCCGGCGATGGCCGAACCAAGGAATGTGCGGCGACGCGCATAGGCCGATGCCGCCATCGGTCAGCGGCCATAGACCGTAAGCGCGATGACCAGGCCAATGGTCGCAGCGCAGCAGACATAGACGAGCAGGCGCAATGGCAGAACCTCGTCGATGCCGAACCGAATGAACGCCACCCGCAATGCGACGGCGCCGACGACGCCGACGCCCACGCATACGAGCCAGAATGGGAAGTACGCCCCGAACAGCGGCAGGGATGGGCTCATCGTGCAGCGGGCGACATAGCGTGCAACGGATTCGTACAACACCGGACGAGACGCCAGTTCTGGCGCGCCGATCGTGTACCGGTCGTTGCTGGCATCGAACGCGTCACCCGAAGCCCGAATGTTGATGCATCTGCGTTCAGACGTATCAGCCGCCAGGATGCCGTTCAACCCTGACATACCGCATGCAGACGGCCTCGTGATGGATCGTTTCGGACTTAAAGGCAGCGTTGGCGAGCACGAAATGTGAATGACGCGAAGCGCTCTACGCGTCTGCCGCAGATGTACCGCACAGATTGCCTCGCCGGCGCGGATTTTGTCCGCTTGCGCACGAACGCAGCACCGCGTGACTTGAACTCTTCGTATGGTGCAGTAGCTTTATCGTGCTCATTCGATCGAGGACGCGATGCGGCCGATTGACCTTCTGTGGGTCGGACTTGGAGGCGGCGCGGGGTCCGTATTGCGGTGGGCAATCGGGAAAGCAGTGGGTGAGCGCTATCACGGAGGCTTCCCCCTCGCGACGTTCATGATCAACGTCGGTGGGGCGTTCGTCATCGGCTACCTGACCATCCTGTTCTCGGTCGACTGGCGCGATCGCTACGGAACCGCCCTGAATGCCGGCGTGCTCACCGGAGTGCTCGGCGGCTTCACGACGTTCAGCAGCATGCAACTCGATGCATACAAGGTGCGCGAGGCTGGGCGCACCGGGCTCGCGCTGGCCTATCTGGTCGGCTCCGTCGCGATCGGATTTGCAGCCGCAGCCGCGGGCGCCGGGCTCGCACGCCTTCAGGGTTGAGGATCCAGCATGCTCAACATCGTTGTCCTCGTGTTCGTTGGCGGCGCGGTCGGCGCGATCGCGCGTGAGGCCCTGATGCTCTCGGTACCGGAGGTGTGGCATCACTTCCCCCTCCCGATATTCCTGGCCAACATCACGGCGTCGTTCCTGTTGGGCCTGACGACAGGACTGCATCAGCGGCGCGCGCTGAGCGACAACATCAGCGCCATGATTGGCACTGGCATCATGGGCGGCCTTTCGACCTTTTCCAGCTTCGTCTTCGGCGCCTTCGTTCTCATGAGCGCCCCGACGGCGGGTTTCGTCGTGGCACTCATCTATGTCCTCGCCAGCGTGGGCGTCGGCTACGCGGCAGTTTCCTTGGGGCTGAAGATTGGCGCGGGTCGCGTACCGCTGCAGCCACAGGAGTGACAACGGCGCACCAGTAGGGTCGCGACGCGCTGCAGGGCGACTGGATCGACCAGGCGGGATTCAGGCCCTGAAGCCGAGATCGTTTAGACGCGCGATGACCTTGGGTGCGCGCAAGCAGGCGAGGAAAGACACGACGGCGGGTCGTGTGCGGCGCCCCTCCGGCACGAAGAAGTCGTAGTGCTCATCGGCCAGCGGCAGGAAGCCGAGGCCGTAGTCGCGCGCCACCGTCTCGATCGCAACACCCCAATCGGCACGCGATTGCGACACGGCCGCCGCCACCGCGTTGTGCGATTTCGGCTGGTTCGCGTAGCCGGCCGGACGCGCGCCCTCGAGCAACCCATCGAGCAGGATGCGCGTGCCAGACCCTGCGTTGCGGTTCACCAGCAGGCAGCCCGGATCGGACGCGGCCTGTCGGACGGCCTCGCGCCCAGCACGCCCCTCGAAACGCGCATCGCCGGGGCGGAACACCACGCCCTGGCTGCGCCGCCAGCCTGGCTCCAGCATCAGCCCCGGCGCCAGGAAGGGCGTGTTGTAGTCGACCGTCGTCGGATCGAGCAGATGCGCTGGCGCGAGGTCGCACTCGCCGCGCTTCGCTGCCGCCAGGCCACCGAGGCTGCCGACGGCCAATGTCCGTGCGCGGATGCCCTGTTCCGCCAGAACGTCCAGCACGGCATCGAGACCGACGCAGTGCGAGCCGATGATGACGAGATCGGGCGCGCGCATCGCGCCGCCGATCAGCCGCACCCGCACCGTGCTCCCGACCTCCGCCACCTGGTCGAGGGCGGCGATCGCAAAGAACCCGTCCGCCTGCGCGAAGGCCGTCACGCTGCCCGAACCCTTGCCGAGCGGAAACGCGCGCGGGGTCCCTTCGCCCTCGGCCAAGGAGACCATGACGTATTCGGTGCGCCCGAGTTCGCTCGGCGTGCGCACCGCCAGTTGCGCCTCGACCTCGGTCTCCGCCCGTGGCGGAAGCCCCGCCATCGCGCGCAGTACCGGCACGGCGAATTCGTGGAAGGTAAAGACGGCGCTGGTGGGAAAGCCTGGCAGCACCACGACAGGCTTGGTGCCCGCAACCGCCAGGCAGAGCGGCTTGCCCGGCTTGAGCGCCACGCCGTGCACGAGCACGCCCGGCGCGGGCAACGCCGAGAGGATGCGGTGCGAGACATCGCCCGCGCCCTTGCTGGTGCCGCCCGACATCACGACCATGTCGGCGCGCGCCAGCGCATCGCTCAAGGCCGCGGCCAGCGCGTCCGGATCGTCGCGAAAGATGCCCAGCGCCAGCGGCTCGCCGCCATTCTCGCTGACCGCGGCACACAGGATGGCAGCATTGCTGTCGGTGATCCCGCCGGGCGGCAGGGGCGTGCCGGGCGGGTGCAACTCGTCGCCGGTCGAGATCACCGCCACGACCGGGCGGCGCACCACCGGCACCTCGCTCCATCCTGCGGCCGCCAGCATGCCGATTTCGCGGCTGGTGATCTGCGCGCCGGCCCGCAGCAGCGCCTCGCCCCGCGCGATGTCGCTGCCGGCGAAGCCAATGAACTGCCCGGGCGCCAGCGCCCGCGACAGCAGGATCCCCGGCCCTTCGGCGGCGTCCTCCAGTTCGGTCCACTCGATCATCGCCACCGCGTCGGCGCCCCGCGGAATCATGCCGCCCGTGGCGATGGCGGTCGCCGTGCCGGGGGGCACCTCGATCGCCGGTGCGACGCCGCAGGCCAGCACCTCGGCATTCAGCCGTAGCCGCACGGGCACGGCCTCCGAAGCGCCTGTCGTGTCCGCGGCGCGCAGCGCGAAGCCGTCCACCGAGGCACGGTCGAAGGGCGGCGCGTCGGCGCGCGCGGGCAGCGTCTTCGCGACGATGCGCCCGAGGCTCGTGGCCAATGGGACAAGCTCCGTCCCGAGCGGGCCGGGCGGCACTGCGGCCCGGAAGCGCCGCATGGCTTCTTCGGCGGAGACGATGTCGAGGAACTGCTCCTGCCGGGCGGCATGGCGCAGGCGCGCGAGCAGCGCGTCGGTGCTCTCGTCGGTCATGGGTCGGGCCAGAACAGCGTGATGGTGATCTCGGTACCCGCCTCCGCGCCCTCGGAGGCCGCAGGCAGGATCAGCACCGCGCCGCTTGCGAGCGCGTGCAGCGGCAGCGCGCCGGTGGCCAGCGGCTCGGCGCGGCCATCTGCGAGACGGCGCAGCGGCGCGAGTTCGACCAGGCCGACCGTCGAGGTGACCTTGCGCGCAAGCCGTGCCCGCAGCGGCGGCGTCGGCACGGCACCCGTGAGCGCATCCAGCGCCGGCCGCACCAGCAGCAGCCAGGCGGCCGGCGCATCGCCCGGCGAGCCGGGCAGCAGGACCACGGGCCGGAGGGCCACTTCGCCAAAACCCGCCGTCGTGCCGGGGCGCGCGCCGATGCCATGCAGCGCGAGCCTGCCCGCTTCGCGCAGCCCCGCCGCCGTGACGTCGCCCGCGCCGTCCCCGGTGCCGCCCACGGCCAGCAGGAGGTCGCATACCTCGGCGCCGGCGCGGAGCGCACCGGCGATAGCTGCGGCATCGTCGGGCGCGGGCGGCAGGCGAAGCAGCGCCGCCCCGGCCGCCTGCGCCAGCGCCGCACAGGTTGCGAACAGCGTATCGCGCCCGCCATCGGCCATGATCTCGTCGCCAATCGCGAGCCAACCGAGGCGGGGCCGACGCACCGCGACCTCGGTCACACCCAGTGCGGCCAGCACCGGCAGGTCGAGCGGCGAAAGCCGTTCCCCGGCCGCGCGCAGCAGCGTGCCGGCCGCGGCGTCCTCGCCCGGCCATCGCACGCCGCTGCCAGGGGCCACCGCGTCCAGCACCTGCGCGAAGGGACCCTCCCGCACCAGCTCGGGCAGTGGCAGCACGGCATCGGTGCCAGGCGGCAGCGCATCGCCGGGCTGCAGCAGACGCGGCGGCACGGACAGCACCGCCGGCGCGTAGGGCCCGGCGCCGAGCGTATCGGCCGCCGCGATGGCCCAGCCATCCCACCGCGCCACCGCGCAGGGCGGCGCGGGTGCGGTCGCCTCGAGCGGTACAGCGAGCACGCAACCCACGGCCTCGGCCAGCGGCAGGCTGCGCGGTGCGACGGCCGCGATGCCGGCCAGTAGCAGCGCGGTGGCCTCGTCTAGCACGGTCAGGCTGCGCAGCCCGGTCATGGCGGGGCGACCAGGGGCGCGCAGACCAGCCTCTCGCCCTGCGGCGTCGCCAGCGCGCCCACCACGGCATCCACGCCATAGGCAGCACGCAGGCGTGGCGGGGTGATGAGGTCGGCAGGCGGCATGGGCCCGGTCATCGCGCCCCCATGCAGCAGCATGGCCGCATCGGCAACCAGCAGGGCATGGTCCGGGTGATGCGTCGTCATCAGCACGGCGAGGCCGTCACGCACGGCGAGCGCGCGCACCTCGCGCAGCACCAGCGCCTGGTTGCCGAAATCGAGGCTGGCAGTCGGCTCGTCGAGCACCAGGCAGCGCGCGTCCTGCACCAGCGCGCGGGCGATCAGCACCAGCTGGCGCTCACCGCCCGAAAGCTCCGTCACCGGGCGATGCGCGAGGTGAGCGATGCCCAGCCGATCGAGCGCCGCCTCGGCCAGGGCGTGATCGCGCGCGCCCGGGGCCGCGAGCAGAGGCAGGCGCGCCGCGCGACCCATCGCCACCACCTCGCGCGCAGCATAGGCGAAGCCACCCGGCGCAGCCTGCGGCACATAGGCCAAGCGATGCGCGACCTCACGGCGCGACAGGGAGGCGAGCGGCGCCGCCTCGAGCCGCACCTCGCCGGCCAGCGGGGGGATCAGGCCGAGCAGCGTCCGCAGCAGCGTCGTCTTGCCGCCGCCATTCGGCCCCAGCAGGCACAGCACCTGGCCGGCCTCCAGCGCGAAGGAGAGGCCGGCCGCAACGACGCGCTTGCCATGACCGACCGACAGGCCCTGCGCGGCCAGCAGCGCCGTCATGCCACGCCACCCCGTCTGGCGCGCACCAACAGCCACAGGAACAGCGGCGTGCCCAGCACCGCCGTCAGGATGCCGAGCGGCAATTCGGTGCGCCCCGCGACGCGCGCGAGCGTATCCACGGCAAGCAGGAAGGCTGCGCCCAGCAACGCCGAGAGCGGGATCAGACGACGCAGATCCGGCCCGCCGAGCATCCGCGCCATGTGCGGCACGACCAGCCCGATCCAGCCGACCGCCCCCGCCAGCGCGGTGACCGCGGCAGTGGCGAGCGTGGCGCCCGCGACCGCGCAGGCCCGCAACGCCGTCGTGTTCACGCCGAGCGCCCGCGCCTCGTCCTCGCCCAGCGTCAGCAGATTCAGCCGCCAGCGCAGCAGCAGCAGCACGACCAGGCCAAGTAGCGCCGCGGGCGCGGCCGCGAGGATATCGTCCCGCGTCGCCGCCGAGAGCGTGCCGAGCAGCCAGAAGGTGATCGCCGGCAATTGGTTGTACGGGTCGGCGAGGATCTTCAGAAGGCTGATCGCCGCCCCCATCAGCGCGCCCAGCGCGATGCCCGCCAGGATCAGCACCAGCACCGGGTCCCCCTGCCCGCGCACCGCCGCGCTCAGCGCCGCCACCGCCGCCACCGCTGCGATGCCGCCGGCGAAAGCGAGCCCCTGCACCGCCGCCACCGGCAGGCCGAGAAAGATGCCGAGCACCGCGCCGAGCGATGCGCCGGCCGAAACGCCGAGCAGGTCGGGCGAGGCGAGCGGATTGCGGAACATGCCCTGGAAGGCCGCGCCCGCCGCCGCAAGCGACGCGCCGACCAGGATGGCCGCGCCCACCCGCGGCGCGCGGATGTTCCAGAAGACGATCGCGGGCGTGCCTGTCTCGGCGCCGCTCAGGATCGCCCAGAGCTGCCCCGGCGCGATCGGGAAGCGCCCGACCGCCAGCGCCCCCAGCACCGCGACAACGAGGGCCGCGGCGCCCACACCCCAGGCCAGCGCGCCGCGCTTCACGCCGGCAAGGCGGGGCGGAGCAGCGCCTCGACCTGCGCGGGTTCGGGGCGACGGTGATAGAACAGGGCGTGGAACTCGGCGACGGCTTCCACCAGCCCGGCGCGCGGGCGCAGCCCGAACAGCACCGGCAGCCACATCAGCCCAAGCAGGCGGTTCACCGCGGGCGGGAAATCCACCCAGCCGAAGGGCAGGCCCGGCGCCAGCGCGACCCGCCCGGCCCGCACGGCGGGCACCGATGACCACAGGCGATCGGCCTTCACGGTCGCCATGAAGTCAGGGTGGATCGCGATGATCCAGTCGGGATTCCAGGCGAAGACCTGCTCCATCGAGAATTGCACCAGGCTGCCCGCGCCGAGCGCCGAGGCGGCGACGTTCTCGGCCCCGGCAAACTCGATGATCTCGGTGTTGATCGACCCGGCGACGCCGGTCTCGAGCCCGCGCGGGCCGCGCACATAGAGCACGCGGGGCCTGCCGCGCGCGCGCAGCGCCTCCGCGGCCGCGACGGCCTCGGCCAGGATGCGCTCGGCGGCGGCGGCCCGCGCCTCGGCGGCGTCGCGGCGGTCGAGGATCTCGCCGAGCAGGCGATAGGTCTCGGGGATCTTCGGCAGGGCGCCGTCGAGCAGCAGGGTGGGCAGCCCGGTCTGCGCCTGTACGCGCTCGGCGAGCGAGACGAAGACCGGTCGGACCGACCCGTAGTCGAGCACCAGGTCGGGCCGCTGCCGCAGCACGGCCTCGACATTCGCCGTGTTGTCGCGGCCGGTGAGGCGGCCGATCTCGGGCAGCGCGACGGCCTCGGGCAGCATGAAGACGGCCTCCGCCGGGCGCGGCGGCCGCGCCGGCCAGCCGGCCAGCATGTCCGGCGCCAGGGTATACAGCAGGATCGCGGCCGGCGGACCGGCGGGAAACACCCGCGTGACGCGATCGGGCACCGCGATGCGCCGGCCGGTCGCGTCCGGCACCACGCGCTCCGCCCGCGCGGGCGCAGCGACCAGCGCGGGCGCGGCCAGCAAGACGCGGCGCGGGATCATCCCTTCGTGCCGACCATCACATCAGAGGCCTTGATCACCGCCACCGCCTCGCCGCCAACCGCGAGGCCCAGCTCCTCGGCGGATTCATTGGTGATGGCAGCGGTGACGACGACGCCGGGCGCGACCTCGATGGTCACGTGCGTCGTGGTGACGCCCTGGCGGATGCCGGTGATGGTGCCGGGGAACTGGTTGCGGGCCGAGAGCTTCAGCATGGCGGTGCCTTTCATCGATCAGCGGGCTGGCAGGCCGGGGGCCACGAAGCCGTGGCGATCCAGGATGGCCTGCCCGGCTGGGGACAGCAGGAACAGGGTGAAGCGGACGGCCTCGGGGCGGTCCGAGAGCAGGATAAGCCCGTAATCGGCGCCGACGGACAACGCCTCCGGCACGGCGATCTGGCGCAGGGACGCATCGGCGGCGCGCGCCAGCACGGCATTGGTGCAGTAGGTCAGGAACAGGTCGGCCGCGTTGCGCTCGAACTGCCAGGCATAGAGGTCGCGCCCCTGCGGCGGGCGCGCGCTGTCAGGCCCGCCGGTCAGCAGCAGCGCTTTCGATTCCAGCGCGGCGCGCGCGCCCGGACGCACGGCCTCGGCCCGCCTGAACAGCGCGAAGGCGTAGTCGCCGGCGGGATCGGCGCGCGGCGTGGAGGTACCGAGCCGCACTGCCGGGTCGAGCATGCGCTCCAACAGTGTCGCCGGCGTCACCTCGAGCCCCGGCCGCGCGATGGCGCAGAGCGCGTTGCGCGCAAAGAGCACGGTCGGGCGGTTGCGCTCGCGCCCCACCGCTTCAGGATGCTCCATGTTGGCGGAGGCGAAGACCTCAAAGGTCTCGCCGCCGGCGATACGCTGTCGCAGCAGGCCCGAGGGGGCGTAGGTCTGCGCAACCGGCCCACCGCCCGGCGCGCGCTCGAAGGCCTGTGACACCTCGGCCAGCGCTGCCCTGAGCGAACCGGCGGCCGCGAGGCGTACCGGTTCGGCCGCGGCCGGCATGGTCAACAGCAGCGCCGCGAGAAGTGCCGCGATCCTCACGAGGTCGGCTCGGGCCGATCGGCGTTCGGGAAGAACAGCTGCTCGCCATTGATCTGGTAGGACGCGATGGCGCGCTGGCCGGCGGGCGACAGGATCCAGTCGATGAAGCGCTGCCCGTCGGCGGCCTTCACATGCGCGTGGCGCTGCGGGTTCACCAGCATGACGCCATACTGGTTGAACAGCCGCGCATCGCCCTCGACGAGCACGCGCAGATCCTGGCGGTTGCGGAAGGACAGCCAGGTGCCGCGGTCGGCCAGGATATAGGCGTTCTGCGCCGCGGCGGTGTTCAGCGCCGGGCCCATGCCCTGGCCGACTTCGCGGTACCACTGGCCACGGCCCGCCGCCGGATCGACGCCGGCGAGCTGCCACAGGCGGAGTTCCGCCGCATGCGTCCCTGAACGGTCGCCGCGGCTGACGAAGGGCGCGCGCGCCTCGGCGATGCGGCGCAGCGCGTCGTTGGTGTCGCGCAGCCCGTTGATGCGCGCGGGATCGGCGGCGGGGCCGACGAGGACGAAGTCGTTGAACATCACGTGGCGGCGCGGCCCACCGAAGCCCTCGGCCACGAAGCGCTCCTCGGCGGCCCGGTCATGCACGAACACCACGTCGGCGTCGCCCCGACGGCCGACATCGAGCGCCTGGCCGGTGCCGAGCGCCACCACGCGCACCGCGATGCCCGTCTCGGCCGTGAAGATCGGCAGGATGTGGCGGAACAGGCCGGATTGCTCGGTGCTGGTCGTGCTGGCGACGGTGATGAATCGTTCCTGCGCGAAGGCGGCGCCCGGCAGGATGACGGCCGCGGCAGCGGCGGCGAGGAACAGGCGGCGGAACATGGCGGGTCTCCCGGTTGGGCCCTTCACCACACCAGTTCGCCGCGCAGGAAGGCCGCGGCTCCTGATGTGGCAGGCGTGTTGAAGAAGGTGGCGGCGGGCGTCTGCTCCTGCAGGCGGCCGCGGTCGAGGAACAGCACCTCGCCGGCCAGGCGACGGGCCTGGCCGAGGTCATGCGTGGTCATCACGATCTTGGTGCCGCGCGCGGCGAGCGTGCCGACGATGTCCTCGACGGCGCGCGTTGCCGTCGGGTCCAGGCTCGCGCAGGGTTCATCGAGGAACAGCACCTCCGGCGACAGGGCGGCGGCGCGCGCGAGTGCCAGGCGCTGCTGTTCTCCGCCTGACAGTCGGCGGGCCGGGCGTTCGGCGAGCGCGGCGAGGCCCACCATCTCCAGCGCCGCGCGGGCCCGGGGCTCACGCTCCGCGGCCGCCACCCCGGCCAGCCGCAGCGGATAGACGGCATTGGCCAGCACGCTCCGGCGCAGCAGCACCGGTCGCTGGAACACCATTGCCTGGCGGCGTCCGGCGTCGCCCGCCCACAGGATGCGCCCCGCGCTGGGCGCGAGCAGCCCGTGCAGCAGCCGCAGCAGCACGGATTTCCCCGCGCCGTTCGGCCCGATGATGATGCTGGGCGCTCCTGCCGCCAGGGTCAGCGAGACGTCCGACAGGATGGCGACCCCGCCGGCCGAGAAGCCAAGCCGCTCCGCGCGCAGCGGCAGGATGCTGTCCGGCGCGCGCATCACGCGCCCGTCCGGGCCGCGAAGTCGCGCGAGGCCTGCGCGAGCGCGTTCACCACCAGCACGATCGCCATGAGCACCATGCCGAGTGCGAGCGCGAGCGGCAGGTTGCCCGCGCTGGTCTCGAGCGCGATCGCCGTGGTCATCACGCGGGTGAAGCCCTCGATATTGCCACCCACGATCATCACCGCGCCGACTTCGGCACTCGCCCGGCCGAACCCCGCGAGCAGCACGGTCAGCAGCGCGAAACGGCCATCCCAGAGCAGCGTCGGCACGGCGCGCGTCGGGCCGGCCCCGAAAGAGCGCAGCTGCTCCGCGTATTCCTCCCACAGCCCTTCGAGCACCTGGCGCGACAGGGCGGCGAGGATCGGCGTGATCAGCACCGCCTGGGCGATGATCATCGCACCAGGCGTGAACAACAGCCCGAGATGGCCGAGCGGACCCGAGCGCGAAAGCAGCAGGTAGATCAGCAGCCCCGCCACCACCGGCGGCAGGCCCATCAGCGCGTTCAGCACCGTGAGGATGGCGCCGCGGCCGGGAAACCGTGCGACCGCCAGCAGCGCGCCGAGCGGCAGCCCGACCAGCGCGGCGATCAGCAGGGCGGTGAAGCTGACCCGCAGCGACAGCAGCACGATCTGCGCCACCGCCGGGTCGGCGGTGAGCACGAGATCGACGGCGGTCCGCGCAGCGCTGCCAAGATCGGTCACGAAGGCTCCCTGAACGCCAGGGAAACTGCGGATAGCAACTTCCGACGTCAACCGGGGCAACCGCTTGACACGGCACTGGCATCTGCCGAATTTTGCCACATTATGCCGGATGTCCTGACCCTCAGGGAGACCGCGGAGTTCCTCCGTCTCTCCGAACGCTCGCTGTACGAGCTTGCCCGGACGCGTCGCATTCCGGCGGTGCAAATTGGCGGCAAGTGGCTGTTCCCCCGCCTGCAGCTGGACCGCTGGCTCGCCGCGCAGGCCGATGCGCCCGGCTCGGCGCTGCGCCTCGATCCACCGGCGATCCTGGCAGGCAGCCACGATGCGCTGCTCGACTGGGCGGTCCGCCAGTCGGGCTGCGGGCTAGCGTTGCGCGGCGGCGGCAGCCTGGACGGGCTTTTCGCCCTCGCCGAAGGCGCCGCGATGGCCGCTGCAAGCCACGTGCTGGACCCCGATGCGGGCACCTTCAACGAGGCCGCCGCACGCGATGCACTGCCGCACCGACCCATCGTGGGCATCGTCTGGGCCTGGAGGTCGCAGGGCCTCATCCTGGCCCGCGGCAACCCCCTGGCGATCCGCGACGTCGCGGATCTCGCGCGGCCGGGCATCCGCGTCGCGGGCCGCCAGCCGCGTTCGGGCAGCCACGTGCTGCTGATGCACTTGATGGCCGAGGCCGGCATTCGCCTCGAACAGGTGGGCTTCTTGTCGCAGCCCGCCTTGGCCGAGGACGAAGTCGCGGCCGCGGTCCTGGATGGCCGCGCCGATGTGGGATTCGGAATCGGCGCCGAGGCCGCCGCGCGGGGGCTCGATTTCCTGCCCCTGTTCCGCGAGCGCTTCGACCTGGTGATGGAGCGACGAAGCTACTTTGAACCGCCGATGCAGTCTTTGATCAGGTTCGCGCAATCCGATCGCTTTGCGGAACGCGCGGCCCAGCTTGGTGGCTATGACCTTCGCGAAACCGGACGCGTGGCGTTCAACGTCTGAAGCAGCGGCAGGCCGGCGGGTTGCTGTGCGGGCCTGGCGGTCCTGATGGCGCGGTGCCTGGTCGAACACCACCGATGACGGCGGATGCACCGACGCGCCTTCCCCGCGCTTGCGTAAAGGGTCGCGGGCGTCGGGTCCGAACGCCGTTGCGCAGCGCGGCCCGATACGCTCGATTGGGATCTGGGTACGGCGCCAGCGCCGCCTTTCGCGGCGCGACCGCGCCTCCGCGCTGATGCCCTACCGCTGCGCGCGATGGTTCGATCCCCCCCGGTCGCCGGTGATTCCCCTTCCGACCCCGCAGGCCCTGCCTTAGCCTTGCGCCAACGGGCGGGCCATCCACGGCCGCGGACAGGGGGCGTGCTTGGCCTACGCGTTGCAGCAACTCATCAACGGCATCAGCCTGGGCATGATCTACGGCCTGATCGCCGTGGGCTACACCATGGTCTACGGCATCATCGGCATGATCAACTTCGCCCATGGCGACATCTTCATGGTCGGCGCCTTCATCGCGCTCATCTCGATCGTCATGCTGGTCTCGGGCGGCATCATGGATGGGCCCGCGGCGATCCTGATCGTGCTGCTGGTATCGATGTGCGTCACCGCGCTGTACGGTTGGACGGTTGAACGCGTGGCTTATCGCCCGCTGCGCGGGTCCTTCCGGTTGGCGCCCCTGATTTCCGCCATCGGCATGTCCATCGTGCTGCAGAACTACGTGCAGGTGGCGCAGGGCGCCCGCGTGAAGCCGATCGAACCGCTGCTGCCCGGCGGGGTCGAGGTGCTGCGCGCCGACAGCTTCATTGTCCAGTTTTCCTACATGCAGATGCTGATCATCGCGGTCACGCTTGGCGTGCTCGCGGTCTTCACCTGGTTGGTCACGCGCACGCCGCTGGGCCGGGCCATGCGCGCCTGCGAGCAGGACCGCAAGATGGCATCGCTGCTGGGCATCGACACCGACCGCACCATCAGCCTCACCTTCGTGATCGGCGCCGCCCTCGCCGCCGTGGCAGGCACCATGTACCTGCTGCGCTACGGCGTGATCGACTTCTACATCGGCTTCCTGGCCGGGGTGAAAGCCTTCACCGCAGCCGTTCTGGGCGGCATCGGCTCGCTACCCGGCGCGGTGCTGGGGGGCCTGCTGATCGGTCTGATCGAGACCTTCTGGTCGGCGTATTTCTCAGTGCAGTATAAGGATGTCGCGGCCTTCTCGATCCTGGTGCTGGTGCTGATCTTCATGCCGACCGGCCTGCTCGGCCGCGCCGAGGTCGAGAAGGTATGAGCGGCGAGATCGCCGCCATCACCATGGCGGCCCGCCCGAAGGTCGCCGCCGCCGCGGTGAAGGACGCCGCCATCACCGCACTGGTCGCCTTCGGCCTGTTCTTCATGCTGGTGGGGCTGCGCACCGATGTCGGACCGTCGGGCGGTCTGGTGCTGCGGCAGCGCTGGGGCGAGGTCGCGATCCTGGTCGTGCTGGCCTTCGCGCTGCGCCTCGGCCTGCTGACCTGGCAGGGCCTGCGCGGCGAGGCGAAGCCGCGCACCGCCGCGCGCACGGAGTCGTTGCGCAAGGTCGGCCGCCTGGTCGCGCCGGTCTTCATCCTGCTGGCCGTGGCGCTGCCCTTCATCCCGGGCACCGGGCGCTACGAGCTCGACCTCGGCATCCTGGTGCTGACCTACGTCATGCTCGGCTGGGGGCTGAACATCGTGGTCGGGCTCGCGGGGCTGCTCGACCTCGGCTACGTCGCCTTCTACGCGGTCGGCGCCTATTCCTATGCGCTCCTGGCCACCACCTTCGGATTGTCGTTCTGGATCTGCCTACCGCTGGCGGGAATCCTCGCCGCCTTCTGGGGCGTGCTGCTGGGCTTCCCGGTGCTGCGGCTGCGCGGGGACTATCTGGCGATCGTGACACTGGCCTTCGGCGAGATCATCCGCGTCGTGCTGATCAACTGGGCGTCGCTCACGGGCGGGCCGAACGGCATCACCGGGATCCCGCGCCCGACCTTCTTCGGCCTGCCCTTCAACATGTCGGGCGACCCCGACAGCTTCGCCGGCTTCTTCGGGATCGAGCCCTCGCCAGTGCATCGCGTGATCTTCCTGTACTACCTGATCCTCGCACTCGCGTTGCTCACCAACTGGGTCAGCATCCGGCTGCGCCGCCAGCCGCTGGGCCGCGCCTGGGAGGCGCTGCGCGAGGACGAGATCGCCTGCCGCGCCCTGGGTATCAACGTGACCACCACGAAGCTGACCGCCTTCGCGCTGGGCGCAATGTTCGCCGGCTTCGCGGGGTCCTTCTTCGCCACGCGCCAGGGCTTCATCAGCCCGGAGAGCTTCACCTTCATCGAGAGCGCCATCATCCTCGCCATCGTCGTGCTGGGCGGTATGGGCAGCCAGATCGGCATTGCCATCGCCGCACTTGTGATGATCGGTGGCTTCGAGGTGTTCCGCGACCTCGATGAATGGCGAATGCTGGTGTTTGGTGGCGCGATGGTGATGATCATGGTGGTCCGCCCGCGCGGCCTGGTGGGCAGCCGCACGCCGACGGTCGCCTTGGGCACACGGCGCGCCATCGGTGCCGAACACGTCGCCGAAGGACGCGGCTGAGGTGGCGGATCCGATCCTCCACGCCGAGGCGCTCACGATGCGCTTCGGCGGCCTCACCGCCGTCGATGCCGTGACCTTCACCGCCGCGCGCGGCGACATCACCGCCATCATCGGCCCGAACGGCGCGGGCAAGACCACAATGTTCAACTGCATCACCGGCTTCTACCGCCCGACCGAGGGGCGGCTGCGCCTGTTCCGCGACGGCACGCCGGTGGAATTGCAGGCCCTGCCCGGGCATCGCATCGCGCAGGCAGGTATCGCGCGCACCTTCCAGAACATCCGCCTGTTTCCCGGCATGACGGCGCTCGAGAACCTGCTGGTCGCGCAGCACAACACGCTGATGGCCTCGACCGGCTTCGGCATCGGCGCGCTGCTGGGCGCGCCGGGCTATCGCCGGGCGGAGAAGCTTGCGATCGAGAAGGCGCGGCATTGGCTGGAAGCGACCGCGCTGATCGAGCGCGCCGACGACCCGGCCGCCGCCCTGCCCTATGGCCAGCAGCGGCGGCTCGAGATCGCGCGCGCCATGTGCACCGACCCGCTGCTGCTCTGCCTGGATGAACCCGCCGCGGGGCTGAACCCGCGCGAATCCGACGAGCTTTCCGCCCTGCTGCGCCGGATCCGCGACGGCGGCTGTTCGCTGCTGCTGATCGAACACGACATGGGCGTGGTGATGGGTATCTCCGACCGCGTCGTGGTGCTCGACCATGGCCGCAAGATCGCCGATGGCACGCCGGCCGAGGTGCGCGCCGACCCGCGGGTCATCGCCGCCTACCTCGGCGAAGGGGACGACGAATGACCGCCCCCATGCTGTCGATCGAGGGCGTCTCCGCCGCCTATGGCGCCGTACAGGCGCTGCGCGACGTGACCATCAGCGTGGCGCCCGGCGAGATCGTGACCCTGGTCGGCGCGAACGGCGCGGGCAAGTCCACGCTGCTGATGACGATCTGCGGCGACCCGCGTGCGCGCGCCGGGCGCATCGTCTTCGAAGGCCGCGACATCACGGAACTGCCGACGCACCAGATCATGCGCCTGGGCCTCGCGCAGGTGCCGGAAGGCCGGCGCGTCTTCCCGCGCATGTCGGTGATGGAGAACCTGCTGATGGGCGCGCAGGTGGCCGGGCATGATCCCGCGCCGCTGCTCGCGCAGGTCTTCGCCCTGTTCCCGCGGCTGCAGGAACGCCAGGCGCAGCGCGGCGGCACGCTGTCGGGTGGGGAACAGCAGATGCTCGCGATCGGCCGCGCGCTCATGTCCAAGCCGCGGCTTCTGCTGCTGGACGAACCATCGCTGGGCCTGGCGCCGCTGATCGTGCGGCAGATCTTCGCCGCCATCCGCGACCTGAACGAACGCGAGGGCCTGACCGTCCTGCTGGTCGAACAGAACGCCAACCAGGCGCTGCGCCTCGCGCATCGTGGCTATGTGCTGGTGAATGGCCGAATCACCCTGACCGGCACCGGCCGCGACCTCCTGGCCATGCCGGAAGTCCGCGACGCCTACCTCGGCGGATCCCACTGATCCGGGATGAATTGCGGAGAGGGGCGGCACCCCTCTCCGCCCCTGTGCTATAGCCGCCCCAATGCTGCGCCTGACCGACCTGAAACTCCCGCTCGACCACCCGCCCGAGGCGCTGGAGGCGGCCGTGCGTGCACGCCTGGCGCTCGACGGCGATGCCTTGCGCGCCGTCCACATCGCCCGCCGCGCCTGGGATGCCCGCCGGCGTTCCGACATCCACCTGGTCTATTCGGTCGACATCGAGGTGGCGGACGAGGCCGCACTACTGGCCCGTGCCGCGCGAGACCCTGCGCTGGCGCGCGTGCTGGGCCCCACGCCGGACACGCGCTATCGCCATGTTGCGCGCGCGCCGGCCGGCGGCTGGCAGCGCCCGGTGGTGATCGGCACCGGCCCCTGCGGCATCTTCGCCGCCCTGGTCCTCGCCGAGATGGGCTTCCGCCCGATCGTCCTCGATCGCGGCAAGGTGGTGCGCGAACGCACCAAGGACACCTGGGCACTGTGGCGCCGCCGGGATCTCACGCCGGAATCCAACGTGCAGTTCGGCGAGGGCGGCGCGGGCACCTTTTCCGACGGCAAGCTCTATTCCGGCATCAAGGCGCCTGAGTCGGTCTCGCGGAAGGTGCTGACGGAGTTCGTCGAAGCCGGCGCGCCGGAGGAAATCCTGTACGTCGCGAAGCCGCATATCGGCACCTTCCGGCTGGTGACGATGGTGGAATCGCTGCGCGCCAAAATCGAGGCGCTGGGCGGCGAATACCGCTTCGGCACGCGCGTGACCGACTTCGTCATCGAGACCGGGCGTGACGGGGTGCGCCGCATCCGCGGCGTGGAGACGCACACCGGCGAGACCATCGCGACCGACCATGTCGTGCTCGCGATCGGACATTCGGCACGCGACACCTTCGCCACGCTGCACGACCGCGGCGTGTTCGTCGAAGCGAAGCCGTTCTCCATCGGCGTGCGCATCGAACACCCGCAATCCATCATCGACCGCGCGCGCTTCGGGGATTCCGCGGGGAACAAGATTCTCGGCGCGGCGGACTACAAGCTGGTGCATCACGGCAGCGGGCGCAGCGTCTATTCATTCTGCATGTGCCCCGGCGGCACGGTGGTGGCGGCGACCTCCGAACCCGGCCGCGTGGTGACCAACGGCATGTCCCAGTATTCGCGCGCCGAGCGCAACGCCAATGCCGGCATCGTCGTGGGCATCACGCCCGAGCAGGACTACCCCGGCCATCCGCTGGCCGGTGTGGATTTCCAGCGGCACTGGGAGGAACGCGCCTTCGTCGCCGGCGGCGGCGACTACAGCGCGCCGGCGCAACTGGTCGGCGATTTCCTCGCGGGGCGTCCATCGACATCGCTCGGCGGCGTGGTGCCGTCCTACAAGCCGGGTGTGACGCCGACCGACCTGTCGCTCTGCCTGCCCGACTTCGCGGTGGCCGCGATCCGCGAGGCGCTGCCCGCCTTCGGCCGCCAGATCCGCGGCTTCGACATGGCGGAAGCCGTAATGACGGGGGTCGAGACGCGCACCTCCTCGCCCATCCGCATCAAGCGCGACGTCGCCTGCGTCAGCGTCAACACCCAGGGGCTGTATCCGGCCGGCGAAGGCGCCGGCTATGCGGGCGGCATCTACTCCGCCGCGGTGGACGGCATCCGCGTGGCGGAGGCGGTCGGGCGCGCCATGGCAGGGCTGGCGGCCGCGGCGTGACGTCCTTCGATGTCGTGGTGATCGGCGCCGGTGCCGCCGGCATGTTCGCCGCCCTGCGCGCGGGGCAGCGCGGGCGGCGCGTGCTGCTGGTCGATCACGCCGACGAACCGGGCAAGAAGATCCTCATCTCCGGTGGCGGTCGCTGCAACTTCACCAACACGGGCTGCGTGCCCGACCGCTTCCTGTCGGCCAACCGACATTTCGCGCGATCCGCCCTGGCGCGCTACACGCAGCAGGACTTCGTGGACCTGGTGCGCCGGCACGGCATCGCGTTTCACGAAAAGACGCTCGGGCAGTTGTTCTGCGACGGATCGGCGCGGCAGATCGTGGCGATGCTGCTGGCGGAATGCGCGGCCGTCGGCGTCGACCTGCGGCTGCGCCACCGCGTCACCGACATCACCCGCGCGGAGCGCTTCGCCATCGCCACCGACCGTGGTGCGTTCAGCGCGGAGAGCCTGGTGCTCGCCACCGGTGGGTTGTCGATCCCGAAGATGGGCGCGACGGGCTTCGCCCATGATGTGGCGCGGCGTTTCGGCCTGCCGCTGGTCGCGCCACGCCCAGGACTGGTGCCGCTGACCTTCGATGGGGCGGTGCTCGACCTGATGCGCCCACTCGCGGGCGTGGCACTGCCGGTGCTGGCGCGTGCCGGACGCGCGGCGTTTCCCGAGGCCATGCTGTTCACCCATCGCGGCCTGTCGGGGCCGGCCGTGCTGCAGGCCTCGTCCTATTGGCAGCCGGGCACCGCCGTGACGATCGACCTCGCGCCCGGCCTGGATGCCGCGGCTTCGTTGCTGGCCGCCAAGCGGGCGCGGCCGAAGGCGGAAGCGCGCACCATCCTGGCCGACCTGCTGCCGCAGCGCCTCGCGCAAGCCCTGGCAGGGCTGCACCTGCCACCGCGCGTGATGGGCGAGCTTGCCGATGCGCCGCTGAAGTCGCTCGGCGCGCTGCTCAACCGCTGGACGCTCACGCCCGCCGACACCGAGGGATATGCCAAGGCCGAGGTCACACTGGGCGGCATCGACACCGAAGCACTGTCGCAGCAGACCATGATGGCGAAATCGGTCCCTGGCCTGTTCTGCATCGGCGAGGCGGTGGACGTTACCGGCTGGCTCGGCGGCTACAATTTCCAATGGGCCTGGTCGAGCGGCTGGGTGGCGGGCGAGGCGGCGTAGCGCGGCTGCCGCCTGCGCTGGATTTTCCCGCCGGACGACGCCACATCCTTTGCATGCGCGCCCTCTCCCTGCTCGTCGCCCTCACCCTCGCGGCGTGCGCCACCCCGGCCGGCTTCGACGCCCGTATGCAGGGCTTCGTCGGCGTCACCGAAGGCGACCTGGTGCAGGCGCTCGGCGTGCCCGATGGCGACTTCACAACGCCCGACGGGCGTCGCTTCCTGCAATACGAACGGCTCGGGACCGCGGCACCCACGCCGGCGCCGGTGCTTGGCCTGGGCGTCGGCGGCTTCGGCTGGCGCGGCGGCTTCGGCTCGGGCGTGGGGATCGGTGCCGCCTATCCGGTCGTCGCGCTGCCGCCGCCGTGTTCGGTGACCTTCGAGATCCGCGCCGCGCGCGTGGCGTCCTTCACCCGGCGTGGACCTGGCTGCGTGGCGACGCCGCCGGATTGACCCGGCATCGCGGCATCGATCCGCGATGCCGCCTCGCGAACCACACCGCGCAGCCAGGCTGCACCCTGGTCCTCCCGCGCGGCCGCGGGCCAGAGCATGGTCACGCGCCAGGTTGCGACCGCAACCGGCAAGGTGAAGACCGCGAGGCCCATCGGGCGCGCCAGCCGCGCCGCCACGCGCATCGGCACCGCGCCGACCAGGTCGGACTCCGCGACCACGCCGAGCAGCGCGAGCATATGCGGCACGGTCAGTGCCACGCGACGCACCAGGCCCCGCGCCGACAGGGCCGCATCGACCTCCCCGGTGCGGTCGCGCCGCGTCGTCACCAGCACATGGGAGGCCGCGCAGAACGCCGGCAGCGCCACTGCGCCATCCACCAGCGCCGGGTGGCCCACCCGGGCGACGCCGACGAAGGCCTCGGCAAACAGCGGCGTCATGACGGCCGCACCGGGCGGTTCGGGGAACACGCCGAGCGCGGCATCGAGCGCCCCGCGCGCGAGCAGGGCGGGTACGTCGTCCTTGGCATAGCCGACCACCTGCAAATCCACGCCCGGCGCCGCCCGGCCGATCGCCGCCGCCACGGTCGGAAGCAGCACCAGCGAGGTGTAGTCCGTGCTGGCCAGCGCGAAGCGGCGCGTGGCAACGGCCGGGTCGAAGCGCGCCACGGGTTCGAGCGTGCGGCGCAGTTCGGCCAGCGCCGCGGCGATGCCAGGCGCGAGTTCGAGCGCGCGGGGCGTCGGGCGCATGCCCTCGGGTCCGCGCAGGAACAGCGGGTCGTGGAGCAGCCCGCGCAGCCGCGCCAGGGCAGCACTCGCCGCCGGCTGCCCGATGCCCAGCCGCCGCGACGCCAGCGTGACGCTGCGTTCCGCGAGCAGCGCCTCGAAGGCCAGCAGGAGATTGAGGTCGAAATCGGCCAGCCGCATCACTGCGAATGATAGCCGATGCCAAGCCTATCGATTTGAACAAATGCGCCGCACCGCCCTTATCGGACGGCATGAACGCAACCGACCGGCAGCCTCGCTGCATGATCGTGGGCTTCGGCCCGGGCCTCGGCGCGGCGATCGCGCGCCGCTTCGCGCGGGACGGCTTCGCCGTGCTCGGCCTGGCGCGCGATCCGGCGCGGCATGCCGCCCTTGCCTCGCCCGGTGTCACGCTGGCCGCGGCGGATGCGGGCGATCCCACGGGGCTCGCCGGCGCACTCGGGGGCGGCGCGGATGTGCTGGTCTACAACGCCTATCGCGCGACCATGGTCGCGGCACCGTCAGCGTTGGACCCAGCCGAACTCGCCACGGATTTCGGGGTGAACGTCGCGGGCGCGCTGGCCGCCGTGCAGGCGGTCCTGCCGGGGATGCGTGAGCGCGGCGCCGGCAGCCTGATCTTCACGGGCGGTGGGCTCGCGTTGGACCCCACCGGGTGGTTGCCGGCGGCGTCGCTCGCCATCGGAAAGGCAGGGCTGCGCAGTCTCGCGCAGGTGCTGCACGCCGAACTCGCGCCGCAGGGCATCCATGCCGGCATGGTCACGGTGGCAGGCACCGTCGCACCCGGCACCAGCTTCGATCCGGACCGCATCGCCGAGGCGTTTTTCGACCTGCACCGCGATCCGCCGGGCGCCTTCCGCGCCGAGATCATCTTTCGCGGCTGACGAACCGAGGAGACCCCCGATGACCGACCCGCTGGGCACCGTACGCCGCTTCGTCGAGGACTTCCTCGGCCGCGCCGACCTCGCCGCCGCCGATGTCACCGCCGACCCGCGCATCCAAGGCATCACCGGGCTCAAGCCGATGGGGCCGATCGACGGGCTCGCGGAGTACAAGGGGATCATCCAGGCCTTTGTCGCCGCCTTCCCGGCGGAGGAACCGGTGCGCATCATCGACCAGTTCGCCTCGGCGGATGGTACGCGGGTGGTGACGCGCTTCCACTCCCGCCAGCGTCACGCCGCGGACTTCTTCGGCGTGGCGGCGACCAACCGCGTCATCCTATTTGACGAGACGCATGTGGCCCGGCTGCGCGACGGTCGTATCGTCGAGAACATCGTCAGCGCGACGAACCTGGAGTTCGAGATGCTGATGGCGCCCGTGCTGGCGCCGATGATCCTGCGCTGAGCGCTACCGCTGCACGACCGCCAGCGGGAAGGATCGCAAATCCCGCTGCGCCGCGCGGAACACCGCGTTCTGCTGATGCCCCTTCTCGCGCGCCAACTGCGGCACGCGGCGCATCACCCATTCGCCGAGTGCGAGCGCCGTCACGCGCCCTTCGGCATCCACCGCCGCGCGCCCGCGCAGCCCTTCCATGAGCGCATAGGCAAACACGCCGTTGCGGTCGTCATAGGAATCCAGCGCTTCCTGCACGGAGGACGACGCCGCGAGCAGGAACCGACCGGTGTCATTGCCGATCGCCGCCAGCTGGTCGATGTCGATCTGCCCGGCGTAGCAGGTGTCGATCATGATGAAGGCGTCGCGCGCGCGGATACGCGCCAGCGCCGCGACCAGCGTCGCGTCATCGAGCCCCTGCTGGCGCAGCACGGTCATGGACGACGTGTCCCGCACGTCGGCCGGCAGGAACAGGAAGCGGTTGCCCGGTTGCGCGACGATGCCGTGGCCGGCGATGTACAGGATGAAGGTATCCGCCGGCGCGGTGTCGCGTGCCGCGGCGGCCAGCGCATCCAGCACGCCGCGCCGCGTCGCGCGGTCATTGGGCAGGATTCGGATGTCGGTGTCGCGGAACAGGCCCGCCCCCGCGCTGCGCATCGCATCGCCCACGGCGCGCGCATCGGGCGCCGCGAAGCGCAGGTTCAGGTCGGCCTGCGCGTATTCATTCACGCCGATCGCCAGCACCACAAGGCGGCCAGCGCCCGGCGGCGCCTCCGGCTCGCCTGGCCGGCGCAGCACCATCGCCGGCCCCTCGGCGAACAGCGCGCCGTCGCTCGCGTATAGCCGCGTGGCGACGCGGTTGGTCCCGGCATCGAGCGGCACCTCGACACTCGCCTCGCCCACCGCGGGTTCGGCGCGCGCGGCGATGCGGTCGTTCACCAGGACATCGAGCGGCCCGAAGCCGAGCCCGCGATCGGTCGCGGTAAAGGCCATGCGCAGCGCGGTGGCACCCTCGGGCAGGGCGCGCGCATCCCAGGCGATGCTGCGGCATTCGCTGCCCACCACGGCACAGAGTGAACCGCCGGCCAGCGAAGGCAGCCGCCCGATCCGCTGGCGTACTTCGCCCAGCTGGGCCAGGCGTTCCGCGGCCGGTGCGAAGTCGCCCGCGATCTTCCCGCGCACCGCGCGCGGCGCATACAGGGCGCGATAGGCCTGCTGGAAGGATGCCCATTCCGGCGTCTCGTTGCGGCGCCCGTTCAGGTGAACGCCGACCAGTTCCTGCCCGCCATTGGGCGCGTGGTCGAACAGGCCCTCGGGCGTCCAGAGCACCCAGCGCAGCGTCTCGGCATGGACGAACAGCGCCGCCTGTTCGCGCAGCGCCCCGGCCTCGAACCGGTACCAGCGGATGGTGCCGTCGCCGAGTGCGGCGACACCCATGTCGCCCGCCACGCTCACGCCCCACACCGCGCCCGGAGTCGGTACGGAATCGACCAGCCGTCCCTGCGCATCGAACAGCCGCAGGTGGTTGTCGGTGCCGAGCAGGAAGCCGTCCTCGCGCACCAGGATCGCGAGGCTACGCGCGAATTCCCCTTCCCCGAGGCGCAACGGCACGTTGCCCAGCCGCGGGCGGTTCGAATTCTGCCAGTCCAGCACGCGGATGCGTGGCGTCTCGGTGCGCGCGGCGTAGAAGCCGGCCTCGCCACCCCAGGCGGACAGGTTGCCGGTCAGCGGGTCGAAGACCAGCGGCGCGCCGCCGGCACGCAGCGTGAAGCGCACCTGCGTGCCATCCGCCGACAGCGCGAGCGTCACGCCGGTATTGCGGAAATCCCCGCCGGGCGGGCGCGGCGCGGTCGCCACCGTGCCGTCGGGTGCCAACCGCCCCCATCCCGGATCGGCCGCCGCATAGACCAGCCCGCCCTGGGGCAGCGGCAGCAGGTGGGAAATCGCATCGCGCGAGGCCGGGATGTCGGTGAAGCTGCCATGCCCGAAATCCCCCCAGCGGCGGATCACGAATTCGCGCCGCGTCTCGGGCGGTGCGACGGCGGCGGGGGCCGGGGCAGGCGTCGGTGCGGGCTGCTGTTCGCGCACCGTCAGGCCGCGGCCGCCCTGGCTCGAGCCCGAGGACCCCACGGCCGGCGGCGCGTTGCGCGTCGGCTGTGCCACGCCGGGCGCGGGGGCGCGGTTGTGCCGGGCATAGCCAGCCGCGTGCAGCTGCACGCCGCCGCGCCCGTCATGCGCCCAGGCGACGGCGGGCAGGCCCTCGCCCGCCAGGCCCGCGACATCGGGCACGAAGACCGTGCGCAGGTCGGCGGTGGCCAGTACTTCGACCCGCAGCCGGTCCTCGAAGCCCACCGCGACCAACGCACCATCGGGCGAGAAGGCGATGCCATAGGCGCGCGCGCCCTGCACCGGCGTGCGCTGCGCGATCCGCCGCCCGTCCGGCGCATGGATGCGCACCGACCCGTCGGCGGAGCTGGACGCCAGCCGCCCCTGCGCGTCGAAGGCCACCATGCGCACCGGCGCGGTGAAGGACGTGTCCTCGAACAGCAGCCGGCCGTTGCGCGCGTCCCAGACCTTGATGCCGGCGCGCCCGCCCAGCGCCGCCGCCAGGCGCGTGCCATCCGGCGAATAGGCCAGGTGCTGCACCGGCGCGGCGAGGCCGGGCAGCCGCGCGAACAGGCGGCCGGTGCGGGCATCGAAGATATAGACGGCGAAGCGCCCGTCCCAGGATGGCGCGGTGAAGCCGCCGGCGGCCACGCGCGCGCCATCGGGCGCCATCGCGACGGCATAGAGTTCGCCCTCCGGCCCCGGCCCCATGGGCGGGCGGATGGTCAGCCCCGGCGTGCCGTCCGGCAGGTTCCACAGCCGCAGGGTCTTGTCGTCGGACACGGTGGCGAGCACCGATCCCGCCGCGTCGATCGCAAGCCGCCCGACCGAGGCGATATGCGCCCCGGCATCGATCAACAGGAAGGGCTGCTGCGGCGGTTCGGCCACCGCCTGAACATGCGCCGGTGTGGCCGGCAGCACCGCCAGACCGAGCGCAAGGCAAAGGGCGCCGAGCCAGGATCCTGGCCGGCGCCCCGGGCGTCGCTGCTCGGTCAGACGGGGCAAACGCGGCCCTGCCTCAGGCCGGCGAGAGTTCGAAGCCCTGGCCCTGCGCCAGGCGGTCGGCGTTCTGCACGCTCTCGCTGAAATTGTCGCGCCGGGCGATGTTGGTGGCCGCCAGCTGGCGGAATTCGCCCTCCTGGCCACGGCCGCCGACGCCCGCCGTCGGGCTGCCCAGGCCGCGCACGCCCACCGCGCTGGCCGGCACGAAGCCGACCACGCCCGACGACGTCTCAACCTGCGCGAAATTGCCTTCGGCCGGGCGCACCGTGACGCGCTCATTGGGAGCCAACTGGCCGATCTGCGCGGCGCCGCCGTCCGGGCGGATGCGGATGGGCGCCGAGACGCGCGCCGAGGTCGGCTGCGGCGTGGCGGTCCGGCGCGCCTGCACCGTGCCCTTGGTGCCCGGCGCGATGGTCTCGATCGCGGTGTCGAATTCGCCGCCGCGGGTGCCGATCTTTTCGTTGATGCTGCGCGCCAGCGCCACGTCCCGGCGCATCAGGTCGCGCTGGTAGGTCATCAGCGCCATGCCCTGGTCTCGCGACATGCGGCCCGAGCGCACGTCGGCGCGGATGCGGTTGGCGGTGTTCACGCGGCAATCGACCAGCTGGTTGAAGGCGAGCTGAGTGGCTTCCAGCTGCCGGTTCTCGTTGCGCAGGTCGCCGCCCACCGCTTGCACCAGCGCGCCCTGGTCCTGCACCTGGCGCTGGCGCGCCTGCAGGTAGCCCGCGGTGCCGCCGATCGCCGCACCCGCCAGCGCGCCGATCGCCGCCCCGACCAGGATGTCGGAGCCGCGCCGCCCTGTCGCAGCCGCGATGCCCCCGCCCGCGATCGCCCCGGTCACGCCACCGACCGCTGCCCCGCGCAGGATATCCTCGCCGTAGAAATCCCCGGTGCTATCGAGCTGCACCACGAAGGCGCGGCAGGCGTCGCGCCCGTCATCCACACCGATCCGTCCGGCCTGCGTGGACACGCAGCCGGCCAGCATGACGGCCGCTGTGATGCTGGCCACGGAACGATGCAGGGTGGAGCGCATCAAAAATACTCCCAGGGGGACTGTATCGGGACAGCGTAACAGCGCCGCGTGCATCCTGCCAGAGCAACCCCCGCCCGAAACGTGCGCAAGGTCACGCTGGGCAAGCCGGCCTGCGCTCCCGTAGGCTGCCGCCCATGGCCACGCCCGCGCCATCGTGGCGCATCGGGCGGCCGGATCTGGCAAGAAGGACAGGGACATGCTCACGACACGCAGGCTGGTGCTGGGTGCGGGCCTCGGCACGCTGGCCATCGGACGCGACGCCTTGGCACAGGGGGCCGCGGGGCCCATCCGCATCGCCACCGCCGGGCCCATGACCGGGCAATACGCCGCCTTTGGCACCCAGATGCGCGAAGGTGCCACCCAGGCCGTGACCGACATCAACGGCGCGGGCGGC
The DNA here is from genome assembly GCF_022846615.1 of Roseomonas fluvialis. NCBI lineage: Bacteria > Pseudomonadati > Pseudomonadota > Alphaproteobacteria > Acetobacterales > Roseomonadaceae > Roseomonas > Roseomonas fluvialis. The sequence continues at coordinate 3,593,278 of NZ_AP025637.1, forward strand.
GTGCTCGGCCGGCAGCTCGCGCTGGAAGTGGGCGACGATGCCTGCGACCCGCGCCAGGCGGTCTCGGTCGCCAACCAGCTGGCCGGGCGGCGCGTCAGCTTCATCGCCGGGCATTTCTGCTCCGGCTCGTCGATCCCGGCGCGCGATGTCTATGCCGAGGAAGGCGTGCTGCAGATGTCGCCAGCCTCGACCAATCCGCGCTTCACCGACGAAGGCAAGTGGAACACCTTCCGGGTCTGCGGGCGCGACGACCAGCAGGGCCAGGTGGCCGGACGCTACATCCTGCAGAACATGCGCCAGCGGCGCGTCGCGATCCTCCATGACAACTCCGCCTACGGAAAGGGCCTGGCGGACGAGACCAAGAAGGCGTTGAACGCGGGCGGCATGACCGAGGCGATGTACGCGGCCTACACCCCGGGCGAGCGCGACTACAACGCGCTGGTGTCGCGCATGAAGGCGGCCAACATCGATGTCATATACCTCGGCGGCTACCACACGGAAGGCGGGCTGATCATCCGCCAGGCCAAGGAGCAGGGGATGAACGTAACGCTCATCGGCGGCGACGCGCTGGTGACGAACGAGTTCTGGCAGATCAGCGGCGCGGCCGGCGAAGGCACATTGATGACCTTCAGCTCCGACCCGCGCCGGCGCCCGACCGCAGCCGAGGTTGTCGCCCGCTTCCGCGCGCGCAACGTCGATCCCGAGGGCTACGTGCTCTACACCTACGCCGCGATCCAGATCTTCGCGGCCGCGGCGGCCAAGGCGAACACGACGGATGCGCGGCGCCTCGCCGCGGTGCTGAAGGCGGACGGGCCGTGGCAGTCGGTGCTGGGGCCGATCTCCTTCGACGCGAAGGGCGACGTCACCACGCCGGACTACGTGTTCTACGTATGGCGCAACGGGTCCTACGCCGAGATCTCGTGATTCCTGTTGCACCGGCGCGGTGCTGCCGTGCAGCATCGCGGCGTCAACAACCGAAAGGAGGTGATCCGGTGTCTCATCGCTTCAATCGGGCCGTCGCGCCCGTGGCCCGGATCACTGCGGGCGCCTGACCACCAGCCCTAATGGGGCGGTGGCGCGGGCGATGCCTGCAGGTCACCAAGGGCTTCGCGGGCCGGCTGCCGGCCATGCGATGGGAAGGCCCCGGGGGAAACCCCGGGGCCTTCTGCGTTCAGAACGCCTGGCGCCGGCCGTGTTTCCCGCGACGCGCCGAGCAAAGCCGCAAGGCACGCCGGCAGGCCCCCAGGCGCGGCAAAGCGCGCGAGGGTCTCGCACAGATGCGGCGCGCGGGACGGCCAGGCTTCCGCGGGTGGCGGTGGCGCGCCCGCCCGGAAGGCGGCCGGCCCGCCGGGGTAGATCACCGCAGCGGCCGCGAGGCGCGGCCCGGTCGCGCCCAGCAGCCGCGCCGCCCGTGCCTCGTCCAAGGCGTCGAGGACGCGCGCCGCCTCCGGCCCGAGGCCGATCGCGACCACCACGCCGGCCCCGGCCTCGTGCCGCAGCGCCGCCAGTGCGCCCAGTACCTGCGCACCCGGCACGACCGGCGCGGCCGCACATGGGCCGATCCCGCCGCCGCGCCCATCCGGCAGTTCGAGCACCGCGGTCTGTTGTGCGATCAGCACGGCCAGCACATCGCCGCCGGCACCCTGCGGCCCGGCCAGGATGACGGCCGCATCGCCCGCCTGCCAGTCACGCGGCAGGTTCAGCACCAGCAGCCGCGAACAGGGCACCGCCTCGCCGGGCTCAAGGGCAGGTGTTGCCCAGAGAAGATCCATCGTCGTGACCTCGCCCCGAGCCGGCACGGCCAGCAACAGCAGCGCCATCAGCGCGGGCACGGCGACGGGGCGCCGGGCCGGCAACGACGCGATGCCGGGCGGTGGCTTCACCTGCCCGAAGGGCGGGTCGTCCGTGGTACGCGACACGCGCGCCAGCAGCACCGTCCCGGCCAGGCCCAGCAGCGCGACGACGACCAGCGGCAGCGTCGGCCCGAGCCATGCGATGCCGGCGACCAGCAGCGGCGGTGCCAGCAGCAGCGACGCGCCACGGCTCGTGTACAGCACCCCGAGCACCGCGCCGACCGACCGCGCGCCGAAGCTGTCGGCGCCATAGGCCGGCAGCAGCGCCACGAAGCCGCCCTGCAGCGCGCCAAAGGTCAGCGCGAAAGCCTGCAGCGCGGGTTCCGTCTCCGCCAGCGCCCAGCCCAGCATGCTGGCGGCCATGCCGATGCAGCAGGCAAGGAAAGTGGCGCGCCGCCCAATCCCGTCCGCCACCACCGCGATCAGGAAGCGACCGGCAATCGTGCCGAGGCCGATCAGCCCCAGCAGCGCCAGCGCTTCGCCCCGCCCGATGCCAAGGTCGCGCGCAGTGCCCACCAGCAGCGCATGCGGCAGCGTCGCCGGAATCGACACCAGCAGCGTGCCGGCCCAGGCACGAGCGAACGCACGGCTGCGCACCACATCGGGTAGCAGCACGACCGGCTCGCGCGGGGCAGGCCGCGGTCCACCGGATTGCAACAGCAGCGCGCCCAGGATGCCGGTGCAGGCCACAAAGCCGGCAAACACGACGAAGCTGGTGCGCCAGTCGAAGGCGGCGAGCAGCGCCTCGGCGGCCGGCGGCACCAGCGCGGTGCCCACGCCGATGCCGCTGGCGGCGATGCCGGAGGCCAGGCCGCGATACGCATCGAAGCAGCGCTGCACGGCCGCCATGGCGGGCACATAGGCGAAGCCGGTGCCAAGCCCGATCAGCAGCCCGTAGCCGGCATGGATCTCGACCAAGGACCGCGCGGAGGCCGCCACCAGCAGCCCGATGCTGACCAGCACCATGCCCGCAAGCGCAGGAACCCGCGGCCCGATCCGGTCGGCAAGCGGCCCACTGACCGCGCTGACCAGGAAACAGGTTCCTCCGCTCAGGGCATAGACGACGGAGACGGACACCATGTCTGCCTCGAAGGCCGCGGCAATCTCGTCGTTGAACGCGGCGTAGGAGTATATCGCGCCGAAGCCGGCCAGCACCACGAGGAACGCACCGGTCACCACGCGCCAGCCAGCCAGGACATGCCCGCGCCGCCGCGCCGCGCCCGCCTTGCGCCGGCTCACGGCGCGGTGCCGAGCAGGGCGGCCACGATCCAGTCGGCCACCACCTCGGCCACCGCGGCGGTGGCGATCGGGTCAGGGGTGGCGCGCCGCCGCCCGTTGCCGGACGGGTCGGGCAGCAGCGCGCCGCCAGGGGCCGCCACCACCGGCACGTCCCAGCCATGCCCGATGCCGGGCAGCGGCAGGCGTTCGACGCCCCGCGCACCGTCGAGCGCCGCGCACGCGGCCGCATCAGGCGCAGCGAGTCCATGCACCAGCAGCGTGCGCCGCCGCAGGTCCGGCAGCGCGAGGCCGCCGCAGCCCGGGTCGAGGGCCACCACGGGCGCGTCGATCACCGTCATCGCCACCCGAGCGCCGGCACCGAATCCGATCACGGCGATCCGGCTGCCGGACAGCTGGATCTGGCTCTCGGCCCATTCGCGCGCTGCTTCCAGCGCGTCGGTGCCGGGTGGCGGGCGGGTGGATGGGCGGCTGCCCTCGCCCTGGTCCTCGATACCCAGCACCAGGCTCGCAAGGCCACGGCGCGACAATGCGTCGACATAGGGCTCGCTGCGGCCGAGTTCGCCGGTCGCATCGGGCAGCAGCACGACCAGGGGCGCCGCCGGGCCCGGCAGGGTCACGCTGGCGAGCAGCCCGCCCGGCAGGCCGGCCGCGAAGACCTGCGGCTGCGCCGTGGCATTGGGCGCCGGCGCGCCGAGCGCGGCCAGGAAAAGGGCGGGAAGGACGAACCGCATGGCACTGGCTCCGCATCACGCGCCCGACTGGTCGGGCTGGCGGAACCTTTCAGTGTCGATACAGCAGCGTCCCGAAACGCATCCGAAGCCTGTCCGAAACCTGGCCGGGAGCGCCTGCGGGAGTGACCTGCGTCACCGCGCTGGCGGATGTTGCAGCGCACCAGTTACTGTATGGCGGCACGTCGGACGCTGACCTTGGAACGCCCCATGGCCCTCTCCGCAACCGGCACTTTGCTCGGCGGCGCGCTGTTGGACGCCGAGCGCGGCGTGCTGCGCGCGGCCGACGGCACGGCCACGACGCTGCGGCCGAAGACGCTCGAACTGCTGCAGCTTCTGGTGCGCCGCGCCGGCCGGCTGGTGCTGCGCACCGAGATCCTGGACGAGGTCTGGCGCGACCTGCACGTGACCGACGACAGCATCACCCAATGCGTGGTCGAACTGCGCCGCGCGCTCGGGTCCGATGCCGGCATGCTGCGCACCATCCCCAAGCGCGGCTACGTGCTGGAATGCGCGGAGATGGCGTCCGCGACCGAGCCCGCGCCCGCCATCCCCGCCATGGCCGCCGCTGTTGGCGTGCCCGTCGTCGCGGTCATGCCGTTCCGCCAGGAGGCGCCGGACAGCGGTCTCGCGACCTTCGGCCAGGGCGTGCTCGAAGGGGTGGTCGGTGCGCTCGCCGCCTTGCGCGAACCGGTGGTGATCTCGGCCAATACCACCGCACAGCTCGCGCAGTCCGAGACCGACCCGCGCACCATCGGGGCGCGGCTGGGGGCGGGCTATGTCGCGAGCGGCTCGCTGCGGCGCGCGGGCAGCAGGCTGCGCCTGACGGTGGAGCTGGCAGATGCGCGCAGCGCCGCGGTGCTGTGGCAGCGGCCCTTCGATATCGACGACACCGACGGCTTCGACGCGCAGGACCGCATCGCCGCGGTCATCGCCAATACGCTGGCGCCGCGCGTGCACACGGTCGAGCTGACCCTCGCCCGCCGCGCCCGCCCTGCCGAACAGAGCGCCTATCACCTGCTGCTCGAGGCGCGACAGGTGATGTTCCGCATGACCCACACCGCCTTCCATGAGGCGGGGCTGCTGCTGGCGCTGGCGCAGGCGCGCGACCCCGCTTCGGCCGCCGTGCGGGCCGAACGCGCGGCCTGGCACGGGCTGCGCATCGGCCAGGGCTGGGCCGAGGACCGCGAGGCCGAGACCCTGGCCCTGGAGCAGGCGCTGGCCGATGCGCTCGATCGCGATGGGGCGCAGCCGCGCGCGCTCGCCATGCTCGGGCACAATCACACGATCCTGCGGCGGCGGCACGACGATGCGCTGGTGCTGTTCAACCGCGCGCTGGCGGCCGCGCCCAACGATGCCGAGGCGCTGATGTGGACGGCGCCGACCTTCGCCTACCTCGGCGACAGCCGGGAGGCGATCCGCCGCGCCGAGCGAGCCATGTCACTGTCGCCCGAGGACCCATTTCTCTTCCGCTACCAGCATTTTCTGTCGATCGCGCACTACGCGGCGGGTGAGTTCGATGCCGCGGCGAAGTGGGGCATCAGCGCCGAGCGGGCCAACCCGAACTACACCTCGAACCTCAACGTGACGGCGGCCTCGCTCGCTGCGATCGGGCGCCTGGCCGAGGCCCACCACCTGGCGCGACGCGTGCGAGAGATGAAGCCCGGCTACCGCGTCTCGCATATTCTCCCGCGCCTGCCGTACCGGGACGCAGCCATCCGGCAGCGTTTCGGCGAACACCTGGTGCTGGCGGGCTTCCCGGCCTGAGCGCCGACCGCGTGGACCCCGAGGACGGACGAAGGAGACGGCGATGTCGGGCTTCTCGGGCGATGGCGGCTTCGGCGGCGGGCGCGTCCATACTCTGCCGATGGCAACGCGGCCGGAGGCCTTGGCGGCGGGCAGTCCGCTCATTCTCAACGCGTCGAAGGCCGGCTCCCCGCCAGGCAGCCTCGTCGCCGCAGCTGCGCGCCACGCTGGTGCTGGCGCAGTTCGCGAAGCTCGACGGGGCCGGCTGCGCGGCGGCCGCAGTGCCGCCGCGCAACGTGGCGCCCGCGGCCGACGGGTTGCGGGCATCCCGGCGCATGAAGCCGGCTCCGCCGCCGGACCGATGTTGGTCTAGGGTGCCCGCGCGACCGCGCAGCAGGACCCCACATGACCATCCGCAACGTGCTCTACATCATGTGCGACCAGCTCCGCTGGGACCACCTGGGCTGCGCCGGGCACCCCTTCCTGCGCACGCCCAACATCGACGCGCTGGCGGCGCGCGGGGTGCGGTTCGGCCAGGCCTATGTGCAGTCCGGCATCTGCGGCCCGTCGCGCATGAGCGCCTATACCGGGCGCTACGTCTCCTCGCATGGCGCGACCCACAACCGCGTGCCGCTGTCGGTCGGCGAGGTCACGCTGGGCTGGCACCTGCGCGAAAGCGGGCGGACGCTCACCGTCGCCGGCAAGACTCACATGCTGCCCGATGCGCGCGGCATGAAGCGGCTGCTGCTCGATGGCCAGGACGAACTGGCGGTGCTGCTGCGTGAGGGCTGGTTCATCCTGGTCGACCGCCATGACGGGCATCACGCCGAAACCGACAGCGCCTACGCCGACTACCTGCGCGCCAACGGCTACGACAGTGCCGACCCCTGGACCGACTACGTCATCGCCGTGACGGACGAGACGGGCGCCACGCGCAATGGCTGGAAGATGCGCCACGCCCGCCTGCCCGCCCGCGTCCGCGAGGAGCACAGCGAGACCGCCTACACGACCGACCGCGCCATCGCCTTCATGGAGGCGCAGGGCGACACGCCATGGGTGCTGCACCTGTCCTACGTGAAGCCGCACTGGCCCTATATCGCGCCGGCGCCCTACCACGCCATGTATGCACCGGATCAGTGCCTGCCGGTGGCGCGCGACCCGGCCGAACGGGGCAATGCCGCGCATCCGGTGCTGCGCGAATTCCAGGCCGAGGAAGTCGCACGTTCCTTCCAGGACGATGATTGCATCGCGACGGTGCGCCCGGCCTACCAGGGGCTGATCGCGCAGCTGGACCATCATCTGGGCCGCGTCTGGGCGGCGCTGGAACGGCTCGGGCGGTGGGACGACACGCTGGTCGTGTTCACCTCCGACCATGGAGACTACCTTGGCGACCATTGGCTCGGCGAGAAGGAACTGTTCCACGACTGCATCCAACGTGTGCCGATGATCGTGGCGGATCCGTCGCGCGATGCCGATGCCACGCGCGGCACCGTCGATGATCGCCTGGTGGAGGCGATCGACGTGGTGCCGACCATCCTGGACGCGCTCGGCCTTGATCCGGCGGAGCACCTGATGGAGGGCCGGTCCCTGCTGCCGCTCACGCGCGGCGGCGCGCCGGCCTGGCGTGACGCGGTGTTCAGCGAGTTGGACTGGACCTTCCGCGGGGCGCGGCGGCGCCTCGGGCTGCGCACGGGCCAGCATCACGCGTGGATGGTGCGCACGGACCGCTGGAAATACGTGCACTGGACCGATGGGTTCCGGCCGATGCTGTTCGACCTGGCGGCTGACCCGCAGGAATTCCACGACCTGGGCGCCGACCCGTCGCTCGAGGGCGTGCGCGAGGCGATGCGCGCGCGGTTGCTGGCCTGGTTTGCCGGCCTCAAGCGTCGCACGACGCTGACCTGGGCGGAGGCCGAACTGCGGACCGACCGCCACAAGGCGGCCGGGGTGTTCTACGGGGAATGGTAGCGCGCCCGCGGCACCGCCGGCGCGCGGGCCACCTCAGCGGGCGATGAAGCCGTCCGGCCCGTCGCTGGTATCCTCGGGCAGGTCGGCGGCGAGGTCCTGCACCACGGCGGCCACCCATTCCTCGGCGGTGGTGCCGAGGGCCGCGGCGCGGCGAGCGATCTCCTCGGCCAGCTCGTCGGGCAGTTCCACTCTCACTTCGGTCATCCGGGCTGCTCCTGCGGCGCGATTCGGCGAAGCATAGTCTGCAATCCGTTTACGGCGCCTTTGCGACCTCGGCATGGGTGCTGCGTGCGCAGCGTGTGCGCCATCCGGGTCGCTCGCGCGTTGACATCACGCGGCGCCGATCGCGTGGTAGTCGCGGCTGAACCAGATCAGCCCGCGCAGCGCCGCCCCCTCGCGCACCGCCTGCACCTCGCAGAGCAGGACGGAATGAGTGCCGCGCTCGACCACTTCGGCGATGCGGCAGTCGAAGGCGACGGTCGCGCCATCGAGGCTCGGCGCGCCGGTCTCCATGATGCCCCAGGTGGCGTGCGAGAAGCGCTCGGCCATGTCGGCCTCGGCGCTGCGCCCGGCGAAGCGGCCCGACAGCGCCTCCTGCCCCGGTGCCAGGGTGTTCACGCAGAGCACGCCATTGTCCTTGAACAGGCGGTTCTGCGGGCTGCCGCGATTGAGGCAGACCAGCAGCGTCGGCGGATCGTCGCTGACCGAACACACCGCGCTCACAGTCAGGCCACCCAGCCCGGCGGGGCCGTCGGTGGTCACGATGTTCACCGCTGCCCCCAGCCGGGCCATGGCGTCGCGGAATTCCTGTTTGGTCACGGTCATGCGGAGGTTCCTGATGCGGCCGCCATCGTGGTGGCGGCGGCGCGGCTGGCAAAGGTCATGGCGGTCACGACGGGCGCGGGCAAGGCACGAAGCGGATCGCGTCGATGCGGGCCTCGACGCGGGTGCCGGTATCGTCGGAATCGACCGCGATCGCGATCTTCTCGACCGGCGGCACTTGGCCGCCGAAGGTCTCGCGCCACAGCGCGGGCAGGTTCACGCGTTCTTCCTTCCATACGCCCTGCGCGGCCTGCGCCGTGCGCAGCACGAACACACGGCCGAGCCCCGCCATGTAGGGGCTTTCGAAGCCGCGCGGTTCCTGCCCGGTGCCGCCCCAAACGAACACCAGCGCGGCGCGCGGCAGCGGGCGCCCGCCGGCATTGGCCTGCGCCACGGCGTGCTGGGTGCGCTGCCAGGCGCTGGCGCGTTCGGGCCAGCCGGCGAAACCGATGGTGACCGAGATGGCCCGGTCATCTCCGCCGCGGCGGTCGAGCCGCGTAGGTGGCGGCCCGTGATCCACGCGCCAGCGCCAGGACAGGCATTCTGCAGGCCGCCGTTCGAAGCGCCATAGGAAGCCGCCCTGTCCACGAGAGGATATGGTAGCGCCATCCTCGCCCACCGGTGTCAGGCGTGCGCGCGGGACGCCCGACCACCCGCCTTCGTGCCAGCCGGTTCCCGCGCCAGGCGGCGGTGCCGGCGCAGCCGCGCAGAGCGTAACGGTGGCGATGGCGGCGGCGATGCGGCGCATCCGGCACATGTGCCACGTCGACCGGCGCGAACAAGGGGAAAGGCGTGGCGCGATCGTGCCGCCACGCAGGGACGCCCAAGCGCTGCGCAGCATGGCCGAACAGTCTGCCGCACGCGCGGGCAGGCCCTGCGGGTTGCCGGCGGCCGAGGCAGTCCCGGCGCCGGATGCCCGCCGGCGGCACGCGCGGGTGCCGGGCGTCAGTCGGCGCGACGCAGCGGCGTCGCGACCGGCGCGCTCAACGCCTGCTTGACGAGTCCGGCACCGGCCCGCACCCCACCCGGCCACCCACATCAGTATGCTGGGATGGGTGGTCGGGTGGGGGTGCGGGCCGGTGCCGGACTTCAAGATTGCGCCGACAGGCGCAGTCTTAGACAGACACTCAGCGCTTCACGACCCCGCCGCCGCCACCACCGAGATTGCCGCCGGGGCCGAGGTTGCCGCCCGGCCCCAGATTGCCCCCGCCCAGGTTGCCGCCGCCGCCGAAATTGCCTCCGCCCGCCACGCCGCGGTTGCGGAAGGCGGCGGTCACGGCCTCCACCAGAGGGCCGCTGTCATTCGCCTGGTCGGTGACCCAGGCGAAGACCACCGCGATGCGGTGGCCGGAGATGCAGCGCACCGTCAGTGCCTCCTCCCCGCGCCAGCCGAAAATGGTCTGCCGGTCCTGCGAGATGCTGGCGCGAAAACCGGCCCCTTCGACCGCGCGGCTGCCGATCGCCAGGCATTCCTCCTGGTTGTTGGATGGCAGCTGCGCCCAGGCGGTGGAGACCGAGGAGGCCATCGCGGGTGCTGCGGCCAACCCGAGCGCCAGCGCTGCGGCGGCCAGGCGGATCGGGGTGCGGATCATGGAAACCTCCTGCTCATGGGCGGTCGGGTGGACCCCAGACTAGCGCATGCAGAATGCAGGTCGAGCATCATCGCGGCGCTGCAGCGCTTCACCCGCCGGGCGGGGCGGCCAGCCGATAGAGCAGGTGCTGGCGCAGCGGATGCCCCGGCGGCAGGCGCGGGTGCTCGAAGGTGCCATCCGCCCGCATGCCGAGCCGTTCCATGAGCCGCCACGAACCCTCATTGCCCGGCACCGTGAAGGACACGACCTCGGGCAGGTGCAATTCGCCGAACGCGAAGTCGAGTGCGGCGCGCGCCGCTTCCTCGGCGTAGCCGCGGAAGCGGAAGCCCGGGGTGATACGCCAGCCGATCTCGACCGCGGGGGTGAAGCGCGCCTCCCAGGGAACGGTCATCAGCCCGACCACACCCACGAAGGGCGCGCCGCCGCGTTCCTCGACGACCCAGAAGCCCCAGCCATGGGCCTCCATGTGGGTCTGCATGCGTTCGGCCCAGGCATCGCTTTCCGCACGGGTCATGGGCGCGGGGAAGTGGCGCATGCTGTCGGGATCGCCGTTGATGGCGAACAGGGGCTCGAGGTCCTCCGGGCGCCAAGGGCGCAGGGCCAGTCGGGGGCTGAACAGCGTCCGCGGTGTCATGGGCCGGGCAGCCTAGCGCGGGCACGCCGGGGCGCAGAGTGAGACGGGTCACACCCCACGACCCGGCCCCAGGGCGGGACATGGAACGGTCGTTGCGGGATTGCATGCAAAGCGGCACGCCTGCCGCGCAGGGTGGGAGTCCAGGATCACGGCCGGGTTTCTGCTCGCAGCAGCTGCAGCCGACAGCCTGTCCGGCGGCGACAACGGCGTCGGCGATGTCTTCGAGGTTACCTAGGCAGGCCAGCTGGTCGGCACCGACACCATCCGGGGCGGCATCGGCACGGGCATCGACATCATCTCGGTGCAGGCGGCCATGCCGGGGGCCGCGGCCGTCGACGGTATTGCAGTGATCGACCGCTTCGTCCTCAACGGCGCCGGCGGCGCGGCGGTACGCCTGGCCTCCGACCTGGTCAGCCAAAGCGGACGCAGCTCGGTTGTCGTGGACGCGAACGGATCCGACGACATCGTGGTGGATGGCCGGGGCACCGGCACGATCCAGTACCAAGGCCGCACCGGCGCCGACCTGATCATCGCGGGCAGAGGCGCCGACACCATTGAGGGCCTGACCGCCGGCGACACGGTGGTCGGCGGCGATGGTGGCGACCGGATCACCCTTGGCGGAGGCGGCAGCGCGGACTCCTATGCGGTCATCGTCAGCGAATTCGACGGGACCGGCGACATCAACGGCGTGGTCACCAACTCGACCGCCGGCACGGTCCTCAACACCGACGTCGACGGCAACGACTATTGCAGCGGAGTGGCAGGCGCTCGGGCTGAGTGGCGGCATCACCTGCTCCTGTACGCCGGGGCGGACGTCACGTTCGGCTGGGGCGCCAGCGTCCTGTCCACCAGCAGCGAGATCGCCGGCAATGCCGTCGGCTCGCTCACTGCCGTGCGCAACGCGGTGGGCGCGCGGATGGGCGCTGGCACGATCGGCGAGCGGATCATCCTGGTGATCGGCGGCGCCAACGAGGCTCAGGTCGGCGTCTATCTGTTCGAGGACGTGGATAACAACGCCACGATCGATGTCGCCGACACGCTGCGGCTGCTGGCGATCGGGGAAGGCGACGTGCCGACCTTCAACTCCGGCAAGGGCTTCAGGCTGCTGGAGCAGGACCTGTTCTGACGCACTGGCGGGGCGCTGCGCACTGGCCCGCCCGGCCCGCCCGGCGTAGGGTCGGCCCCCGGAGGACCCGTCCCATGCTGCTGCCATCCGCCGATGCCCTTGCCGCGCGCATACCCGATGGCGCACTGGTGGCGATCCCGCCGGACAATTCGCTGCCGTCGGTCGCCATCGCCAAGGCGCTGATCCGCCGCCGGGCGCGCGGGCTGCGGCTGCTCGGCGTGCCGGTATCAGGCTTCGCGACCGACATCCTGATCGGCGCGGGCTGCGTGGCGGAGGTCGAGACTTCCGCCGTCAGCCTCGGCGAGGCCGGCTTCGCGCCGCGGTTTTCCGCCGCGCTGAAGGCCGGGCGCATCGTGGTGCGCGACGCCACCTGCCCGGCCATCCACACCATGCTGCAGGCGGCCGAGAAGGGCGTGCCCTTCATGCCCCTGCGCGGGCTGATCGGCAGCGACATCCTGGCCAACCGGCCGGACTGGAAGGTGATGCCCAACCCCTTCGCGGAAGATGGCGCGGACCCCATCGTGCTGCTGCCGGCGAAGCAGCCAGACTTCGCGATCTTCCACGCAGCCATGGCGGACAGCGCGGGCAATGTGTGGCTCGGCCGCCGGCGCGAATGCGCCACCATCGCCCATGCGTCGAAGGCGGCGCTGGTCACGGTCGAGCGCGTGGTGGAGGGCAATTTCCTGGAAGACGAGCGCCTCGCCGCCGGTGCCATCAACGCCACCTACATCGATGCCGTGGCGGTGGCGCAGCGCGGCGCGCATCCGGTCGCGCTGCTCGACGAATACGGCTTCGATGCGGCCTACGTGGCGGACTATGCCCGCGCCGCGAAAACCGATGACGGCTTCCGCGCCTGGCTCGACCGCGAGGTGTTCGCCCCCAAGGCCGTCGCCGCATGATCGCGCCGGAGGAACGCATCGTCGCCGCTCTCGCGCGCCTCATCCTCGACCCCGCCGCACCGCCCGCGCGTCACATCGCGGTGGGTGCCGCATCGCCCATGCCGGCGGCCGCCTGCTGGCTGGTCAAGCTGATGGGCCACGACGTGCGGCTATCCCTGCTGCACAAGCGATCCGGCAATCCCTTCACCGAGGGCACGCGCGAATTGTTCGACCTGACCGGCCAGGGGCGGATCGACCTGTTCTTCCTGGGCGGCGGGCAGATCGATGGGCAGGCGAACCTGAACTTGGTCGGCACCGGGGACTGGCCGGGGACAGGCGTGCGCTTCCCCGGGTCCTTCGGCTCCGCCTTCATGTACTTCATGACCCCGCGCACCATCCTGTTCCGCGAGGAACATTCCCCGCGCGTGCTGGTGGACCGGGTGGACAACATCTCCGCGCCTGGCGTGAGCGCGCCGGGCGTGTTCCGCCGCGGCACCGCGCAGGCACTGGTCACCGGGCGCTGCGTGTTCCGCTTCCACCCCGATCGCGCACGCTTCTCGCTCGCCTCCCTGCATCCGGGCGAGACGGTGGACAGCGTGCGCGAGGCCACCGGTTTCGCCTTCGACGCCGAAGCCGAGATCCCCGCCACGCCCGACCCGACCGAGGCCGAACTCGCGCTGCTGCGCGGGCGCGTCTGTGACGAGATGGTCGAGACCTATCCCGAATTCTGCGCCCGCGTCTGGGGGCGCCGCGCCGCAGCGGCATGAACGACCCGGGGCTCGATGCGCTCGTCACCTGGCTGGTGCTGCCGGCCAGCCTGGCGGTGATGGCAGTGTGCCTGGCGCTGTGGCGCGCACGGCGTGACTGGGTGGTGGTGGACGGCGTGGTGCGCACCGCGCCCGACCCGCGCGACCATGGCGGGCTGACCGAGATCGCGGTCACGGCCACCGACGGCACCGAGCGGCTGCTGCGCCTGCATGTCCCCGCCGCGCGCGGGCGCGTGAAGGCCGGCCAGGTCGTCCGGCTCAGCCACCCGCCTGGCCATCCGGAGGCGATGCAGCCCGGTACGCCGATGCCGTTGCTGTTCGGCGCCGTGGCCGGGGCGCTGATGGCGATGCTCGGCGCCTCCATCCTGCTCGGAGCCTGAACGACGCGCGCTGTCGGCGTGGCTCGCGGCAGCGGCATCCGGCCGTGGCGACGCACACCGGGCTCCGTCGCGTCGGGCGCGCGGAAGGTTCGACAAACCGGCCCTGGTCGCGCATCTTCCGGGCCGCGATCGGAGGAAACCGGGACATGGACGACACCGCTGCACTCGGCGCCGGCACGGCGCTTTCGCCCGGCGCGCTGGCGGGGCTGCGCGTGGTGGACCTCACCCGCGTGCTCGGCGGGCCGTACTGCACCATGGTGTTGTCCGACCACGGGGCCGAGGTGATCAAGCTCGAACCCCCGCAGGGCGACGAGGTCCGCGACTGGGGCCCGCCCTTCAACAGCGATGGCGATGCGTCCTATTTCGTCGGCGTGAACCGCAACAAGCGGAGCGTGGGCCTGGACCTGTCGAAGCCAGCGGGGCGCGAGGTGCTGCTGCGCCTTCTCGAAGGGGCCGATGTGTTGGTCGAGAACTTCAAGCCCGGGTCCATGGAGAAATGGGGCCTGGGCTACGAGGCGGTGCTGTCGAAGAAGTTCCCCCGCCTGATCCATTGCCGCGTCTCGGGCTTCGGCGGCGAGGGCCCGCTCGGCGGCTTCCCCGGCTACGACGCGGTGCTGCAGGCCATGGTCGGCCTCATGTCCATCAACGGCACCGAGGATTCCGGGCCCACGCGCCTGGGCAACCCGATCGTGGACATCGCCACCGGCCTGTTCAGCACCATCGCCATCCTGATGGCGCTGCACGAACGCGAACGATCGGGCCGGGGCCAGTATTGCGACATGACGCTGCATGATTGCGGCATGGCGCTGCTGCATCCGCATGCCGCCAATTTCTTCCTGTCCGGCAAGCGGCCCAAGGCGACCGGCAACCCGCATCCGAACCTGGCGCCCTATTCGAAGTTCACGACAAAGACCTGCGAGATCTTCGTCGCCGCCGGCAACGACCCGGCCTTCCGCAAGTTCTGCGACTTCCTCGGCATCCCCGAGGTCGCGAAGGACCCGCGCTTCGCCACCAACGGCGAGCGCGTGGTGAACAAGGCCGCGCTGACCGAGGTGTTGAACGCGCGGTTCGCGAACGAGGACGGGCACGACCTCACGCGCCGCATGCTCGCCGCCGGCCTGCCGGCCGGCCCGGTCCTGCATGTCGATGAAGCGATGGCCGCCGAACACACGGCCTACCGCAACATGGTGGCGCAGATCGGCGATTTCCGTGCCCTGAACACGCCGATCAAGCTGTCGCGCACGCCCGGCGGCGCCCGCACGGCACCGCCACGCTTCAACCAGCATGGGCGCGACGTGCTGGCCGCACGGGGGTTCAGCGCGGACGAGATCGCCGCGCTGGAGAATGACGGCGTGATCGTGGGGACGCGCAGGAAGTAGCGCGGCGCGATGGAGACCAACGCGACCAGGGCGGCCGCCCGGTCGCGCATCGCAGACATACTCCGCGAGCGTGGCACCGACCGCCTTGGCATCCGCTGGCCGCGCCTGGACGCCACCGCCGCCGGCAGCCGCGCGCCGCGGCTCGACTGCCTGCTGCGCTGCCTGCCCGGGACGCTCACCGGCATGGAGGTCGTGCTGGCGGCAAACGGGCTCGGCCCGCCGGACTACCCCGCCGCGCGCGCGCCCTGGCCTGGCTGGTCGCGGCGGAGATCGTCGACTTCTACGCGATCAGTTGACGGCGCCGTTCACGGCGTACGCCGCGACAGGCTCACCGCATAGGCCGCCGCGCGCGCCTGCAGCACCGGGTCGTCGCTCATTTCGATCCCCGGCGCCTGGTCGAGGATCATGAAGCTGATCGGATCGCAGGGCCCGCCCGCGCCGGCCTCGACCGACGTCACGGTCAGCCGCCCAACCACGGTGCGCGGCCGGTCCGCCGGCCAGGCCACGGTCGGGTTCAGCAGGTCGTCCCCCTGGCCGGGGAACTGCAGCACCATGTCGAATTCGACCGGTCCGGCGCCGACGCGGCGGCGCAGTTCGTCGGCCAGGAAGTTCGCGCCCAACGACTGCATCTGCGCCTCGGTCAGGCGCTCGGTCCCTGCGCGCGGT
This sequence comes from Roseomonas fluvialis, assembly GCF_022846615.1. Lineage (NCBI taxonomy): Bacteria > Pseudomonadati > Pseudomonadota > Alphaproteobacteria > Acetobacterales > Roseomonadaceae > Roseomonas > Roseomonas fluvialis. The sequence goes on from NZ_AP025637.1 coordinate 3,609,056, forward strand.
TCGAAGACCCAGCGCGCAGGCCGCTGCTGCCCGTCCTGGCCGCGGAACAGGAAGGTGTTCACGCCCCAGTATGGCGTGGTGGCGAAGCTCGCCGGCGGGTTGTTGGCGGCCAGGTAGCGGCCCTGGTTCCCCACGGTGGGGTTCGCCGCGACATAGGCCGCATAGGCCGCCGCGCGCTCGGGGTTCGGGCGCCCCGTCGCGGGGTCGTTGGCGCGCGACAGAAGCCCGTTCACCAGCGTCTCGGGCTTGTCCGCGCCGAACACCGGGGCGGAGATGTTCGCCATCTCGAACAGGTCGCCCGTCGGGCTTTCGAAGCGGATCGACAGGCCTCGCGTGCCGCGGGCGCTGTCGGACGCATTTGGATTCGCGCCAGCCACGCCGAAGCGGATGATCGCGTTGTTGCGCTGCCCGCTGAACACCGGGGCAACCGACAGGCGCGTGCCGTCGGGTGTGGCGGTGAAATGCCCGGCGGCGCAGACCCCCTTGGGGTGGCTCGGCCGATGCGTGCGGATCGGGCCGAGGGCCGCCTCGAAGGCATTGACGATGGTCTCGGGGTCCGGCTGGGCCGGCGCGGGCGTGGCAGTGGCGAAAACCGCAGCCAGGGCAACGGCCCCGGCGCGCAGGACAGATGGACGGATCGGACGGGTCATGGTCGGTCTCTCCGTGGGGATGGGCGGATCACCCGGGACGCAGGTGTCGCGACGCGCGTGGTTTGCCATACCGCGCTTCGCCCCCGCCAGCGAAACGGTTACGCACCGCGCGCCGCGAACCGCGCGACCAACGCCTCCTGCCCGGGTGTCTCGACCGCGCCGGCGTGATAGGTGGCCCTGACCCAGCCGAGCGGATCGGCCACCCCCGTCATGGCGCCGAGGCACGCGAGCGCCATGCCGGTGCGCCCCAGCCCCGCGCGGCACCCGACATGATAGGTGCCGCCGGGATCGGCGCGCATCGCCGCCAGCATCGCGCCCAGCACGTCACGCAGCGCCGCGTCCTCGGGCACACCGAAATCGGGCACGTCGAGGCGCCATTCGGCCTCGGCCACGCGGGCGGCGCGCGGCTCAAGGCACAGACCGCGCGCGCCGGGCGGCAGGGAATCGAATGGCCCGCCGGTGACGCGCACGGGCTGGCCATCGACCATCAGCGTGACGGCGCCGCGCGGCGCGCCCGCCGTCATGTGCCCTCCGGCGTGAAGCGGAGCGTCGCTTCCAGCCCGTCGCGCGCGAAGGTGCGGATCACCTCGCCGGGCACGCTATCCGTCGAGAAGGCCGTGTCGACCAGGTAGGTGCCGAAGCCTTCGGTCTGCGGCGGCACATGGATCAGTGGGCCGCCGCGTTCGACCCAGCGCAGTACCACGCGCCCGCCGGCCTGCCGGTGCCAGTCGATCGTGACACGGCCGCCCGGCACCGACAGCGCGCCGTACTTCGCCGCATTGGTCGCGAGTTCGTGCAGCGCATAGTTCAGGCTCAGCACCTGGGTGGGCGCGAGCAGCGGCGGTTCGCCCGCCTGCGGCGCGACCACGATCCCGCTGGCACCACCGCCCTGCCAGGGCGCCAGCGCCACCGCGACCACTGCATCGAGCGGCGCGCTGGTCCAGGCCGCCTCGGTCAGCAGGCCATGCGCGCGCGCCAGGCTGCGCAGCCTGGCGCCGAAGGTATCGAGGAAATCCTCGCCCTGCGCGCCGGCGGATGTCTGCACCGCGATCCCCTGCACCGTCGCGATCACGTTCTTCACGCGATGCTGCAGTTCATGGACGAGGATGGCGCGCTCGGCCTCGGCACGGCGGCGATGGGTGATGTCCTGCATCAGCAGGATCAGCGTCGGCGGCGCGTCGGGTTCGCGGTCGGCGCGCGCCATCGCGAGCCAGGATCGTCCCGGCGCCCCATCGCCCCCCTCGTCGACGACGGTATCGATCAGCGTGTTCGGCTGCTTCAGCGCCCCGCGAAGCAGCGCCGCCAGGCCCGGCACCAGCGCCGGCGGCATGAATCGGGCGATCGGCCGGCCCGTGGGATCGGCGGCGGGATCGCCGGCGATCGCCGTCATCGCGCCGTTCGCCATCACGAAGCGCAGTTGCGGGTCCAGCATCGCGATGCCGAGCGGCGCGGTGTCGTAGATGGCACGGATGCGGGCATCCGCCTCGGCTTCCACGGCGCGGGCCGCGCGCCGCGCGCCGATCCCGGCGGCGAAGGCGATGCACAACAACGCCGCCACCCCGGCCCCGCCGCCGATCAGCAGCCGCCGCGCGACATCCGCCTGCTGTTCGGCACGTTCGTCCGCGATCCGATGGGTTTCCGCGGCGGCTTCGCGCACGCGGTCCATCGCGGCCTTGCCGTCGCCCGCCAGGACACGCGCGACGGCGGCGGTCGCGCCACTTTCGCGGAAGGCGTCGATGGTGATGGCGAGTTCAGATCGCTTCTGCGCCGTGGCGTCCAGCATCTCCTGCAGGACGGGGCGCAACGGGCCATCGACCGGGCGCAGCGCGAGGGAGTGCTCGACCGCCTGCACCGCGGGGGTCAGACGTTCCTCGGCCCGGTGATAGGGCAGGAGATACGCCTCCTGGCCGGTCAGCAGGTAGCCGCGCTGGCCGGTCTCGGCATCGAGCAGCGCGGCGAGCAGCTTGTCGGCATTCGCCGCCGCGGCCCGCAAGCGCTCGGCCTCGGTTGCCGCGCCGATCACCTTCGGCACGCCGAAGCCGACCAGGACGGTGGCCAGCACCAGCGCGAGCGCCGAGGCGCGCCACGCGAGCCGCCCCGGCTCCGTGGTGCGCAGCACGGCATCCGGGTCCCTGGCGGCCGGAACGTCAGCCGCTGGTGCCATGCCCCGCCGTGTTGACCACCACGGGTTCGATCATGCTCTCGGCCTCGCGCTTCAGGCGCAGGTACGACCGCACCGAGAACGGGATCATGCCGAGGTAGATCAGCCCCGCGATCGCCAGCGCTGCCCAGGGTTCGGCCAGCAGGAGTGCGACGAACAGCCCGGTGCCCAGCAGCAGAGGCAGCACGTAGGCGCGCGGGATCTTGAAGTTCTTGAACGACCAGGTCGGCACGGTGCTGACCAGCAGCCCGGCGACCGTCACCATCACCACGCCCACGAAGGCCGGGTGGCGCACCGCCGCGGCCATCGACTCCCACCCCATCTGCTGCAGCCACAGCCCCAGGAACAGCGGGAACAGTGCGCAGCCGGCACCGGCCGGCGCCGGCACGCCGGTGAAGAAGTTGTAGGCATAGGCCGGCTTCACGCCCTGCCCGACATCCAGCGAGGCGTTGAACCGCGCAAGCCGCAGCGCCATGCACACCGCGAACAGCAGGCAGGGCGCGAAGCCCAGCGCGCGGTAGTCCTGCATGGTCCAGAAATACAGGATCAGCCCCGGCGCGACGCCGAAGCACAGGAAGTCCGACAGGCTGTCGAATTCCGCGCCGAAGCGCGACGTGGCTTTCAGCAGCCGCGCGAGCCGTCCGTCGAGTCCGTCGATCACTGCCGCCACCACGATCAACACCGCGGCCTGGTCGAAGCGCCCTTCGAAGGCGAAGCGGATCGCCACCAGCCCGCAGCATAGGCCGAGCATCGTGAGGATGTTCGGGATCAGCCGGTTGAACGACGTGCCGTCGAAGCGCGGGCGGGTGCGCGGGCGGAAGCGGCGGCGCAGCAGGCGGACGCGGGCGGGGTCGCTCATGGGGCGCCTGCGGCGCGGCGGCGCCGATTCAGACCTTCGGTGCTCGCCGGCCATGCCGGCTGCGCCCTGCGGTCATCGGTGCGCTTCGTGGCGCCTGCGGCGCGGCGGCGCCGATTCAGACCTTCGGTGCTCGCCGGCCATGCCGGCTGCGCCCTGCGGTCATCGGTGCCGGTCACGGCCCACCCAGCTCCGCCAGCACCGTCTCGCCGCCGATCATGGTCTGGCCGACGCTCACGATCGGGCGCAGGCCCTCGGGCAGGTAGACATCGGTGCGGCTGCCGAAGCGGATGATGCCGAAGCGGTCGCCCGCCTGCACCGCATCCCCCACCTTCGCGTCCGACAGGATGCGCCGCGCCACCAGGCCGGCGATCTGCACCACCGCGAGGTCCCGCCCGTCGGGCAGCGCCAGCGCGATGGCGTTGCGCTCGTTCTCTTCGCTCGCCTTGTCGAGGTTGGCGCTGAGGAACTTGCCGTGCCGGTAGGCCACGCGCGTGACGGTGCCATCCACCGGCATGCGGTTCACGTGGACGTCCAGCACCGACAGGAAGATCGCCACGCGCCAACGCGGCGCGGGGCCGAGGCCGAGTTCCTCCGGCGGCACCGCGGGCACGATGCTGACCACCTTGCCGTCCGCCGGCGCGATGACCAGGCCGGGCCGCCCGGGCGGGTAACGTTCCGGATCGCGGAAGAAATACAGGCAGAAGGCGAGGAACGCCGCCGCCAGCCAGAACAGCCAGTCGCCCAGCAACAGCAGGCCGAGCAGCGCCGCCACCCCCCCGCCGATCAGGAAGGGCCGCGCCGCCGGATGCGGCGGCGCAAGCACGAGACGAAGACTTTGTCCAAGGGCCATGTGGCCGCGGTTATGGTGTGTTCACCAGTCCTGGACAACCCTGCATCCATGCAGACCATCCCCCTCGGCCCGTTTGCCGTCACGCCGGACGGGGCGTTCGCCCCGCGCGCGCCCCACCCGTTGCCTTGCCTGCGCTTCGCCTGGCGTGGCCGCGCCTGCGAGGCACGGATCGCTGCCGAAGGCGTGCGGATGGCGGTGGATGTCGGGCGCATCCCGTCCACGGCCGACCCTGGCGCGGATCGCAGGCGGGCCTTCGCCGCCCTGGCCGACCTGCCGGCCTCCCTGCCGCCGGGCCTGCAGGCGCGACTGCTGCCCGACCACCGGATCCGCGTCGAGGCCACCGCCGCGGTCATCCCGCCGGCAAATGCGATCGCGCTGGTCGCCGCCCTGGTGCGCTTCGCGCTCGAGATCGACCCATGGCTCGATCGGCTCGAGGCCGACGGGCTGGCGCAGGCGGCCTGACCGGGCCGGTCAGCGCAGCAAGGCAGTGGCCGCCAGGGCCGGGGCGGCCGCCAGCACGGGGCCGGCCCAGGGGCCGATCCTCCGCGGCAGGCGCCCGGCCACCCATGGCCCGGCCAGCAAGGCCAGCGCCGGTGCGGCGGCGGCGGCCCAATCCGCCGGCGCCCCGCGCCCGAGCACCGGCACCGCCGCGATGCCCGCCAGCATGACGCCGAGCGCAACACGCACCGGCGCCGCCCCGGCCTGCCGGCCCAGCGCCGCGCCCAGCACCGCGCCCAATCCCGCCAGCGCATAGGCCAGATGAGGCCCGCGCGCCGCCGCGAGCGCGAGCCCGGCCGCAAGCATCGCCCAGGCCACCGCCATGGCCGGGCCACCACGCAGCGCACCCGCGCCCATGGCCAAGGCCAGGGCCGCCGCGACGGGGGCGGCCCGCAGCATCGTATCCGGGTGCAGCGGCGCACCGCTCATCCACCAGGCGCCGGCCAGCACGCCGATCGCACCGGCCACCGCCCGCGCGGCGCGCCCGCGCAGCACGGCCACCACCACTGCGCCGCCGAGCGCGACCAGCGCCAGCATGGGCAGGCGTTCGGCCAATTGGCGCGGCGATGCCCCGACCACGCCCGTCACAGCGAGGCACCCCGCCGCAAGCCCGACCGCGCCAGCCAGGGCGGAGACCGCCGGCAGGCGCAGGACCCGCCCCGCCGCCAGCAGCACGAGTGTCCCCAGCAGCGCGACCGCCGCCCCCCTGACAACCGCCGGAACCGCATCAAATCCCATCCAGCACCCCTGCCCGAGGCTTCGCGGCACCTGCCCCGCCATGCCAGGGTGCACTGCGGCAAGGAGCAAGTGCATGAGCGAGAAACTGGTGCCCGTGAAGGTCTGGGACGGCTGGGTGCGGCTGTTCCACTGGGGCACGGCGGGCTGCGTGCTGGTGTCGTACTTCAGCGCCAAGTCCGGCGCGTGGAACCTGCACTACGGATCGGGCTACCTGCTGCTGACGCTGGTTACGTTCCGCATCCTGTGGGGCCTCGTGGGGTCCGAGAATGCGCGCTTCTGGACCTTCCTGCGCTCCCCGCTGGCCGCGCTGCGCCAATTGGGCAAGTTCCGTCGCGTCGAACCCGACACCGAGACCACCCACAACCCCGCCGGTGCCTGGATGGTGGTGGTGCTGCTCGCCCTGCTGCTGGCGCAAGGTGTCTCGGGGCTGATGGCCAACCACGATGTCGGCTTCACCTATTCGCAGCACGGCCCTCTCGCGAACTGGGTCAGCGAATCCACGTCGGAGCGCATGACCAACCTGCATGCCACGCTGATCAACCTGCTGCTGCTCGCGGTGCTGGCGCATGTCCTGGCGGTGGTGTCCTACCGCCTGTTCAAGGGGCAGGACCTGGTGGTGCCGATGGTGACCGGGACCAAGCGGATCCCGGCCTCCCATGCGAAGGCGCCGCGGCTTGCGAACCCCGCGCTGGGCGCGGTGCTGCTGGCGGCCGCGGCGTTCGGCGTCTGGTACGTCAGGCGCCTGGGCATGGGCGCCTGACGCGCCGTTCAGCGCGCCGGGCCGCGATAGGGGCGGTGGCAGGTGCCGCAGGTCGCGCCGGTCTGGTTGAAGGCCGCGGTGGTCGCGGCCACGTCGCCCGAGGCCGCCGCGGCGCGCAGCGCCTGCAGCTGGGTGATCATGTTGGCGTTCACCTGCTCGAATCCGGCGCGGTCGGACCAGATGGTGGGCAGCGCGCGGGTATCCCCGGTGCCGCTGCCGGCCGGGAACAGGGCGGGCAGGCCGCGGTAGAAGGCGATCATGGCGTCCACACGCTCGACCAGCGGGCGGGTGTCACCGCGCGCATCGGTCACGGCCTTGATCGCTTCCATCTGGCGGCCCATGCCACGCAGGCCGTCACGGCGCTGCGCGATGACATCCTGCGCGAACGCCGCGCTGGCCGTGCACATGGCGGCGATCGCCGCGCCCGCGAGTATCCAGGACTTCATGAAGCATCCCTTTCGTTGAGGCCTTCGGCCGCGCGTCCTTCGCACGATCCGAGGATAAGGTGCCAGCGCGGATCGGCAATGACCCGTGACAAAGTCGCGCGCACCCCGGCTTGCGGGCGCGGGGGCGGGTCGCTATACCGCCGCCTCCGCAGTGGGCCGGCGCCGGAGTGTAGCTCAGCCTGGTAGAGCACTGTGTTCGGGACGCAGGGGCCGGAGGTTCGAATCCTCTCACTCCGACCAATCCCGCCCGCCGCGGCGAAGGCCCCCTGAGCGATCAGGGGGCCTTTTTCTTTGGCACCGAAGCGTTTCCTTGGGTGCGCGCCGGGCCCGCGGCAGACTCGCCGCATGAACCGCGCCTTTCTGACCGCCGTCCTGTCGCTGCTGTGCCTGGCGCCGCTGGGCGTCCGGGCGGAAGCCTCCCCGCCGCCGATCGCCCCGGGCACGCCCTACGCCGCCGCGCGAGAGGCGCTGCTGCGCGATGGCTGGCAGCCGCTGCGCGACCCCGAGGCCGATGCCTGCGGCGCCACCGAACGGCGCTGCACCGGACGGCCCGAGATGGTGGCCTGCGCCGGCACCGGGGAAGCTCCCTGCATCTTCGCCTGGCAGCGGGGCGGCGTTGCGATCGAGGTGATCACGCGCGGCGAGGAGACCACCGTCGCGGCCCTGCGCACGCGCCGATAGATCCCGTTTCCGATCGGATGGGCTCATCCGACCGGGTGACGATGCTGGTGAAACCCACAGGCGATCGGAGCTTCAGCAAGCCACGGCGCGCGGCAACGGGGCTAGCGCACCGCCCAGACGATGAGCCGCTTCGCCGGCCAGACCCAGGCGATGCCCGCGATCGCGAAGAACAACAATTCGACCGTCCAGTGCAGCGCCCGGACATGGTCCGCCAGCAGCAGCACCACGACGACATAGGCGAGGAAACCGGCAATCCCGAGCAGGGCAGCGATGGTGGAGCGCGACATACAGGCGCATCTGCCGCTTCGGTCGCGTTTCGCCAAGACCTGTCAACAAACATGGACAGTTTGGGTGTCAATCTTCTAGTCTCGCTTCAGGAAGGCTAGCCAATCGCCGGCCCGCCCCCGCGGCTCTCGCGGCGGTGTCCCCCAACAGGACCGGCAGCGACCAGACGTGACCGCAACCGACACCATCGACCTCAAGGCCCATATCCGCGGGATCCCGGATTTCCCGAAGCCCGGCATCCTGTTCTACGACATCTCGACTCTGCTGCGGCACGGCGCCGCCTGGCGCGCCGCGGTGTCGCGCCTTGCCGCTGCGATCGGCCCGCACAAGCCCGACGTGCTGGCCGGCATCGAAAGCCGCGGCTTCCTGGTGGCGGCCCCGCTCGCTCTCGAGCTCGGCCTCGGCTTCGTCATGCTGCGCAAGCCGCGCAAGCTGCCGGGGCTCACCATCGGGCTGAACTACGCGCTGGAATACGGCACCGACCGGATCGAGATGCAGGCGGATGCCATCGCAAAGGGCCAGAGGGTCGTGCTCCTGGACGACCTGCTCGCGACGGGCGGGACCATGGCGGCGGGGATTTCCCTGCTCCGCCAGGCAGGGGCCGAGGTGCCGTGCGCGGCCGCGCTGATCGAGCTGACCTTCCTAGGCGGAAGGAGCAGGCTCGATGTCCCGTTCGAATCCCTCGTCGCTAGGGCCCGGGGACCGACCCGGCGCATGTGCATGCGATCCGCCGCGCCATCGCCGAACGCCATCCGCTCGACATCGAACTGGTGAACTACAAGCGCGACGGCACGCGCTTCGTGAACGAACTGCACATCTCCCCGGTCTTCGGGCCGGACGGCGCGCTGCTGCACTTCTTCGGCATCCAGCACGACGTTACCGCACGCGAGAAGCTGGCGCGCGCCAACCAGCGCGCGCGCCGCCAGGCGGAGAAGTCGTCGGCCGAAAAATCGGACTTCCTCGCTTTCATGTCGCACGAGATCCGCACGCCGATGAACGGCGTGATGGGCACCGTCTCGCTCCTGCTCGACACCGCGCTCGATGCCGAGCAACGCGCCTATGCCGAAACCGCGCGCCGCTGCGGGGAGACGCTGCTGTCCACGGTGAACGAGATGCTCGACCTGTCGCGCATCGAGGCCGGGCGGCTCAGCCTCGAGACGATCCCCTTCGACCTGGCCAAGCCGGTGACCGAGGTGCTGGACCTGCTCGGCCCCGCCGCGGCCGAGAAGGGCATCCGCCTGTCCGCCAGCATCGACCCCACCCTGCCCGCCCGCGTGGTGGGCGACCCGCAGCGGCTGCGCCAGGTGCTGTTGAACCTCGCGGACAATGCGGTGAAGTTCACGTCGTCCGGCGGCGTCGGCCTGCGGGTGGAGCGCGCCGAGGGCGAGGAACCGCGCATCCGCTTCGCCGTGGCGGATACCGGCATCGGCATCCCGCCCGAGGTGCAGCGCCGGCTGTTCCAACGCTTCGCGCAGGGCGCGTCGGACACCGCGCGGCGCTTCGGCGGATCGGGCCTGGGGCTGATGATCTGCCGGCGCCTGGTGGGGCTGATGGGCGGCAAGGTCGGGCTGGTCTCGACACCCGGAAAGGGATCGGTCTTCGCGTTCGACATCCCGCTGGCGCCGGTCGCGGAATCGGGCCGCCCGCCGGCCACGCTGCTGCCCACACCCGAAGCGGTCGCCGCGCGCGTCCCGCCGGGGGCGCGTGGACGAATCCTGCTGGCCGAGGATGGCGAGGCGAACCAGCTGGTCGCGGCCGCGATCCTGCGCAAGGCCGGCTATGCCGTGGACCTCGCCCGCGATGGCGAAGAAGCGGTGGGGGCGGCACGCACCGCCGCCTATGACGTGGTGCTGATGGATGTGCGCATGCCGCGCATGGATGGCTATGCCGCGACCGCGGCGATCCGCGCCATGACGGGCGCGGCGGGGCGCGTGCCGATCCTGGCCATGACCGCCTCGGCCATGGCGGGAGACCGGGAGAAGTGCCTGGCCGCCGGCATGGACGGGCACCTGCCCAAGCCGATGGACCGCGCCGTCCTGCTGCGCGCGGTAGCCGATGTGCTGGACGCGCGCCCGCGCCGCCCGCGCGCCCTGCCGCCAGTCGAGGAACCGCACGCCGTCCCCAGCCTGCTCGACCACACGACGCTCGAGGAATTGCGCAGCGCGGTCGGCCCCGGGCGGCTGCCGCGGCTGATCGGCGTCTTCGCCGAGGAGACCCGCGCGCGGCTGGCGCGGCTCGCCGCCACCACCGACCTCATGGCGATCGAGGAGGAGGCGCATGGGCTGAAATCGGCCGCCGGCACCTTCGGTGCGGCCGCGCTGCGCGAGACGGCCGCGGCGCTGGAAGCCGCCTGCGTGGCCGGCGAATCCCGCACCGCGCTGGCGCTGCGCGACACATTGCCGGGGCTGGTCGAACGTTCGCTCGCGGCCTATCCGGTGCGGCTGTCGGGCGGGGGCTGACCCACCCGGGCGTCACACCACCGGCCAGAGATCCGCCAGCTGCCCCTGCAGCAGGTCGACCTTCGCGTCGATCACGGTGCTCCAGTCATCCGACAGGATGCCGCCGGTATCGCCGGAATTCGGGTTCCAGGACCACCAGGTCCAGCTCATGCCCTGGTCCCCGGCGGCGATGTCGATCGTGCCATTGGCATCAAGGTCGCCATCGAGGTAGGCCAATAGCTTGTCGAGGAACAGCAGGTCCTTGGGGTCCTGCAGCTTGCTGCCGAATTCGCCCAGGAAGATGGGCGCGATGTCCTGTTCGTAGATGTAGCCCCAGAACTGCTCGAAGCGCGCGGTGAGGTTGTTCGGGAAGTCGGCGCCCTGGAACCACGGCTGCTCGAAGATGGAATTGCCGTATTCATGCGGCGAATAGACCACCTTGTTGGGCGTGTTCAGCACCACCTGGTCGAACGCCACGCCCATCAGGTTGCCGCCCCACCAGGTGTTGGCGCCGTTGTAGGTCTCGACCCCCTCCACGAAGATCAGCCAGTCGTCGTTGACCGAATGGATGGCGTTGCCGGCACGCTCGGCCGCCGCGGCCCAGTCATTGGCGCCACCGCCGCCCCACACCGCGTTGTGCGGTTCGTTCGCCAGGTCGGCGCCGATGACGGTGGGGTCGCCGGCATAACGCGTGGCCAGCATTTTCCAGCCATCGATCCACTGCTGTTCGGTGTAGCCCCCATCGACCCACAGCCCGTTCGGGTTGGGCCCCGGACCGGCCGCGCTGCGGTGGCTGTCGAGGATGATGCGCATCCCGAGCTCGCCCGCCTTGTCGACGATCTTGTCCAGGATCTGCAGCGCGGACAGCCCGGCCAGGTCCGGGTTCAGCCCGTAATTGATGCCGTTGGGCATGCGCCCCGGCTGCAGCGCATCCAGCGAGAAGGGCAGCCGGATGGTGTTGAAGCCGGTCTCGGCCATCTGCTCCATCATGTCCGACCAGTTGCGCGCCCACAGCCCGTGCGGGGTGTAGGTGTCGGATTCCATGCCGAACCAGTTCACGCCGGTGATGCGCACGGTATCGCCATTGGCATCGACGATCTGGTTGCCGTCGGTCGACAGGAACCCGACCGGACCGGTGGCGACATCGTCGTTGCGGATGGTGGCGATGCCCGTGTTGTCCCGGATGGTGGCGTTGGTGGGCGCCGAGAGCAGCAGGGAGAAGGTCTCGTCCGCCTCGATCGCGTCGTCGCCGCGGATCGCGACCGCGACGGTCTTGGTGGTTTCCCCGGCTGCGAAGGTGAGCGTCCCGGACCGCCCGTCAAAATCCTCGCCCGCCAGGGCGGTGCCGTTGGCGGTGGCGAAGCGCACCGTGACCGCCTGGTCCCAGGCCTTGTTCAGCGTGACCGTGAAGACCGCGTTCGAGGTGCCGGCATCACCCTCGGCCACCGCCACGTCCGACACGCCGATGGTCGGGCGCGCATCGGTGTCGGTGATGGTCGCGATGCCCGTGGCGTCGGAGATGGTCGCGCCCGCGGGGTCGCGCAGCAGCACCGAGAAGCGCTCGCTCGCCTCGGCAAGCCGGTCGCCCACCACGTCGATGGCAATGGTCTTGACCGTCTCGCCGGCGGCGAAGGTGACCTGGCCGGTCTCGGCGATGTAGTCGCTGCCGGCGCGCGCGGTGCCGTCCTGCGTCGCGTAGCCGACCGTCACCGCCTGGGTCCAGGCCTTGGACAGGCGGATGGTGAAGACCGCCTCGGAGGTGCCGGCATTGCCCTCGGTGACGGTCACGTCGCTGATGCGCAGCGCGGGTGGCGTGTCGTCGTCGTTGATGCGGCCGAGCGCCGTGGCATCGGCGATGGTGGCGCCGGTCGCGTTGCTCAGCAGGAGGTTGAAGGTCTCGTTCGCCTCGGCGGCGGTGTCCCCGTTCACGGCAACGCGAATGACCTTGCGGGTCTCCCCGGCGGCGAAGCTCAGCAGGCCAGATTGCGCGACATAGTCCGACCCCGCCAGGGCGGTGCCGTTGGCGGTGGCATAGGCGACCGTGACCGGCACGTCGGAGGCGGCCGAGAGCGTGACCGCGAAGGTCATCAGCTTGGTGCCCGACTGCCCCTCGGTGATCGCGGCATCGGCAATGGCGAGGCTCGGCAGCGGCGCCGGGGTGCCGTTGCGCACCACGAAGGCATCGGGGTTCGGGTCGGTCGTGGCGGACCCCAGGAAGCCGAAGGCGGCGGATTGCCCGGCGGCCAGGGCGCCGTTCCATTCGAAGTTGCCGATCACATAGGTATCGCCGACGTGGCTGATGATGCGGGCGTTCCAGATCTGGGTGATCAGGAAGTCGGCCTCGAAGGTGATGGTCCAACCCTGCAGCCCGCCCACGCCCGCCGTCAGCCCGACCGACGCATTGAAGCCCGCCGACCATTGGTCGACGACTTGGTAGCTGACGGTCTGGCTCATGGTGGTGTCGTATCCCCGGCTGCCGCACCGGAATGCCGCAGCTCGCGGGCGATGTATAGATTAATTATCTGACTTCACGAATTTGATACGAATTTCGGTCGCCACGTCAGCGGCCCAGCCCCACCGCGAGCGCCAGCCGCCAGATCGGCCCCACCAGCAGGTTGCACAGCACCGTCCGCACCAAATGGAAGCCGAGCACCAGCGGCACGGCAAGTTCGAGCGCCTTCGCCGTCACCGCCATTTCCGGCATGCCGCCCGGCGCCATGCCCAGCATGACCGCGACCGGCGGCAGCCCCGCCATCCAGCCGAGCGCCAGTCCGAGCAGCGCGAGCAGGATGGCGATCGCGAAGGCGCAGGCGAGCCCGGCCACCGCCTGGCGCCGCGGACCGCCCCCCAACGCGCGCGGGGTCAACCGCAGCCCCAGGCTTGCACCCATGGCCACCTGCGCCGCATCGACCAGCCACAGCGGCACCGCGGAGGGCAGAACCCCGGTCCCCGACAGGGCCATGGCCAGCAGGCAGGGCGCCAGCATGGCGGCATTGGCCAGGCCGAGGCGCGACCCCGCGACGGCCGCGGCCGCCCCACCCGCCAGCAGGATCGCCAGCCCCCCCCAGGCGAAGGGCGGCAGCGCCGCACTGAAGGCGGCATCGCGCCCGCCCTGCGCAAACACCGCGACCACGGGCGGAAAGAACAACACCACGCAGGCCATGCGGATGGTCTGCGCCATGGTGACCGCACCCACCTGCGCGCCCGCGCGCTGCGCCAGGACCGCCATGGTGACGATCCCCCCCGGCACCGCGGCATAATAGGCGGTCCGCGCATCGCTGCCGGCGATGCGGCGATACAGCGGTGCGACCGCCAACCCCGCCAGGATCGACAGCGTCCCGCCCGCCAGGATGGCCGGCAAAGCGCCCGCCACCGCGCCCAGCACCGGTGGGGTGAAGGTCTGCCCGAGCCCGAGCCCGAGCACCGCCAGCCCGACCGGATGTACCGCGCGCGGCACCGCAGCCGCCTCGCGCCAACCGAGATAGGCGGTGGCCAGCATCGCCCCGACCATCCAGCCGAGCGGCAGGCCGATCGCGTCGAGGGCCGTGCCCGCCATCACCGCCAGCAACAGCGTGCGCAGATAGGCATCGGGCGGCGGGACGGGGGTCGGGGGATCGGACACGGGCGGCGCGCAGGGTCGCGCTGCGCGCGCGCGGCGTCAAAGTCGGGCGGGAGTGACACTTCCTTAACCTCCGTCTTGCAGGATGGGATGGGAGCAAAGCCATGACCCCCGATCTCGCCCTTCGACCCCTGCCAGCCGCCGACCCGCCCCGCGCGCCCGCGCGCGCCGCCGGTCCCGAACGCGACCCCGGCGCGGCCCCGCCGCCCGCCGCCGCACCGGCCACGCCCAACCCGCGCCTGCGGCTGGATGGCAGCCTTGGCATGGTCGTGATCGAATTCCGCGATGCGGTCGGCGATGTTGCGAACACCATCCCAACCCCACGGCAGATCGCCGCCTACCGCGCCGCGGCGAAGTCGGATGCGCCGGTGCCGGTCGGCATCGCGGAACGCCCCGCGCCGGGCGTGAGCGCGCCGGCGGCGCCGGAACTCCCGCCGCCCCCGCCTGTGGCGGCTCAGCTGGAACCTGCCGCGGCGGAGTGACGCGCCTGCATGTTGTAGGGGGGCGCGTCGGTGCGCAGCAGCGGCATCGCCGCAGCGCGCCAGACCGGACGCAAAGGGCAGGCGTTCGCGGCGCGCGCTGATTCAGCGCAGGCCGGCCAGGCCCTGTGCCACCTGTTCGTTGATCTCGATGAGGAAGGCGATGTCGGGCTCGCCCTGGTCCATCTCGCGCTGCACAGCGCGGCCGAGCGACACCAGCCCCGCGCGCATCTGCTGCGGCAGCTGGTTCGAAGGGTCGCGCAGCGCGGATTCCACCGCGAGCCAAAGCCGCCGGTTGTCGGCCACGGCGCGCACCCGCGCCGGGCCATCCTGCTGCTGCACGGCCCGCAGGCCGCCGGTGACGCGGCGGAAGATGTCCGCCTCCTGCTCGCGCGGGTCGCGCGCGGCACGCGCCGCGCCATAGGCACGCACGATGTCGGCAACGCTCACGACGCGTCCTCCTCGGCCAGGGTGGAGGGCGGTGCGACGCCGAGCACCACCTCCTCGTGCCGCATGACGCGCCGCGTCAGCTTGAGCGCCTGGTAGCATTCATCCGCCTCGGCCGCCGAGAGCGCCCGGTCGAGCAGGTCGCGTGCCAGCGTCGATGTGGTGGCGGACTGGAATTCGGCGATCAGGCGCCGGGCTACCGTGAGCCCGGCCTCCCTCTCGTCCTCGTCGCCGATATAGGCGGTCTGCAGGGCGAAGTAGATGCGCCGCGCGGGCGTATTCGCCGCCTCCGGCGTCATCAGCTGCTTGCCGAAAAGGAACCGCGCCTTGGCGGTGAGTTCGATGCGCGCGCGATTGCGGAAGCGGATCGGCGCACCGTTGACGACCATCAGGTCGCCCTGTCGGAGTTCGAGCACCAGCGTGGACATCCTGTCCTCCCGGGGGGTTGCGATGGTACGGCGCCGGCCGGGGGGCCGGCGCCGTCCGGGAGATCAGCGGAACAGGCTCAGCAGGGTCTGCGGCGCCTGGTTGGCGATGGACAGCGCCTGGGTGCCGAGCTGCTGGCGGATCTGCAGTGACTGCAGCCGCGCCGATTCCTTCGCGAGGTCGGCATCGATCAGCGCGCCGAGGCCCGCTTCCATCGCATCCGCCTTGTCCTTGTTGTAGGAAATCTGCGCGTCGATGTAGCGCGCATCGGACCCGAAGGTGTTCAGCGCATCGCTGATCGCCGACTGCACCGTGTCGAAGTCGCCGCCATCGGCCAGCGCGGCCTGCGCACCCGCCGCATCGGTCGGCGCCGCGGCCACGATCAGCGTGCCGGCACCGTCCACCGCGGTGATGGTGTAGGTCGTGCCGCTCTCGTTGCGGGTGGTGGTGATGTCGCCGCCGGGCGCCGCGGTCGCGAGCAGCGTGCGGCCGTTGTAGGTGGCGTCGTCGATGAAGTTGGTGATCTGCGTCTGCAGCGCGGTGTACTGCGCTTCGTACTGGGCGCGCTGGTCGGCGTTCAGCGTGTCGTCGGCGAGGCGCACCAGCGTCTCGCGCACCTTGACCATGGTCTCGGAGACCTTGTTCAGGCCCGACAGCGCCGTGTCCAGGATGCCCTTGACGCCGCCCAGCTGTTCATTGGCGGCATTGATGCCCGCGACGTCGGCACGCACCGCCTGCGCCACGGCGAAGGCGGCGCCGTCGTCCTTCGCATCGTTCACGCGCAGGCCTGTCGAAATGCGCTTCTGCGTGACGTTCAGCGCCTCGTTGGTGCGATTGAGGCTCTGCAGCGCCACCATGGCGCCCATGTTGGTGTTGACGGAATTGAGCGACATGCGGGGTCTTCCCCTGGATCCAATGGCCCCGCGGTCCTGACCGATGGGTCTTGACCGATGCACGGGCCGGGTTGCGCGCCGCATCTTGCGGTGTCGGGAGCAGCATGACGCCACCCCGGTTAAGGGAGGCTGAATCCGCACGCCGCGATCACGCCAGGAAGCGCGTGAGCGTCAGCCCCGAGGTCACAGAAATCGCGCGGTAGGACGCTTCGAGCTGCGTCTGCGTCGCCTGTAGGCGGCTGATCGTCTCGGCCATGTCGACCTCCTCGATCACCGCGAGCTGGCCGGTCAGCGCCACGCTCACCTCCGAATGCCGCCGCGACGTCGCCTCGAGCCGCTGTTCGACCGCGCCCAGCGCGCCGCGTTCCTCGCCCAGCGCCTCGATCGCGCTGCGCATGCCATCGCGCACGCTCGCGACCAGGTCGGTGAAGTCGGCGCCGAGCTGCGCCTGCACGGGGTCGAGTGCGGCGAAGGTGGCGAGCCCGCGCAGGATGTCGCGCGCCCAGGACCCGGTGGTCTCGCCCTCGCTGGTGGCGGCCGCGTTGCGGTTGGCGAAAACGCCATAGGCAACGCGCTCGCCCTCGGCCGCGGGCACCGCGCGGCGGGGTTCCGCCAGGCCCTGCGCGGGGTCGGACAGGAAGGCGGAGAACGGTGTGGTGCCCGCCGCGTCCGACTGTGCGGCGACCAGCGTGGCCGCGATCACCCCGGCCGCATTGCCGCCGCCCAGGCCCGCGACGGCGGCGGCGATGTCGTTCGCCATGCCGCTGGTGGCGATGTTGCGCGGGTCGGGCACCGGCGGGTTGGCGCTGTCGGTGCCGCCGAATATGTATTCGCCGGCGTAGCGTTCGTTGAGCAGGTTCGCGACCTCCTCCATGGCGGCGCGCGCCTGCTCGGCCACCGCCGAGATCCGCACGGTCGAGGTGCCGTCCATGCGGATCGCCTCGGTGTAGAATTGCGTCGCGATGTCCGAGATCCGGCCCATCGCCTTCTGCGTCACCTCGGTGCGCGCGAGCGTGCGGTCGATGGTGCCCTGCCAGGTCTCGCGTCGCGAGATGTCGGCGCGCAGGTCGACCGCGCGGCGCGCCTCGGGCGCGATGTCGCCATAGCCTGGCCCCTTCCGCCCGTCCGAGACCTGGCGCGTCAGCACATCGAGCTTCGCGCGCAGCGCGGCTGCGCCGGTGTCCAGCCGCCCGATCGGTCCGATCCCGCTCATTGCCTCACCTCACCGCGCCGAGCAGCGCGTCCCACATCGCCTGCACCGTGCTCATGACCCGCGCATTCGCCGCGTAGGCGTTCTGCAGCGTGACCATCGCTGCCATCTCGGAATCGACATCGACGCCGGATCTCTGGTTGAAGCGGGTCTCGAGGCCCTGCTTCATCGCTTCCGCACCGGCCAGCGCCGCGCTGGCGGCGTTACGGTCCGCGGTCTGCGTGGCGGTCAGCAGCGCGGTATAGCCCTCGAGCGTCGGCGGCGCGCCGAAGGGCGAGGAGAGCGTGCCATCCGGCCCCAGCCCGCCGGTCGCGATCGGCGCCCAGGCCACATTCGCCTGCGCCTGCGCGCCGAAGGTGAAATCAAGCACGCGGTCGAGCAGCGTCACGAAGGAGGCCGGCCCGCCCGCCGGGTTCGGCGTGAAGGCCGAGGGCCCCGCCGGATCATCGACCACCGCATGGGTACCGTCGCGCAGCAGCGCGGGATTGCCCTCGACCGCGGCATTGACGCGGATGGTGCCGGCGAAGCCGACCATCGTGCTGGCGGCGTAGGGCAGTGCGGCATCGGGCACCGCTCCGGTCGCATCTGTGAACAGGCGCAGGCCCTGCGCTTCGAAGCGCGCCGCGGTATTGGCGGCGGCGAGGTCGAGTTCGGACTGGTAGCGCGGCAGGGTCTGGTCGCGCAGCGCCACGTATTCCGCCAGCCGCCCGCCGGCCAGCACGCCCGTCACGTCGCGCCCGCCCAGCATGATGCCCGGGATCGACCCGCCCGCGCCGTGGAAGGCGGTCGGCCCCAGCATGGCATCGGCGGTCGAGAAGGCGTCGGAGCGCGGGTCGAGCGGCAGCACCAGGCCGTTGCGGGCCACGAGGACCAGGCCGCCATCCTCACGCTTGAGCGCGCGTACCTCGATCGATTCCGACAGCGTGGCGATGGCAGTGTCGCGGCGGTCCTCGAGCGCGGCGGCGGACCCGGTCAGCGCGATCTCGTCGCGGATGCGCAGCGTGAGGTCAGCGACCTGTCGCAGCACGTCGTTGATGCGCGCGACCTCGGCCACGACGCCGTCCTGGGCCTGCTGGCGGGCATCGCCGACGGCGCGCGAGATCTCGTTCAGCCGGGTCGCGAGCGCGGTTGCGTCCATCACCACGGAAGTCTGGCGGCCGGCCTCCGAAGGGTCCGCGCGCAGGTCTTCGAAGCCGGTGCGCAGCGCGGCGGTGAGGTCGCCGAGGCCGTCGCCGTTCTCGGGATTGCCGTGCGCGGTCTCGATCCCCTGCAGCAGGCGCAGGCGCACCTCGGCGCCGGCAGCCGCAGCGCGCCGGCTGTCAAGCTCGGTGACCAGCGCCTCGTCCACGTCGCGCGAAGGCGCGAGGGAGCGCACCCCGATGCCGTCCTGGCCCACCACCACCGCGCGGGTCGCGATGGTCTTCTTGGTGTGGCCGGGCGTCTCGGCATTGGCGACGTCGTTGGCCGAGGCGGCCAGCGCGCGCTGCGTGTGCAGCAGCCCCGATCGGGCGATGGCGAGGGCGGCGTCGAGGCCCATGGTCGTCGGTCCCTGTCACTGTGCCGGTACGCTGCCGGCCGGAAAGGCCGGCGTCGCCGCGACGTGGCGGCACGTCTCGCCCGCCCGGTGGAGCGGCGCCGCGCCACGTCAGCGGCGCCTGGTGCCCGCCGCGTCAGCGGCGCATGTTGATCGTGTCCTGTAGCATCTCGTCGGATGCCGTGACGATGCGCGTATTCGCGGTATAGGCGCGCTGCGCGACGATCAGCTTCGAGAACTCGGCCGCGATGTCCACGTTCGACCGTTCGATCGAACCCACCGACAGCCGCCCCGCCCCGTTCGAGGCCGGGTCGGTGGTGCGCGCCTCGCCCGATTCCAGCGTGCGCATGAAGGCCTGGCCATCGAGCCGCTGCAGCATGTCGGGCGCGTTGAAGGTGGTGACCGGCACGCGCGCGATCACGCGCGCCTGGCCGTTGTCGTAGTTGATCGCGACATCGCCGTTCTCCCGCACCGTGGTCGAGGAATAGGCGCCGAGCGGCACGCCGTCCTGGGCGAGGTTGCGCAGTTCGAATTCCTCGCCGGCATACTGCGTGACGCCGCGTGCGGCACCGAAGGCCCCGATATTGAGCGTGATGTTCTGCGGCCCCTGCCCGAAATCCGCGGTGAAGGAGATCAGCGCGGGGTCGCCCGTCACCGTCGCCGCGCCGCTCATGGTGCCGGTCGCGTTGGCGAATTCGCCGATCGTGCCGTCGGTCGCCGCCGGCGTCGCCGCCGCGCCGAAATTCAGGTCGATGGTGCCGAGTGACCCGCCCGCCCCCGCGGCCGAGACATCGAGCGTCCAGACATTCGCGGCGCCGGGCGTCCAGGTCAGGATCAGCGGCTGGATCGTGCCCAGGCTGTCGTAGATGTTCAGCGGCGTTGCACTCGGCGTGACGCTGCCCGCGGGCAGGTTGGCGGACAGCTCGATCGAACTGGTCGCGATGGGGTTGAACACCAGGTCGCTCACGCGGATCGGCTGGATCTGGGTGCGGTCGGGCTCGCCCGTGGCATCGACGCTCCAGCCCTGCAGGAAATAGCCCGCGCCGTTCACCATGTAGCCGTTGCGGTCCATCTGGAAGTCGCCGCCGCGGGTGAAGAACTGCCGTTCATCGAAGGTGGTCTGGCCGTTCGTCGTGCCGGTCGGCAGCGCCACCGAGAAGAAGCCCTGCCCGGCGATGGCAAGCGCGATCGGGTTTTCCGACTGCTCGATCGTGCCTTGCACCGTGTTGGTGTAGTCCGGGCGCGCCACCACCGACCCCGGCCGATGCACCACCTGCGTGCTGTCGGTCAGGAACGAGACGAAGTTGGTGTCGGTGCGCTTGAAGCCGACCGTCTGGCTGTTGGCGACATTGTCCGACACGTGACCCAAGGCACGCGCCTGGGCCGTGAGGCCGCTGATCGCGGTGGTCATGGAACCGAACAGGGACATCAGGCTCTCCGTACACATGCGGATGGGGCCGCGATTGGATTGGGCGGAATGCCGGGTCGGGCCCGGGCACCGCTCGTGCCACGGCGCCGCAAGCGACGTGCCAGCGCCGGGCCCGCTGCGCCCCGGCGGCGGCTGCCGGCGAGCGGCAGAAGCCTCCGCCCCGGGCGGCAGAAGCTGCCGCAGGGCTGACGCGTGGCGGGCGGCACGACTGGCCCGCCGCTTGCGCTGACCCCGACAGGGCCCCGACAGGGCCTCGACGACGCGTAGCGTTCCGGCACCGGTGCCGACAGCAGAACTCGACCGAGGAGAGTGTCCCGATGGAAATCGCGCCAGGCGCAGTCGCAGCCCAGCCGGGCCCGGCCACGGGCGCCGCCCCTGCGGCTCTCGTCGAGGGAGGCTTCGCCGCGGCGCTTGCGCTGGCCGTCGCGCCGACGCCGCCGGCAGTGGCGCATCCCGCGGCGCCGGTGCAGGCCGTAGTGCCGCTGACCAATGCGATCCCGTCCGGCGCGTCGCCGCCGGCCGGCAACCTGATTGGCCCGCCCCTCGAGACGGCGACCGCACCCGACGTCACGCCGCCGTCTCAGGCGACGCCACCCGTCGTGACAGGCGGCGCGGTCCCCCCGCTACCACCGGCCCCGCAGACACCGCCCGCGCCCGAGGCCACCCTGGCGGACGACCCACCGGCAACGCCGCTGGAGACACCGCCGACGGCGACCGCGCCGCCCGCGCCGGAGCCCGGCCTTGCGCCACAGGACCTCGCCCCC
The DNA here is from genome assembly GCF_022846615.1 of Roseomonas fluvialis. Taxonomy (NCBI): domain Bacteria; kingdom Pseudomonadati; phylum Pseudomonadota; class Alphaproteobacteria; order Acetobacterales; family Roseomonadaceae; genus Roseomonas; species Roseomonas fluvialis. The sequence continues at coordinate 3,630,223 of NZ_AP025637.1, forward strand.
GCAGCGGAGGATACCAACGCAATACCCACGGCGACCGCCACCACTGACGCGATGCCGCAGGCGATCGCAGCGATGCCGGTGGCGCCCCCCCAGCCAAGGCCTGACACCGCCGGCGCAATGTCGAAGGACGTTGCTTCCGGTGCCGCGGCAGTCCCGGCCGTCGCATCCGCGCGGGATGTGCCGAAGCAAGGCGCGCTCGAAGCGCCCGCGCCGACGGCGGCCGCAGATCCAGCGCAGGACCGCCCCGCCACGGCCGCGCCACCGCCGGCGGCGACACCCGCGCGGCCCGCGCCCGCGAAGGCCGCCCCGGCCACGGTCACGACCGAGGAGGCTCCGCAGGCCGCGCCCCCGAGCCTGCCACCGGTCGCCCCCGCCGCGCCGACCGATCAGATCGTCGCGAGCCCGCCCGCCGCGGCGCCGTCACCCGTGACCGACCCCCGCCGCACCGCCGAGCCGGCGGCGGCGACCCAGCCCGCGCCAGGTGTCGAACAGGGCCAGGCCACCGCGCCGGCCGAGGCGCCGCGCACCGACACGCTGGCGGTGGAAGTGCCGCGCGCGCCGCCGCAGGCTGCACCGGCGCGCCAGGTGCTTCCCGCCGTGATCGCCGTGACGATCGGCGGCGGCGGACGCATCGCCGTGACGCTCGAACCGGTCGAACTCGGCCGCGTCGAGATCAGCATCGAGCGTAGCAACGACATCCCGCAGGTGGTGATCCTGGCCGAACGGCCCGAAACGCTCGCACTGCTGCAGCGCGACCAGCGCGAACTCGATCGTGCATTGAACCAGGCCGGACTACCCGCGGAAGGGCGCGCCCTGTCCTTCGGGCTGAGCAGCGGCGATGGCGGCCAGGGCCAACCGCAGCGCCGCCGCGAGGAGGGTAGCGGTGGCAATCCCACGGCACGCGGCGTGCACAGTCGCGATCCACTGTCCGCGGCCGCGGCGCCGCCACGTCGCGCGACGCTTTCGCTGCTCGACCTCGCCATCTGACCCCCAGGGAGCGCACCAGCATGTCCGGATCGATCTCCGCCACCACCGCCACGGCCAGCGGCGCCGCCGCCTCGAACACGCGCCTGGCGGGCGACTTCAACACCTTCCTCACGCTGCTCACGACGCAGTTGCAGAACCAGAGTCCGACCGACCCGCTCGACGCCAACCAGATGACGAACCAGCTGGTGCAGTTCGCCTCGGTCGAGCAGCAGATCTCGATGAACCAGAATCTCGAACGGCTGATCTCGCTGCAGCAGGCGGCGCAACTCACTGCCTCGGCGCCGCTGGTCGGCCAGCGGGTCGAGGTCGAGGCTGACCAGGTGCCGCTGCAGAATGGGCGCGGTGAGGTCCGCCTGCCCGCCGCCGGCAGCGCACGCTTCGCCGAGGTGACGATCAGCGACGGCAATGGCCGCGCGCTGCGCCAGCAGGTGGTGGCGCTCGGCACCGCGGCCTCCGGCTGGACCTGGGACGGGCGCGACGCGACAGGGCGCACGCTGACCGACGGCGCCTATCGCGTGAGCGTGACCGGGCGCGGCACGAATGGCGAGGCGGTGAGCCTGCCCTTCACCGTGGCCGGCACCGTGACCGGCGCCGAGCAGCGCAGCAACGGGCTGAGCCTGTCGGTCGGCAGCCTCGCGGTCGGCTTCGACAAGGTCCGCCGACTGTTGCCCGATGCCTGAGAGACCATGTGGGAATGCGCGGTTCGGCACATTCTGACGTCCGGCCCCGCCCCACCGACGCCGTTTCCTGACGATCGGCCGCCGCGTTAACCGCCGCGCAACCGCGACCCGGCAAAGTCTGCCGTGGCGGCAGGAGGCGGCCTTCGGATGCGGCGGATGCGGGAGATGCGGCGGGCGGGCGATCGGTCGCGGCGTGCGGTGGCGCCGGCGTGAACGCGCTGGTCTCGCAGCTGCGGGCACTCGGCCCGGTGCGCCTGGCGCTCTTGGGCGGCGCGGCGCTTGGCGTGATGGGGCTGCTGGCGTGGCTGGTGCTGCGCGCCACGGTGCCGCCGATGGCATTGCTCTATGCCGACCTCGACCCGCGCGACGCATCGCAGGTGGTGGCCGCGCTGGAACGCGCCCGCGTGCCGCATCGCATCGAGGCCGGCGGCAGCCGCATCCTGGCCCCCGAGGACCAGGTCCCGCGCCTGCGCCTGACGCTGGCGCGCGAAGGGCTGCCGCAAGGCGGTTCGGTCGGCTACGAGATCTTCGACCGCGGCGAATCCCTGACCACCACGCCATTCCAGCAGGATGTAAACCGGCTGCGCGCGCTGGAAGGCGAGATCTCGCGTTCGATCCGCCAGTTGGCCGGCGTGCGCGGCGCGCGGGTCCACCTGGTGCTGCCGCGGCGCGAAGCCTTCTCGCGCGAACGCGGAGACGCGCAGGCCTCGGTCGTGCTGACCATGCAGGGCGCGCAGCGGCTCGACCGCGAGGGCGTGCAGGCGGTGCTGCACCTGGTGGCCACCGCGGTGCCGGGGCTGCGGCCGCAGAACATCTCGATCGTCGACAATCGCGGCGCGCTGCTGGCACGCGGCGGGCAGGCGCTGGCCGGCCCGGGTGCCGCGCAATCGCAGGAGGAGATCCGGCTCGGCCAGCAGTTGCGCATCGCCCGCGCGGTCGAGGAAATGCTGGAACGCACGCTCGGCCCCGGGCGCGTGCGCGCCGAAGCCACGGTCGAGATGGATTTCGACCGCGTGCAGACAACCGAGGAACGCTTCGACCCCGACAATCAGGTGCCGCGCAGCCAGCAATCCGTCCAGGAGAGCAGCCGCAACGCGGAGGGCGGGCCTGCCACGGTGCAGAACAACGTCCCCGGCCAGGACCCTGCGGGGGGCGGCGGCGGATCGCAGGAAAGCCGACAGGAGGAGACCACCAACTTCGAGATCGGCCGCACCACGCGCAACACGCTGCGCGAACATCCTGTGGTGCGCCGGCAGTCGGTGGCGGTGCTGGTGGACGGGGTATGGGAGGCAGGGGCGAACGGCGCCGCCGCGACCTTCCGCGAGCGCACGGCGGAGGAGGTCGCGCGCATCGCCGCCCTGGTGCGCGGGGCCATCGGCTTCGACGAACGGCGCGGCGACACGGTCGAAGTGGTCTCGCTCCGCTTCGCCGAACCGCCGCCGGGCGCGCCGGCCGAACCTGGCATGTTCGACCTGGCGTTCAGCAGCACGACGATCGCGAGGTTGCTCGAAAGCGGCCTGTTCGCGCTGGTCGCGCTGATCGCGATCCTGCTGGTGGGGCGGCCCGCGGTCGGCCGCCTGGTTACCCTGGTGAACGGCCCGTCGCAGGCCGCGATCGCCGGTGGCGCCGCCGCGGCACTGCCCGGCGCAGCCGGGGTGGCGGGCGCGGGTGCGGCGGCACTGCCTGGCCAGGCCGGGGAACTGGCGGCGCTGCCGGGATCGCCGGAGGCCGACGCGATGATCTCGATCGCAATGGTGGAAGGACAGATGCGCGCTTCCTCGATCACACGCATGCAGGACCTGGTCGATCGCCACCCGGACGAGGCGCTCAGCGTCGTGCGGCGCTGGATGACGCCGGAAGGGGCCTGAGCCATGGCAGGCACCCTGACAGGCGCGCAGAAGGCCGCCACCTTCATGCTGGCGATCGGCGAGGAACACGCCGCGCGGCTCTTTGCCAAGATGCACGAGGACGAGATCCGCGACATCTCGCAGGCCATGGCCAATCTGGGCACAGTGCGCGCCGATTCGGTCGAACAGCTCTGCCACGAATTCGCCGAGGGGCTCGGGCAGACGGGCAACCTGGTGGGATCCTGGGAGACCACCGAACGGATGCTGCTCAAGACGCTGCCGCGCGACCGCGTGGCGCAGATCATGGAGGAGATCCGCGGCCCGGCCGGGCGGACCATGTGGGACAAGCTCGGCAACGTGAACGAGGCGGTGCTCGCGAACTACCTCAAGAACGAATACCCGCAGACCGTCGCCGTCGTCCTCACCAAGGTGAAGTCCGACCACGCCGCACGCGTGCTCTCCCTGCTGCCCGAAAGCTTCGCGATGGAGGTGGTCATGCGCATGCTGCGCATGGAGACCGTCCAGAAGGAGGCGCTGGACGGCGTCGAGAAGACGCTGAAGGCCGAGTTCATGTCGAACCTGGCGCGCGCGCAGCGCCGCGACGCGCACGAAATGATGGCCGAGATCTTCAACAACCTCGATCGCCAGTCGGAAACCCGCATCCTTGCCGCGCTCGAGGAACGCAACCGCGACGCGGCCTCGCGCATCCGCGGGCTGATGTTCACCTTCGACGATCTCGCGCGCATGGATGGCGCAGGCGTGCAGGTGCTGATGCGCGCGGTGCCGAAGGAACAGCTCACGCTGGCGCTGAAGGGCGCATCGGAAAATCTGCGCGACCTGTTCATCAAGAACATGAGCGAGCGCGCAGCGAAGATGCTGAAGGAAGACCTCGCCGGCCTCGGCCCGGTCAAGCTGCGCGAAGTCGACGAGGCGCAGGCGGCGATCGTGCTGCTGGCCAAAGACCTCGCGGCGCAGGGCCAGATCCAGATGCAGGACGGGCGCGAGGAGGAGATGGTCTACTGACATGCCCGACAGTTTCACCCCCATCGCGCCGGACGCACCGCCCGCCGGCTTCGCGCCCACCTTCCTGATCGCCGCACTCGATGCCGCGCGGCGCGAGGCGGCGCAGGCCGAACGCATCGTCGAACCCGACCCGGTCGCGGCTGTGATCGCCGAGGCGCGGCGCACTGCGTTCGCCGATGGGCATGCGCAGGGGCTGCGCGAGGCGGCGGCGGCGACCGAAACGGTTGCCGCAAGCGCCGCCCGCCTCGCGCTCGAGGCGCTGCGCGAAGGCCGCGAGGCCGCCGCCGAGGCAGCCCGCGACGCGGCGCAGGATGTCGCGCGCCTCGCACTCGCGATGCTCGACGCCGCGCTGCCGGGCCTGGCGGCGCAAGGCGGGGCTGACCTGGCCGCGGCCTTCGCGCAACGCCTCGCGCCCATGCTGCGGAGCGCGCCGGACGCGCTGCTGCTGGTGGCGCCGGGGCTGGGCGAACCGACGCGCGCGCTGCTCGGCAACGTGGGCATCACGGTCGAGGAAGACCCCGCGCTGTCCGCCGGCGATGCGCGGGCGCAGTGGCGATCGGGCGGCGCGGACCTCGACCTGGCGGCGCGGCGGCGCGAGATCCGCGGCGTTCTCGAAGCAGCCGGCCTCGGGCCGCAGGAGTAGCACATGTCGGGCAATACGAACTTCGAACCGCTTTCCGCCGCCAGCGAGGAGGCGCGCCAGGCGGCGTCCGGCCCGGTGCGGGAGCTGGAGGCGGTCTACGACATACCGGTGCAGATCAGCGCCGTGCTCGGGCGCGCCACCATGCAGGTATCGCAGCTGCTCAAGCTCGGCCGCGGCGCGGTGGTGGAACTCGACCGCAAACTCGGCGAGGCGGTGGACATCTATGTGAACAACCGCCTGGTCGCGCGAGGCGAGGTGGTGATGGTCGACGACAACCGGCTGGGCGTGACCATGACCGAGATCGTCAAGTCCGACAGGGGCGTCTGACCATGGCGCGCGTGCTCGTCATCGGGTCGCTGGAGGCGGAACTCGGCATTGCCGCGCGGATCGCCGCCGCGCGCGGCGCGCGCATCGCCACCGCCGAGGGCGCGGCCGCCGGCCTGTCGCGCCTGCGCGCCGAGGGTGCCGACCTGGTGCTGTGCGACGTGCAGCACGACGTCGGCTGGCTGGTCGCGCAGCTCACGGCCGAACGCATCGCCTGCCCGGTGATCGCCTGCGGGCGGCCCAACGACGCCGATGCCGCCGTGCGCGCCATCCGCGCCGGTGCGAAGGACTTCCTGCCGCTGCCGCCGGATGCCGACCTGATCGCCGCCATGTTGCAGGCGGTGGCGGGCGAACCCGACCGTCCGGTGGTGCAGGACCCGGGCATGACCGCGCTCATGGCGCGCGCCGAACAGGTCGCGCGCGCCGAGGCGTCGGTCCTGATCATGGGCGAGAGCGGCACCGGCAAGGAGGTGCTGGCGCGCCACATCCACGCCGCGTCGCGCCGCGCGCGCGGGCCCTTCGTGGCGCTGAACTGCGCGGCCCTGCCGGAAGCCCTGCTGGAATCCGAATTGTTCGGCCACGAGAAGGGCGCCTTCAGCGGCGCCGTCGCATCGCGCAAGGGCAAGTTCGAACAGGCCGAGGGCGGTACGCTGCTGCTGGACGAAATCGGTGAGATGGACCCACGCCTGCAGGCCAAGATCCTGCGTGCCATCCAGGAACGCGAGATCGACCGGCTCGGCGGCACCGCGCCCGTCAAGGTCGATGTGCGCATCCTGGCCGCGACGCATCGCGACCTCGCCACCGAAGTGGCGCGCGGGCGGTTCCGCGAAGACCTGTACTTCCGCCTGGCCGTGGTGCGCCTGCGCATCCCCGCGCTGCGCGAACGGCGCGGGGACATCCTGCCGCTGGCGCACCACTTCGCCGAACGCTACGCGCGCGCCAATGGCCTGCCCGTACGTGCGCTGTCGCCGGCCGCCGAGGCGCTGCTGCTGGCCCACCCCTGGCCGGGCAATGTGCGCGAGCTCGAGAACACGCTGCACCGTGCCGTCCTGCTGGCCGAAGGCCCCGGCATCGGGCCGGATGCCATCGACCTGCTGGAGGCGGCACCCACGCTGCAGGCCGAAGCCGCCGCGCCGTCTGCCTCGCCCACCTCGTCCGCCGCCGTGCCGCCGGTCACGGCCCTGGTGGGCCGCCGTGTCGAGGAAGTCGAGCGGGACCTGATCCTCGAGACGCTCTCGCACTGCCTGGGCAACCGCACCCGCGCGGCGGAGATGCTCGGCATCTCGATCCGCACGCTGCGCAACAAGCTGCATGAATACCGCGCGGCCGGCGTGACCGTGCCACCCGTGCCCGGGCAGCCACCCTATGCGCTGCCGGCCTCTGGCGCGTGAACGCACTGGCCTTTCCCGGCTGGCTGCGGCGCGCGCAGCCCGGCAACGACGTGACGCTCGCACTCGGCGTGGTCGCGCTGCTGGTCGTGCTGGTGGTGCCGCTGCCCACGGTGCTGCTCGACCTCGGCCTTGCGATTTCCATCACCCTGTCGGTGCTGGTGCTGATGACGGCGCTGTTCCTGCGCCGGCCGCTCGATTTCACGTCGTTCCCCACGCTGTTGCTGCTGACCACGCTGCTGCGCCTCGCGCTGAACGTCGCCACCACGCGCATCATCCTCACGCATGGGGCCGAGGGGCCACAGGCGGCGGGGCATGTCGTCTCGGCCTTCGGCGGCTTCCTGATGGGCGGCGACGTGGTGGTGGGGCTGATCGTCTTCGCGATCCTGCTGGTGGTGAACTTCATGGTCATCACCAAGGGGTCGGGGCGTATCGCGGAGGTGGCTGCGCGCTTCAGCCTCGATGCGCTGCCGGGCAAGCAGATGGCGATCGACGCCGACCTGTCCTCGGGCCTGATCGACGAAGGCGAGGCGCGCCGGCGCCGCCGTGAACTGGAGGAAGAAACCGGGTTCTACGGTGCCATGGACGGCGCGGCGAAGTTCGTGCGCGGGGATGCCATCGCGGGGCTGATCATCACCGCGATCAACCTGCTGGGCGGCATGGCCATCGGTGTGGCGCGCCATGGCATGGGCTTCGGCGACGCGGCGCAGACCTTCTCGCTGCTCACGGTCGGCGACGGGCTGGTCAGCCAGATCCCCGCGCTGCTGGTTTCGATCGCGGCGGGCATCGTCGTCACCAAGGGTAATACCGAAGGCACCGCGGACCAGATGCTGGTCGGCCAGCTCGGCGCGGGGCCGAAGCCGCTCGCGATCGCGGCGGGCACGGCGGGCGTAATGGCGCTACTGCCCGGTATGCCGATGCTGCCCTTCCTGGCACTCGCCGGTGCGGCCGGCGCGGCGGCCTGGGCCAAGCAGAAGGCGATCGACGCGCCGGCGGAAGCGGCCGCAGCGCCGGCGGCGGCGGCCGACCCGCCAATCGCCGAGACGCTGCGCATCGACCTGCTGCGGCTGGAACTGGGCTACGGACTGCTCTCGCTGGCTGCCGGGGACGCGCCGCGGCTGACCGAACAGATCAAGGGCCTGCGCCGGTCCATCGCGCAGGAGATGGGCTTCGTGCTGCCCTCCGTGCGCATCCAGGACAACCTCTCGCTCTCGCCCGACACCTACGCGATTCGGGTGAAGGAGATCGAGGCCGGGCGCGGCCGGCTGCGCCCGCCGCTGGTCCTCGCGATCGACCCGGCCGGCGGCGTGCCCGACCTGCCCGGCGAACGCTGCAACGAACCGACCTTCGGACTGCCCGCGCTCTGGATTGAGGAGGCCCAGCGCGAGGACGCGCTGGCGCGCGGCTGCACCGTGGTCGATGCCGCCGGCGTGGTCGCCACGCACCTGACCGAGATGGTGCGCGAGAACATGGCGGAACTGCTCTCCTTCGCCGAGACTCAGAAGCTGCTCGACGACCTGCCGGCCGAACACCGCAAGCTGGTGGCGGACCTCGTGCCGGCGATGATCGGCGTGGGCGGGATCCAGCGCGTGCTGCAGGCGCTGCTGGGCGAACGTGTCTCGATCCGCGACCTGCCGACCATCCTCGAGGGCATCCAGGAAGCCTCGGCGGCGGGCGCGCGGTCGGTGCCGGGCATCGTCGCGATCGTGCGGGCGCGGCTGGCGCGGCAATTGTCCGATACGGCACGCGGGTCGGGCACGCATGTGCCGATGGTGACGCTCTCGGCTGATTGGGAAGTGGCCTTCACCGAGGCGCTGGTCGGCCCGCCGGAGGAACGCCAGCTCGCCATGGCGCCATCCCGCCTGGGCGAATTCATGCAGCGCGTGAAGGAGGTATTCGACAGCGCCTCGGCCGCGGGCGAACACCCGGTGCTGGTCTGCTCCGGCCCGATCCGCCCGCATGTGCGCGCGATCGTCGAGCGCTTCCGCCCGTCGACCGCCGTGCTGGCTCACACCGAGATTCACCCGCGCGCCAGGATCCGCACCGTTGGCACGATCTGACTCAGCGGGCCATCGCCGCCAGTTCGGTGCGCAGCAGCGCCTCGGCCTCCGGTGCCGGGATGCGCGCCAGCGCGGCAAGGTCGCGCCCGGCCGCCACGCGCGCGACGATCGCAGCCCCAAGCGCGTAGCCGCTGCGTGCCGGGATGTCCCCGCGATAGCCGTAGCCGAGGTAGCGCGCACGGACCTCGCCTGCCGTCGCATGCAGCCGGTCGGGCAGTTCCGCGGCCAGGCGCCGGAACAGCTCAGGCCCCGCATCGGCCAGCCCCGCGTCACCCAGGAACACCGCGATGCGCGGCAGGCCCGGGTTCAGCACCGCGGTCGCATGCACCGCCAGCCCCTCCTTCCAGATGCCGAGCCAGAGCGGGTCGCCGCCCGGCAGGATCAGGGATGGGTTCACCTCGTGGTGGTACATGTGGAAGCGTTCGTGATCGAGCAGCGGTCCCACCGCTTCCCCATGCAGCAGCGCCATCATGTCCAGGCCGAGGAACAGAACGACGCGGTCGTGCCACAGCCGCGTGGCGGCATCGAAATTCAGGAAGGACACGAAGGCCAGCGCGGGCACGCTCGGCGATGCATCCGGCACGGCCACGCGGAACCGCAGCAGGCGGTCGCACCACAGCGCAGGCAGCGCGGCCGACAGCCGGCGCACGACCGGCGCCACCGGATCGAACAGCGCCAGCCATCGCGCGACATCCACGCGCCCGACGCGGGCTGCGCGATAGGCCTCGATCTGCGGCGTGAACCAGCTGGCCACCAGCGCGCGGCCGCGCGCGACATCGTCACCCGCCGGCAGCGTGTCATGCGCCGTCCAGAAGGCAGGCATCAGGTCCTCGAGCCCGGGGCAGGTGCCTTGCGCACTGGCCGTGCCGGTCAACGCCATCGCTGCCATCAGGCTTCGCCTGCCCAGGACCACGCCCGCCTCCCTGCCGCGCCACGCCGCAGGCTAGCGCAGTTTCCGACCAGCGTGTCGTGCCGTGCCGGCGCGGTCGCGCCGCCTCGGGGAGCAGCCCGATGCGCCTGAAGACCTTCCGCGCCCCGCGCATGGCGGACGCGATGGCGATGCTGCGAGACGAACTCGGCGCCGAGGCCATCATCCTCGGCACGCGCCGCGTCGCTCAGGGCGTGGAGGTGACCGCCGCACTCGAACCCGAGGAGCCGCTGCTGATCCCGCCCATGGCGGCGGCCGCGGCAGCGCCTGCGACCGGTCCGCTCGCCTTCCACAACCTGCCCGCTGCGCTTGGCGCTGCGCTCGGGGCCGGGCCGCTCGAAGCGACCCTCGCCGCGCGGCTCGCCTTCGCGCCGCTGCCAGGCGGCCGCGATCGGCCGCTGATGCTGGTGGGTCCGCCCGGCGCAGGCAAGACGCTCACCTGCGCGAAGCTCGCCGCGCGCCAGGTGCTGCGCGGCGGCCAGCCAGCCGTGATCACCGCCGATGGACAGCGTGCCGGCGCCTCGGCGCAACTCGCGGCCTTCACCGGCGTGCTGGGCCTGACGCTCGCGGTGGCACCGACGCCGGCCACGCTGGGCAAGGCGCTGGCGCGGCGCGCGCGCGGCGAGACGGTGCTGATCGACACCGCCGGCTGCGATCCCTTCGACCCGCCGCAGGCGGTGGCATTGCGCGCGCTCGCGACCATCGCGGAAGCCGAACTGGTGCTGGTGCTCCCGGCGGGCCTCGACGCGGCGGAGGCGGCCGACCTCGCACGGGCCTTCGCGGCGCTGGGTGCGCGACACCTGGTCGCGACTCGGCTCGATTCCGCGCGACGCCTCGGTGCCGTGCTCGCCGCCGCCGAGGCCGGGCCGCTCCACCTGGCGGAGGGTGGCGTCGGGCCCGATGTGGCGGACGGGCTCGAACCGCTCTCGCCGGGGGGCCTGGCCGCGCGGCTGCTTGCCCCCCGCCGCGCCCCGCAGGAGGCCGCATGACATGAGCCACGCCGCAGCAGTCCCGCAGCCCGCGGCCGGGCGCGTCATCGCCATCGCCTCCGGCAAGGGGGGCGTGGGGAAGACCTGGTTCGCCATCACCCTCGCGCAGGCCATGGCGCGCCGGGGCGCGCGCGTGCTGCTGGTCGATGCCGACCTCGGCCTCGCCAACGTGGATGTGCAACTGGGCTTCCAGCCCGAGCGCGACCTCTCGGCCGTGATCTCCGGCCGGCTGACGACCGAAGCCGCAGCCACGCGCCATGCCGCGGCGGGCATCGACATCCTGGCCGGGCGGTCGGGATCGGGCGCGCTGGCGTCGCTCGAAGGGGTCGCGCTCGATGTCGTGCTCGCCGCCATCGCGGGCGCGGCCGTGCGCTGGGACCGTGTGGTGGTGGACCTGGGCGCGGGGCTTGAGGCGCCGCAACGGCGCATCGCGGCTGCAGCGGATACGCTGCTGGTACTCGCCACCGAGGAGCCGACCAGCCTGACCGACGCCTATGCCGTGCTGAAGCTGCATGCGGCGGACCGGCCGGGCGGCGATGCCCGCATCGTGGTGAACCTGGCGGCCGATGCCGCGGGGGGCCTGCGCACGCATGCGGCGCTGGCGCGCGCGGCGGCCACCTTCCTCAGGCGCGACATTCCGCTGGCCGGCGTGGTACGGCGCGATGCGAAGGTGCGCGACGCGATCCGCCACCAGGCCCCGCTGCTCACGCGCCATCCAGGCTGCATCGCGGCGCGCGACGTGGAGGCGATCGCTCGCGGACTGGCCTGAGAACGCACCTTCTGGCGCGTTCCCGACGTGCGACACCGAGGGCGCCGTCGCGCGCCCAGGCTTGCGCCGCTTGCCCCCACGGTGTTGTACGGTGGGGCATGCTCGCGTTGATCAGGCAGGACCGCGACCTCAGGGTGGACATCGTCCGCGGCTTCGCGCTGTGGGCCATCTTCGTGAACCACACGCCGGGCAACTGGCTGGGCTACATCACGCCGCGCAACTACACCCTGGCAGACGCAACCGAGGCCTTCGTGATGCTGGCCGGCTACGCGGCCGGTCTCGCCTACGGCATCGTGATGGACCGGCAGGGCTGGTTCTTCGCCGCATCCCGCGTCATGGGGCGTGTCTTCACACTGTATGTCGCGCATATCTTCCTGCTGGTGCTGTTCACCGCGCAGGTCGGCTTTTCCGCCGAACGGCTGGATGCGGCGGCGTATCTCGACGAACTGCACCTCGACCCCTTCGCCACCGAACCCTACCGCGCGCTGCTCGAGGCGCTGCTGCTGCGCTACCAGCCCTCCTTCCTCAACATCCTGCCGCTCTACATCGTGGTGCTGGCGATGTTCGCGCTGGCCATGCCGCTGATGCGCCGGCCCTGGCTGATGCTGGCGCTGTCCGTTGGCCTGTGGGTCTGCGCACGCGCCTTCGACCTCACGCTGCCCTCCTGGCGGGGCGAGGACTGGTTCTTCAACCCGCTGGCCTGGCAGTTGCTGTTCTTCATCGGCTGCGCGATCGGCTACCGGCCGCCGGGCGGGGCGGCGCTGTCGGTGCCCTGGCGTCCCTGGGCGGGGGCCTTGTGCTGGCTGCTGTTGGCCGCGGGAGCGGCAATGACGGTGCTGATCTATTTCCAGTGGGATTTCGCGGAGGCGAGCCTGCCCGCCTTCGCGCCCTTCCTGGCGGCGATCGACAAGGCATCGCTGCACCCCATGCGGCTGCTGACCATGCTGGCGCTGACCTACCTGATCGCGCACGGCATCCCGCGCGACGCCGCCTGGATGCGGACGCGCCCGGCGCTGCTGCTGGCGCTGCTCGGCCAGCAGGCGCTGCCGGTGTTCTGCGCCGGGATCGGCCTGTCCTTCGCCGCGCGCCTGGCGCTGGAATTCTCCGACGGCTGGGCGGTCCAGGCGGTGGTGAACCTTGTGGGCGCAGCGCTGCTGGTCGGCCTCGCGGTCCTGACCGCTTGGTACGGGGCCGAAAAGCGGGCGGTCCGGCGTCCGCCGCCACCCTTGCAGGCGCCGGCGACGGGCGATAGTCGTTAGTCATGCGCTTCGTCCTGGCCCTGCTGGTCGGGTTGAGCCTTGCCTGGCCGGTCGCGGCCGTGCAGGGGCCGGGCTGTGGCGCCCCGGCGGAATGGCTGGAATCACCGCCGTTGCGCGCCACCGCCACGGGCATCGCCACCGGCCGGCTGCGCATCCTGGCGGTGGGGTCCGCCTCGGTCTCTGGTCCGGGCGTGACGGCACCGGCGGCCGCCTGGCCCGCCCGGCTTGAGGCGCTGCTGCGCGAACGCCGCCCGGACCTGGCCCTGACCTTCGAGGTGCGCGGCGCGCGCGGTTCGACCGCGACGGACCAATGGCGCCAGATCGAGGAAGCTCTGCGCGCTGGGCCGATCGACCTGGTCATCTGGCAGGCCGGCATGACCGAGGCGGTGCGCGGCCTGCCGATCGACGACATGGCGGCGGTGATCTCGCAGGGGCTGGACCGCCTGCATGCCCGCGGCGTGGACGCCATCATCATGGGCATCCAGTACAGCCGCTTCCTGCGCGCCAATGCCGAGGTGGACCCGTATCGCGATGCGCTGCGCGTGCTGGCGGCGGCCGGGCATGCCGGCTTCTTCTCGCGCTACGACATCATGCGAGCGTGGGCCGAGGCCGGTACGGTCGACATGGAACGCGCCCAGCGCGACCGCCGCGCCGCCGAGGTCGACAAGCTGAACGACTGCCTGGCGCGCGCGCTCGGCGCCTTCATCCGGGACGGGGTGGCGGAAGCGCGGCGCTGACGGCGTTGCCAGCCAGTACCTCAGGCACGCGCCACCGACGGATCACGCAACTGCTACTGGCGATGGGCGCCACCGGGGCCCGCCCGCCGCTCGGGGCGCGCAAGCCAAGCGCCCGGAGGCCGCGCCCTGCGCCGGGGGATGTCAGAACAACCCTTCGATCCGCCCGTCCGCATCCAGCATGATGCTCTCCGCTGCCGGCACACGCGGCAGGCCTGGCATCGTCATGATGTCGCCGCACACCGCCACAACGAAGCCCGCGCCGGCGGACAGCCGCACCTCGCGCACCGGCAGCACGTGGCCTTCCGGCGCGCCGAGCTTCGTGGGGTCGGCGCTGAACGAATACTGCGTCTTTGCGATGCAGACCGGCAGGTCGCGGTAGCCGTCCTTCTCGAAGCGCTCGAGCTTCTGCGCGACGGGCGCGGGGATGGAGACCGAGGCGGCGCGATACACCTCCCGCGCGATCGTCTCGATCTTGCCGGCCAGCGAGACATGGTCGGTGTACAGCGGTGCGAAGGCGGCGCGCTTGCCCGCGATCATGCCCTGCACCGCGCGCGCGAGGTCGAGCGCGCCCTTCGCGCCATCCCCCCAATGCGTGCACAGGATCGCATCGGTGCCGAGCGCGCGCATCGCCTCCTGCACGGCGGCGATCTCGGCATCCGTATCGCCGGTGAAGCGGTTCAGCCCCACCACCACCGGCACGCCGAACTTGCCGACATTCTCGACATGGCGCGCGAGGTTCACCACGCCGCGCTTCACGGCCGCCACGTCCTCGCGCCCCAGCTCCGCCTTTGCCACGCCGCCATGCATCTTGAGCGCGCGCACCGTCGCGACCACCACGCAGGCGGCCGGCGCGAGGCCCGCCTGGCGGCACTTGATGTCCATGAACTTCTCGGCGCCGAGGTCGGCACCGAAGCCCGCTTCCGTCACCACCACGTCGGCCAGCTTAAGGCCCAGCCGCGTCGCCATCACCGAATTGCAGCCATGCGCGATGTTGGCGAAGGGCCCGCCATGCACGAGCGCGGGTGAGCCCTCGATGGTCTGTACCAGGTTGGGCGCGAAGGCGTCGCGCAGCAGCACCGCCATGGCACCATCGGCCTTGATGTCTGCCGCGGTGACGGACTTCCCCTCGCGCGTCTGGCCCACGATCATGCGCCCAAGCCGCGCCTGCAGGTCGGCCAGGTCCTTCGCCAGGCAGAACACCGCCATGACTTCCGACGCCACTGTGATGTCGAAGCCGTCCTCGCGCGGGAAGCCGTTCGCGACACCGCCGAGCGACGACACCACCGAGCGCAGCGCACGGTCGTTCATGTCGAGCGCGCGGCGCCAGGAGATCCGCCGCGCATCGAGCCCCGTGCCGTTGCCCCAGTACAAATGGTTGTCGACCATCGCCGCCAGCAGGTTGTTGGCGGAGGTGATCGCGTGGAAGTCGCCGGTGAAATGGAGGTTGATGTCCTCCATCGGCAGTACCTGCGCATAGCCGCCGCCCGTCGCCCCGCCCTTCACGCCGAAGCAGGGACCGAGCGACGGCTCGCGTAGCGCAATCATCGTCTTCACGCCGAGCGCGTTCAGCGCATCGCCCAGGCCCACGGTGGTGGTGGTCTTGCCCTCGCCTGCCGGCGTGGGATTGATGCCGGTGACCAGCACCAGCGCACCATCCGGGCGGTCCTGCTGGGCTGCTATGAAGTCGAGCCCGATCTTCGCCTTGAACTTGCCGTAGGGCTCCAGCGCGTCGTCGGGGATGCCGGCGCGCGCGGCGATCTCGCGGATCGGCTTCAGCGTCGCGGCGCGCGCGATCTCGAGGTCGGTCGACATGACCTGGCGTCTCCCTGCTTGGCGTCTTGTGCCGGGCGCTTATCTGGGTGGGAGAAAATGGTAAAGGCCTGGAGTCCGGGGATGAACCCGGCAAGGCGTCCGCCGGAGACATCACCGATGCATCGCTTCCTGCCCATCCTGGCGGTCCTGGCCGGCTGCCTGGTCGCCGAACGTGCCGCGGCGCAGACAGGGCTCGCGCCGCAGGCCGCGCCCGCGCTCGGCGCACCGGGCTTCGACCAGTGGCGCATCGGCATCGGGTTCGGGCTGCTGGTGACGCCCGACTACCTCGGGTCGAATGACGTGACGGTGCGCCCGCTGGCCGCACCCGAGATCCGCGCGCCCTACGACACGGTCTTCCTGTCCTTTCGCGACGGGCTCGGCGCCACCGTGCTGCGGGAGGGCCCCTTCTCCGCCGGGCTGGTGCTGCGCCCGCGTTTCGGCCGCGACCAGGACGACAACAGCGCGCTGCGCGGCATGGGCGATATCCGCCTGTCCGGCGAAGGCGGCGGCTTCGTCTCATACTCCGACGGCACCTGGCTGGCGCGCGGCGAAGTCCGCTACGGCTTCGGCGGCTATTCAGGCGTGGTCGCCGATGCGCGCGTGGACCGCGTGTGGCGCGTGCACCCGCAGGTGATCCTGTCGGCCGGGCCGCGCCTGTCCTGGGGCGGGTCCGGCTTCGCCGAGACGTTCTTCGGCGTCGACGAGGACCAGTCGCAGCGCAGCGGCTACGCGCCCTTCCGGCCGAACGACTACTGGTATGCGGCGGTCGCCGGCGGCGCGACCTGGGCGATCGACCAGCGCTGGGCATTGATCATGTTCGGCGAGGTCGGGCGCATCATGGGCCAATCCGCGGACAGCCCGCTGATCGACCGCGGCAGCGCGACGCAGGGCGTGTTCGGCCTCACCATGGCCTACCGCTTCCTGCCCTGACACTCCGGGCTTCGCAGGTCCGGCGCCGCGGCGTAACCTACCCGGAAACCGTCCGGGAGAACGTCAATGATCGAACGCCGCAGCCTGCTTGCCGCCGTGCCGGCAGCCCTGTTCGCAACACCGCTCCGCGCACAGGAGGCCTGGCCCACGCGGCCGGTCACCATCCTGGTCCCCTTCGTCGCCGGCGGTCCGTCCGACATCGTCGGGCGCATCATCGCACAGCGCATGGCCTCCGCGATCGGCCAGCCGGTGGTGGCGGAAAACCGCCCCGGCGCGAATGGCGAGGTGGCGGGCCGCGCCGTCGCCCGCGCCGCGCCGGACGGGCACACGCTGCTGGTCGGATCGATCGGTGTCTTCGCCATCAACGCCGCCCTGCGGCCGAACCTCGGCTATGACCCGGTGCGCGACTTCGCACCGATCACGCTGGCGGTGACCACGCCGAACGTGCTCGTGGTCAATGCGCAGCGCGTGCCGGCCAACACGCTACCCGAACTGGTCGCCTGGCTGAAGGCGAATGCCGGGCGCACATCCTATTCCACCTCGGGCGTCGGCTCCTCCGACCACTTGACGATGGAACTGTTCAAGCAGCTGACAGGCACCGACCCCACCCATGTGCCCTATGGCGGCGGTGCCGCCGCGGCGACCGACCTGATTGCGGGCAACGTGCAGTTGTCGTTCCAGAACCTCGGCACCGTCGCGGGACACATCCAGGGCGGACGGCTGAAGGCGATCGCCGTCACCTCGCGCCAGCGCCACGCCATCCTTCCGGACGTCCCGACCGCCATCGAAGCCGGCCTGGCGGACTTCGAGGTGACCTCGTGGCAGGCGCTGATGGCACCCACCAACGTCCCGGCCCCCATCCTCTCGCGGCTCAACGCCGAAGCGACCGCCGCGCTGAAGCACCCCGAGAGCGTCCAGCGCCTCGAACAGATTGGCTTCACCGTGGTCGCCGGCAGCGCCGACTCCTACAGCGCCTTCCAACGCGCCGAAATCGACCGCTGGCGGCGCGTGGTGCAGGCAGCGAACATCCGGGCGGAATAGGCACGGGGGGCGGCTTGCGGGGAGGGCTTGACCCTCCCCCGCACCTCCACCCACCAAAGGCCCAAGGGCCTCTGGACACGTCGACGTGATCGGGCGGATCTGCGCGCGGCATGGCGGGGCGGTTCGGAGGGGCAGCCGCCCAGTCGTGCCGAACCAAAGTCGGCCTCGTGTGATCAGGTGCAGCGCTATATTGCAGTACTGCCTCGCTCGAGCGCAGAGCGCCGCAGTACACGTTCTCCTCCGGCCTGATGCCGGCCGCATGATCAACTCGCGCGCGCATGCGCTGCCACCATTCGATCGGGTCGGATGGCACGTCGGCCATCACGCCGCCTTGCCGGGCACCATCGTTCTGCAGCCGCTACGCTGCGGAGCGAATTGCCGGCGGATGGACGTATTGGATGATATCCGTCTCTTCATCCACGAAACCGACTCTCAATCTGATTTTTACGCCATCACGACCGCATCGTCATGCACGGGTTTGATTACTGGAATTGCCGCTTTGGACACACCACCGCGTCGTACTCATTGACCGACGCAATCGGGTCCCCTCGATGGGAAATTCCATCTGTCCGATCAGCCATTCACCGTGGCCACCCGGCCTTTCCAGTTGATCTGAAACGGATCACAGGAGCCTCCAGCCAATCTCCTGTTCTTGACAGCCCATCCCCTGTCCGGTCCATTTTCCTGAATCGAGTGGGACGCCTAAATTGACGCGCCTGGAGAGCCTTTTCGTACAACTTGAAGACCGCCTCCTCCTCGCGGCACAGCCTGTGGTTGCGATTGACGGCGACCTTCAGCCATTGATCGGTGAACAGGCGCAAATCACCGTCACCTTCGACAACCAACCCGATGGCAGTGCGGGTGGCGATGTCGGCTATGCGCCGTATGTCGACCTGATCCTGCCGCAGAACGGCGCGGATGGCGCCGGCGTCGGCAACAACCCGGTCAATGACGGCGTCAGCTTCGCATCGGCCAGCTATCTCGGCGTCTCGCTGAGCGCCACGGTCCTCGAATTCGATGCCGCCGGCCAGGCGGTCCATCCCTTCGCCCGCGACGGCTCCGGCAACCTGCGCGTCGTCAATGCCGCGGACTACGGTGCGGCCGCCGGCGACCAGCTCGTGGTCTTCGCGCTGCCCTACGGGTCCTTCGTGCCGGACCAGCCCGCCGCCGCCATCCAGGTCACGCTCAATGTCTCGAACCTGGCGGACCTCGATACGCCGCTACCCATCTCGGCGGTCGGCGGCTTTGCCTATGGTCGCGACGCGCTCAACAACCCGACCGCCGATCCCCCGGTGCTGGGCCAGCCGGTCACGGTGCAACTCACGCCCACGCTGCTGACGATCGACAAGACCTTCAACGGTCCGGAAGGCGAGACCGCGACCGGTCCCAGTTACCCGCGCAGCTACACGATCGACCTCGACATCGCGACAGGCCAGGTGGTCACCGGCGCGAGCCTGCTGGACACGCTGCCCGACGGCATCGTGGTCATCGGCACACCGACGATCACCGGCGCGCCTGGCTCGGCGGCCTACGACCCCATCACCCACACCGTCTCGGCATCGCTCAACGGTTCGGTGACCGGCGTCGCGGGGCCGGAAGCCACGCTGACCATCAACTTCTACGTGGCCGAGACGCTGGTGCCCGGCGCCGCCAACACCCCGGTGCTCGACCCGATCACCGGCGCGCCGCGCACGCTGGAGAACAACGTCAGCGCCGAGGTGGACTGGGACCCGATCGACCCGCGCGACGATCCGCGCACGATCATCGTGGACCCCGACGGGCCGGAGGAGGTGTTCACCGCCAAGAGCATCGCCACGCAGAAATCGCAGACGGTGGTCATCGATGCCAACGCCGCGGGCCTCGGCCCCGGCGACACGATCGAATACACGATCAACGTCCAGATTTCCGACTACTTCAACTTCCGCAACCTGGTCCTGTCCGACGTGATGTCCGACGGCCAGGTCTATGTCGCCAACACGGCGCGGATCGCGGTGCTCGAGGCCGGGTCCACGCTCGGCTCCGGCCTGTTCGCCGTGCCGAACTTCACCGCGGTGCGCGACAGCGGCACCGGCCGCACGGCCTTCACCTTCGACGTCTCGGACCAGTTGGTGGCAAATGGCGCGCTGGACGGCGTGCTGCAGGGCGGCGACGGCGGCCTTGGCCCCACGACGCTGCAGATCACCTACCGGGCCGAGGTCGAGCGCTACTTCCTGGTGCCGAAAGCCAATGGCGACCCGATCGCGGTCGGCCAGGGCGACTCGCTGTCGAACCAGGCCTCGGTCACCGGGGAGATCGTCAACGACCTCGGCGTCCCCACCGGCGGCGCGCCCAACGACGGCACGAGCAGTTCGGCGCAGATCGCCACCGGCAGCACCAGCAAGACGATCTACGCGCTGAACGGGCAGCTGGTCGGTCCCGGCCCGGTGCAGATCGCCGCCGGCGACCTCATCACCTTCCGCCTCACCTATTCCATGCCGCAGACCCTGACGCAGGAATTGCGGCTGACCGACTACCTGCCGCTGCCGGTCTTCGACGTCGACACATTCACGCTGTCGCTGCTGGATGAAGTCTCCCCTGCGGCGCCGGGCGAGGATGTCGCGAAATGGGGTCCGCTCGCCGTCGGGTTCAGCCAGGAACTGACCGAGATCCCCGAGGTCCTGGTCAATTCCGCGGCGAACAGCCTGACCTTCGTCTTCCGCAACCTCGAACCCGTGGTGCCGACCAGCACGACGGCCGACATCCTGTTCACCATCCGCGTCGCCGACCAGCCCTTCGGCGACGGCCTTCTGCTGACCAACCAGGTGCTGGCGGTCGAAACCAGCACGACCGGCACCACCAGCAGCAGCGAGGCGATCATCCAGGTCACGCTGACCGAGCCGGAACTGCGCATCACCAAGGGCGTGATCGCCACCGACAGCCCGCAGGGCATCCTCACGCCCGGCACGGTCGGGCCGGTCCCCTTCACCGCGCCGGGCAGCCCGGGCGTACGCTTCAGCGGCGTGATCGACAGCACGGACCTGGCTCTCACGCCGGTGGACAGCAACCTCGGCAACGTCGATGCCGGCGACCGGGTGTCCTTCGCCATCGTCGTCGAGAACATCGGCAGCGGCCGCAACGGCGCCTACGACATCGTCATCTCGGACAACCTGCCGCAGGGCTATCGCATCCCGACCTCGGGCTTGAATCTCCAGGTCACGGATGGCGCCGGCAATGCGCTGGCCTACGCCATCATCGGCGACGTCTTTACCGGCGGCATTCAGCTGATCGACCCCGCCGGCGGTGCGACGGGCGCGCTATCGCCCTTCTCGCCGACCAGCGGCACCAACATCGTCGTCATCACCTACGACCTCGAGCTCACCGAGACGCCGCAGCCGCGCAGCCAGCTGACGAACCTCGCGGAGATCGAGAACTACGCGGCCATCGAGGGCGGCATCGACCGCGTGCCGACCACGCAGGAACAGACCTTCGACATCGCCACCGTACAGGTGGGCGATCCGACCTTCGAGAAGACGATCGTCACGACCTCCCTGCCCGAGACCGGGCAGAATGCTGGCAACCCGGCCTTCCCCGACCTCAACATCGGCGAGACCGTGACCTTCGAACTGGTCGGCACGCTGCGGGAAGGTCGGATCGTGGGCCTGGCCTTCGAGGACCGGCTACCGACCTCGCCCGGCCGGCTGGACTTCGTCAGCGCCTCGGTCGTCTCGATCGGGTCCAGCCTGTTCGTGCGCAATCCCGACGGCACGCCCGGCGTCGCGCTTACGGCACCGGCCATCGACGTGAACGGCAACACCATCCGGCTGGTGTTCGCCGACGACATCGTCAACATGCCGGACAACGTCGTGAACGACGGTGACCGCATCGTCATCCGCGTGACCGCGATCGCGGCCGACGTGCCGCAGAACTCCGCGGGCACCGACCTGGTGAATACCGGCGCCCTGCAGTTCATCATCAGCAGCGGCGTGGTCGAGCTGACCGACACGGCGACGGCCGAGATCGTCGAGCCGGCCTTCACCCTGACCAAGAACGCCGACCGCGAGACGGTGGAGGGCGGCGACATCGTCACCTATACCGTGACGCTTGCCCCGACCGCATCGACCGCGGCGGGACCGGCCTTCGACCTGGTTTTCGTCGACCCGCTGCTGTTCGGCTCGCTGACCCTCGTGGCGGGCAGCGCGACGCTCGTCACCGGGCCGGCCGGCGGTGCCACCGTCACGGAAGTCGGCGGCACGGTGCGCGTGAACGCCTCGGTGATCCTGCCGAACGAGAGCATCACCTTCACCTATCGGGCCCGGGTCGAACCCACCGTCGAAGCGGGCACCTCGCTGCCCAACGTCGTGGTCTACAATGCCGACAGCTATCCCGGCGTGAACCCGGAGGGGGTCGAGCGGCAGTACGAGCTGAGTGCCACGGAGTCGGTGCGCGTCCCGGGGCCAGGCCTGGTCAAGACGGTGATCGCCGCGGATACCAGCCTGCCCGAGACCGGCAGCAACCGCTACGACACGTCGCGCGTCGACCTCGCGATCGGCGAGATCGTCACCTACCGCATCACCCTCACGCTGCCCGAGGCCGTCACCAACACCGTCACCTTCACCGACCTGCTGCCCGTCCTGGGCGGCCCGGCCGGGGCGAACGGGGTGTTCCAGTACCTGAACGCCGGCATCACGCGCGTGGGGGCGAACATCACCGGCCTGCCGCTGGTCGTCACGCCGGTGGTATCCGACCGCGACAACGACGGTGTCCTCGACACCGTCACCTTCTCGCTCGGCACCCTCACAAACACGCCTGATGACGATTCGGATGCCGACGACCAGATCGAGTTCTTCGTCACGGCCCGCGTCCGCGACGCCGCCGCGAATTTTGCCGGCAATGCGCCGATCAACCAGGCGACGGTCACCTACGAGGCCGACGGGATCACCGTAACCCAATCGGCCTCGGCCCGGGTCGACATCGTCGAACCCACCATCGTCATCGACAAGCTATCGAGCGATTCGTCCGGTGATGGCGGCGATGTCGTCTCCTACGTGGTCGGCATCGCCATCCAGGACCCGAATGCGGGGCCGGCCTATGACGTGGTGATCACCGACAACGTGCCGGTCGGCATCAATATCGACGCCGCGACCCTGGCCTTCGTGGGCGTTCCACCGATCGGCAGCACCATTGCCTATGACGCGACGACACGCGTCATCACCGTCACCGTGCCGGTGCTGCTGTTCGAGGACGCTCCCGTCATCTTCGGCTACAACACCGTCGTCGCGAACACCGTGCGCCCCGACGAGGTCCTGACGAATGTCGCCGAGGTGGTATACGACAGCCATCCTGGCGATGTGCCCACCGAGTTCCAGCGCGAATACTTGCCCGTGCGGGACAGCACGACCTTCACCGTCGATCGCCCCGTCATGTCGAAGCGTGTGATCGACACCGACATCCCGACGACCCAGTTCGACCAGCAGCAGCCGACGATCCAGGATGTCGCGATCGGCGAGACCGTGACGTACCTCGTCACGCTGCGCATGCCCGAGGTCACGACCAACATCGTGCTGACCGACCTGCCGCCGCGCCAGGATGGTTCGCCGGCGATCGCCGGCGACATGCGCTACGTGAGCAGCCGGGTCATCTCGATCGGCGGCAATCTCCAGCTTGGTGCCGGCGCGCCCAGCGTTGGCGATGCCGGCGTGGTCTTCGACCCAGACGGCGATGGCATCGTGAACACCATCACCTGGGATTTCGGGCTGATCACGAATATCGCCGACAATGTCGAGAGCGACCGCGACCTGATCGTCGTCGAGGTGGTACTGCGCGTCGCCGACCTTCCGTCGAACCAGGTCGGTGACCGGCTGATCAATGTCGCACAGGCGCAATACACCCGCGCCGACGGCAGCACGGCGCTGGTGACGCAGAACGAGACGGTCGAGATCGTCGGCCCCGAATTGCTGGTGGACAAGGCGGCCTCGGTCGCCACCGGCGATGCCGGCGACGTGGTGACCTACACGGTCACGGTCACGCATGACGATCCACGCTCCTCCTCCGATGCCTTCGCGCTGCTGCTGACCGACCTGCTGGCACCCGGGCTCAACCTGGTGGTCGGCAGCGTCACGGTGAACATTGCCGGCGGCGGGCCGGGCACGGTGTCGATCCTGTCCGGCAACACGGCGGGCGACAGCAGCGTGATCGTCGCCGTCAGCCAGCTGCGCGAGAGGCTGTTGCTGCCCGACGACGTGCTGACCGTCACCTATCAGGCCCGGCTGGCGGATTCGGTGCGGCACGGCGACGTGCTGACCAACACTGCCGATCTCGACTGGCAAAGCGCGCCCGCCGGCTTCGTCGAAGCGCGCACCGACAGCGCGACCGACACAGCATCGGTGCGCGTCGTGCTGCCCGCCACCATCGACAAGGTCGTCGTCGCCACCTCCCTGCCCGAGACCGATTCCAGCTTCTTCAACCCGGCGAATCCGGACCTCGCGATCGGCGAGGAAGTCACCTACGAGATCCGCATACGCCTCGGCGAAGGCACGCAGAGCGTCTTGGTGCAGGATGCGCTGCCGAGCGGGCTGCAGTTCATCTCCGGCAGCGTGGTGTCCATCGGTGCCAACATCACCGGCACCGCGATCGGCGTCGGTGCGGTGCCGGTCGTCGTGGGCGGCGCCATCACCTTCGACTTCGGCGACAGCGTGGTCGATGCCGGCAACAACACGGCCGATGACGGCGATGTCATCGTCATGCGCGTGGTGGCACGCGTGCTGCCGGGTGCGAGCGCCGGCGACGTACTGACCAATGCCGCGACCTTCACGACCGAGAGCGGCACGGTCACCGACACCGCGCCCATCGACGTGGTTGAACCCAACGTCACCATCACCAAGACCGCCTCGGTCCCCAGCGGCGATGCCGGTGACCTGGTGACCTTCACCGTGGTGATCGCGCAGGCCGGCGGCGCTAGCGGCCCGCTCTATGACCTCGCGGCCGAAGACATCCTGCCGGCCGGCTATGTCCTGGTCGCCGGCAGCGCGACTGCGACGCGCGGCACGGTGAGCGAAGTGGGCGGCACCACCGTGCGTGTCTCATTGGCCGGCGCCGCCCTGCTGCCGACCGACAATGCACAGACGCCGGGCGTCGACGAGACGCGGATCGTGCTGACCTACAGCGCGCGCCTCGTGGACGCCGTGCAGCCGGGCCAGGTGGTGACCAACACCGTCGCCTTCAGCGGCAGTTCGGCACCTGGCGGCGGGCCGACCACCGAGACCTATACCGGCCAGGACGATGCCAGCGTGACGGTCACCATGCCGGTGACCATCGACAAATCCATCATCGCGACATCGCTGCCCGAGACGCAGGGCGCCGATCTGGCGCAGGGCGAGACGGTCACCTACCGGCTGGTCGCCACGCTGTCGGAAGGCACGCAGACGCTGGTCATCCGCGATACGCTGCCGACCGGGTTGGTGCTGGTCTCGGCCTCGGTCACGGCGGTCGGCGCCGGGCTGCCGCCGTCGCTGCTGTCGGTCGGCAACAGTGGCACCGGCCAGGGCATACTGTTCGACTTCGGCACGGTGGTGAACACTGGCAACAACATCGCGGCCGACGGCACGGTGACGATCGAGGTACTGGCACGCGTGCAGGACAGCACGCCGATCGCCGCCGGCACGGTGCTGACCAATTCCGCGCAGGTCACCGTGACCTCGCCGACCAACCCGACCGCGCCGGGCGGCACGCAGACGGATACCGACACCGTGCCTGTCGAGATCGTGGCTCCCTCGGTCTCGATCGTGAAGGTCAACGACGTCCCGACCGGCACGGCGGTCGATGCCGGCGACCTCATCACCTACACGCTGACCGTCACCAACGCGGCCAGCGCGACCTCGCCGGCCTACGACATGGTGGTGTCAGACCCGCTGCCCGCCGGCCTGGTGTTTGTCGCGGGAACGGTGACGACCTCGCGCGGCAGCGTCACGCTGGGCAATGGCGCCGGCGATACCGGCTTCTCGGTCTCGGTGCCGGTGCTGCTGGCGGGCGAGACCGCCGTCATCACCTTCCAGGCACGCGTCGCCGTCACCGTCGCGCCCGACGCCACCGTGACCAACACCGCCGAAGCCGACTACGACACCGCCGGCGGCCCCGGCGGCCTGCCCGGCCAGGTCACCGACAGCAGCGACATCACGATCGCCCGGCCGACCATCACGAAGGTGGTCACCGCCACCAGCCTGCCACAGACCGGCGACGACCAGTTCACCGTCGGCATCCCCGACCTCGCGATCGGCGAGACGGTGACCTACACCATCACCGTCACCCTGCCCGAAGGCACCATGCCGGTGCGGCTGGTCGATTCGCTGCCGTCGGGCGTCTCCGGTCCCGGCACCATCGCCTGGGTGAGCAGCCAGATCCTGTCGATCGGTGCGGGCATGACCGGCGGGCCCGGCCTTGTGGTCGGCGCGCAGGGCGTGGTCAGCGACAGCGACGGCAATGGCGTGCTCGACCAGGTGCTGTGGGACCTCGGCACCATCGTGAATGCCGGGGACAATGGCGGCGGCGACACAATCGTCTTTCAGGTAGTCGGCCGCGTCATCGACCGGCCGGAGAACGCCGCCGGCGACCGGCTGACCAATACCGCGACGCTCGACTACGACGGCGCCGGCACCGCGCCCGTGCTGACCGCGACCGCAGATACCGAGACGGTCGAACCCGCCCTCGGCCCGCCGGTCAAGACCGCCGACATCGCCAGCGGCAATGCCGGCGACCTGGTGACCTACAGCGTCAGCATCCCGCGCCTGGGCAGCGCCAGTGCACCCGCCTTCGACGTGCTGATCGAGGACACCCTGCCGCCGGGTGTCATCCTGGTGCCGGGCAGCGCGACGCTGAACCTGGCCGCCGACCGCTATGTCATCGAAAGCGGCGCGACGCCGGGCGACACCGTGCTGCGCATCAGCATCGCCGAATACCTGCTGACCGACCCCGCCAGCCTGACGCTGACCTACCAGGCGCGCCTCGCCGACACGCTGCGCGACGGGGAGGTGGTGACCAACACCGTCGGCTTCACCTACGACAGCGCGCCGGGCGCAACCCCCGGCCAGCGCGTCTATGCCGAGCAGACCGACACCGCCTCCGTGACGGCGGATTTCGAGGTCGCGCTCGACAAGCAGATCGTCGCGACGTCGAACCCCGATACCGGCACGGGCGAATTCGACCCGACGCTGCAGGACGTGGCGATCGGCGAAACCATCACCTACCGCCTGGTGGTGACGCTGGGCGAAGGCACGCAGCGCCTCTCGGTCTCCGACCAGATGCCCGCAGGGCTGGAGGCGCTGAGCGCCACGGTGGTGTCGGTCGGCAGTTCGATCAGCGGCAACCTGCTGGGCGTGGGTGCCGCGGGCACCATCATCGGCGGCACCGTCACCTTCGACTTCGGCACCGCGGTGACCAATCGCGGCGACAATGCCGCCAATGCCGGCGACACCATCGTGATGGAGGTGGTCGCGCGCGTGCGCGACGTCGCCGGCAACATCGCCGGCACGACGCTGACCAACAACGCCACCGCGGCGTCCGACACCGGCACCGGCACCACCACCGCGCCGCCACAGACCGTCGAGGTCGTGGCCCCCGAGCTGACCATCGTGAAGTCGGTCGACCAATTGACCGGCGATGCCGGCGACATCTTCACCTACACCGTCACCGTCGACCACACCGCCGCGTCCAGCGCCGGCGCCTACGACGTGGTGATCGAGGACGTGCTCGACGCCGTCTTCGCCCCGCAATCCGTGACGTCCACGGCCGGCACGGCGGTCATCATCGGCAACACGATCCGCCTCACTCTGCCGAGCTTCCTGACCACCGACGCGCCGATCGTCGTGACCTACGTGGTCGCCTTCCGCGACACCATCGAACCCGGGCAGGTGGTCGGCAATACCGCGACGCTCGACTACGACAGCAATCCGGGCCCGGGCGGGCGGCCTGGCGAAGGCCAGACCTCCGCCCCCGACGTCACCGGCGTCTTCGCACTGGACCTGACGAAGCAGATCGTCGCGACCTCCCTGCCCGAGACCGGCACCGGCGCCTTCGATCCGTCCCTGACCGACCTGGCGGTGGGCGAGACCGTTACCTACCGCCTCACCGCGACGCTGTCGGAGGGCACCCAGACCCTGGTGATCGCCGATACACTGCCGGCCGGGCTTGGCCTGGTATCGGCCGCGGTCACCGCGGTCGGCGCGGGGCTCCCGCCCGCACTGCTGTCGGTCGTGAACACCGGCGTAGGCCAGGGCATCGTCTTCGACTTCGGCACGGTGGTGAACACCGGCAACAACATCGCCGGCGACGGCACGGTGACGATCGAGGTCGTCGCGCGTGTTCTCGACGTCGCGGGC
This sequence comes from Roseomonas fluvialis, assembly GCF_022846615.1. Classification (NCBI taxonomy): domain Bacteria; kingdom Pseudomonadati; phylum Pseudomonadota; class Alphaproteobacteria; order Acetobacterales; family Roseomonadaceae; genus Roseomonas; species Roseomonas fluvialis. The sequence continues at coordinate 3,657,989 of NZ_AP025637.1, forward strand.
AATACCGCCGGCACGGTGCTGACCAATGCCGCGACCGCGACCGTCACTGCGCCCACCGATCCGACCGCCCCCGGCGGCACGCTGACCGACAGCGCCGCGACCTCCGCCGAAGTGGTGGCGCCCGACGTCGTCATCACCAAGACCTCGACGCTCGCCAGCGGCGACGCGGCCGACGAGGTGACTTTCACCGTCATCGTCACCCAGCAGCAGGGCGCCACCGGACCGCTCTATGACCTGGTGCTGACCGACCCGATCCCGGCCGGCATGGCGATCGTCGCCGGCAGCGTGACCACCACACGCGGCACCATCACCAGTGGCAACACGACGGGCGACACCGCGCTGCGCATCGATGTCGGCGGCCTCGCGCTGGCCGCCGCCGACGATGCCGGCACGCCGGGCGTCGACGAGGCCAGCATCACGATCACCTACCGCGCACGGCTGACCGATGCCGTGCAGCCCGGCCAGGTCATCGTCAACACCGCGAGCTACACCGCACTGTCCGCGCCCGAAGCCGGCGCCGGCGGCGAGGCCCGCCCCTTCACGGGCAGCGACGATGCGGCGCTGACCGTCGCCATGCCGGTCGCGCTCGACAAGCAGATCGTCGCGACATCGCTGGCCGAAAGCGGTACCGACCAGTTCGATCCGACGCTGACCGACCTGGCGGTCGGCGAGACCGTGACCTACCGCCTGACCGCGACGCTGTCCGAAGGCACGCAGACGCTCCTCATCACCGACACGCTGCCGGATGGGCTGGAGGTGCTCTCGGCCCGCGTCGTCACGGTGGGTGCGGGCCTGCCGCCGGGCCTCGCCGGCACCACCGCCGTCATCGCCGGCCAGTCTGTCACCTTCGACTTCGGCACGGTGGTGAACACCGGCAACAACATCGCCGGCGATGGCATCCTGGCAGTGGAGATCATCGCCCGCGTGCGCGATGTCGCCGGCAATGTCGCCGGCACCACGCTGACCAATGCCGGCAGCGTCACCGTCACCTCGCCCGACAATCCCCAGGCGCCAGGCGGCACGGAACAGGCCACCGACACCACCACGGCCGAGGTGGTCGAGCCCGAGTTGCTGATCGACAAGACCGTGCCGCCGGGCTTCGCCGCACCTGGCGAGACGATCAGCTACACCGTCACCCTCTCCCACGCGCAAGGCTCCACCGCTGCGGCCTACGACATCGTGCTGGCGGACCTGTTAAGCGATCCTTACCTCGACCTCGTCGCCGGTTCGGTCGTGACCAGCGCGGGAACGGTGACGCTCGGCAATGGCGCGGGCGACACGACCATCCGCATCGACGTGCCGGTGCTGGCGCTGGGCGACGTGCTGACAGTCACCTTCACCGCCCGCGTCTCGGCCACCGCACCCGGCGGCGTAACGCTCGCCAATACCGTGGTCGCGGATTTCGACAGCGCCGGCGGCCCGGGCGGCCGGCCGGACGAAGTGACAGACGGCACCACCACGCCGGGCGTGCCCTCGCTGATCAAGGAGATCGTCGCGACCTCCAACCCCGATACCGGCAGCGACCAGTTCGACGCGACCGTGCCCGACCTCGCGATCGGCGAGACGCTGACCTATCGCCTGACCATCACCCTGCCGCAGGGCACCACCGAGAACCTGGTGCTGTCCGACCTACTGCCGGATGCGCTGCTGCCGCTCGCCGCGCGCGTCGTGTCGGTCGGCAGCGGGCTTGCTGCCGGCACGCCGACGGTGCTGGTGGCCGGCCAGGAGATTACCGTGACCTTCGGCACGGTCGTCAACGGCTCCGGCGCCGCGGTCGGTGCCGAGGACACCATCGTCATCGAGGTGGATGCGCGCGTCATCGACCTCGCCGGCATCAGCGCCGGCGCGTCGCTGGTCAATGCCGCACAGGCGGATTTCACCATCGACGGGCGCGACGGCACGCTCGACGTCACCGCCCCGGCCGAGCTGGTCGAACCCGAGCTCACGATCACAAAGGCGGTGGACGTGCTGACCGGCGATGCCGGCGATGTCTTCACCTATACCGTCACCATCGCCCATGCGGCCGAGTCCACCGCGGCGGCCTACGACCTGCTGGTGACGGACCTGCTCGATGCGCGATTCGTGCCGATCGACGTCACCAGCAGCGTCGGCACGGCCAGCATCGTCGGCAACGGCATCCGGCTCGAGATCCCGCGCCTGCTGACTACGGATGCGGCGGTCACGCTGACCTATCGCGTGCGCTTCGCGGATACGATCGAACCCGGTCAGGTGGTCGGCAATACCGCGTCGCTCGGGTGGGACAGCAATCCCGGGACGGGCGGGCGGCCCGATAGCGGCCAGGCCTCGGCACAGGATGTCACCGCGGTCTTCGACCTCGACCTGGTCAAGACCATCGTCGCGACCTCCCTGCCCGAGACCGACAGCGATCGCTTCGATCCACTGGCCCCTGACCTCGCGATCGGCGAGACGGTCACCTATGAGTTCGTGGTCACGCTGTCGGAAGGCACGCAGCGGCTGGTGATCTCCGACCTGATCCCGGAGGGGCTGATCCCGCTCGACGGCGAGGCGGTGGTCGTCTCGACCGGGGCGGGCATCAGCGCGGGTGCCGGCGGCACGCTGGCGCCGACCGCCGTCATCAACGGCCGCGCCGTCACCTTCGACTTTGGCACGCTGGTCAACACGGGCGACAACGTCACCGACGGCGCCGACCAGGTGGTGGTACGCATCACCGCCCGCGTGCTCGACCTGCCGATCAACACCAATGGCCGCCAGGTCGAGAATGCCGGCGAGGCGACCATCGCCGCGCCGACCGACCCGACCGCGCCGGGCGGCACCGTCGTCGCGAACGACAGCGCCGTGGCCGACATCGTCGTGCCACGCTATCTGCTCGACAAGGCAGTCGACCAGGTGGCGGGCGATGCCGGCGACGTCTTCACCTATACGCTGACGCTCTCGCCCGCGGCCGGCACGGATGCGCCGGCCTACAACCTTCTCATCGAGGACCCGCTGTCGCCCTTCCTGGTCGTCGTGCCCGGCAGCGTGACCACGAGCGTCGGCACCGCGACGCTGGTCGGCAACACCATCCGCATCGAGATCCCGGTGCTGCTGCCCGATGCCGCGCCAGTCATCATCACCTACCGCGCCGCATTCTCGGATGCGATCGAACCCGGCCAGGTCGTGCCGAACCTCGCGACGCTCGACTACGCGACCGCGCCCGACTTCGGGCGCGACCTGACCGACACCGCGGAAGCCTCGGTGCGCGGCGTCTTCGACCTGGACCTGACCAAGGAGATCGTCGCGACCTCCCTGCCCGAGACCGGCAGTTCCTATTTCGACCCGACGCTACCCGACCTCGCCGCCGGCGAGACCGTCACCTACCGCCTGACCGCGACGATCTCCGAGGGCACGCAGCGCCTGGTGATCACCGACACGCTGCCCGACGGCCTGGTGCCGGAACAGGTGCGCGTCGTCTCGCTCGGTGCGGGCATCGCCGCCGGCGCGCCGACCATCACCATCAACGGCGGGGTGGTCACGCTCGACTTCGGTATCGTGGTGAACACCGGCGACAATGTCGCGGGCGACCAGGTGGTGGTCGAGATCATCGCGCGCGCCAACGCCACGCCCGCCGCCGGGACGGTGCTGGTCAACGCCGCCGAGGCAACCGTCACCGCGCCGACCGACCCCAACGCCGCTGGCGGCACGCTGACCGCGACCGATACCACCGGCGCCGAGGCCGTCGCCGCCGTGCTGGTCTTCGACAAGCAGTCCGGCCCAGCCAATGTCGCGCTGGGCGAGACGGTGAACTACACGCTCACCCTCTCGCATGCGGGCAATTCCACGGCGCCGGCCTATGAGGTGGTGCTGTTCGACCCGCTGTCGGAAGCCTCGCTCTCGCTGATCGCCGGCAGCGTCACCACCAACTTCGGCACGGTGGTGATCGGCAATGGCGGCGGCGACACCACCGTGCGCGTCACCGTGCCGGTGCTGATGCCCGGCCAGGTGTTGACCGTGACCTTCCAGGTGCGCGCGGTCGGCGTGCCGATCCCCGACGGTGTCGCGATCAACACCGCGGAATTCGGCAGCACCTCCGCGCCCGGCGACGTGCCACCCGGCTTCACCCGGCCGCTGTCCGGGCAGGACAGTTCCTCGGTGGCGATCGCCTCGGGCGTGCCGCCGGAAGGCGGTGCGCTATTCGCCGACTACGAGGACGCCTTCCGCCGCATCAGCCGCAATGCCATCAACGCGCCCATCGTCCTGGCCGGCACCGCGCAGCCCGGCGCGGCCGTGGCCCTCGCGCTGCAGGATGCCACCGGTGCGCCGATCACCATCATCGGCCTCACCGCCGATGTCGGCGGGCATTGGGTGGCAAGCCCGATCCCGACCGGCGCGCCCGGCACGGCGGGTGTTGCCGCCAGCGAGGACATGGAACGGCTGGCGGGACGCGACAGCAGCGTCGCCGGATCCGCGGCCTTGCCCGCGGCGCCGCGCACGGTGCTGGCGCCGACGCCGAACACCGCGCCCTACAGCGTCTCCGCCACCGAGGCGCCGGCCGCCTTCGACACGCGCCCGGCCATGGATGGCGTGCGGACCACCTATGCCGGCACGCTCCAGCCCGGCGGCATCTTCATCGACTCACCCAGCAGCCCCGGGCTCGCGGCCACCGCACCGATTGCCGCCCAGGTGACCAGGGATCTCGCGGGCCTCTCCGCGCCTACCAGCCTTGCCTGGAACCGCTTCGCGCTCGACTTCGCCGCCGCTACCGCATCCTCTGGCGTGGCCGCCCGCTAGCCATGCCCCGCCAGCCGAAACTCCGGGAAGATTTCATGCTCCGACGCATCGCCTGCACGGCCGCCCTGGTCCTGGCCGCCGCGCCCGCCTCCGCGCAGGGCTGGATCAACGACCGGTTCAACAACGCCATCGTCAACGTGGATTCGATCACGCAGCGCTTCCGCGAGCAGATCACGCAGGAGGTCGGGCGCATCGGCCGCCGCCCGGCGCCGCAGCCGCTGCCGACCGCCGCCGAACTGCGCGCGGTGCGCGAGACCAACCGCTGGTGGGCCGCGCAATCCACCCAGGCGATCGGCGAACCGGGCACGCCGATCCGCATGAGCCTCGCCTTCGTCTACGACAGCGCGCTCATCAACTCGGCGCAGATCCGCGTCTTCGGCGACCTGCCGGCGATCCGCGAGACGCTGCCGCGCGAGGTCGAGGGCCGCTACACGCCCCGCATCTACGGCGAGGGCCGCGCCGAGGAAATCAACGACCCGACGCGCAGCCCCGCCAATACGCGCGGCAATGCGCGTCTGGTGCAGCGCGAACAGGCGGTCGAATTCGGCATCCGCCAGCGTACCATCACCGGCGGCGAATACACGATCGGCCAGCGCTTCTGGAACATCTCCTCGAATTCCACCGACTACCAGCCAGGCCAGCAGACCCGTGCGCGCACCTTCATCTCCGTCGTGCAGCCGCTGCTGCGTGATTCCGGCGCCGCCTATACGCGGTCCCTGCACGAGGTCGCGCGCCTGGATGCCACCGTGGCGCAGGCGGAATTCCGGCGGCAGACCGAAAGCCACCTGCTCGACGTCGCGCGCGCCTACTGGACGCTGCACCTGGCGCGCGCAGCGAACCTGCAGAAGGAGCGCGCCGCGACCAATGTGCGCGGCCTGGTCGGGCAGCTCGAAGGGCGCTCGCAGCTCGATGCCGATCCGCTGCTGATCAGCCGCGCGCAATCCGCCCTGCTGATCCGCGAGGCCGAACTGCTGCGCGCGCGCGCCTCCATCCGCAATGCAGAGGCCCGCGTGCGTGGCCTGGTCAACGACCCGCGCTTCGAACAGGCCGGTGCCGGCGAGCTCATCCCGGTCGACCTGCCGCTGATCGCGCATGAACCGCTGCCGCTGCAGACCGTGCTGGAGCGCGCCGTCGCCTTCCGGCCGGAGGTGCAGCAGCTGTTCCTGCAGCACCGCGCCGCCGTGCTGCGCGAAGGCCAGGGCCAGATCGAGGCGCTGCCCCGGCTCGATGTGATCCTCGAAGGCAATTACGGCGGGGCCGCGCCCAACACCTGGGAAGGTGGCGAAGCCTGGCGCGACACCCGGCGCAACACCAACAACCCCGGCGGGCTGTTCGGCCTGCGGCTCGAGATCCCGCTCGGTTCGGATGCGCTGCGCGCCCAGGCCGACCGCCGGCGGCTGGAAACGCGCCAGGTCGAAAGCCAGGGCCGCGCCACCCTCGCGACCATCATCGCCGAGGCCGAGATCACGCTGAACGAATACAACGTGGCCTATCGCGAACTCGCCGCCCGCGCCGCGGTGCTGCGCGCCACCGCGCGGGACTACGGCATCGAGGACGAGCGCTGGCGCCAGGGCGTTGCCGGTGGCCGCGGCGAGGGTGCGGCGAACGCTCTGGAACGTCTGCTCTCCGCCCAGGACCGCCTGACCGATGCGGAGGAGGCGCTGACCGTCGCGCAGGTCACATTCACCCTCTCCTTCCTCGCCCTGCAGCGCGTGCAGGGCACCTTCACCGCCATGCAGCAGATGGCCATGCAGCGCGTGGACGACGCGGCCCGCGGGCCGAGCTTCGTCTTCCGGCGCGACCCCTCGGCAGTAAGCCGCCCCACCACCACCACCATAACGCCCGGACCCGCCCGATGATCCGCACCCTGCTTCTGCCCGTCCTCGCCCTGCTGCCCGTCCTCGCGGGCTGCTCCTTCGAGAACGACACGACCCGTCTCTCCGGCGCCGAGACGCGGTCGATCACCGACAGCCCGCGCATCGTCCCGGCCGGCTTCGTGCGCGAACGCGACGGCACGCGCATGGAACTGGTCACCGCCGACGGCACGGTGATGAACGGGCTGCTGACCCTGCAGACGCAGCCGATCGTGGTGCCGCTGGCCGCGACCGGCGAACCACTGGTCGGCGGCGGCACCGACCTGGCCGGTGAGGTCAGCGGCAACGGCTCCACGATGGCCTGCCGCTTCCGCCTGCTGAACCCCGCGCGCGGCGTCGATGGCGGCGGCAGCGGCCGCTGCGAAGGCGCCGGCCGCCGCGTGGACTTCCTGTTCTGAGCAGCGCCGCCGCGCTGATCCTGGAGGCGACGCCTCGGCTCGCCCCGGGTGTCGCCGTGCGGCGCATCGACAGCGGCCGGGACGCGCTCTGGGTCTTCCGCAATCCGGCGACCGGGCGCTATTTCCGCGCCTCGCCGCGGCTGTACATGCTCGCCGCCGCGCTCGATGGCCGCACGCCGGTCCGCGCCGCGCTCGCCGCCATGCCGCCGGATGACAAGACAACGCCCGAGGCGATGGCCGAAGGCATCGCCGGCATGGTGACGGCCGGGCTGCTGTTGCTCCCGGGCGCGCGCCCGCCGCCGCCCAAGCGGCGCGGCGCGATCGGCATGCTCGCCGCGGTCGCGTTCACGCGCGTGCGGATCGGCGATATCGGCCGTGCCTTGCCATTTCTCGCCCCTCTGCTCGGCTGGCTGTTCACCGGCCTCGGTGCGGCGATCCTCGCCGTGCTGGTCGGCGCGGCGGCGCTGTCCTGGGCCGGGCGCGGCCCCGACCTCGCGGAGCAATTCGCGCGCTACGGCGACCTGCGGCTGCACGATGTCCTTGTCGGCTATCTGATCTTCGCCGCCGCCAAGCTGCTGCACGAGGGCGGCCACGCCGTGGCGCTGCAACGCATGGCGCGGGCGGAAGGGTTGCGGACCGGGCCGATCGCCTGGGGCGTGTCCTTCATGTTCCTGCTGCCGGCGCCGTATGTGGATGCCTCGGCGGCGTGGATGCTGCGCAGCCCCTGGCGGCGGGCCGTGGTGGGGCTGGCGGGGGTCGCCACCGACCTGCTGATCGCGGCGCTCGCGGCGCTGGCCTGGGCGCAGCTCGGCCCGGGTGCGCTGCGCGACCGGCTGTTCGACCTCGTGCTGATCTGCAGCGTGGCCTCGCTGCTGTTCAACCTGAACCCGCTGGTCAAGCTCGATGGCTACTACGTGGTGTCGGACCTGGCGGGGATCCCGAACCTGCTGGCACGTGCCCAGGCGGCGCTGGCGCGGCTGGTCTTCGGGCCGTTCGGCCTCGCGCCCCGGCCGCAGGCCAGCGAGGCACCGCTCGCCCTCTATGCCTTGGCGTCCTGGCTGTATCGCTGGACGGTCTATCTCGGGATCTTCTGGCTGGCGGGCGGGATGCACTGGCTGCTCGCCGGCGGTGTCGCGGGGGTTGTCGCGCTGCTGTTCCTCGGCCTGCCGCTGCTGCGCCTCGGGCGCGCGATCCCCGCCGCCTATGGCCGGGCGCCGGCGCGCGCGGCGATCTTCGCGGCGGTTGTCACGGGCATCGTCGCGGCGGTCTTCGTCGTGCCGCTGCCACAGCATGTGGTGGCCGAAGGCGTGGTGGTGCGCCAGGGCCTCGCCCTGGTCTTCGCGCCAGCGGATGGGCGGATCGCCGCGGTCGCGCCGGCCGGCGACACCACGGGCGCGCCTGTGCTACGCCTCGAGAACCCGGAGACGGAGCGCCTGCTGACGCAGGTGCGCGCCGAGGCCGGCGCGCTCGCTGTCGCCGCGCGCCGCGCCCGCGCCGCCGGGGCGGAACGCGTGGACGCCGCCGCCGAACGCGAACGCGCCGTCGCCCGCCAGGTCGCCGCGCTGGAAGCCGAGCGCGCCTCCTGGGACGTGATGGCCCCCGCCGGTGCGCATTGGGAACCGCTGCGCGCCGAAAGCTTCGGCGGGGCCTGGGTGCGCCGCGACGACTCCCGCCCGCTCGGCGCCGTGTTGGCCGATGGGCCGGCGGTGATCCATGTCGTGCTCGACCAATGGGACGGGCCCGCAGCGCTCGGCGTGCTGGCCGCGCGGCCAGATCCGGCCATCCCGCTGCGGCTGCGCGGCGGCACTGCGGCCACACTCCAGGGCCGCCCGGCCGGCCCCGCAATGGAGGCGCGTGACAGCCTGCCCTCCCCGGCCTTGTCCCTCAGCGCCGGTGGTCAGGTGGCGACGCGGCGCGACACCCGGGGCAACGAAGTGCCCGCCGAACGCGTCTTCGAACTGCGCATCGCCCCGGACCCTGCCGGCGCCGCCGCGCTGCGCCATGGCGCGCGGGTGGAGGCCTGGCTCGACCTCCCGCCGGCACCGCTGGCCGACCAGGTCTGGCGGCGCGCGCGGCAGGTCCTGCAACGGCGTCTGGCTGTATAGTGGGCTGGCCATGACCGTCCGCCGCCGCGCCATCGTCGCGCTAGCCCTGCTGTCCGCCGCGCCGCTGGCCGCCGCGGAGGAGGACCTCGTGCGCGGCCCGACCCGCCCGCAGCGGCTGGCGACGCTCGGGCCGCAAAGCGACGGCGTGGTACGGGAAGTCCTGGTCGCCGAAGGCGCGGCCGTGCGCGAGGGCGATGTCCTGCTGCGCCTCGATGATGCGGTGCAGACCGCGCGCATCGGCCTGGCCCGCGCCGCCGCCGAGGCCGATGCCGACCTCCGCCAGGCGCAGGTGCAGCATCAGGAGGCGCAGGCCGTCCTGGCCCGCACCCAGCAGGCCGCCGGGCGCGGTGCCGCGACCGACTGGGAACTGCGCCAGGCGCGGGCCCGGGTGGACATCTCCGCTGCGCAGTCCGATGCGGCCAGCGAGCGGCGGCGGGTCGAGCAGCGGCGGCTCGAGCTCGAACTCGCCCAGCAGGACCAGCTTGTCATCCGTGCGCCCTTCGACGGGGTGGTGACGCGGCTCGACACCGTGCCGGGTGCGACGCTGACGCGCGCCGACCGGCCGGTCACCGTGGCCGACCTGTCGGTGCTGGAGGCGGTGCTGTACGTGCCCGCGCAGGCCTGGAAGGCGCTGCGGGTCGGCGCTGCCTATCCGCTGCTGCTCTCGGAACCCGTCGGACGCGCCATGGAGGCGCGGCTGCGCCACATGGACCCGGTGATGGATGCTGCATCGGGCCGCTTCCGGGCGGTCTTCACCATCGCCAATGAGGGCATCGCGGTGCCGGCGGGGCTTGAGGCCGCGCTCGACCTCGGCGCCATCCTGCCATGAACGCGCCCGCGCTGCGCACCGCCGATCCGCTGAGCGAGCGCCTCGCACGGCTGCGTGCGCGGCGGCGCGACGCCGGCTGGGCGACCGACATGCTGGAACTCGGCCGCGAACTCACGATGGCCGAGGCCGGCGCGGTCCTGGCCCGCGGCACCGAGGGCTGGAGCGCGATTGCGCCCGAATCCGACCAGGCGGCGCCGGAGGCCTGGGCCGCACTGGCCGACACCGCGGCATCCGGGCGCGGGATCGCTGCTTCGGCGGTCGGGCGTGAGGGGCGCTGGGTCTTCGCCGCCTCCGCCGGGCCGGCCGAAGGCCCGGGCGCTCCACCGCGGCCGGCCGTGCTGGTGCTGGAGGTTTCCTCCGCCCTGCCCATGGACCTGGTTCTCACGCGCGAGCGCATGGCGTTCCTGGGCGCCCTGGCCGAGGCCGGCGCGGTCGAGGCGGCGATGCAGGCGCGCGCGCCACAAGCGCTGGCCGCCATGGCCGCCGAGGCCATGCTGCGCGCGCCCGACCGCGCGGACGGGCTGCACGACGCGGCGGCGCTGCTGCTCACGGCCGGCCTCGCGGGGGCGGAGCGTGTCGCGCTCGTGCTGCCGCGGCGGCGCATCCTGGGCCTGTCCGACCAGCGCCAGGTCGACACGGGCGCCGAGCTGCCGCGGCTGCTGTTCGCGCTGGCCGAGGAGGCGATGGATCGCGGCGCGCCGCATCTCAGCCTGCCCGGCGAGGCCCAGACGCCCTCCGAGCGCGCGCTGGGCGAAGCCTTCGGCCCGCGCACCCTGCTATCGGTGCCGTCGGGCCGGGCGGTGGTGGTCGTCACCTTCCCGCCCGGCGTGACCGTGGCCGAGGATGCCGGTGCGCGGCTGCTGCCGGTGGCGGTGCTGTTCGGCGCGGTGGCGGAAGGCCCCCCGCGACGGCGCGGACCCAATCGCCGGCTGGTGGTTGCCGGCGCGGCGGCGGCGATCATCGCGCTGCTCGCGGTGCTGCCGCGCGCCGCGGTGGTCGAGGCGCCCGTGGTGCTTCGGCCGGAACGGGCGCAGGTGGTCACGGCACCCTTCGATGGTTTGCTTGAAGCCTCGACCGTGCAGCCGGGCGATGCGGTGGTGGCGCGGCAGACGCCGATCGCGCGGCTGGCGACACGGGAGGTTGAGTTGGAACTGGCCGCTGCGCGCGCGCGCGCGGCGAACGACCTGCGCGATGCTTCGGTGGCGCGCGCCGGCGGGCAACCGGCCCAGGAACAGATCTCCCTGCTCGCGGCGCGCCGGGCGGAGGCGCAGGTGGCGCTGCTCGAGCACCGCCTGCAGCTGGCCGATATCCGCGCGCCGGCCGATGGTGTGATCATCGCCGGCGACCTGCGGCGCAGCCTCGGCCAGCCGTTGTCGCGCGGGCAGGTGTTGTTCGAGATCGCGCTGGCCGGCCCGCTGCGCGCCGAGGCGCTGGTCTTGGACGAGGACAGCACCAGGCTGCGCGAGGGCCAGCGGCTGCGCTTCGCCACCGCTGCCGAGCCGGGCCGCACGCGTGACGCGGTCGTCGAGCGCATCCGCCCGATGGCCGAGGTGGTTGAGGGCCGAAACGTCTTCCGCGTGATCGCCCGCATCGAGGATGCGCAGGACGACGACCTGCGCCCGGGGATGGAAGGCTGGGCACGCATCGAGACCGGCCGGACGACCTGGCTGATGGCGCTATTGCGCGACCCCATCCGCTGGGTGCGGCGACGCTTCTGGATCTGACGCCCCGGCGCCGGCGAAGCGCGCGTGAGGAACACATTTACGATTTTCCCGGAGACTGAGGCTCGCTCAGCCCGGGACCCATCCGCATGATCCGCGCTTTCGGCAGTGCCCTGTCCGCCTTGCTGGTCTGCGCCTGTGCCGGCGGGATGCCGGCGGAGGATCCGGCCCGTGCCGCGTCGGCCGCGGCTGCGCTGCACTGGACGGTCGAGACCGCCGACGGGCGCCTGCTGGGTTCAGCCACGGTGATCGCCGCGGGACAGGTCGTGACGAATGCCCATGTGGTGGCCGCCGCGCGCCATGCCTCGATGCGCATCCGCAGCGGCGGGGAGATCCATGCCGTCCGCAGGGTGGGCATCGCGAACTCGGCGGACATCGCGCTGCTCGGTATCGACGGGTTGACGGTTGCGCCACCGACACCCCGTCGCGCCCCGCCCGATGCCACCGATCGCGTGTTCGCGGTCGGCAGCACCGGCGATGGCGTCTGGTCGGTCAGTGGCGAAGTGCTTCCGGCGGCCGCTGCGCGACCCTTCGGTACGGACCTCATCGCGGCGAGGCTTCCGGTTGCACGGGGCTTCTCCGGCGGCCCGGTGGTCGATGCGCAGGGACGGCTGGTCGGCGTGGTGATGGCGGCGGTCGCGGACAATCTCAGCGTGGCGCGACGGCTCTCCGCCACGGGCGCGGCCGGTGGCATGATGCCGTCACTGACCTTGATCGTGCCGGTGGACGAGATCGAACGGGCGCGGTGGTGAGGCACCCTGGTTTCGTCGAGATGTCGCCCTGACCGTTCAATACGGGTGTCTGGCGAACCAGATCGCAGTGGTGGGTCGCCGCCCGGCCATGCTGCAATGGTGGGCGGGCCAATCGGCGCCGCAACCGGCGCGGGCCGTCCGGCCCGCATGATCGAGCATCTTCAACGTTCAAGCGACGTGGGCTGAGGGTGCGAAGCCCCTCTCGGGCAGCGCGCCCTACGCCGCCTTTGCCAGCATGTCGTCCAAGGTCGCGCCGATCGCCGCCACCGCGCGGCGGATGTCGTCGGTGGTGATGGCGCCGATCGCGCCGATGCGCAGCGTGGGCGCGCTTGTGTTGTAGAAGTTGCTGATCAGCACGCCGCGGCGCTTCAGCGCCTCGACGAAGGTCATCAGGTCGAAGCGCGGGTCGGAGGGCTGGTGGACGGTGACGATGACCGGGCCCTGGTGCTGCTTCTCGAGGTACGGGCGCAGTCCGATCGCTGCCAGGCCGTCGTAGAGCGCATCGGCATTGGCGCGGTAGCGGGCGTATCGCGCGGGCTGGCCGCCCTCGGCCTCATACAGGTCGAGCGCAACGTCGAAGGCCGCGATCGCCTGCACCGGCGGGGTGAAGCGGATGGAGCCCCAGCCCGATCGCTTCGCGTTGGCCAGCACATCGGACAGGTCGAGCGACCAGGATTGCGCATGGCCGGCGCAGGCTTCCGCGCGGTCCATCCGCGCCACCGCGAAGCCCATGCCGGGCATGCCTTCCAGGCACTTGCCGGACGTGAAGACCAGCACGTCGCATTCCGGGTGTTCATCGAGCCGGAAGGGCAGCACCCCGAAGGCCGAGACCGCGTCCAGGATCATCCGGCGCCCGAGGCCGCGGACGGCGCGGCCGATGCCGTCGGCGTCGTTGACGATGCCGGAACCGGTCTCGTTGAAGACAAAGGCGACATGGCCGATGGACGTATCGGCCTCGAGGACCGGCACGATGTCTGCCGCAGTCGCGCCGCGCGTGTCGGGCAGGTCGAGCGGCACAACCTCGCGCCCGGCCTCACGCGCCAGGCGCGCCATGCGCGTGGCATAGGCGCCGTTCATCGGGATCAGCACCTTGCCGCCCGGCACGACGAAGGTGCGCAGCGCGGCCTCGGTCACGAAATGGCCGGCGCCCTGCAGCGGCAGTGTGGCGTGCACGCCGGGCGTCCCGCCGGCGACCCCCACGATGCGTTCGCGGATGCGGGCATAGACGGCCTGGAAGTCGCGGTCCCAGGGCGCGATGTCCTGCGCCATGGCGGCGCGGACCTCGGGCCTGGTCTGCACGGGTCCGGGGATGAGAAGGAGCATGGCGGGCCGTTCAAGCAAGGGATCGCGCCTTCTGCCCCGCATCGCCGCGCCGGCGCAAGCCGCTCGGCACCACACGCCAGCCGCGACCCACGCGTTCAGCGCCGCGGATCAGCCGCGGCCCACGGGTTCAGCGCCGCGTATCAGCCGCGGCCCACGGGTTCAGCGCCGCGTATCAGCCGCGGCGACGCGCCCCCGCAGCCAGGCCGCCAGCGCCTCGCGCGCGTCGCCGGGTTCCGCGCGTTCCAGGAACACCGCGAGGTGGCCCGGCCGGCGGTCCGGCACCACGCGATACGCATGGGTCCAGGCGCCATGGCCGCGGTGCAGCACGACATACAGCCATGATGCCTCGACGCGCCCGGTCCGGGTCGGCCAGTCGCACATCGCCACGAACTGCGCCTGATCGGTGGGGGCCAGAAGCAGGGCAAGGTCGGGGGCGGCTGCCACGTCGCGCATCTGTGTCCTCCTCGATACGGGGCGGAGACGACGCAGCGGCGCTTCCCGATTGATTGCCGGAACGGCCGCATCCCCCCTCGCGGAGGCGCCACCTTGCCCGGGAAGGCAGGTTGGCGTTGGGCGCCGGCCCAACTCCTGATGCAGGGCCGCATAGGCCACGCTGCGCGCGGAAACGCAAGCGCTCAGGCGATGGCAGCGCCGCTCGCCTCGCGCAGCAGCTTCTCCCGGATCGCCTGCGCGAAGGCGGCATAGTCGGGCGTGTGAAGCGCGAAGGCCCCAGGCCCGCCGATCACCTCGGCACGGTAGTGGTCGAGCAGGTCGGGTTCCTCGTTCAGCACCGCCAGGGCGTTGATCGTCACGCCGGCCCCCACGCCGATGTCGCGCACCGGCCCGGGCGGACGTCCCTGGTTGTGCCGCCCGTCTCCCGAGACATCGAGCACCAGGCGCGTCGCCTCCGCCGGGCAGGCGGCCAGCAGCGCGAGGCCGGCGGCCATGCCCTCGCCCAGCGCGGTCGCGCCGGCGGCCACCAGGCGCGGCGTGCCATCGATCGCATCCGCCAGCGCCGCCGCGGCACCCGCGCCGTCCACCCGGGTCCAGCCCACGGCCACGTCCCGCGCGCCGATCCCCGACCACAGCAGCATCGCGATCGCGCTCGCCTGCCGCGGCCCGCCGGTCAGCGCTGCCAGAACCGAATCGTCGCGCAGCGCGGCCGCATACCCGCCCAGCATCAACCCGAACTCGTCATGGTCCACCGAGGAAGACGCATCCACGGCCAGGCACAGCGCGAGATCGACCTTCTCCATGCCGTCTTCTCGCATGCGCGGCGCTTCCGCGCACCCGCCGTGCCGTGCACAGTGGCGCGGAACGAACGGGAGACTTCGCATGCATCGCAGGCATCTACTGGGCGGCACCGCGGGCGCGCTGCTCGCCGCCCCCGCGCTGGCGCAGGGCGGCTTCCCCGCACGCAATATCCGCATGGTCGTGCCCTACCCGCCGGGCGGCGCCACCGATGCGATGTCGCGCCTGGCGGCGCAGAAGATCCAGGAGAAGCTCGGCGTCACGGTGGTGGTCGAAAACCGCTCCGGTGCCAACGGCCAGGTGGGGTCCCAGGCTGTTCTGCAGGCGGGGGCGGATGGCTACACCATCCTCGGCTCGGCCTCGATCCACGTCATGGCGCGCTCCGTGATGCGCAATGTGCCCTACGACCCGGTCGCGGATTTCGTGCCGCTGGCCCGCACCGCGCGCGGCCCGCTGGTGCTGGTGATGAGCCCGCAGCGCCCGCAGCGCGCCATTCCCGAGGTGGTCGCCGCCGCCAAGGCCGAACCCGCCCGCTGGACCTTCGCGACCTCCTCGCTCGGCTCCGCCGGCCATCTCGGGACCATCGAGTTCAACCGCGTGACGGGATCGAACATCGAGATCGTGGGCTATCGCGGCACCGCGCCGGCGCTGACCGACGTCGCGGCCGGCAACGCGCAACTGATGTTCGACCCGGTGCTGGCCACACTGCCCATGGTGCGCGGCGGGCAGTTGCGCGGCCTGGGCATCGCGACCGCCACGCGCACGCCGCTGGCACCCGACCTGCCGACCATGGCCGAGGCCGGCCTGCCCGGCTTCGAATTCTATTCCTGGTACGGCGTCTGGGCGCCGCGCGGCGTGCCCGCCGAGATTGTCGCGCGCTACAACGCCGCGCTGGTCGAAGGCCTGCGCGAACCCGCCGTGGTCGAACGGTTGACCGGCCTTGGCTTCGAACCGGTGGCCGAGAGCGTGGCCGAGGTCGAGCGCTTCATCCAGGGCGATGTCGCGCGCAACGTCGAACTGCTGCGCATCGCGAACTTCCAGCCGGAATGAGCCTTACGGTCAGCCCCGCCGCGCTAGCGGCGGACCTGGGCACGCCCGGCCTGGTGGTGCTGGACGGCAGTGTCTTCCAGCGCCCCTCGCCCGACCTCACCACCATGCTGCAGGAAAGCGCGCGGGCGTCCTTCGAGAAGCACCGCATTCCGGGCTCGGTGCATCTCGATGCGCTGGACTGGCTGTGGGATCGCGCGCGGCCCTTCCGCTTCGCACTGCCCTCGCCCGAGGCCACGGCGGCCGCCTTCGCCGCGCATGGCGTGGGCGCGGACAGCCGCGTGGTGATCTACGACCGCGTCGGCGGCAACTGGGCCGCGCGCACCTTCTGGACGCTGCACTGGATCGGCTTCGACGATGCGCGGCTGCTTGAAGGCGGTTTCGCGGCCTGGCGCGCCGCCGGCCTGCCGGTCGAGACCGGTCCCGCTGTACCGCCCATGCCCGCCGCGCGCCCTTTCGTGCCCAGGCCCCGCGCGCGCGCCATCGCCGACCGCGCCGAGGTGCTCGCCGCGATCGCCGACCCCGCCGTTGCGGTCGTGAACGCCCTGTCGCCGGAACAGCACGCCGGCACGGGCGGCCTGACCTACCATCGGCCCGGCCGGATCGCGGGAAGTTGCAATCTGCCCGCCGGGCGGCTCGGCGATGCGACCCTGACGACCGCCGATGTGGCCGCGCTGGCGGCCGAGGCCGGCATCGCGCCAGGCCAGCGCGTGGTGGCCTATTGCGGCGGCGGCATCGCGGCCTCGAACCTGGTGTTCAACCTGATGCGCGCAGGCTGGACCGACCTCGCGGTCTATGACGGCAGCCTCGACGAATGGGGTCGCGACCCGTCCCTGCCGATGCAGACCGGCGCGGGGTGATTGCGCTGCGTCAAGGAACCGCGCCGCCCGTACGCGCTATGTGTCGGTTCAATGACGGAGGAACGGCGCCATGCCCCACCGCACCCTGGGCGAGATCGTGCGCGACCAGAAGCCACTGGTCCTCGGCCCCGAGGCGACCGTCGCCGAGGCCTGCGCCGCGATGCATGCGCGCCGCGTCGGCGCCGTGCTGGTGGCGCGCGACGACCGCCGGCTGGTCGGCATCTTCACCGGGCGTGACGCGGTGCGGCTGCTGGCAGAGGGTCTCGACGCCAAGGCCACGTCGCTCGATGCGGTGATGACGCGCGACCCCACCACGCTGGCGCCCGGCGCCGGCGCGGTGGATGCGCTGCGCCTGCTGCATGATGGCGGCTTCCGCCACCTGCCCATCGTGGCCGAGGGGCGCATCGCCGGCATCGTCTCCCGCTACGATTTCCGCGCGCGCGAACACGCCCGCATCGACGACGAGACCGGCTTCATGGAGGCGCTGCGCTGACGGCCTGTCGGACACGTCCGGCACCGGCGCGCCGCGGTGCCGCCGCGCTCAGCAGCGCATCGACGGCAAAGGCCATCAGCCCGGTCAGCACCGCCCCCTGCACGACCCAGGCGGGGTTGCCGTTCACCAACCCTGCGATGATCGGCGTGCCGAGGCACGATGCGCCCGCCACCGCCCCCACCGCCGCGGTGGCCACCGCCAGCACCGCGGCCGCGCGCAGCCCGTCCAGGATCGGCCCCGCCGCCAGCGGCAATTCCACCCGCAGGAGCACTTGGCGCGGCGTGAGGCCGATGCCGCGCGCCGCGTCGATTGCCTCGGGCGGCACGGTCGCGAGCCCGCCCATCGCCGCGCGCAGCACCGGCAGCGTCGCGTAGCAGACCAGCGCGATCAGCGCCGGGGTCGCGCCGAAGCCCACGGCCGGCACGGCGATCGCGATCACGGCCACCGGCGGCACTGCCTGTGCGAAGCCGGCCAGCGCATCGGCCAGCACGCGCACCTCCCGAGCACCGGGGCGCGTCGCGGCGACGCCGAGGCCGATGCCGATCACCGCCGCCGGCAGCAGCGAGCCGACGACCAGCCCGGCATGCAGCAGCGCGAGCGTGGCGAAGCCCTCGCGGCGATAGACAGGGTCGGCAACTTCGGGGAACAGCGCGTGGAAGGCCGGGCCCAGCGCCGGCAGCGCGGCGACGGCGGCGACCAGAAGCGCGGTCGGCAACAGCGCGCGCCAGGTCATGCGCGCAGCAGGTCGCGCAGCGCCAGCACCCCGGCCGGCGCGCCCGCCGCGTCGTGCAGCAGGACCGCCTCGGCGCGCGCCGCCAGCATGGCCTCGAGCGCCACGCGACAGGTCGCCGTGGCAGGCAGCACGGGCAGGCCGGCCGGCGCGGCGCCGCCGGGCACCGCCAGCGCGGCAGCCGGCATCAGCCCCAGCCGCCGCAGTCCTATCGCCCCGCCATCGAGCAGCCCGCGCACGCGCGGGTCGGCCGGGGTGTCCAGCAGGTCGCGCGGCGCACCCTCCTGCAGCAGCCTGCCATCGGCCATCACCGCGAGGCGCGTGGCGAGTGCCAGGGCTTCCTCCACGTCGTGCGTGACCAGCAGGATGGTCTTGCCGGTGGCGGCGTGCAGCCGCGCCATCTCGGCCTGCAGCGCGCCGCGCGTGAGCGCATCCAGCGCACCGAAGGGCTCGTCCATCAGCAGGATTTCGGGATCCGCCGCGAGTGCGCGCGCGACACCGACGCGCTGCGCCTGGCCGCCCGAAAGCTCCGCCGGCATCCGTCCCCGATACCGCGCGGGATCGAGTTGCAGCAGCGCCAGCAATTCATCGACACGCGCGGCGATGCGCCGTTCGTCCCAGCCCAGCAGCCGTGGCACCGCGGCGATGTTGCGTGCGACGCTCCAGTGCGGGAACAGACCGATGCCCTGGATGACATAGCCGATGCGCCGCCGCAGCGCGGGCGCGTCCTGCCCCGCCACGTCCTGCCCGCGCAGCAGCACGCGCCCGGCATCCGGCTCCACCAGGCGGTTGACCATGCGCAGCGCGGTCGACTTGCCCGCGCCGGAGCCGCCCAGCAGCACCGCGAAGGCACCCTCGGGCACCACCAGGTCGAGCCCGTCGAGCGCGCGCGCATCGCCGAAGGATTTCCGCACGCCCTCGAAGCGGATCATGGCACGAGGCCTTCCTCGGCGGCGCGCAGCGCGGCATCGACCAGCAGAGCGAGCGCCGCCACCGGCAGCGCACCCAGCAGGATCAGGTCCGGTGCGAATTGCCCGAGGCCCTGGAACATCAGCACCCCGAAGCCACCGGCACCGACCAGCGCGCCCAGCGTGACCAGCCCCACCGCCTGCACCGCCGCCGTGCGCACGCCCCCCAACAGCACCGGCGCGCCGAGCGGCAGGCGCACGCGCAAGACCAGCGCGGCGGGCGCGAAACCGATGCCCCGCGCCGCATCCACCGCCGCCGCTGGCGCCGCCGCCAGCCCCGCGCGCATCGCCGCCGCGATCGGCAGCAGCAGGTACAGGAACACCCCCAGCACCGCCGGCGCGCCGCCGATGCCGCGGAGCCCGCCCTCGCGCAGCAGCGGCACCGCGCGCCCCAGCGCCGCGAGCGGTTCGATCAGCAGCGCGAACAGTGCCATGGCCGGGATCACCTGCAGCGCACCGAGCACGCCGAGTACCGCGGGTGCCGCGCGCGGCCGCGCGAAGGCCAGCGCACCGAGCGCCGCGCCGACCACGAGCGCGGGCACCAACGCCGCGGCCACCAGGCGCAGATGCGCGGCCAGCGCGGCGGCGATCTCCTCGCCGCGCGCCCGCGCCTCGCGCACGAGTGCAAGGTCATCCAGCAGCCCGGCTGCCAGCACCGCGCCGATCGCGGCGACGAAGCCCACCACCGCCGCCGCACGCACCGCGGCGCCGGCCTGCGCGCGGCCAAGGGCCAGCCGCGCCGCCAGCAGCAGGGCGCCGATCGCCACCCACGACCCCGCCGCCGGGCCGAGCCGAGCAGCCTGCGACGACCCTGCAAGCTGCTCCGCGAAATCGCCCAACCCCGCGAGGAGCCCGCACAGCGCGAGGCCGCAGGCCAGGCACGCCGCACGCCCGGGCAGCAAAAGCGCCGCCAGCGCCAACGCAGCCGCGGGGGCGAGCACGCCCCAGGCCGGAACCTCAGCGATGCCCACCAGCCGCGGCGGCACGATGCGGTTGGGCGACAGCACAGCGAAGCCAAGCAGTACGGGCGCCAGGACGGCGAGCAGCAGCAGCGCGGCCTCGATCGGGCCGGCGCGCAGCCGCAGCATCGCGGCGGGCGCCCGGCCGTCGGTCAGCCTCAGCGGAGCAGCCCCGCCTGGCGCAGATGCGCCTGCGCGACGGCGCGCGCCGGCTGTCCCTCGACTGCGATGCGCGCATTCAGCCGCTGCAGCGTGACCAGGTCCAGGCCAGCGAAGGCCGGGGCCAGCACTGTGGCGATCCGCGGTTCCG
Organism: Roseomonas fluvialis; assembly: GCF_022846615.1. Classification (NCBI taxonomy): domain Bacteria; kingdom Pseudomonadati; phylum Pseudomonadota; class Alphaproteobacteria; order Acetobacterales; family Roseomonadaceae; genus Roseomonas; species Roseomonas fluvialis. Next base: position 3,678,358 of record NZ_AP025637.1, read on the forward strand.
CCCGCAGCACTGCGCCGCGCACCACCGGCGCGGGCGCATAGACGGGCTGCACGCCCTTGCTGTCCTCGAGCACGGTCAGGTCGAGTGCCGCGATGCCGCCATCGGTGCCATAGACCATCGCGGCGTTCACGCCGTTCAACTGCTGCGCCGCCGCGCGCATGGTCACCGCGGTATCGCCGCCCGGCAGCACCAGCAGCCGGTCGGGCGGCAGGGTGAAGCCATAGGCGCGCTGGAAGGCGGGCAGCGCAGCGGGGCTCTCCACGAACTCGGCCGAACCGGCCAGCTTGAAAGGCCGCCCCGCGGCGATGTGCGGCGCGAGGTCATCGAGCCGGCGCAGGGTGTGTTGGCGCGCCACATCCGCGCGCACCGCGATGGCCCAGGTGTTGTTGGCGGGGGCCGCCGGCAGCCAGGCGATGTCGTTGCGCTGTGCATCGAGCTCGCGGACCTTCTCGTAGCCCGCGCGCGCATCGCGCCACGCGGGATCAGCCTCGATCTGGAAGAAGAAGGCGCCATTGCCAGTGTATTCGGGATAGATGTCGATCTCGCCGGCCAGGAGTGCCGCGCGCACGATGCGCGTCGGGCCGAGCGGGACGCGGTTCTCGACCCGCAGCCCCGCGCCTTCCAGCAGCAGCGCGATCATCTGGCCGAGCAGCCCGCCCTCGGTGTCGATCTTGCTCGCGACCACGATGGGCCGTGCCTGCGCGACCGCGGGCGCGATGGCCGCGGTACCGGCCGCAGCGAGCAGCGCGCGCCGGCCACATGTCACGGAGGTTGCTCGCATCGTGATGCTCCTTCGCGTTGGTCGCCGGCAGACTGCCACGCGCCACGCTAGTGGCGAAACCCCGGACGCGTCGCGCGGTTGCAGCAGCAGGTCCCACCTTCGCGGATCGCGCCGTCGCCGTCGTCGCGCGGCCGCGCCGCCGCTCCGGCGCTTGCGGCCGCACGATCCGACGCTATCGCTGCCCGGGCCGGAAGGTGGTCTCGAGGCGCTGGCTGTAGCGGCTCATGGCGAAGCACAGCACGAAGTACACGCCGGCGGCGAAGACATAGGCCTCGGTCGGGAAGCCGAGCCAGTTCGGGTCGCCAAGCGCGGCACGGAGCGTGGTGAAGAAGTCAAAGACGCCGATCACCACCACCAGCGTGGTGTCCTTGAACAGCCCGATGAAGGTGTTGACCTGCGAGGGAATGGTGATGGCGAGCGCCTGCGGCAGGATCACGAGGCGCATCTTCTTGCCGTAGGACAGGCCGAGCGCATCCGCAGCCTCATACTGTCCGCGCGGCATGGCCTGCAGGCCGCCGCGCACCACCTCGGCCATGTAGGCGGCGGTGAACAGCGTATAGGCCACCAGCACGCGCGCGAGCCGGTCGAGCGTGACACCTTCGGGCAGGAACAGCGGCAGCATGATCGCCGCCATGAACAGCAGGCTGATCAGCGGCACGCCGCGCACGCATTCGATGATGGCGGTGGAGAACCAGCGCACCAGCGTGAGGTCCGACCGCCGCCCGAGTGCGAGCAGGATCGCGAGCGGATAGCCCAGCGCCAGCCCATACACAGCGATGATGCCGGTGATGGTGAGCCCGCCCCATTGCCGCGTCGCGACCGGCGTGAGGCCCAGCACGCCGCCTGCCATCAGCAGCAGCATCGCCGGCGCGGCGACCGCCCAGGCCAGCATCAGCCAGCGGTTCCAGAAGCGCCGCTGGCACGATGCCAGCACCATCGCCACCAGGATCACGATCATCGTCGCCGGCCGCCAGCGTTCCTCGTAGGGATACAAGCCGAAGATCGAGAACCAGAATTTTTCCCGCACGAAGGCCCAGCAGGCGCCGCCGGCCTCGCGGCATTGGGCGGCGGTGCCCGACCAGGTCGCGTCCAGCACGGCCCAACGCAGCAGCGGCGGCACCAGCCACACCAGTAGCGCGACGCAAGCCAGCGTGATGGCGATGTTGAGCGGCCCGGTCACGCAGGCGCGCGCGAAGATCGCGGCGCGCGTGAAGAAGCCCGGCGCGGGTGGCGCGAGGGTAGCGCTCATGGCTCAGCGCTCCTTCAGCGCGACCGCGCTGTTGTAGAAATTCATCAGCAGCGAGGTGATCAGGCTGAGCGCGAGGTACACCGCCATGAAGATCGCGATCACCTCGATCGCCTGCCCGGTCTGGTTGATCGAGGTGTTCGAGATCGAGACCAGGTCCGGATAGCCGATAACCACAGCGAGAGAGGAATTCTTCGTCAGGTTCAGGAACTGGCTGGTCATTGGCGGGATGATCACGCGCATCGCCTGCGGCAGGATCACGAGGCGCATCTTCTGCCCGGGCGTGAGCCCCAGCGCCTGCGCCGCTTCCGGCTGCCCCTTGTGCACCGACTGGATGCCCGAGCGCACGATCTCGGCCACGAAGGCCGAGGTGTAGACCACCAGGCCCACAAGCAGCGCGAAGAATTCCGGGCTGAGCGCCAGCCCGCCCTCGAAGTTGAAGCCCGCGAGTTCGGGCCATTCGACCCGCGGCGCGCCCATCGCGAGCATCGACAGCGCCGGCAGGCCGAGCAGCATGGCAAGGCCGGGCAGGATGGTCGGGCGGCGTTCGCCGGTCGCGGCCTGGCGCGCGCGTTCGCGCCGCAGCAGCAGCCACCAGCCGATCGCCCCTGCGGCCAGCGCGCCGAGCATCCAGTAAAGCGCCGGTTCCGCCACCAGCGCGGGAATCTTCACGCCACGCTGCGACAGGAACACCCCCGGCAGCGGATTCAGCGCCTGCCGCACGGAGGGTAGCTGCAGCAGCAGCGCGTGCCAGAACACCAGCTGCAGCACCAGCGGCGTGTTGCGGATAACCTCGATGTAACCGCCGGTCAGCGCACGCAGCAGCGGGTTCGACGAAAGCCGCGCAAGGCCCAGCGCCACACCCAGCACCGTGCACAGCAGGATGCCGACGATCGCAACGCGCAGCGTGTTGAGCAGCCCGACGGTCAGCGCCCGCGCATAGGTGTCGGCCGGCGTGTAGGGGATCATGTGCTCGCCGATCGGGATGCCGGCCGAGCGTTCGAGGAAGCCGAAGCCGAAGGACAGGCCGCGCGCGGCCATGTTCCGTTCCGCATTGCCGACCAGCCACCAGCCGAGGCCCAGGACCACGACCAGCAGCACGGCCTGCCAAAGGATGCCGCGCAGCGAGGCGCCGCGCGGCAGGATGTTCAGGGCGGATCGTCCCGCCCGTCCGGCGCCGATGGCCGGCGCGGTGGGTTCCACGCCGGCCACGGCGCGGGGCTCAGCGCGCCGGCGGCGCGTAGAGCAGGCCGCCGCGCGTCCAGATGTTGTTCTGGCCGCGCTCGAGGCCGAGCGGCGTATTGGTGCCGAGGTGACGCTCGAAGATCTCGCCGTAGTTGCCGAAGGTGCGGATGATCTGGCGCGCATAGTCGGCGCGCGCGGCACCGAGCGACTCACCCATGTTGCCCTCGACGCCCAGCAGGCGGCGGATCACCGGGTTGGTCGAGGAGCCCGCCATCTGCTCCACGTTCGCGCTTGTGATGCCGAGCTCCTCGGCGTCGATCAGCGCGAAGGTCGTCCAGGCGACGATGTTGGTCAGTTCCTCGTCGCCCTGGCGGATGGTGACGGCCAGCGGTTCCTTCGACAGGCGCTCGGGCAGGATGACGTGGTCGGCCGGGCGCGTCAGCAGCGTGCGCTGCGCGGCGAGCGCGGCGAAGTCGTTGGTGAAGACGTCGCAGCGGCCGCTGTCGTAGGCGCGGCGGATCTCATCGAGATCCGCGATCACCACCGGCGTGAAGCGCAGGTTGTTGGCGCGGAAGAAGTCCGCGATGTTCAGCTCGGTGGTGGTGCCGGGCTGTACGCACACGGTCGCACCGTTGAGCTGCCGTGCGCTGGTCACATTGAGACGGCGCGGTACCATCAGCGCCTGGCCGTCATAGAAGGTGATGGCAGGCTGATTGAAGCGGTTGACGTTCGTGTCGCGCGTGAGCGTCCAGGTCGTGTTGTTGGACAACACGTCCACCTCGCCCGAGGACAGCGCCGGGAAACGGCTCTGCGTCGTGACGGGCACGAATTCCACCTTCGTCGGATCACCGAAGATGGTGATGGCGATGGCGCGGCAGACCTCGACGTTGAAGCCGGTCCAGCGGCCCTGGCTGTCGGGCACGCCGAAGCCTGGGTTGGACGGCCCCTGGACGCCGCAGCGCAGCGTGCCGCGCTGCTTGATCTGATCGAGGTCGCGGCCCGCTTCGGCGGCGATCGGCGCGAACGCGAACATGGCCGCCGCGGCTGCGGCGATGCCTTTCCACATCATGATACCCTCATCTCCCCATGCCGTGCGGAATTGCCCGTCGCGGCCGGCGGGGAATTGCTGCGCGTCACAATCCATTACAAGGGGGTAATGCGCGCATTTTTGTGAGGCACCGCGGCGCCTGCCCGGAAGTTGGGCGAAACCGCCCGCCTGCCGCCTTGCCGATAGGCGCAGCCCCCTCCCTGGCCGTGCGCCGCCGCCCGCCCTAGTGTCGCTCCCCAAGGAGGACACCATGCCGGACAGCCACATCGACCCCCGCGACGCGACGACCGCCACGCTGCCGCTCGCTGGCATTGTGGTGCTCGACCTGACCCTGGCGCGGGCGGGCCCGACCTGCGTGCGCCACCTGGCCGACTGGGGGGCCGAGGTCATCCGCATCGAACCGCCCGCCTTCAACGACGGGCTGGGCGGCGCGCGGGAGGGCTACGACTTCCAGAACCTGCATCGCAACAAGCGGTCCATCGCGCTCGACCTCAAGACCGAGGACGGCAAGGCCGCCTTCTTCAAGCTCGCAGCCAAGGCCGATGTGCTGGTCGAGAACATGCGCGTGCGGGTGAAGCACCGCCTGGGCATCGCGCCCGAGCAGGTGCACGCCGTGAACCCGCGGCTGATCTACGCGTCGATCTCTGGCTTCGGCCAGACCGGCCCGTATTCCGAGCGCGCCGGCGTCGACCAGATCGCCCAGGGCATGGGCGGCATGATGACCATCACCGGCGAACCCGGCCGCGGGCCGATGCGCGCGGGCATTCCTTTCGTCGACCTGACCGCCGGCAACCTGCTTGCCCTCGCGGTGATGGTGGCGTTGTGGGAACGGCAGAAGACCGGCAAGGGGCGCTGGGTGCACACATCCCTGCTCGAAGCCATGGTCTTCATGCTCGACCTGCAGGCGGCGCGCTACCTGATGGACGGCGAAATACCGGGGCAGGCCGGCAACGACCACCCGGTCAACATCCCGATGGGCGCCTTCGACACCGCCGACAAGCCGGTCAACATCGCGGCGTCGTCGCCGAAGATGTGGGCGCAGTTCGCCGAGGCGGTCGGCCACCCCGAATGGCTCGAGGTCGAGGAATGGAAGACCGCCAAGGGCCGCAGCGCCGACCGCAAGCGCCTGAACGCCGCGATCACCGAGGTGTTCAAGCAGAAGCCGTCCGACCACTGGATCGACCTGCTGGAGCGCATCGGCATTCCCTGCGGGCCGATCAACAAGGTGGACCAGGTCTTCGCCGACCCGCAGGTGCAGCACCTGCGCATGGCGATGCCGATGAAGCACCCCGATCGCGGCGACACGCACCTCGTTTCCTCCGCCATCAACATCGAGGGCATCGAGAGCGAGGTCCGCCGCATCCCGCCGCGCCTCGGAGAACACTCCGCCGAGATCCTCAAGAGCGTCGGCTACACGGATGACGACGTCGCGCGCCTGCGCGGCCTCGGCGTCATCAACGCGGAGTGAGCGCCATGGAATTCGCTGACGGGAAGATCCTCGCGGAGATCACCGACGGGGTCGGGCGCATCACCTTCAACCAGCCCGAGAAGCGCAACGCCATGTCGGTGACGATGTGGGCGGGCATGGGCGATGCGCTCGACGTATTCGAGAACGATGCCTCGGTGCGTTGCGTCGTGCTCACCGGCGCCGGCGACAAGGCCTTCGTGTCGGGGGCCGACATCAGCCAGTTCGACAAGCTGCGGTCGGATGCAGATGCGCAGCGCGAATACAGCAAGCAGACCGCCGGCGGGCGGCTGCGCCTGGCCACCTTCCCCAAGCCCGTGATCGCCGAGATCCGCGGCTTCTGCATGGGCGGCGGATTGGGCATCGCGATGTCCTGCGACATCCGCATCGCGGCGGAGGGCAGCCAGTTCGGCATCCCGGCGGCGAAGCTCGGCATCGCCTATGGCTTCGACATGGTGCGCCACCTGGTGGACCTGGTCGGCCCCGCGCATGCACACATGATCCTCATGACGGGCGAGCGCTTCGATGCGCAGGAAGCCCAGCGCGTAGGCCTGATCAACAAGGTGGTGCCCGCCGATGCGCTGGCGAACGAGGTGGCGGGGCTGACGGCGACGCTCGCGCGCAACGCGCCGCTGTCGCTCTATGCCAACAAGCGCACGGTGCAGGCGGTGCTGCAGGACCGCGCGGACCGCGACATCGCGGCACTGAACGCCGCCATGGCGGCCTGCTTCGACAGCGAGGACTACAAGGAAGGCCGCCGCGCCTTCCTCGACAAGCGCAAGCCGGCCTTCCAGGGGCGTTGAGGCGCCCCCGGGTTGCGCAAATGAAACGCGCCGGCCGTTCCGGGCCGGCGCCCTACCGTGCTAAAGACGCCCGGCGGCGCATGGCCGCACACCCGGCCAACGGGGCGCAACAGGGGGCGATGCATCGCATGGCTGACGACAGGGGCGCAGGTGCAGGCGCGCACCGGATGATGCGCCGCGCATGAACGACGCCATGCTTGCGGACTCGCACGCCTCGGCGCCCATCTCGCGCCTGGTGGCGGAGGTCGCGGCGCAGTGCCCCGGCGAACGCATCACGCTGGGCGAGATGGCGGAAGCTTTCGGCGACCGCGCCTTCGGCCTGTTGATCCTGCTGCTTTGCCTGCCCGGCCTGCTGCCGGGCATGGCGAGCGTCTTCGGCACGCCCATGCTGATCCTCGGCGTGCAGATGGGCCTGGGTTTCCGCAAGCCGAAGCTGCCGGGCTTCATCGCGCGGCAGTCGCTCAAGCGCAGCGACGTGATGCGCCTGACGGCCGGGGCCGATACGCGCGTCTCGCGTGCCATCGCGAAGATCGAGCGTTGGGTCCGCCCGCGCCCGGGGCCTTTCACCTCGCCGCTTGCCGACAAGGTGGTGGGCTGGCTCACGGCCTATTCGGCCCTGATGCTGATCCTGCCGGGCCCCGGCACCAACGGGCCGCCGGCCTTCGGCACCATCGTGATGGCGCTCGGCGTGGTCGAGAACGACAGCAAGGTCGTGGGCCTGGGGATCGTTCTGACGCTGCTGGGCAACATCTTCGCCACCGCGGTGCTGCTGGCGCTGCTGTGGTTCGGCATGGAAGCGCTGGGGTACGTGTTCTAGCCCCTCGGGCGCCGGGCGCGCATCGCCGCCGGCGCCCATGGACGCCGCCACGCACCCGCCCTAGGCTCCGCCCATGCGCCGGTGGCCCGAAAGGGCTGAAACGGGAACGCGCGACGCGGTGAAACCCACCGCCCATCCGCGGCTGCCCCCGCAACTGTAGGCGACGAGCCCGGTCCCACACGCCATTGCGCTTCGGCGCGAGAAGGCGGGACCGGCGGAGGCGGCGACAGCCCCCTTCCCGTCGCGAGCCAGGAGACCGGCCGGCGCAGAGTTGTCTCGCGCGTGCCGGGCGGGGTGCACCGGCGCAACGGACCAAGGCCCGCCGGCCACTGCGCCGGCGTTCCTCCGTATGCGAGCACGACGCCAGCCCGCCGTCCGGTCGCAAGGCCAGGCGGCGAACCGCGGCACGTGCACGGAGGGATTCCCGGATGAAGCACCGGATCCTGTTTGGACTGATTCTCGCCCCCCTCGCCCCCGCCTGGGCGCAGGACCCGCAACCCACGATTCCCGACACGATCGTCAGCGCCACGCGCGTGCCGACACCGCAGGACCGCATCCCGGCGGCAACCACGCTGATCACGCGCCAGGACATCGAGGATTACGGCTACGTGACCCTGGCCGATGCGCTGGCCGCCGTGCCGGGCTTCCGCCTGGTGCAGGCGGGCGGGCCGGGCCAGCAGGCCTCGGGCTTCGTGCGCGGCACCAATTCGCGCCACGTGCTGGTGCTGCGCGACGGCGTGCCGCTCAACGATTCCTCGGAACCCAACGGCGCCTTCAACTTCGGCAACGAATTGCTGGGCGACGTGGAGCGGATCGAGGTGGTGCGCGGCCCGGTCTCGGCCGTCTATGGCACGGCGGCGATCGGTGGCGTGGTCAACCTCATCACCCGCCAGGCCCCGCGCGACCGCACCTTCGCGCCCTATGGCGAGGTGGCGGGCGGCACCCAGCGCACGGCGCGCGGGTATGTCGGCGCCGGCGGCACGGTGGGGAACTTCGACTACGGCATCACCGGCCAGGCGCTCTCGACCGAGGGCTACAACGTCATCGCCCCGCGCATCACCACCAATCAGGGCGAGCGCGACGGTCTGCGCGCGGCCGCCATGACGGCGCGCATGGGGGTCACGATCGGCGAGACCACGCCCGAGGCGGCGATCGGCCAGACCCGCATCGACGGCCTGCTGCGCTGGCGGGAAAACACCGCCGGGCTCGACAACGTACCGAACGACGACCCGAACTACACCGGCCAGGACCGCAACTGGTTCGGCTTCCTGCGCAGCCGGACCGACCTCGCCGGTGGCGCCTGGACCACCGGCTTTCGCGTCTCGGGCAGCCATGATCGCCGCCGCTACACCAACCTGCCCGACAGCCTCAGCCAATCGACCGCCGACGACCTGTACAACGGCGAACGCCGTGGCATCGCCTGGGACAATACGCTGCGCCTGCCCTCGGCCGAGGGCATATTCACCGATGCGGTGCTCACCTTCGGCAGTGGCTGGGACCGCGAGCAGGTGGAAAGCGGGGCCGGGTCGCCCTTCTTCCGCACCACGGTCGATGCGCGCAGCAGCAGCGGCTACGGCTATGTGGGGGCGCAAGCACGCTTCTTCGGCCGGCTCGACGTGACCGCGGCGGCCCGCCTGGACGACACCGAGGACTACGGCTCGCAGACCAGCTGGCGGCTCGGCGCCGTGCTCGAACTGCCCGAGATCGGATCGCGTATCCGCGCCTCGGGCGGCACGGCCTTCAAGGCGCCCTCGCTGTACCAGCGCTTTGGCCAGATCGGGTCGTTCTTCCGCGGCAACCCGAACCTGCAGGCCGAGACCTCCGAATCCTGGGAGGTGGGGTGGGAGACGGACATCGGGCGCTACGCCACGCTGTCGGCGCTGTATTTCGACAACCGCATCAGCAACCTGATCAACTTCGACTCGACCTTCACCACGCTCGAGAACATCGACCGCGCGCGCATCCGTGGTGGCGAATTCGCCGTGACGCTGCGCCCGGCGGACTGGGCGTCGGTCACCGGCTCCTGGACGGTGCTGGAGGCGCGCGATGTCGAGACCGACACGCCGTTGCCGCGCCGCCCACGCAACGTGGCCAGCCTGACCGCGCGCATCGCGCCCGAGGTCGGCTGGTTCGGCGTGCCGCGCTCGCGCTTCGTCATCGCGCCGGAAATCCTGTATGTCGGCCCCTCCCCCGAAGGAGCCTTCGCGCGCTACGAAGACAACGGGAATGCGCTGCCGACCGCCGGCAAGAACCCGGATGGCTGGCTGTTCAACCTCACCGCGTCGCTGCCGGTGACCGCGCAGCTCACCGCCTTCGTCGAGGTGCGCAACATCGGAAACACCCGCTACGAACCGGCAAACGCCTTTGTCGTGCCAGGGCGTTCAGCGGTCGTCGGCATGCGCGGGGCCTTCTGAAGCCCGCCGGGCGCGGCGCCTTCAGCGGGTCGCGCCCGGCACCCACATCACGTCGCCGCCCGCCGCGGCATTGAACCGGCGGGACAGCACGAACAGGTGGTCCGACAACCGGTTGAGGTAGCGGACCACCGCCGGGTTCACCTCCTCCTGCGCCGCCAACGTCACCACCAGGCGCTCCGCGCGCCGCACCACGGTGCGCGCCACATGTGCGTGCGCCGCGGCCGCGCAGCCGGCGGGCAGCACGAAGGACTTCAGCGCCGGCAGCGCGCCGTTCATCTCGACGATCTCGGCCTCGAGCCGCGCCGACTGCGTGTTGCTCACGCGCAGCCGCGCCCCCGCCTCACCCGGCACGCACAGGTCCGCCCCGACATCGAACAGCTCGTTCTGGATGCGCGCGAGCATCGCATCCGCCTGCGCATCCGCATGCAGGCGCACGAGGCCGAGCGCGGCATTCGCCTCGTCCACCGTGCCGAAGGCCTCGACGCGCAGCGCATCCTTGCGCACGCGCTGGCCGTCGCCGAGCGAGGTCTCCCCCGCATCGCCGCCGCGTGTCGTGATGACATCGAGCTTCACCATGGCGGCGGTCTCCTGGTCCCGCGCTCCGGTTATGGCGTGCTGGTGCCGCGCCGCAAGTGCCGCGCCGGCGCGCAGCGGGTCGCGCCGGCGCACGCCGTGCGCGACGTGCGCACCGCCGGTGCGTGGCCGGGCCTGGCGCCGGGCCGCGTCCACGCTGCGGAACGCGCCGTCACGCCCGGTCGTTATCGCCCGCGCGTATCGGTCAGGCGGAAATGCACCGCGGTGGGCAGCGTCGCGGCGACCGGCTGGCCCGCCTGCATGGCCGGTCGGAAGCGCCAGCGCCGCGCTGCCTCGACCGCCGCCTGGTCGAGCCGCGGATGACCCGAACTGGCCGACACCTCGGCCGATTCCACGCGCCCGTCCACGGTCACGCGAAGTGCAAGGCGGACCACGCCTTCCTCACCCCGACGGCGGCTTTCCTGTGGGTATTCGGGCGGCGCGTTGCGCTGGCCGGCATCGGCACCCGGCGGGACCACCGCGCCCATGGCCAGGGCACCGGCGGACGGATCGGGCAGCGCCCCGATGCCGGCATCGAGGCGCATCTGACCCGGTGCGCCTTGTGGCCGCGCCGGCCGTGGCTGGCGCTGCGCGGCATTCGCGGCGGTCTGCACGGGGGGCGTGGGTTCGGCGGGGGGGGCAGGTTCGGGCGGCAGCGGTAGGGGTGCCTCGGCGATCCGCGCTGCTGGTTCGGGCGGCGCCGGCGCGGGGTCGCGTGGCGGCGCCGGCTGTGCCACCGGCGCGGTGTCGCGCGGCGGCGCGGGCTCGGCCACCGGCGCCGGCGGAGCGGGCTCGGTAACCGGCGCGGGCGGCTCGGGGGCCGGGGGCGGCAGAATCCCGGCGTCGACCGGCGGGCCTGCATCCGGTGCTGCGATGGGCGCCGCCGGCGGCGGCGGCGCAGGTGGCGGCGGCGGCGGGGCGGCAGCCATGGGCGGTGGCGGCGCCAAGGGCGGCTCGGGTGGTGCGGGGTCCTCGGTGGCCGCGCCGCCGCCGGGGTCGACGACGTCGGCAAAGACCAGGGCGACCGCGCCCTCATCGCTGCGATCGGGCTGCTGCTCCGCGCTGGGCCAGAGCAGCAGTGCCGCCAGCAGCGCCCCGTGCAGCGCGATCGAGGCCAGCACCCCGGCCGCCAGCCATCGCGCCTGACCGCGCACATCGCGCAGCGGAATGCGCGCGCGCATCGTCACAGCACCGGCACGCCCTTGTGCTTCGCCTTGCCTTCGGGCTCGACATGGATGGTGATGATGGCGGTGTCGAGTTCCGCCTTCAGCGCGGCCTCGATGCGGTCGCAGATCTCATGCGACTGCGCGACCGTCATGGCACCCGGCACGACCAGGTGGAATTCCAGGAAGGTGAAGCGCCCGGCATGGCGGGAGCGCAGGTCATGCGCCTCGATCGCACCCTCGGCCTGTTCGGCGACGATGCGGCGGATGCGCTCCAGCGTGTGTGCCGGTACCGCCTCGTCCATCAGCCCGCCGACCGATTCGCGCAGCAGCCGGAAGCCGGAGAACAAGATGTTGCCGGCGGTCAGCGCGGCCAGCAGCGGGTCGAGCCACAGGATGCCGGTCGCGACCACCAGACCCACGCCGATGATGACGCCGGCCGATGTCACGACATCCGACCACAGATGCCGCGCATCCGCGACCAGCGCCGGGGATCGCAGGGCGCGGCCGCGCTTCATCAGCACCATGGCCCAGGCCGCATTGCCCGCCGAGGCCAGCGCCGAGATCGCCAGGCCCAGCCCCGGCTGGTCCGGCACGCGCGGCGCCGCGAGCGCGCCCCAGGCCTGGTGCAGGATCAGCAGCGCCGCGACGATGATCAGCGCGCCTTCCAGCACGGCCGAGAAGTATTCCGCCTTGGCATGCCCGTAGGGGTGGTTCGCATCCGCCGGCAGCGAGGACAGGCGCACCGCCGCCAGCGCCGCGGTTGCGGCGGCGACGTTCACCACGCTCTCGAGTGCATCGGCGAACAGCGCCACGGAGCCGGTAAGCCACCAGGCCCCGGCCTTCAGTCCCAGCACCACGATGGCCACCACGACGCTGCCGATGGCAAGCGTCGTGGCCTGGCCCAGCCTGCCTTCCACCATGCCGCGGGTTTACCCGCCCGCGCCTAGACCGAGAAGTACTTTGCCCGCGGGTGATGCAGCACGATGGCGCTGGTCGATTGCTCGGGGTGCAACTGCCATTCGTCGCTGATGGTCACGCCGATCCGTTCCGCCTTCAGCAGGCGCAGCAGAGGCTCCTGGTCCTCGAGCTTCGGGCAGGCGGGGTAGCCGAAGGAATAGCGGCCGCCGCGATAGCCCTGGGACAGCATCTTCTCGATGTCGCGTTCGTCCTCGCCCGCGAAGCCCCATTCGGCGCGGATGCGCTTGTGGGTGTATTCGGCCATCGCCTCCGCCATCTCGACCGACAGCCCGTGAAGGTACAGGTAGTCCTGGTAGCGGTTCTCCTCGAACCATTCGCGCGCCAGGTCCGACGCCTTCTGGCCGACGGTGACCACCTGCAGGCCGATCACGTCGCGCTCGGCATCGTCGATGTCGCGCACGAAGTCGGCGATGCATTCGCCATCGGCCTTGGGCTGGCGCGGCATGTTGAAGCGCGCGGCCTCGGTCGTGCCGTCCTGTTCGAACAGGATCAGGTCGTTGCCCTGGCCGGCGCACTTCCAATAGCCGTAGATGGCCTGCGGCTTCAGGATCTTCTGCTCATCCGTCAGCGTCAGCATGCGCTTGAGCACCGGGCGCAGCTCCTGCTTCGCCCAGCCGAGGAAGTCATCGAGAGACCGCCCGGCTTTCCGGAAGCCCCACTGGAACTGGTACAGGCTGCGCTCGTTGATGAAGGGCACCAGCGCGCGCGGGTCGGCCTCCATCACCTTCGCACCCCAGAAGGGCGGGTTCGGCGCCTGGCTTTCCGCGGCGACGCGCCGGCGGCGTTCCTGCGCATACCCCAGGTCCACCGGCGCGAAGCCGCGCGGGTCGGCCTGGCCCAGCACGCGCTTCTCGTTCTTCGACTTGCCCGACCGCTTCTGCTGCACGGCACCCAGGTAGCCGTCGAAATCATTTCCCATCACCTTGTCCATCAGGTGCAGGCCGTCGAAGGCATCGCGCGCATAGACCACGCGCCCGCAGGCATAGGCCTTGACGCAATCATCCTCGACATAGTTGCGCGTGAGCGCGGCACCGCCCAGCAGCACCGGCAGGTCGATGCCCTGGCGCGACATCTCCTCGAGGTTCTCGCGCATCACCACGGTGGACTTCACCAGCAGGCCCGACATGCCGATGGCATGCGCCTTGTGCTCCACCGCGGCTTCCACGATCTGCGACAGCGGCACCTTGATGCCCAGGTTGATGACCCGGTAGCCGTTGTTGGTCAGGATGATGTCGACCAGGTTCTTGCCGATGTCGTGGACATCGCCCTTCACCGTGCCGAGCACGATGATGCCCTTTTCCTGACCCTCGACACGCTCCATGTGCGGCTCGAGGTAGGCGACGGCGGCCTTCATCGTCTCGGCCGATTGCAGGACGAAGGGCAGCTGCATCTTGCCCGCGCCGAACAGTTCGCCGACCACCTTCATGCCATCCAGCAGGATGTCGTTGATGATGCTCAGCGGCGCGATGCCCTTGGCCAGGGCGTCGGCGAGTTCATTGTCCAGCCCCTTGCGGTCGCCATCGACGATGCGGTCCTTGAGGCGGCCCTCGACCGTCTCCGCCTTCACCTTCGCGACGTTGTCGGCCGCCTTCCGGCCAGCGAAGATCTCGAGCAGCTTCTGCAGCGGGTCGTAGCCCTCGGCGCGGCGGTCGAAGATCAGGTCCTCGACGACCTTCACCTCCTCGGCCGGGATCTTGTGCAGCGGCTTGATCTTCGAGACATGCACGATCGCCCCGGTCATGCCCGCCTTCACGGCGTGGTCAAGGAACACGCTGTTCAACACATGCCGCGCCGCGGGGTTCAGGCCGAAGGAAATGTTGGACAGTCCAAGGATGATCTGGATGTCCGGGAATTCCTCCCGGATCATGCGGATGCCCTCCAGCGTCCACAGCCCGAGCTTGCGGTCATCCTCGTTGCCGGTCGCGATCGTGAAGGTCAGCGGGTCGATCATCAGGTCGGATTGCGGCAGGCCGTGCTTGTTGCAGGCGAAATCCACCAGGCGGCGGGCGATGCGCAGCTTGTCCTCGGCGGTCTTGGCCATGCCGACTTCGTCGATGGTCAGCGCGATCACCGCGGCGCCGAACTTCTTGGCCAGGATCATGCGGTCGGTCGCCGCGCCCTCGCCTTCCTCGAAGTTGATCGAGTTGATGATCGGCTTGCCGCCATGCAGCTTCAACGCCTGCTCGATCACCGGCGTCTCGGTGGAATCGATCACCAGCGGGCTGTTCACGCTGGCGGTGAAGCGGGTGATGACCTCGCTCATCTCGCGCATCTCGTCGCGGCCGACGAAGGCGGTGCAGATATCCAGGCTGTTCGACCCTTCGCCCACCTGCTCGCGCCCGATGGCGAGGCAGCTGTCCCAGTCATTGGCTTCCTGCGCCAGGCGCCAGGCCTTGGACCCGTTCGCGTTGCAGCGCTCGCCGATCGAGAAATACGCGTTCTCCTGGCGCAGCGCGGTCGCGGAATACAGCGACGCGACCGACGGCACCCAATGGAACTTCCGGCGCACCGGCGCGGGCCGCGCGGCGGCGCCACCGATCCGGCGCAGCATCGCATCCAGCGCGCTGATATGCGGCGTCGAGGTCCCGCAGCACCCGCCGATCAGGTTGAAGCCGTCCTCGGCCACGAAGCGCTCCATCCAGGTCGCCATTTCCGCCGCACCCAGCGGGTAGTGCGTCTTGCCGTCCACCAGTTCCGGCAGGCCAGCATTGGGCTGCACGCTCAGCAGCCCGGGCCAGTTCTGCGACAGCCAGCGCACATGCTCGGCCATCTCCTGAGGACCCGTCGCACAGTTCAGCCCGATCAGCGGCACGTCCAGCGCATGCACCACGGCTGCAGCTGCGGCGATGTCGGGACCGACCAGAAGCGTGCCGGTCGTCTCGACCGTCACCTGCACGAAGATCGGGATGTCGGACTTTGCCTGCGCGCGCGCGATCTTCGCCGCATTCACCGCGGCCTTGATGTACAGCGTGTCCTGGTTGGTCTCGGTCAGCAGCGCATCCGCACCACCGGCGATCAACCCGCGGCACTGTTCGACCAGCGCCGCCTCCAGCGCGTCGTAGGTGATGTGCCCCAGGCTCGGCAGCTTCGTGCCCGGGCCGATGTCGCCCACCACCCAGCGGTGGCGGCCATCGGCGAAGCTCTCTCCCGCCTCCCGCGCCAGTTCGACCGCCAGCTTGTTGATCTCGAAGGCACGGGCGCCGAGCTCGAATTCCTCGAGCGTGATGGGCGAACCGCCGAAGGTGTTCGTCAGCACCATGTCGGCGCCGGATTCGTAGTAGCTGCGATGGATCTCGCGCACGATGTCCGGGCGCGAGAGGTTCAGCACCTCGGTGCAGTTCTCCTTGTCCCAGTAGTCCTTCGCGACATCGAGCGTCATCGCCTGCACGCGCGCGCCCATGCCGCCATCGCACAGCAGGACCTGGTCGCGGAGAACATCAAGCAGATGCGGTCGGGACATGCAGAAGGTCCTTCAGGAAGCCGGGACGGAAACGGGGCGGGTCATGCGTTCGGCGACCCAGACACGAACAGGAAGCTCGGCCTCGTTGGTTTCGGCGGGGCCCACCGCGACGCCTGTTTCGGCGCGGCCCACCGCGACGGTGCCGATGTGCGCCGGCACGCAGCCGCTCGCCCCCAGCCAGCCGGCAATCCCGGCATCGTCGAAGCCCGGCCAGCGGTGCGCGAAGGCACCACCCAGCAATTCGGCGCGCCCATGCGGCGCCAGGTCGATCACCACCAGCACGCCGCCGGGCTTGAGAACGCGCGCGGCTTCCGCCAGCGCCGCCGCGGGGTCCTCGGCGTAGTGCAGCACCATCTGCAGCGTGACGGCATCAAAAGCGCTGTCCGCGATCGGCAGCCGGTACATGTCCGCCTGGCGCACCGCGATGTGCGACAAGCCGCGTTCCGCCAGCCGCGTGCGCGCAAGCGCGAGCATGTCGCGCGAGGCATCCACGCCAACCCCCTCGTCGATGCGCGGCGCGAGGCGTTCCAGCAGCCCGCCGGTGCCGCAGCCGATATCGAGCAGACGCCCGATGCGCGCCGGCAGCGCGGCATCCGTCGCCGCCTCGATCGCCGCGGCGGGCAGGCCGAGCGCGCGCAACTCGTCCCAATCCGCACCATGGCGACGGAAGGATTCGGAGGCCGCGCGCGCGCGTTCCGCAGCCAGCCGAGCAGCGGCCCGGCGGTCAGCCGCCAGCAGCGGGTCCTCCTCCGGCAGCCGCGCCAGCACCTGGCGGGCCAAATCCGCATCCGGCGCGAGCTGGAACCAGGCATTCGCCCCCTCGGGCGTACGCACCAGCAGCCCGGCCTCGACCAGCAGCTTCAGGTGGCGCGACAGGCGGGGCTGGGATTGGCCCAGGATCGCCACCAGGTCGGACACGCACCAGGCGCCGCGCGCGCACAGCGCCAGCAGCCGCAGGCGGGTCGGCTCGGCCGCGGCGCGGAGTTCGGTGAGCAGTGAGTCCATAACGGGCTGGACATACTCATAAAGATATCCTTATGTCCAGTACATCATGGCCTGGTCCATCGACACCCGCATTCCGGTGACCATCCTGCCCGAAGCCGCCGCCCTGCCCGGGATGCTGGCTGGCCGGCCGGCCGCGCTTCTGGCCGAAGGCGCCGTGCCCGATCATGCGGGCGCGCCGGTCACCGAATCCTTCGCGCCCGAACCGCGCCACGCCGTTGCCTGTGCCTGCTGCGCCGGGCGCAGCGCCGCGGCACAGGCGCTGGACCGCCTGTTCCAGGCGCGGGTGCGCGGGCGTGCGGCCTGGTTCGACCGCGTGCTGGTGCTGGCCTCGACCGAGGCGGGCCGGGCCGAACTCGTGCAGGCCCTCGCTCAGGACCCGCTGACCACGGCGCGCTTCCGCGCCGTGTGATCAAGGGCGCGGTTGCACGCCGCCCGGCCGCCGTCAGCCGTACGCCGCCAGCGATGCACAAGCGCGCTCCAGCCCCGCCCGGCCGGGCGCGTCCGTGATCCGAGCCCGCCCGGCGCGCAGCACCCATCGGCCATGCCGCAGCAGCACCTCGCGGCGGGCCGCGTCGGGCTCCATGTCGATCACCTGCTCCAGAACCTCGGCCATCCGGATCAGCACCGCAGCGTTCTCGGCGCCGGCCTGGCGGATCATGTGGAACATCGCATCGCACAGGCCCGGGTAGTCGCTGACGCGCCGGTAGAGCACCACCGAATCGTCCCGCCACAGGACCGGCGCCGGCAGGTGCCGCCCGACCAGCCCCGCCAGCACCGCCCCCAGCCGGTCCAGCACGGCCATCGCGGTGAAGGGGTCGTTGATGCCCGGCGAAAGCGCGCGCACCGCCACCTCGACCAGTTGGCGCACGGCGAATTCCAGGTCCTGCGCGGCGGCCGGGCGCGGTCCGATGCTCATGGCCTCGTGCAGCGCTGCCGCGGCGTCCGGGGCCTGGTCGGGCGCGTTCACCTCGGCGAGGCGCTGGCCGGGATGCAGGTAGTCCCCTGGCCGCGCCAGCACCGAGAGCACCACGCCGCGCGCCTGCGCCCAGTCCGCCAACTGCCCATAGTCCAGCGCGCGCACGTAGCCGGCGGCGGCGCAGCGCAGCGGCGTGCCGCGCATCGGCGGCATCGCCAGCGCGAGGGGGCGCACGGGCGCCTGCTCCGTGGTCAGGCGCGCCGCCGCGTCGGCCAGTTCTGCGTGCACGATCGCGATGACCGTCTCGACGTTGATGCCGCCGGCGATGTGGTGCACCACCCAGGCGAGCGAGGACGCGCAAACCAGCGCCAGGCCGACCGCCAACACCAGGCCCAGATGCGGCACCGGCGGCGTGCCCTCGGCCCCCATGCCGCGCTGCAGCGCGATGGCGTAGCAGAAGGTCATCAGGAACAATCCGAGCGCGACCTGGTTGCCGCGGTCGCGCAGGAAGTTGCGCAGCAGCCGCGGCCCCATCTGCCCCGAGGTCAGCGACAGCGCCGCGATGGTGATGGAGAAGATCGTCCCCGCCACGCCGATCGCCGAGGCCGCCACCACGCCGAGCAGTGCCCGTGCGCCCGCCGCGTCGCCCGCGAAGACTAGCCAGGCGGGCAGAATGCTGAGGCCCGGCGAATCGAGCCAGCGCACCCCGGTCGCGAGCGCCACGCCGAAGATCGCCATGAGCGTCGGGCGCAGCCAGAACACGTCGCCCACCCATTCGAGGAAGGCTGCGACACGCCCGCTCATGGCGGCGGCGCGCTCGGGATCATCCGGGCAGCGTCTTCTCGCCCTCGCCCAGCGCGCGCTGCATGGTCACCACATCGACCCAGCGGCCGAACTTCATCCCCGCCGCCTTCAACAGCCCCACCTGGCGAAAGCCGAGCGAGAGGTGCAGGCCGATCGACCCGACATTCTCGGAATCGCCGATCACCGCGATCATCTGCCGCAGGCCCTTCGCCTCGGCCCGCGCGATCAGTTCGGCCACCAGCGCCTTGCCCACACCCTGGCCGCGGATATCGTCGCGGACGTAGACCGAATCCTCGGCGGTGAAGCGGTAGGCGGAGCGTTCGCGGAAGGGTGCGAAATATCCGTAGCCGAGCACCAGGCCCGTCTCGTCCTGCGCCACCAGCCACGCGAAGCCGGCGTCAGCGACCTTGGCCATGCGCGCCGCCATCTCGGCCTCGGTCGGCGGGTCTTCCTCGAAGGTGCCGGTGCCATGCAGAACGTGGTGGGCATAGATGGCCGTGATGGCCGGCAGGTCGGCCGAGGTCGCCTCGCGCACGCGCAGCGTCATGCCGGCAACCCCGCCGCCACCGCCACGCGCTCGGCCAGCGCCAACAGCGCGCGGTCACGCCCCGGCCCGGCCACCAGCGACAGGCCGACCGGCGCACCCGCCACCGTGCCGGCCGGAATGGTCACCTCCGGCAGGCCGCACAGCCCGGCGATCGCCGTCACACCCATGGTCCGCTCCCGCACCGCATTCTGCTCGGCCTGGGTCGCGCTCAACAGCGGCGCCGGTCCGGGCGAGGTCGGATAGACCATCACCGCGCCGCCGCCCAGCAGCCCCCACAGCCGGGCCTGCGCGGCGCGGCGGAAGGTCCGCCCTGCGGCGGCCTTGGCGGGGTCCATCGCCTTGGCCGCGGCGAAGCGTTCCTTCACGCCGGGCCCGAAGGTCGGGTCCGTCGCCTCGATCCAGGGGCCAAGGCTGGTCCAGGCCTCGACCGCCTGGGCGCAGCGGAAGGATTCGTAGAAGGTATCGAGCCCCTCGGGCGCCACCTGTACTGGCAGCGCCGCACCCAGCACCGATTCTACCGCGCCGAAGGCGTCGGCCAGCGCCGCGGCCGTGGCCGGTTCGGCGTTCACCCAGGGCTCCTGCACTTTCAGCAACGGGCCGAGTACGCCTTCGCCGCCGGGCGCCAGCAGGACATCGCCGGCCCGGCGCAGCAGCCCCGCCGTCGCGGCGAACCAGCCGGCGGTGTCATAGGCCGGCCCGAGCGGGCACGCGCCGGTCAGGCTGACCGCCCCCCAGGACGGCCGGATGCCGAAGATCCCGCAATACGATGCCGGGATGCGCACCGACCCGCCGGTGTCCGACCCCATCGCGATGTCGCACAGCCGGGCTGCGACCGCCGCCGCCGACCCGCAGGAGGATCCGCCCGGAAAGCGATCCGGCGCGGCGGGGTTGGTTGGCGTGCCGTGCCAGACATTCTCCCCGGTCAGGCCATAGGCCAGTTCGACCGTTTTCGTCTTGCCCACGAGCCGCGCCCCGGCATCGAGCAGCGCGGTCACCACCGCGGCATTCTGCGTCGCGGGCGCATGGGTGCGCGCCCAGTCCGGATTGCCGTAGCCGGTCACGTCGCCGGCGGTGTCGTAAAGATCCTTCACCGCGAAGGTCAGGCCGGCGAGCGGCCCTTCCGCGGCGCCAGCGCGCAACCTGCGGGGCCCAGGCACGAAGGCGCCCACCCGATCCTCGGTCATGCACGTCACCTCCGCCGCTGCGCCTTGAATCGTGGCGCAGTGGCGCCGGCCTGACAACCGCCACGCCGGCGCTGCAACGTCACAGCGTCGCCAGGGCCACGGCCAGGCGGCAGCCGCGCTCGTATTCCGGCAGGTCGACATATTCCTTGATCGTGTGGATCTCGTACTGGCCGGCACCGATCGTCACGGACGGCACGCCATGCTTGCCGGCGATCCAGTTCGCATCCAGTCCGCCATTTGAGAACACCAGCACCGGTTCCATGCCCAGCGATTCCACGGCGCGCTTTGCATGGCTCACCACCGGCCCGTCCTTGGCGAGGTTGAAGGGCGGGTAGGACGGCGTGTGGGTGAAGGTGACCTCCGCCGTCGCGCCGTCGGATGCCTTCACCGCCTGCTGCGCGGTCTCGAAGGCAGTGCGGAAGCCCTCGGTAATGGCGGCGGCGAAGGCGGCCTCGGGGCTGCGCGCCTCGCCGACCAGCACGGCCAGGTCGGTCACAACGTTGGTCGCGTCACCGGCCGGCTGGCCGGGCTTGCCGCCGAAGATCCCGACATTGCTGGTGCCGTGGCCGTCGTTCTTGACCACCTTGCCGAACCAGCCGGCCTTGTGGGCCTCGGCCAGCGCGATGGCGCCGACCAGGGTGGCGGAGATGCCTTTCTCCGGCGCCACGCCCGCGTGGGACGCGCGGCCCCTGATCTCGGCGCGCCAGTTCTCCTGGCCGACCGCGCCGATGATGAGCTCGTTCGCCAGGCGCCCATCGACGTTGAAGCCCATCTCGGCGCCGAGCAGGTCGGCGGCGACCAGCTCGCGCGCGCCATGCAGGCCGCTTTCCTCGCGCACCGTGAACAGCAGCGTGATGGGCGGGTGCGGCAGCTTATGGCGCAGCAGCGTCTCCGCCAGGTTGACCAGCAGCGCGCAGCCGGTGCGGTTGTCCCCGCCCAGCGCGGTGGTGCCGTCGGAGACGATGCGGTCGCCCTCGCGCCGCGGCTTGGCACCGGCACAGAGCGGCACGGTATCCAGGTGCGTCGAGAAGAGCATCCGCTTGCCGGGCTTCGTGCCCGGCAGGTCGACGATCAGGTTGCCGGTCTCGGTGGGCAGCGGGATGCGTTCATGCGCGGTGTCGAAGCGGATGGCGGAGGCCGGCACGCCGATCGCCTTGAGGTCCTCCACGATGGCCTCGCCGATCGCCTTCTCGTGGCCGGTCACGCCCTCGATCGCGAGGTAGCGCATCAGGCGATTGGTGGCGGCTTCGGCGTCGAGCAGGCTGGCCGGGGCGTTCGGCTGGGACATGCGGATTTCCTCCTGGAGCGGCCGCGCGACGATGCGGCCGATACCGGCACCGTAGCGCGCCTGCGGCCTTCCGTCCGCAGCACACCGTCCGCCCAGTTTGCAGCGCGTTCGCATCGCGGCGGGCGCGCTGCGACGATGGGCCTGGCCAGCAGAATGGCGCAGCGGCGGGCCGGGTCCGCAGGCGTGTGAGGCCGCGGGCCTCGCTCGCCGGCTTGCGCAGCCGCGGGCCGCGTCAGCCGCTTCGCGCGGCCGCGGGCCGCGACGCCCGCCGCCGCGCCTTGTCTCAGCGCGCCCGCAGCAGTTCCGGCACGCGCAGCAGAATGAACTCGTTGTCGTCGGCGCGCGTCAGATGCCGCCCCGCGCTGAAGGGCAGGTTGTTGTCGTTGGCGACGATGATGTGGTCGGCATCGACCATCGCCACGTCCTCGATGGTGAAGAAGGGGAAGGTGAAGCGATCCCGCGGCGCATTCGCCGGAAGGTCGCCGCGGTGCCGCGCGAGCCCTTCGCTGTCGCGGATCGCCATCAGGTCGATATGGCCGATCTTGCGCACGAAGCCCTCGGCATCGGTCGCGCCCAGGTCGATCAGGTAGATGCGCTTGAAGCGTGCGGGCAGCGGGAAGCAGGGGCGCTCGGCGGTGCTCTGGGTGCCCTGCGCGCAGGCGAGGCCCGGGTCGCCCTCGCCGTTGTCGCGCTCGATCACCAGGGCGCGGCGGTCGTCGATCATGTTGAAGTCGCCGATCGCCGTCGCACCGGCTTCCAGCCGGTAGCGCAGCACGCGCCCGGTCCAGGCGGCGCGCGACGTGTCGAATTCCAGGATGCGCAGGAACTGGCCCTCGGGCTGGTCGGAATTCGGCGCGAAGATCGGCTGTTCGAGCATCGCGTACAGCCGCGACCCGTCGGGCGAGGCCGCCATCCCCTCATACCCGCCCGACCGCCGCACGCGATGCGGCACGCCGGCCGTCGGGCTGGCGGGCACCGCCTGCGCCGGATGGTCGGGCGAGCGCAGCGGCTGCCCGTCCATCATGGTCTCGACCACGCGCAGCACGCGGCCCTGCGCATCGACATGCACCAGGTAGGGGCCGAATTCCTCGCCGATCCAGAAGCTGCCATCGGGCATGGGCTGGATCGATTCCAGGTCGAAATCCGCACCCGTCAGGAAGCGCGTGGGCGACGGGTCGGTGGTGATGTGGAACGGCACCACGCGGTTCGGGTCGGACAGGAAGATGGTCTGCAGGATCGCCACCTGGCCGGTCGCGAAATCCGGACGGACCTTGTGGAACATCAGCAGCGCGTCGTGGCTGTTGCGGCGGTTGCCGAAGCCGTTGTCGGTCAGCACCCACCAGGCGCCGGGCTCGCCGCGCACCGGCGCGATGCCCGAAAAGCCCTGCACCGGCTGGCCCTGGAAGGGCAGCGACAGGCCGGTCGGGCGGCGGCCATGCATGGCCCCCGTATCGCCCGGCGCGCTGCCTACCTGTTCGTTGCGCAGGTTGCCCGCACCGGTGAAGCGGCCCGAGACCGCGAAGCCCGGCGGCGCGCCCTGGGGCGGGGCCACGAAGGTCGCGGCCGGCAGGATGGCATGGCCGGCGAGCGTCGCCTCGAAGCGCTGGTCAGCAAATGCTGGCGCGGCGGCGAAAAGCGCGGTGGCAAGCAGAAGGCGACGCATCGGGACCCCCGTCGGTTGAGAACGGGGGGCGCTCTACAGGCGCTGCGTTGCAGCCGCGTGACGCTCGCGTGGCGGCGCGGCGAAACCGCGCCTCAGGTCAGGCCGAGCAGCGCCGCCTTGGTGGTCAACGCGGCCAGCATCCCCGCCGCCACCGCCGGCCCCAGGCCGAAACGCTGTGCAGCGACGAAGGCGAAGGTGCCGAGGATCAGCCCCCAGCTCGCGACCTCGCCGAAATTCACGTCAGGCATGGCGACCTCCCGCGGCTTGCGCGGCGGGCATCATGGCCCTGCGCCGACCGGCGCGCCAGGAAATCCCGCGTCAGCCCCGCAGTTCCGCCAGGCCCCGCTTCGGCCGCCCGTCCGGGCTGAAATTCGCGTCCGCAAGCCAGGCCAGCATGGCATCCCGGCGCGACGGCCATTCC
Organism: Roseomonas fluvialis; assembly: GCF_022846615.1. NCBI lineage: Bacteria > Pseudomonadati > Pseudomonadota > Alphaproteobacteria > Acetobacterales > Roseomonadaceae > Roseomonas > Roseomonas fluvialis. Next base: position 3,702,122 of record NZ_AP025637.1, read on the forward strand.
GCCGCCAGGATCGAGAACCAGGCCGTGCTGCGCACCCGCCCCTTCACCACCAGCAGGTCCCGCAGCGTGCCTTCATAGGTGAAGCCGAGCCGGGCGGCTGCCTTGCGGGAGGGCATGTTCAGCGCATTGCACTTCCAGGTCAGCCGCCGGTAGCCGAGGTCGTCCATGGCATGGCGCATCAGCAGGAACATCGCCTCGGTGGCCGCGCGCGTGCGCTGCATGCGCGGCGAGAACCAGATGTTGCCGATCTCGATGTGCGCATGCGCCGGGTGGATCTCCATCAGCGTCAGCCAGCCATCCGCCGTCCCGGTCGCATGCGGGCGCACCGCCCAGGCCATCGGGTCGTGGGTGGCGGCGAAGGCCGCGACATGGGCGCGCATCGCCTCCTCGGTCGCGAAGGGGCCGGCGCCGAGGTAGGCCCAGGACGCCTCGGCCGGCTGGCCCTGTGCGGCGCGGAACAATTCGGACGCATGGCGCACATGCAGCGGTTCGAGGTCCACCGACCCGCCGCGATGCGGCACGCGGGCGGGCAGCGGGCGCGGCGTGGCATCGACCAGCGGGCCGACGGGCGGATCGGTGTCGGGGTCGAAGGGCACGCCCTCGGGCAGGTCGGTCATGCGCCGCAGGAGAGACCGCGTCGCCGCCGTGCGCAAGCACCCCGCGGTTTCCTGTTGCCCCGCGCTTTCCTGTTGCACAGCCTGACGCAGCGCAGCACAACCCCCCGCCATGAACGACGCGATCCTCCCCGTAGCCCGCCCCGCCATCCCGGCCGCCTATTTCGGCGAGCATGTGACCTGGGTGCACCACTGGACCGAACGCCTGTTCTCCTTCCGCTGCACGCGCGACCCCGCCCTGCGCTTCCGCGCCGGCGAATTCGCCATGATCGGCCTGATGGTGGACGGCAAGCCGCTGGTGCGCGCCTATTCCATGGCAAGCCCCACTTGGGACGAGGAACTGGAATTCCTGTCCATCAAGGTGCAGGACGGGCCGCTCACGTCCCGCCTGCAGCATGTGCGTGTCGGCGACCAGGTGCTGATCGGGCGCAAGCCCACCGGCACGCTGGTGACCGACAACCTCAGGCCGGGCCGCACGCTGTGGCTGCTCGCGACCGGCACCGGGCTCGCCCCCTTCCTGTCGCTGGCGCGCGAACCGGATGTGTATGAGCGCTACGAGACGGTGGTGGTCGCGCATACCGTGCGCCAAGTGAACGAACTCGCGCACCGCGCGTTGTTCGAACGCGACCTTCCCGCGCATGAATTCCTCGGCGAGATCGTGGCCGGCAAGCTGCGCTACTATCCCTCCGTCACGCGCGAACCCTTCGCCACCCAGGGCCGCATCACCGACCTGATCGAGACGGGGCGGATCTTCACGGACCTCGACCTGCCGCCGCTCGACCCCGCGCATGACCGCGTGATGCTCTGCGGGTCCGAGGACATGAACCGCGACTGCAAGGCCATGCTGGAGGCGCGCGGGTTCGAGGAAGGGTCGAACAATGCGCCGGGCACCTACGTGGTCGAGAAGGCCTTCGTAACGAAGTAGCGGCGCCGGCGCGCAGGCGGACAGAAAACGCAGTCGCAGGACGAATCGCGCCACTGTTTTGGTTGCACGTGCCGCGTCGGTCGCATAAGGGGCTTGCAGTCACAACAAGCGCCGGATCGCTCCAGAAGGTGCGACCGGCCGTCCGGGAGGACTGCATGACCGAGACCAAGTCGCCAGTGCCGGCACGTCGTGGATTGCTGAAGGCCGCGGCAGCGGGTGCCGCCGCCACAGCCGTACTGGCAACGCCGGGCGTCAGCCGCGCGCAGACCGTGACGTGGCGTTTCCAGTCCACCTGGCCGCAGCGCGATATCTTCCACGAATTCGCCGGTGACTTCGTGACGCGCGTGAACGCCATGGCCGGTGGCCGGCTGCGCATGGAACTGCTGGCCGCAGGTGCCGTGGTCGGCGCCTTCCAGCTGATCGACGCGGTCTCCGCCGGCACGCTCGATGGCGGGCATGGCGTGTCGGCCTATTGGTTCGGCAAGAACAAGGCGTTCAGCCTGTTCGGCACGCCACCGGCCTGGTTCTACGACGCCAATTCCTACCTGGCATGGTTCTACTACGGCGGCGGCGAGGCGCTGTACAACGAGCTCATCGGCCAGGTGCTGCGCGTCAACGTGGTCGGCTTCCAGACCGGGCCGATGCCCACCCAGCCGCTCGGGTGGTTCAAGAACCCCATCACGAACGCCGAGCAGATGCGCGGCCTGAAGTACCGCACCGTCGGCCTCGCGACTGACCTGTTCAATTCCATGGGCGCGGCCGTCACGGCCCTGCCGGGTGGCGAGATCGTGCCCGCGCTGGAACGCGGCGTGATCGACGGCGCCGAGTTCAACAACCCGTCCTCGGACCGCGTGCTCGGCTTCCCGGACGTGGCCAAGAACTACATGATCCAGTCGTACCACCAGAACACCGAGACCTTCGAGGTCCTGCTGAACAAGGGCAAGTTCGACGCCCTGCCGAACGAACTGAAGGCAGTGATCCGCCACTCCGCGGAGGCGGCGTCGGCCGACATGTCGTGGAAGCAGCAGCTGCGCTACCCCAACGACCTGCTCGAGATGGCGCAGCGCCAGGGTGTGAACGTGCAGGTCACGCCGCGCCCGGTGCTCGATGCGCAGCTGCGCGCCTGGGACGGCGTGATCCGCAACCTCGAAGCCGATCCCTTCTTCAAGAAGGTGACCGACAGCCAGCGCGAATGGTGCCGCCGCGTCAGCGCCTTCTACCTGCGCTACCAGGCCAGCCCGGCGCTGGCCTACAACCACTTCTTCGCACGCGGCTGAACCGCGCGGCGGATCGCGGCGCCCGCCCCGGTAGGACCGGGGCGGGCGTTCGTGCGACTGGGGCATGTTCCGTTCGCCAACGCTCACGGTACACGCTCTAGCCTGTTGTTTGTGCGAGCATCCTTGTCCGTCCAGGCGAACCCGCCCGGATGGATGATGCTCTCGGGGAGCGATCGAATGGGGCTGCAATCCGTCCTGCTCGGCATCGACAGGCTCAGCGCCTTCATGGGCAAGGCCTTCGCCTGGTGCATCATCGCGCTCACCGGCGTGGTCGTGTACGAGATCGTCATGCGCTACGCGTTCCGCGCACCGACGTCCTGGGCCTACGACGTCTCGTACATGCTGTACGGCGCGCTGTTCATGATGGCCGGTGCCTACGCGCTGTCGCGCAACGGGCATGTGCGCGGGGACTTCCTGTACCGCAACTTCCGGCCGGTGAACCAGGCGCGGCTCGACCTGGTGCTGTACGTGCTGTTCTTCTTCCCGGCGATCTTCGCCTTCATGATTTCGGGCTGGAGCTTCGCGCACATCTCGTTCCTGCAGAACGAACGCTCGATGTTCAGCCCGACGGGGCCGGTGATCTGGCCCTTCAAGTTTCTTATTCCGATCGTGGGCGTGCTGCTGCTGCTGCAAGGCGTGGTCGAGGTGGTGCGTTGCATCCGCTGCATCCGCACCGGCGCCTGGCCCGAACGCCTGTCGGATGTCGAGGAACTCGAACAGCAGATCCTCGCCGCCGCCGCCGCGCGCGACCCCGAGGAACTGGCGCGCGAGATCGCGCGCACCGGTCACATTCCAGGCGAACGCGCCGGCGACGAACACACCGGGCGCTAGAGCGTATGCCGTTCGCAAGGGCACACGTCATGCTCTCCAGCCTTTTGTTTTCGCGAGCATCCCTATCCGGCCAAACGAGTCCGTTTGGGCGGGTGATGCTCTAGGACCAGACAGACATGACCGACGGCGCGTTGGGGCTCACGCAGCTCTTCCTGTTCCTGATCTTCATCATGCTGGGCTTCCCGATCGCCTTCACGCTGATGGCGATGGGGTTGTTCTTCGGCTACCTCGGGATGCAGGAACGCATCTTCGACCTGCTGGTGCAGCGCACCTATGCGGTGATGTCGAACGACGTGCTGATCAGCGTGCCGCTCTTCGTGCTGATGGGCTACGTGATCGAACGGGCGAACATCCTCGACCGGCTGTTCCGCTCGCTGCAGATGGCCTCGGGCAATATTCCCGGGTCGCTGGCGGTGGCCACGCTCGCGACCTGCGCGCTGTTCGCGACCGCCACGGGCATCGTGGGTGCCGTCGTCACGCTGATGGGGCTGCTGGCCTTCCCGGCCATGCTGCGCGCGGGTTACGACGTGAAGCTCGCCGCCGGCGTGATCTGCGCGGGCGGGTGCCTCGGCATCCTGATCCCGCCGTCGATCATGCTGATCCTGTTCGGCGCCACGGCCGGCGTTTCGGTCGTGCAGCTCTATGCGGCGGCCTTCATTCCCGGTGTGATGCTGGCGGGGCTGTACATCCTGTATGCGATCGGCATCGCCATCGTGAAGCCGTCCGTCGCGCCGCGCCTGCCGCCCGAGGAAGTGAACGTCCCCTTCGGCACCATCCTGCTGTCGCTGCTGACGTCGTTCCTGCCGCTTGCGGCACTGATCGGCGTGGTGCTCGGGTCGATCCTGATGGGCCTCGCGACACCGTCGGAAGCGGCGGCGATGGGCTCGCTCGGGTCGATTCTGCTGGCGCTCGTGTACCGGTCCTTCAGCTGGGCGAAGCTGCGCGAGAGCGTCTACCTGACCGCCCGCACCTCGGCGATGGTGTGCTGGCTGTTCGTGGGCAGCGCGATCTTCTCCTCGGTGTTCGGCTACCTGGGCGGGCAGGAGCTGGTGGAGCAGTTCTTCAAGTCGCTGCCGCTCAACACGCTGACCTTCATGCTGCTGGCACAGGCGCTGATCTTCGTGCTGGGCTGGCCGCTCGAATGGACCGAGATCATCGTGATCTTCGTGCCGATCTTCTTGCCGCTGCTGGATGATTTCGGCGTCGACCCGCTGTTCTTCGGCGTGCTGGTGGCGCTCAACCTGCAGACGTCGTTCCTGTCGCCGCCCGTCGCCATGGCCGCCTTCTACCTCAAGGGCGTGGCCCCCAAGCATGTGCGACTCGAGGACATATTCCGCGGCTGCATGCCCTTCATCTACATCGTCATCTTCACCATGGTCTGCGTCTATGTCTTTCCGGGCATCGTCACCTGGCTGCCGTCGTATCTGTACGACGTGCCGCAGACCGGCGGGTCAGGGGCGGATGTGCTGGCACCGCCGACCGGTGGCTTCCAGGTGGATGACGCACCGCAATTGCCATCGTTGAACTGAACGCCGCATGGATCCCGAGGCCCGCCGCGTGCTCGCCGACGCCCTGATCGAGGCCTTCGAGACCGGCAATCCGATCGTCCCGCTGCAACCCGAACTGGTCCCCGCCGATGCGGCGGCCGGCGAGGCGGTGGCCGAAGCGGTGCTGGACGGCCTCGCGCTGGTGCCCTGCGGGTTGCGCTGCGTGCTGCAGCCGGATCGGTCGATGCGCTTCGGCCCCCTGCTGGAGCCGCGACTGATGCGCGACGGCGCGGCCCTGCCACTGGTCGCGCTGCGCCACGCGCGCGTCAGCGCTGCGGCCCTCGGCGTCCTGGGCGCGGCCCTCGACCCCGACGCATCCGGCCCACCGGTGTTGGCGGCCGTGCACGCGGCCATCGACATCGCCACCACCCGATTCCGCGACGGCGCCGTCGGTGCGGGCGCCGAGGCAGCGGACCTGGGCGGCATCGGTCATGTCGTGGTGGGCCGCCGCGCGACGCTATCGGGCGGCCCGGTCGCGGTGTCCTGTGCTGCCGACCCGAAGCGCCCGCGCGGGCTTCCGCTGGACCTGGCCGCCGCCTTCGCCGCCGCAGCCGCGGCCGCGCGCAGCCTCGGCGGGCTGCCTGAGGGCGCGCTGCTGGTCGTGGCGGGGCTGACGCCACCCGCCGAACCCGCGCCGGGCGACAACTGGACCGCCCGATTGTCCGGTCTCGGCCGGGCCCGTGTGGGCTTCGTCGCGGTGGCCGAGACCGCCTGAGCCGCCCAGGCGCACCGCGCGGCCGCGCGCGCAGCCTCGTTCAGCCCCAGGCGCGCAGCAGGGCCGCCACCCCAGCCCCCGCCCAGAGCACCAGGGCGGCAATCCCGATCCGCTCGGCATGCCACAACAGCCGTTCGCGCCACAGCCGACGCGCCATCGCCTGGATGCGCGCGACATCACCCTGCGCGAGCACGTCCGGATTGCGCGCGGCGAAGATCGACCAGAACTCGGTCCGCCGCACGTCGCGCCGTGACGACCGCCAGGCGATCAGCAGCAACACGCCGCACATCGCCGCCATCATCGCGGCCCCGCTGCGCAGCGCCAGCGGCATGTCGAAGGACAGGGACAGCATCACCGTGCCGATCGCCAGCGCGACGAAGCCGCAGGCGCGCCGGATGGACAGGTCTATGCAGAGCGGGATTTCGTGCATCACACCCAGGATATGGGGCCGGGGCGCATTCTTCCCTGCCCGTGATGTCTCGTGCCAGCGCTTTCGCGCGTGCCCCGGCGCAGGACCCGTATGGGCCAGCCGCAAAGGGCCGGCCCGGCTCCGCCTCCCGCCGTGCCGGCGGCGCAGCCGGACGGCTGCGTCAGCGCAGCCCCGCCAGCAGCAGCAGCGCCGCCGCCCCCGCCCAGACCATCATCGCGCCCTGCAACGAAAGCCCCATCCGCTCGGCGATGGCGGCCGGCACCGCGGCGGTCAGCAGCGTGGCGGTCGAGACGATCAGCGAGGCGCCGTAGAACACGATCTCCCGCGTGGCGGGCAGCAGTTCGGGCATCCAGACCGGGTGCAGGTGCCACACCACCGGCAGCATCGGGCTGACCAGGCCGTTCAGCAGGCAGATCGCCATGGTGACGACGAAGCTGTTCTGCGGGCTCATGGCGCGGCCCCCGCAGGGGTGATGCTCGGCGCCATGCCGGCGCCCAGCATCGCCAGGCCGAACACCGTGCGCGCCGCGAACAGCCAGAAGGCCGCGACCAGCGGCAGGAAGGGCGTGGTCACGTAGGTCGGCACCATCCGCCGCGCGACCCACACCGCCCAGCCGGTCAGCATGACGAAGCCGCGCCAGATGTAGTTGGTGCTGTCCGGCGCCATGAAGGCCTGCATCATGAAGCGGCCGATGCAGCCCCAGGCCGTCAGCGCCAGGATGTAGGTCACCGCCCAGAAGAACAGGTGGCCGAAGACGAAATCGGATTGCATGGCGTCCGCACAAAAAATGAGGGGGCGGCCGCGTCTCCGCAACCGCCCCCGGGAACCGCCGCCCCGAAGGGCGGTGGATTATTCGACCGCCGCCTTCTGGTCGGCCAGCCGCACGCCGCCGCGCGGCACCCGGATGTCCTCGATGAAGTCCTGCATCGCCTTGGACGGCGCAGGCGTGAACATCGAGACCAGCCAGATGGTCAGGAAGGACAGCGGCACGCCGATGATGCCGCCGGAGATGTTGTTGATCGACCACAGCCGCGCGACAAGCCGCCCGCGCAGCGCCACCGTATCCGTCGGCAGGCCCCCGAACATATTGCCGAACCAGGCCAGCGCGCCGTCCTGGACCGACGCCGCATTGGCCACCATGGCCGCCGCCTGCGCCTTGATCTCCGGGCTCACCGCGGCAAGGTTCGCGACCTGCCGCGCCGCGGCCAGGATCGCATCCTTCGACCCGAAGGTCTGGATGAAGTTCCAGCCGTAGAACTCGGTGTGCAGCAGGTAGCCGAAGGTGGCGATATAGCCGACCGCCATGCCCGCGCAGGCCGCGATGTTCGTGGTGCGCTTGTACCACACGCCCATCACCAGCGCGGCGAACAGCCCCGCCGCGGCGATGGAGAAGGCCCAGGCGACCAGGAACAGGATGTCCGCACCCATGTTCCCCGCCGTCCATGCCGCGATGAGTGCCACGAAGAACAGCAGGATGCGCGAGATGATCAGCCGCCGGGCGGTGGGCGCCTTCGGGTCGATCATCTTGTAGTAGACGTCGTGCGACAGCGCATTGGCCAGCGCCAGCAGCAGCCCGTCCGCGGTCGACAGCGCCGCCGCGAGGCCACCCGCCGCCACCAACCCCGCGATCACGTAGGGCAGGCCCGCGATCTCGGGCGTGGCGAGCACCACCACGTCCGGGTGGATGCGGAATTCGCCCCATTGCAGGATGCCGTCGCGGTTGACGTCCACGATGTTCACCCAGGGCGTGCCGTAGGGGCTGATGATCTGCCAGTTCTTCACCCAGTCGGGCAGCTGCGCGATCGGCTGGCCGATCAGCGTCTGGTAGATCTCGAGCTTGCCGAAGGCCGCATAGGCCGGCGCCGTGAAGTACAGCAGGAAGATGAAGAACAGCGACCAGGCCACCGACTGGCGCGCCTCACGCACCGACGGCGTCGTGAAGTAGCGCATCAGGATGTGCGGCAGCGCGGCCGTGCCGACCATCAGGCAGAACACGAGGGCGAAGAAGTTCACCATGGCGGACAGCGAGAACTGCCCGTTCGCGCCCACGAAGGGCGCCGTGTAGAAGCCCGTCACCCCGGGCGGCGGCGTCTGCCCCGCCGCGCGGAAGGCGGCCTCGAAGCCCTCGATGCGTTCGAGCGCGATGCCGTACATCAGCTGCGGCACCGGCACGCCCGTCACCTTCACCGACATCAGGATGGCCGGGATCAGGTAGGCGATGATCAGGATGATGTACTGCGCCACCTGGGTCCAGGTGACCGCGCGCATGCCCCCCAGCATCGAGCAGACCAGGATGCCCGCGAGGCCGAGGAACACCGCCATGGTGAACGACACATCGAGGAAGCGCTGGGTGATGATGCCCACGCCCACGATCTGCGCCACGACGTACACGAAGGACGCGGTGATCAGCACCACGACACCCAGCGAGCGCGCCAGGTTGCCGCCGTACCGCGCGCCCAGGAAGTCCGGCACCGTGTATTGCCCGAACTTGCGCAGGTAGGGTGCCAGCAGGATCGCCACCAGCATGTAGCCGCCGGTCCAGCCCAGGATGAAGGCCAGCCCGCCATAGCCGAGCGCATAGAGCGAACCGGCCATGCCGATGAAGGATGCGGCCGACATCCAGTCGGAGCCCGTCGCCATGCCGTTGTACAGCGCCGGCACGCGCCGCCCGGCCACGTAGTATTCGGCGACCACCGCCGTGCGGCTGATGATGCCGATATAGGCGTAGACGCCGATGGTCAGGAAGACGAACAGGTAGCCGATGATCCGGTCCGGCACGCCCATCTGTTCGAGGATGGCGAGCAGCACGACGAAGACCGCAAAGCCGCCCGTATACCCGGCGTAGATCTTGCCGAGTTGGGCGATGAAGGGATCCTTTTCCCCGGAGGATGCGCTCATGGGATCAATCCTCCTGCACGCCGAATTCTTCGTCGATCTTGTTCTGCTTCCAGCCGAACCAGAACAGGCCGACCACGAAGATGATCAGGCTGCCCTGCGCCGCGAAGTAGTACGCCAGCGGAAAGCCGCCGACATGGATCGGATTCAACTGCACCGCGAAGAAGTGGATGCCAAAGCCCGCGATGAACCACATCGCCAGCACGGTCCACATCAACCCCGACGTCTTGGACCAATAGGCCCGCGCGGTCGCGGGATCGACCGCGGCCTGTTGCGCACTCACCGGCTCATTGCCGGACTCGACCAAAGGCATCCCCGAATGCTCCCCCCGTTCGCCGCCTGGCTTTGCCCGTGCGGCCCCAATCCCACTTCAACGACCACCCCCGGCAGGTGAACGCATTGTCACCACGAAAGCGTGCGTTAAGACCTTGGGCCGCTACCATGCCCGGCAAAGCCGGCGCAACATCCTTTCTGTTCTTGCCCGGAGCCCGACCATTTTCCGTCTTCCAACGCTGCGCCGCAGCAACGCCGACCCTGCCGCCTTCGGCGCCTTCCTGCAGCGTCAGGCGGCCTTCGTCGCCCAGAAGACCGTGATCGACTATTGCCGGGTGAAGTCCGGCCGGCACGAGCGCCAGGTCTTCTCCGACCCCGATTTCCAGGCCGCGCTGCGCCATTGCCGGTGGCAGGTCTACCTGGGCAGCCTCGCGGACATGGGCGCGCTGGCCGAGGCCTGGTTGCGCCCGCATGTGCCGGGGCGCGAGGGCGCGCTCGCCGACGCCCTCATTGGCCTGCACGCCGCGGCACTGGCCGCGGAACCCCCACCGCCCGAGGAAGCCGAATCGGCCCGACACGCGGCCGGTGCCTTCGCCCGGCAGCTCGACACGCTGCAGCGGCAACCGCCCATCCCGGCGCAGAAAATGCCGCTGCAGGCCGATGCGCCGCTGCTCGCGACCATTCCCATCCACCCCGACCAGCGGATCGGCGAGACGCCGGCGATCCGCGGTGCGCTGCGCTTCCATGTCGTGTCGTCCCAGCAGGAGATGGAACGGCGCTTCGATCCGGCGCGGCTGGGCGCGAATCTCGTGACATGACGGTCATGTCTTGCTGCATCGCAATTTACTAATGTTAACCTCACCGAGAGGCCGCATCAACGTCGCTTCCCTTAAGTCCGATACGCCCGCGCCACCCGCGCGGTGACCTCCGCCGGTGTGGGCGGCAAGGCCGGCACGACCGGTCAGGGAAGGACAAGCGCATGAGTTCCGTTGCCTCGGATTACCACGTGGGCGCCGCGCCGCGGCCCATGTCGAAGGAGGAGCGGAAGGTCATCCTCGCCTCCTCGCTCGGCACCGTCTTCGAATGGTACGATTTCTACCTGTATGGCTCGCTGGCCGCGGTGATCGGCGCCAACTTCTTCTCCCAGTTCCCCGAGACGACGCGCAACATCTTCGCGCTGCTGGCCTTCGCCGCCGGCTTCCTGGTGCGCCCCTTCGGCGCGCTGGTGTTCGGCCGCCTGGGCGACATGGTCGGGCGCAAATACACCTTCCTCATCACGATCCTGATCATGGGCTCGTCGACCTTCGTGGTCGGCATCCTGCCCACCTCGGACGCGATCGGGCTCGCCGCACCGATCATCCTGATCGTGCTGCGCCTGCTGCAGGGCCTCGCCCTCGGCGGCGAATACGGCGGTGCCGCGACCTACGTGGCCGAGCACGCGCCGCATGGCCGCCGCGGCTTCTACACATCCTTCATCCAGGTCACGGCGACGGCGGGGCTGTTCATGTCGCTGCTCGTGATCCTGTTCACGCAGCAGATCGTCGGCCCGGACAATTTCCGCGCCTGGGGCTGGCGCGTGCCCTTCCTGGTCTCGATCGCGCTGCTCGCGATCTCGGTCTGGATCCGCCTGCAGATGGAGGAAAGCCCGGCCTTCCAGAAGATGAAGGCGGAGGGCACGCATTCCAAGGCGCCGATCTCGGAGGCCTTTTTCGTGTGGAAGAACGCCAAGATCGCGCTGTTCGCGCTGCTCGGCCTCGTCGCCGGCCAGGCGGTGGTCTGGTACACGGGCCAGTTCTACGCGCTGTTCTTCCTGGGCCAGGTGCTGAAGGTCGATGCCTTCACCACGAACATGCTGATCGCCTGGTCGCTGGTGCTCGGTTCGGGCGGCTTCGTGTTCTTCGGCTGGCTGTCCGACAAGATCGGCCGCAAGCCGATCATCCTGGGCGGCTGCCTGATCGCGGCGCTCACCTACTTCCCGCTGTTCAAGCTGCTCAGCGCGGAAGCCAATCCCGACCTGGCGCGCGCGCATTCCACCATCTCGGTGCAGGTGGTGGCCGACCCGGCGACATGCTCCTTCCAGTTCAACCCGACCGGCACGGCACGCTTCACCGAACCCTGCGACGTGGCCAAGGCGGCGCTCGCGCGGGCGTCGGTCAATTATCGTGTCGAGAACGCCCCGGCCGGCTCGGTCGCGGGCGTGCGCATCCAGGGTGGCGACATCCTGCGCGCCGACAGCCCGACCTTCGCGCGCGACCTGTCGGCCGCGCTGACCCAGGCGGGCTATCCGGCGGCGTCGAACCCGTCGGTCGTCAAGATGTCGAGCCCCTTCGACATCCTCGGCGAACAGCAGCTCGTGCTGATCGGCATCCTGACGCTGCTCGTGATCTACGTGACCATGGTCTACGGCCCGATCGCGGCCGCATTGGTGGAGTTGTTCCCCACTCGCATCCGCTACACATCGATGTCGCTGCCCTATCACATCGGCAATGGCTGGTTCGGCGGGCTGCTGCCGGCGACCTCCTTCGCCATGATCGCGCAGACGGGCGACGTGTATTTCGGCCTCTGGTATCCCATCGTGATCGCGCTGATGACCGTCGTGATCGGCATCTTCTTCGTGCCGGAGACGAAGGATCGCGACATCTACGCCGCGGACAGCGCGCCGCGCTGACCGAGGCCGGCGGCGCCCGGGACAAGCCGGGCGCCGCTTCCCCACGTGCCGAGCGACCGCGGACGTCGTACTTGGTTGAGACTGCGTCGAAAGGCGCAATCTCGAACAGACACTTAACCCCGACGAAACCGCTCGCTGGCTAGTACCACGCCCTCCCCTCCCGCTCGTCACGAGGACCGGCGTGTTTCGGCATATCCTGACAGCGCCGATCGTCGGCGACGGGCGGCGCCGGCGCGGACCTGTTCATCTTCGGCCGCGGCAGCGGCGGCGACCTGGTGCTGGACTGCACCCCCGGCACGCACCGGCTCGACCTGCGCGGCCTCGCGCTCGGCAGTTTCGCGTCGCTCACCATCATCGATGGCGCGGAGGCATCGCTGATCACGTTCGGGCCGGACGACTTCGTGCTGCTGCTGGGCGTGGACGCCGCCAGACTATCGGCGCGCGACATCCTGCTCTGACACGGCCGGCGGCATCGCCGGGCCTGTCCGCCAACGTCGCCGGTTTGACGGCTGCACGCCAGGCGACCGCAACACCGTTGGCGGCAGGATGATGCGGCATTGGCCGGGGCGGCGGTGCCCGGCATAGTGGCGTCACGGCAGGAGACAGCGCGGGGCCCACCGCCATGCCACCCCAGACCCGGTCTGCAGGATCACCAGCCGCCGCGCTAGCCGGCGGCATCACCGCGGCGATGTCACCCGCCCCGCCCTGCTTTGCCGCCGACACGCCGCTTGCGCAGGTGCTGGCGGACATGGCCGCGGCGCGTGCTTCGGCCGTGCTCGCGGTGGATGGCGACGCCCGGCCGGTCGGCATCCTGACCGAACAGGACATCGCCCGCCGCGTCGCCTTCCGCCTGTCGCCCGAGGCCCCGTTGCATGCCGCCATGACGGCACCCGTCACGACCTGCGCCGAGGATGCCGGGCTGTGGCAGGCCGTGGCCGTGCTGCGGGCCGGCCATCTGCGCCACCTACCCGTCATTGGCGCCGGCGGGCGCTGCATCGGCATGCTGCACCGGGCAGAGACGCTGGCGGCGGTGTCCGGGCGGCTTCTGCTGCACCTCGATGCGCTGTCCGGCGACGATGCCGCGGTAAAGCAGGCGCAGGCCGGCATGGCCGCCGCCCTGCTGGCCGAAGGCGTGCCCGCGCGCGACCTGGTGGGCCTGGTCAGCGGCATCAACATCGACCTGCACCGCCGCGTGCTGGACCGCGTGCTGGCCACGCACGGCACCCCGCCGGTGCCCTTCACGCTCGTGGTGATGGGCAGCGCCGGGCGCGGCGAGAGCCTGCTGCGCCCTGACCAGGACAATGGCCTGATCCTGGCCGACTACCCCGATGCCGAGCATGACCGCATCGACGTCTGGTTCCGCCCGATGACCGCCGCGCTGAACGACGGCCTGGCCACGGCGGGCTTCCCGCTGTGCCCCGGCGGCATCATGGCGCTGAACCCGCTGTGGCGGAAAACCCTGCCGCAATGGTGCCGGCAATTCGACCACTGGGCCCGGCGGCGCAGCGGCGCGGCCCTGCTGTTCTCCGACATCGCCTTCGACTTCCGGGCGGTCGCGGGGGATGCGGCGCCGGCCGCCGCGCTGCGGGCGCACCTGTCGCGCCTGCTCTCGGCCAGCCCGGCGCTGCTCGCCGCGATGGCGGCGCAGAACCAGGGGCTGACTGTCGGCCTGACGCTCTGGGGCGGCTTCACCGACGACGAACCGGGCCCCGGCACCCGCACCGACCTCAAGCTGCACGGGCTGATGCCGCTGGTCGCCGCCGCACGGCTGCTGGCCCTGCGCGACGGCATCGCCGAGACCGGCACCATCGCGCGGATCGACGCCCTGGCCCGCCACGGCGCCATCGCGGCGCGCGAGGCCGCCGCCCTCGCCGATGCCTTCGACCGGCTGGTCGACACCGTGCTGCGGCAGCAACTGTCCGACCATGCCGCGGGCTTGCAGCCCGGCAGCCTGGTCGACACCGGCGCCCTGCCGAAGCCGGCGCGCACGGCGCTGCGCGATGCGCTGCGCGCGGTGCGCAGCTTCAGCCGCGGCGTCTTCGGGTCGTTCACCGGGCAGCTCTGGTAGCGGCGGCGTCAGAGACAGTTCGCGAATGCGCCGTTCGGCGCATTCTGCAGTCCGGCACCGGCCCGCTCCCCCACCCGGCCACCCAATCCAGGATACTGATGTGGGTGGCCGGGTGGGGGAGCGGGCCGGTGCCGGCATTCGCAGACGGTCTCTTAGAAGGCCTCCGCCCCCGCGCCGACATGCAGTTGCATCCGGCTGCGCCGCGCCAGGTCCTGCAGGTCGTCGACGCCGCGCGCGGTGGCGCGCGCAATCAGCTGCACCCACAGCGCCGCCGTCGCCTGTGCATCGCCCAGCGCCTGGTGGCGGCCCTCGATCACGATGCCGGCGCGGCCGCACAGCCCATCCAGCGAATGGTCCGGCTCCTGCGGGTCGAGCCAGCGCGACACCACCAGCGAGCACAGGATGGGGTTCGGCACCGCGGGCGCGCCGCGATGCTCCTCCATGAACAGCAGCGTGCGGTCGAAGGAGGCGTTGTGCGCGACCAGCACATCCTGTCCCGCAAAATCGAGGAAGGCGGCGATCGCCGCCGCCGGACCGGGCGCGCCGCGCACCGCCGTGTCCGTGATGCCGTGATAGGCCATGCCCGCGGGCGGGATCGGCCGGCCCGGATCGACGAGCGTGGCGAAGCGGTCCACCACCTCGGTATCGCGCACCCGCACCGCGCCGATCGCGAGAAGCCCGTCGCCATCGGTCGGCTTCAGACCGGTGGATTCCAGGTCGAACACCACGTAGCGCTGGAAGGCCAGTGGGCCGGGCGGCAGCGCGGCATGGAAATGCGCCCGCGCGCGCACGAAGTCGCGCGGCGTGGGCTGGAGCCCGCGGGCAATGGCGGCGGCAGCACGGCGGAGGATCCCGCTCATGCCAGGACGGTGCCACGCGCAGCGCCCAACGTCGATTGATCTGGCGCAATGGCGGCGCGCACCCTGGTCTGCGACCCTTGCCCTGCAGCGAAGCGCCAGTCCAGGCTTGCGGCGAAACACGGGAGGCACGCGCCATGACGCGCTACGACGATACCTATGCGCGCTGGAAGCAGGACCCCGTCGGCTGGTGGCAGGCGGCGGCGCAGGCCATCGCGTGGGACCAGCCACCGGCCCGCGCCTTCGACCCCGCGATGGGCGTCTATGGCCGCTGGTTCCCCGGCGGGCGGCTGAACACCTGCTTCAACGCAGTGGACCGGCATGTGACCGCCGGGCGCGGCAAACAGGCGGCGATCATCTGGGACAGCCCGATGACCGGCCAGGTCGAGACCATCACCTATGCGCAGCTGCTCGACCGCGTGGCGCGCCTGGCCGGTGCGCTCGCCGCGCGCGGTGTCGCCAAGGGCGATCGCGTCGTCATCTACATGCCGATGGTGCCCGAAGCCGCGATCGCGATGCTCGCCTGCGCGCGCCTCGGTGCCGTGCATTCGGTAGTGTTCGGCGGCTTCGCGGCGGCGGAGCTCGCCGCGCGCATCGCGGATGCGAAGCCGCGCGCCATTGTCACGGCGTCCTGCGGGCTCGAGCCCGGGCGCATTGTGAAGTACAAGCCGCTGATCGATGCCGCGATCGCGCTCAGCCCGCACAAGCCGTCATCGGTGCTGGTCCTGCAGCGCCCGCAATCGCCCTGCGAGCTCATCACGGGCCGCGACGAGGACCTGCTGGCAGCCGAGGCCACCGCCGCACCCCACCCTTGCGTCAGCGTCGAGGCGACCGACCCGCTGTACATCCTCTACACCTCGGGCACGACGGGCGCGCCCAAGGGCATCCTGCGCGACACCGGCGGGCACGCGGTCGCGCTGCACAACTCCATGTCCATGGTGTACGGCGTAGGGCCCGGCGACGTGTTCTGGGCCGCGTCCGATGTCGGCTGGGTGGTGGGGCATTCCTACATCGTCTACGCGCCGCTGCTGGCCGGCTGCACCACGGTGCTGTTCGAAGGAAAGCCCGTCGGCACGCCCGATGCCGGCACCTTCTGGCGCGTCTGCGCGCAGCACGGCGTGAAGGTGCTGTTCACCGCGCCTACTGCGATCCGCGCCATCAAGAAGGAAGACCCCGAGGGGCTGCACCTGAAGCGCCACGACCTGTCGAAGCTGGAGGCGCTGTTCCTCGCGGGCGAGCGCTGCGACCCCGACACCATCACCTGGTCGCAGCGGCTGCTCGGCAAGCCCGTGGTGGATCATTGGTGGCAGACCGAGACCGGCTGGACCATCACCGGCAATTTCCGCGGCCTCGGCCTGTTCCCGACGAAGCCCGGCTCCGGCGGCAAACCCGCGCCAGGCTACGACGTGGTGGTACTGGACGAGGCGAACCAGGAGGTCCCGCGCGGGCAAATCGGCAGCCTGGCCATCCGTCTGCCGCTACCGCCCTCCTGCCTGCCCACGCTGTTCAACGCCGATGACCGTTTCCGCGATGCCTACCTCTCGGCGCATCCCGGCTACTACAGCACGGCGGATGCCGGGATGATCGACGCCGAGGGCTACGTCTCGGTGATGTGCCGCACCGACGACATCATCAACGTGGCCGGCCACCGCCTGTCCACCGGCGCGATGGAGGAGGTGCTGGCATCGCACCCGGATGTCGCGGAATGCGCGGTGGTCGGCGTGCGCGACACGCTGAAGGGCCAGGTGCCGCTCGGGCTTGTGGTCCTGAAATCAGGCGTGGCGCGCGCCGATGCGGAGATCGCGACCGACCTGGTGACCATGGTGCGCAACCGGATCGGCCCCGTCGCCGCCTTCAAGGAAGCGCGCGTCGTTGCCCGCCTGCCCAAGACGCGCTCCGGAAAAATCCTGCGCGCCACGCTGCGCAAGATCGCCGATGGCGACGACTACGTGGTGCCGCCCACCATCGACGACCCGCTGATCCTGGAGGAGGTGACGGGCGTGCTGCGGGCGGCGATGCGCTGAGGGCTGCCCGGCGCGCCTTCAGCCGCCATCCTGCCGGCTGCGGCGGCATCGTGGCGGCGCTGCACGCCTGCGCATCGCGTGAGCATCGCGTGCGCATCGCGTGCCGCGGCCACGCATGGTCGGTGCGCACGCACAGCAAGCGCCGGCATCCCTCTGCCGCGGCGCCGAGGCGCCACTCCCTGCCTTGCGCGCGCACCGGGCCGCCGATGTCGCCCGCCGCGTCAGGCACCGCGTGAGACTCCCGGCACCCGCATGCGCCGAAAGTCGCCCGTTCAGGCGGCCCCGCCGCGCAGGATCGCGATCGCCTCGATCAACAGCACCAGTTCCCGGCCGCTGCCCGGTTCGCGCACCGAACCGCTGAACTGCAGCGCGAGCTCGTTCCTCCCAGCCTCCAGCGCGACATCGAGCACCGCCTCCTGTGGCTCCCGCAGGCCGCTGCCGACCGCCAGGATCGTCGTCGCGGGGCCGCCATTCACCGCGGCGCGCATCTCCTGGCGCGGCAGCAGGCTGCGGTAGCGCAGGCGCAGTTGCACCACCTGTGTCGCGGGTGCCTCGACAACCAGCCTGGACTGGCGCGAGACGATCCAGCGCACGCCGGCGGGAATGTCGAGATCCGCGAAGGGGCCTTCCGGCGGGCCGACGCCCGAACACAGGTCCCAGCGCAGCGCCGGCCCGTCCGGCGGGACTTCACCCCACGGCGGGTCGCGCGACGGCGCGCTGGATACGTCGCGCGACGGCGCGCTGGATACGTCGCGCGAAGGCGCGCTGGACACATCTCGCGTCGGCGCGCCGGGCACGTCGCGCGACGGCGTGCCCGATATGACCGGCGAAGGCGCGCCCAAGTCACCGTGCGGCAGCACGCCGGCTTCATCGCGCAGCAGCGCGCCAGAACTCTCCCCCGCGGCCGCCAGGGCACCAGACACGGCCAGCGCCGTCCCAGCCATCGGCGCGACCGACACGGCGCGCAGCAGCGGCACCGCGGCATCCGTCGCCCCGGCCAGCAGGTCCCAGGCCGCGGGCATCCCCTGGCACAGCAGCGCCGCGGGCAAGGTCGCCGTGGCGAGCCACCCGGCGCCGACCGCGCCGACCTCCATCGGCACCGGCACGGCATTCACCAGCAGCGCCAGCCCGCGCAGCGCTGCCACGTCCCCCGCATCGAACCGGAACGCCAGCACGCAGGGCTGCGCCGCAACCGCCGCGACCTCGCCGCTCAGCGCCGGCGCGATGCGCCAGCCGCCAGCGGGTTCGGCCGCGGAGGTGACGCGCGCCATGGCGCCCTGCGGCAGCCGCCCCGGCCGCGCCGCGGCATCCTGCGCCACCGGACCCACGCGCACGGCACCGACCAGCACGCCCAGGTCGCGCGCCTCGTTCGCCGGGCGATGGGTGAAGGGCAGGCGCAGCCTCAGCATGACGCGCGGCTGCGCGCGCCCCGGGCCCGCGCCCTGCACCGCCAGGCGCGCACCGCCGCCGATTCGCGTGGCCGACACCGTCAAGGGCACGTCACCCACCATCGCCTCGCAGCGGTCGAGCTGCTCGGCGCCGAAGAAGGACAGCAGGCTGAATTCGACCTCCCAGGGCTCGTCGAAGGGCCAGTCGAAGGCGATGACGGGCTCGCGCGCCGTCCAGCGCACCTGGCGACCGTCCACCGTCTCGGGCCGGTGCCAACCCGCGTCCATGCGCAGAAGATCCAGCGGCGTGGCCTGTGCGCGCCGCACCAGCGCAGCGGTCGCCTTGTGGCGCACCCAGAGCGTCGCGACCTGGTCCATCAGCGCGCCGGCGCCGTTCGCCGCGCGGTAGCGTTCCCCGGCCTCGGCGGAGCGCGCCTGCAGCGCGTCGATCCGCGGCAGGGCATCGGCAAAGGCCTCGGCGATCGCGGCCACGCCATGCGGCCGATACGCCACGTGCCCCGCCCCCCAATGCCGCGCCTCGTGTTCCAGCCAGGTGCCCTCGGGCACCACCACCGGCAGGCCGAGGCTGATCGCCTCCCACAACACGCCCGAGGATTTGCGCCGGTACAGCGCCGGATCATACGGGAACAGCGCGATGCGCGCGCCGCGCAGCAGGTCGGCATAGGCGTCCGGCGCCAGTCGCCCGGTCGTCAGCTCCAGGTTCGGTGCACCGGCCGTGACCGCCGGCAACGCCTCGGCCGCCGCGCGCGCCGCGCCCCAGGACGACGCCGCATTGACATGCGCCGCGAAGCGCCAGCCGGGATGCACTGCCGCCAGGCGCGGCATCAGGTCCGGCAGCAGCGCGACACCCTTGTCCACCCGCGCATCGCCGGCGAACAGCAGCGCGCGCAGCGGTGCCTCCAGGCCCGGGTCGTGGCGGATCGGCAGCGGGTGCGGCGGCACCGGGCGGCCCAGCAGTGCCGAGAATTCCGCCGCATGCTGGCCGCCGCTCGCGAACAGGTGGACCGCGGCGCCCGGTTCCAGCGCCACCCGGTCGGCCAGCCGGTAGAACAGCGCGCGCAGCGGGTCCTCGACCACCGCACGCCCCGCCGCATCCACCGCCATGCCGGAGGGGAACATCAGGTGCACCACGAACAGCGGTGCCTCGCGCGCATCGAAGCCCTTCATCCAGCCGAGGAAGCCGGCCAGGTGGTTCTCGGTGGTGGTGGGCACCAGCACGCAGTCCGACGGGCGGAATTCGTGGCGCGGCAGCGCGGCCAGTTCCTCCAGCAGCAGGTCGTTCAGCACGCGGTAGTCATCGAGCCGCCCGGTCACCGGGTCGGCATGGCGCACCGCGTAGGTGGTCTCGGTGAAATGCGGCAGGATCCGCACGCCGCCGATGGTGGCGGGCGCGAAGCGCCGATGCGCGATGATCGTCGCCGGCTCCCCGCGCGCGATCGCCTCCTGCGCGATCGCGAGGTCGTAGGCGAGGTGATGCCCCGCCTCCCCTTCCAGGTTGGGGTCCAGGATGAACAGCGTCATGCGGGCACCTCGATGAGGGCGGCGGCAAGCGCCCCGAGTGCGGCGCCGCGCAGCATCGGATGACGCGCGAGATGGCGCAGCAGCGCCGCAGCGGCCTGCTGCGTCGCGTCATCCTCGCGCGCCACCGCCAGCATGTCGGCCAGCGCGGCCAGCGCGCCATCCAGGTCCTGCGCCGCCAGCGCGGCATCCATGGTCGCGCGCGCCGCCGCATCCCCGCCAGGGCGACGCGCGCCGCGCAGCAGCGCCCGCGGCCAGGCGCCCGACAGGCTCGGCGAGGCCACCGGCACCGCGCGCAGCAGCACCAGGCAGAGGCGCGGCGGCGCCGGCGCGGTGATGCGCAGCGCCTCCTGCGCCGCGACCTCGCATGCGGCGAAGGCACAGCCGCCCAGCATGGCGAAGCCGACTGCCGTGCCATCCGCGCGGTGCAGCAGCGCAGCGTCGTCCGCACCCTCCGCCCAGACCGAGAGCCGCCCCGCAGCGGGGGCCGCGAAGCGCGCGCCATCGGCGCCCCAGGCGCCGGGCGGCAGCAGCATCGCGCGGCTCATGCGCGCGCCTCGGCCAGCGCGGCATAGAGCGCGGCGTGGCGCGCGGCGATGTGGCGCCAGTCCAGCGCCTCGGCTCGCGCGCGGGCCTCGGCCCCCAGCGCCGCCGCCGCCGCCGGGTCGGCCGCCAGCGCCAGCACGGCATCGGCCATGCTGCGCGCATCGCCCGGCGGGGCCAGCCGCGCGGCACTGTCGGTCATGTCGGCCACGCCGCCGACATCGGTCGCGACCACCGGGCGCCCGCAGGCCATCGCTTCCAGGATGGCGTTGTTCGCCGTCGCGTCGTGCAGCGGCAGCAGCAGCGCGTCCGCGTCGCGATAGGCCGCGCGCAGCGCCTCGTCGGTCAGCCCGCCCTCGACCTGCACGCCGGGGGGCACGCCGCGCGGCGGGTTGGGCGAGACGATGCGCAGCCGTGCATCGAGCCCCGCCGCGCGCAGCGCCGCGAAGGTCGCGAACAGCGTGTCGAAGTCGCGCAGCCAGTGGCCGACCGCGAGCAGGCGGAAGCCATCCCCCGTCGCACGCGGCCCCGGCGTGAAGAAGCCGCTGTCGATACCATGCGGGATGACGTGCAGCCGTTCGGCCGGCAGGTGCCGCGACAATGCCGCGCGCTGCGCCTCGCACAGCACCACCACCGCATCGAGCGCGCGCAGCATGGCGGCATTGACCATCCCGGCCAGCAGCGCCGGCGGCTGGTGGAAGGTCGCCGCCATCGCTGGGCGTTGCCCGCCTTGGAACAGCGCGGCGGGGACATGCGGCAGCAGCCACAGGGCCAGTTCCCCGTCGATCGCGTGCAGCACGTCGAAGCCCTCGGCCGCGCATTCGGCGAGAAGGTCGGCCTCGGCCAGCCAGGCATTGCCCTGCTGGCCGAAGGGCGCGGTGCCGAGCAGCCGGCCCCAGCTCCGCCACGCATCCGCCTGCGTGCCGGCCAGGCCAGCGCCGAGCGGGGTGGCGCGCAGGGCGGCATCGACCCCGGGCGGCAGGTGCCGCAGGAACTGCCACGGGCCGGACTGCGCGCCGTGATGTCCATGCTGCGCCCGCAGCGCCATGACACGCAGTGCGCCCGCCGCGCTTGCCTGCGCCGCCGGCGCGCGCACCGACGCCACCGCGGCACCGCCGGCCTCGCGCAGCATCAGGTTGGTCGGGAAGCGCAGGAACTCCGCGCCCGGCACCGCCGCGACCGCGACCGGCGCGCGCGCGAAGGCGCCCAGCGCGCGGTCATGCGCGGCGGGCGTAATGTCGCGCCCCTCCCCCGCCAGGTCGCGATACAGCGTGGCGAGGCGCGCACCGATCACGCCGGTCGCGTTCTCTACTTCGGCCTGAGTGCGCGCGCGCGCGCGCATCGCGGCATCGCCATGATGGTGTGCTGCGAAGCGCCGCAAGGCCTCGGCCAGCGCATCGGCGCCCGCGGCCGTGGCCAGGATGCCGCTGGAGCCCTCGCGCACCAGTTCCGGCAGGCCGCCGACCGGTGTCGCGACGCAGGGCGTACCGCAGGCCATCGCCTCGACCGCGACGTTCGGGTAGTTGTCCTCGATCGACGGGATGCAGGCGAGGTCCGCCGCCGCGAGGATGTCGGCCAGCACGTCGTCCTGGGTGACCTCGCCGAAATCCAGCCGGCGCATCCCCGGCACCTCGGGCAGCGCGGACCGGCCGAAGCCAGCCAAGGCCACCTGTGCACCCGGCGGCAACACCGCCGCAAGCCGCCCATCCGCGGCCAGCGCCTGCAGCGCCGCGGCCAGCAGCGCGCCGCCCTTGCGCGCCTCCCGGTTGTCGTGCGCGCCGGCGACCAGCAGTAGGTCGCGCGGGCCGAGCCCCCAGGCGGCGCGCAGCCCGTCGCGGTCCGCGCGCGGGGCGAACAGGTCGGTATCGATGGGGTTCGGGATCACCTCGATCCGGCAGCCGCGCAGGATCGCGCTCTCGGCCGCGCGCGCCGCCATCCAGGAGGAAGGTGCCACCACCACCGGACCCGGCGCCGACCAGGCGGCGCGCTTCTCCGCGAAGGCGTTGGGCACCAGGGACCAGGCATCGGCCAGTTGTGGGCAGCGCAGGCAGGCGGTGCGGTACTGCTCACAGCCCGCCGGATAGTGGCAGCCGCCGGTCATCGGCCACATGTCGTGCAGCGTCCAGACCACGGCCCGCCCGGCCGCGAGCCAGGCCTGCAGCGCCGAGGGTGCCACCGCCCAGGTGGACCAATGCAGGTGCAGCACGTCGGCCGCGGCGAACAGCGCCTGGCGGTCGAGTGCGAGTGCCGGATGCGCGATCGAGAACAGCGTGTTGGTCGCGGCACTGCGCGCCGACTGCACGAGGCCCCATTGCACGCGGTCGTGCAGGGCGGTGGCAAGCGCGGCCTCGGCGGCATCCTCGGGCGGGCGCGGGCGCAGCAGAATGTCCCCAGGCTCGGTCGCCTCGCCATCGATGAAGGCGAAGGCCGACAGCACCCCGGCCGCGCGCGATGCGCGGTGCGCGCGCCGCGCGGCCCGCCCGGCGCCGCCAGCGGCACCGTGCGACACATGCATGACGGTCAGTGCCACGTTGCGCCAAAGCCCCCGCCGCGCGGCGAAAGCGCGGCAGGTCGGCGGTATACCGCACCCCGCGCAGGGTCAAGGCGCGGCCCGGGAATTCCGCACACGGATACGCGACGTTGCTGTAGGATCGCGCAAAGGCCCGCAGGCACCGCCCGGAATCAGGGCCGCCATGACGGGATGCCACACCGGAGGCCGCCCTGCAGGACGACAGACCACCCTTCCTCGTCACCATCGCAACGCAGCGCAGCGGCACCAAGTTCCTCGGCACTTCGCTCTCGGCGGGCAGCCTGTGCAAGTCGCTCGGGGAGGTCTTCCAGCCCGGGCATGGCGGCGCCGACTTCCGCGGCTTCTTCGGCGGCTTCGTCGCCACCCGCGGCGGCTTCGGGTTCGAGGCCGAGGAGATGGGCGCCGCCCTCGATGCCTTCGTCGAGCAGCTGCGCGAGCGCGTCGCGCCGGCGATGCTGCATTTCGACCTGATGTACAACAACCTCGGCAGCTTCGCGCCGATCTGGTGCCTGCCTGCCGCCGCGCCCGGGGCGAATTTCCTGGTCAATTGGCTGAAGACACGCCGTGCCGGCGTGATCCACCTGGTCCGCCCCGACCTTGCGGAATGCTTCGCCAGCCACGTCATCGCCGAGACGCGCGGCGTGTATCACACCGGCAACGATGCCGATGCGGCGCGCGACATGAAGCTGACGCTTGGGGCGGAGCAGGCGGTGTCCTACATGCTGCCCATCCTGCGGACCCGGCGCTACGTGCAGCGCGCCTTCGTCGGCCATGTCCGCTTCCTGGAAGTGGCCTATCCCGAGATCATCGGCGGCCCGGCCGTCGCGCCGGCGCAGGCCGAGCGCATCGCGCGCCTGGCCGGCTTCGGCGCGGGGGAAGGTGCGCGCATGTTCGGCCCCTCCCCGCTGCGCCAGACCGCGCCGGACAAGCGCGCCCTGGTGACGAACTTTGAGGACATGGAGCGCCTGGCCAACAGCCTGCAGCGCTTCGTCAACGACGGCTGAGCTCAGTGTCCGTTTGAGAATGCGCCCTTTGGCGCATTCTCGAAGTCCGGCACCGGGCCGCACCCCCACCCGGCCACCCATCCAGGATACTGTCGTTCGGTGGCCGGGTGGGGGTGCGGCCCGGTGCCGGACTTGTCAAACAGACACTCAGCGCGCCGCCGCACTCGCGTCCGAGCGCGTGGTGCCGACGCGCTGCGCCAGCGCGGCGGCCATGAACTCATCAAGCTCGCCATCCAGCACCGCCGCCGGGTTGCCCTTCTCCACGCTGGTGCGCAGGTCCTTCACCATCTGGTAGGGCTGCAGCACATAGGACCGGATCTGGTGGCCCCAGCCGATGTCGGTCTTGCCGGCTTCCACCGCATCCGAGACCGCTTCGCGCTTGCGCAGTTCCAGTTCGTACAGGCGCGCCTTGAGCATATCCATCGCGATGACGCGGTTGCGGTGCTGGCTGCGGTCCTGCGTCGAGGCAGCGACGATCCCGGTCGGAATATGCGTGAAGCGCACGCCCGATTCCGTCTTGTTCACGTGCTGCCCGCCGGCGCCGGATGCGCGGAACGTGTCGGTCTTGATGTCGGCCGGATTGATCTCGATCTCGATCTTGTCGTCGATCACCGGATAGACATAAACGGACGCGAAGGACGTCTGCCGGCGCGCCGCGGCGTCGAAGGGGCTGATGCGCACCAGGCGGTGAACGCCCGTCTCGGTCTTCATCCAGCCATAGGCGTTGGCGCCGGTCACCTGCAGCGTGGCGGACTTGATGCCGGCCTGCTCGCCTTCCGACTGTTCGGTCAGCGTCACCTTGTAGCCGCGCTTCTCGGCCCAGCGCATGTACATGCGCAGCAGCATCTGCGCCCAGTCCTGCGCCTCGGTGCCGCCGGCGCCGGCGTTCACTTCGACGTAGCAGTCGTTGGCGTCGGCTTCGCCCGAGAGCAGGCTCTCGATCTCGAGCCGCTTGGCCTCGGTGGCGAAGCCTTCGAGATCGGCAATGGCCGCATCGACGGTGGCGGTGTCGCCCTCTGCCTCGGCCAGTTCGATCAGGTCCATCGCATCGGCGACATCGCGTTCAAGTTTGCGCACACCATCGACCTGGCCCGACAACCGCCCGCGTTCGCGCATCACGCGACCGGCTTCGGCGGCATCGTTCCACAACGCCGGGTCCTCGGCGCGGGCGTTCAGTTCTTCGAGGCGGCGGACGGCGGCATCCCAGTCAAAGATGCCTCCTCAGCAGGGACACCGATGCGGTGATCTGCTCGTTCAGGGATTCGGCTTCGGCGCGCATGATGGCGGGGTTTAGGGCGCGCCCGCGGCGCTGTCGAGGGCAGCGGCCGCCGCCGCCGGGTGCTGCAGCCGCCAGGTCCCGGTATTCCCCCGCCCGCGCACCGGGTCGAGCGCGACCGACAGCCTCTCCTGCGGAAAACCCAAGGCCTGCGCAATGATGTCGTAGGTGCGGTGCTGGGCCGGCGCCAGCCGGCGGTCTAGCAGCAGCACCCGCGCACGGATGTCGCGGCCCATCAGCAGCAGGTGGAAGGCAGAGCCCTCGAACCCCGCGAGGATCTCGGCGTCCTCGTACAGGGCCAGCTGCGCGGCGACGTCGCGGCGCTCGGGATGCACCACCTCCCAGCGCCGGTCGCGCAGCAGGGCCTCGAGTTCGTCCTCCCGCTCGATCATCCCGTTCGCCTTGGCCAGCGCGGAGCGCGACACCCACAGCCGCCGCCCCGCCTGCGGCGCGCGGAAGGGATGGACTCCGAGCGCGCGCACCTGCGCCGGGTGCAGGACATGGCCCATCACATGGCCTTGTTCCGGCACCAGGATGTCGTCGACAACGACCGGCGCATCGATGAAGCGATGGGTCCGACCGCCAAGCCCTGCCAGCGCCAGCACGTCCTGCTGCCAGCGCGACAGGCCAGGCGCCGTCCAGGCCGGATGCCGGTGCCACACAAGCGCCGCCTCAGGCGCGGCCCGCATCGCCCAGAGCCGCGACAGGCTCTCGGCGACGAAATGCCCGAACTGTCCGAATACCACGCCGGCATAAAGATGCGGCCCGCTCCAGCGCAGCGCCGGTGGCGCCGCGGGCGGAGCGGGCGGCACCGTGACGCCGCCGTGGCGGCGATGCGCGACGCCGGTCACGGGATCCCCGACGGCGTCGAAGGCACCCAGGCTGAACTGGAATCCGCCGCTGCGCTCCGCGATGGCCGGCATCAGCGTCACGCCGCGATGCTGCACGACCGCCAATGGCGGCGCCGCATCCGGCGATTTCAATAAAGCCCGCCCAGGTTGCTGTCGACGCGCCCGGCCGACCCGCCGCCCTCCGGGTCGCCATCCGCGCGCCAGCGTCGCGCCGAATTCTCGGTGCCCGGCCGGAAGGCCTCGAGGATGGACCCGTTGCCGATATTCATGCGCACGAGCGCCACGCCGGGCGGCGCGCGGAAGGGCACCGGCGGGCTGTCGCGCAGTGCCGCCGCGACCACCTCCCGGAAGATCGGCGCGGCATTGCCGCCGCCGGTCTCGCCGGTGCCGAGGCTGCGCGGTTCGTCGAAACCGATCCACACCGCCACCACGATGTCGGGCGTGAAGCCGACGAACCAGTTGTCCTTGTAGTCGTCGGTCGTGCCGGTCTTGCCCGCGACCGGGCGGCCGAGCCGGTTGCCGATGGCGTTCGCCCCGGTGCCGCGCTGCACCACGCCCTGCAGCAGCGAGACCATCTGGTAGGCCGCGATCGGGTCGGTCACCTGGCGGCGCGCGGCGTCGACCAGTTCGGGCGGCGCGGCTTCGGGCCCGCCGGTGGTGCAGGTGGCGCAGGCGCGGGTATCGGCGCGCCAGATCACGCGGCCGCGGCGATCCTGCACGGAATCGATCAGCGTCGGGGTCACCTCCCGCCCGCCGTTGACAAAGGCGCCATAGCCCGCGGCCATGCGCATCACTGTCGTCTCGCCGGCCCCCAGCGAGAGCGCGAGGTAGCGCGGCATGTTCGGAATCACGCCGAAGCGCGCGGCGGAATCCGCCACCGCATCCATGCCCATCTGCTGCGCGAGCCTCACGGTGACGAGATTGAGGCTGCGCTCCATGGCGGTGCGCATGCTCACCCACCCATTCGCGGTCCCCGCGGTGTAGTTCTGCGGCCGCCAGACGCGCCCGCCGGACATCACCTCGATCGGTTCGTCGAGCAGTTCCTGGTTGGGCGGAATGCCCTGCTCCAGCGCTGTGATGTAGACGAAGGGCTTGAAGGACGACCCCGGCTGCCGCATCGCCTGCGTCGCGCGGTTGAACCACGACCGTTCGAAGGACCACCCGCCGGCCATGGCCAGCACGCGCCCGGTCTGCGGGTCGAGCGCCACCACCGCGCCCTCAGCCTGCGGCATCTGGCGCAGTTCCAGCCGTTCGGGCCGTGCGGCGCGGCCCTGCGCGGGCATCTGCGTCGGCATCGGTTCGACGAAGACGACGTCCCCGACATTGACCACCTGCTGCATGCGCGTGGGCGCGCCACCGATGCGGCCATCGCGCGCGGGGCGCGCCCAGGCCAGGTCCTGCAGATACATCAGGCCGGTGCGCGGCTGCGGCGCGCCGCGCGCATCCCCGCGTTCGATCCAGCCGAGCCGCGCGTCCCCCTGGCGCACCTCCAGCACGACTGCGAGCCGCCATTCCGGCAAGCCCCCCGGCGGGCGCTGGTAGGATTCCAGTGCCGGCATCCATTCCGTGGGCGTCGCGGCGATCTGCCCGAAGGCGCCGCGCCAGCCGCCGCGCCGGCGGTCATAGGCCATCAGCCCGTCGCGCAGCGCGCGTTCCGTCGCCGCCTGCAATTCGGGGTCGAGGCTGGTGCGCACCACCAGCCCGCCCATGGTGGTCTGCTCGGCACCGAAGCGCTGGATCAGTTCGCGGCGCACGTCCTCGGTGAAGTGCTGACCGACCGCGATCACCTCCGGCCGGCGGGTCGGCCGCGGCACGATGGGCTCGGCCTTGGCGTAGCGGGCTTCCTCGCGGGTGATGTGGCCGTCCTCGGCCATGCGGTCGAGCACCCAGTCGCGCCGCGCGCGCGCGGCTTCGGGGAAGCGCACCGGGTTGTAGTTGTTGGGGCCCTTCGGCAGCGCCGCCAGGAAGGCGGCCTCGGCTAGCGTCAGTTCATCGAGGCCCTTGTTGAAATAGGCCTGCGCCGCTGCCGCCACGCCATAGGCCTGCTGGCCGAGGAAGATCTCGTTCAGATACAGTTCGAGGATGCGTTCCTTGGACAGCGCCTGTTCGATGCGCACCGCCAGGATCGCCTCGCGCACCTTGCGCATCAGCGTCCGGTCGGCCCCCACCAGCATGTTCTTCGCGACCTGCTGGGTGATGGTGGACGCCCCGCCCATCCGCCGGCCCGAACCGTAATTCTCGATCGCCGTCAGCAGCGCACGCCCGATGCCCAGCGGATCGACGCCGGCATGGTCCCAGAAGCGCTGGTCCTCGGCCGAGACGAAGGCCTGCTGCACGCGGCGCGGGATCGCCTCGATCGGCACGAACACGCGCCGTTCGGTCGCCAGTTCGGCAGAAAGCCGGCTGTCGGCGGCGTAGATGCGGCTCATTTGCGGCGGGTCATAGTCGGCCAGCCAGCGATAGTCCGGCAGGTCTTCGGACACCTGGCGATACACGCCATAGCCGGCCACCGTGCCGACCAGCCCGCCGCCGATCAGCAGGATGAACATCAGCCGGAACAGGCCGAGCCCACGCCGCCGACGCCGCGGCTTGGCCGCCCGGTCGGCACGGCGCCGGCGCTTGCCTGGCGCCGCCTCGGTGGTGTCGTCCGCCGGCGCAGGATCCGCTTTCGGCGCGGGCGCAGGCGCGGCGGAATCGGCGCGCTTGCGCTTGATGCGGGAAGGGTCGAGCGGCGCGTCGGCGCGCAGGGGATTCATGGACACCTCCGCGGATTACACGATTTGCCTTACATTTGCGACCACCGCGCAGCGCGGCGCGGGCGGTGCAGCATTTCTCAAGCAGCCGTGATCGCGGAGCGGCCTGCGCGCGGCCGCCACCGCGGTTCAGCCGGCCGCCGCCACCGCCGCGCCTGCGTCGAGCCACTGCCGCACCGCCCGCGCCAGCGCGACCGAAAGCCGGGCGCGGTGCTCCGGGCGCTTCAGCGCCGCCTCGTCCCGCGGGTCCGACAGGAAGCCCAGTTCGACCAGCGCCGACGGGATCTCGGGCGCCTTCAGCACCACGAAGGCGGCCTCCCGGTGCGTGTTGGGCAGCAGGGGCACTTCCTCGCCCAGTTCGCGCACCGCAAGGCGTGCCAGGCGCGACGAACCGGCCCTGGTCTCCTGCCGGATCAGGCTGATCAGGATGCGCTGCACCTCGGGGCTGACCGAGGGCAGGCGAAGGCCACCAGCGATGTCGGCGCGGTTCTCGCGCCGCGCCAGCGCCTCGCTCATCGCATCCGACGCCGTCTCGGCCAGCGTGTAGACCGACGCGCCGCGCGCGCCCGGCGCGCTGTCGGCATGCAACGAGACGAACAGCGCCGCATCGCGCCGCCGGGCGAATTCCACCCGGTCGGCAAGCGGCACGAAGACATCCCGCGTGCGGGTCAGCGCCACCCGGCAGGTGCGCGCCGCCTCGAGCCGCGCCTTGAGGTCGAGTGCGGCAGCCAAAACGATGCGCTTTTCCTGCGTGCCCGATGCGCCGATCGCACCGGGGTCGCGCCCGCCGTGGCCGGGGTCCAGCACCACCAGCGGCAGCGACGCGGCACTGCGCGCCACGCCGGCCAGCGCGTCGCGCCCGCTGCGCACGGCCGCGGCGAAATCGGCGGCGGCGGCGGGGCGGATGTCGATCACGACATGCCCGGCCCGCGCCGGACCGTTGCGCGGGAGCGCCGGGGCGGAAAGTTCGATCAGCAGGGTGTCGTCGGCCGCGACAAAGCGCGCCGCGCGCACCGGCCCGGCACCCCGCAGGCTGGCCGGACCGCGCCAGGTGGCGTCAGGCAGGTGCACCGCGATGCGCCGCGGGTCGTCCAGCACGCGGACGGACCAGCGCTGGTCGCCCTGTACGGGCAGGGTCAGTCGCGCACCGGGCCCGGCGGATTGCACCGCTGCGCCGGTGACGGTGCCCGCACACACTGGCCCCCCGCCCGCCAGGGCGAGCAGGCCGAGCCCCAGCAGCGGGCGTCGTCCCGGACCGAGCATCGGAAGTCCCCTTACAAATCCGGCCCCCACCGGATTGCTCGTCCATATGCCATGTCCGGCAGGGACTTGCCATGGAAAGCCTCAGATTACGCTTCAACGAACGCCAAGCCTCGCGGCAGGGTTGTGACAACCCCCCCGCATGACTATGGTGCCCTGCCCCGGCGGCTGCCGCTGCGGGCGGAGTCCCGGGCGGGTTCGCCCGGCCAGCGACCCCAGGGCCTGAGGCGGGGCGCGGCCGGCGCGGATCATCGGGTGCCCGGCCTGGAACCGGGGCGGCCATGATCGGCCCCCAGCGTTCCGTGGCCTTGCCGGGCGCCCCTCCTGCCGTCTCCGCCGGCGCGGAACCCGGTGCGCGCATCGCCCGACCCGCCCCTTATGCCGGCGCCGGGCGCGCCGCATCGCCAGCCGGCCCGTCTGCGCCTGTGACCGCCGCACCCTGCGGCCGTCCGAGGGCATCGGGGCACGAGACCAGGCGCGCCCACCCCGGGCCCGCACCGCGCCGCGCGCGGACGGGCCTGCCGAGCGAGGAGGACGGACGGCGCATGCCCAAGAACGCAGCGCCGACTCACCTCCGCCGCCCGGGCCCCGCCAATCCCATGCGCCGCCGGCCCCGCCGCGGCGCGGAGACCCGCCGCCCATGACCAAGCGCATGCTGATCGACGCATCCCACCCCGAGGAAACCCGGGTGGTGGTGCTGGACGGCACCCGCATCGAGGAATTCGACCTCGAGACCGCCACCCGCCGCGCGCTCAAAGGCAACATCTACCTGGCCAAGGTGGTCCGGGTGGAACCCTCCCTGCAGGCCGCCTTCGTGGAATACGGCGGCAACCGCCACGGCTTCCTCGCCTTCGGCGAAATCCACCCCGACTACTACCAGATCCCGGTCGCCGACCGGCAGCGCCTGATCGAGATGCAGGCCGAGGACGCCCGCGCCGAGGACGAAGCCGACCTCCCCCCGGAATCCGCGATGGACCGCGCCGCCTGGAACGGCGAAGGCTCGGACGCCTGGACCAATGGCGAGGCCGAGGCGAATGGCGAAACCGCCGACGCCCCCGCCGGCGAGGCCGAACCCGCCGAGGCGCCCGCCGCCGCGCCGGAGCATGACGGCACCGCTGCGCACGCCCACGACGGCGCCACCACGCCGGCCGCGCCGGAGGCGAGCGCCCCGCCCGCCGAGGGCTCGCCGCAGGCCGCCCTGGCGCTCGACATGGCGGAGGCGCGCATCACCGCGGCACCCGACGCCGCCGAGCTGGTTGATGCCCCCGCAGCCCATGCGCCCGAGGGCACCGAAGCTGGCGACATCGAATCCCTCGCCGGCGATGAGCCTCCCCCGCCCCCCGAGACGATCGGCGGCGAGGACATGCCCGCCGAGACCGAGGATGAGCGCCGCGAGCGCCGCATCCCGCCCCGCTTCCTGCGCCACTACAAGATCCAGGAAGTGATCAAGCGCCGCCAAATCATGCTGGTGCAGGTCGTCAAGGAGGAACGCGGCGGCAAGGGTGCCGCACTGACCACCTACATCTCGCTGGCCGGGCGTTTCAGCGTGCTGATGCCGAATTCGCCGCGCGGCGGCGGCGTGTCGCGCAAGATCACCTCGGCGGCCGACCGCAAGCGCCTGCGCGAAGCGGTCGAGGAGATGAACATGCCCGAGGGCATGTCGCTCATTGTCCGCACCGCCGGCGCGCAGCGCCCCAAGCCCGAGATCAAGCGCGACTGCGAATACCTGCTGCGCCTGTGGGACAGCATCCGCGAACGCACGCTCGCCAGCAGCGCGCCCGCGCTGATCTACGAGGAAGCCGACCTCATCAAGCGGTCGATCCGCGACGTCTACGGTCGCGACATCGAGGAAGTGGTTGTCGAGGGCGAGGACGCGTATTCGGCCGCGCGCGAATTCATGCGCATGCTGATGCCGGCCAATGCGGGCAAGATCCGCGCGCATCGCGAGGCGGTGCCGCTGTTCGCCCGCCACAACGTGGACCAGCAGCTCGACGCGATGCATTCGCCCGTCGTGCAGCTGAAGTCGGGCGGCTACATCGTCATCAACCAGACCGAGGCGCTGGTCGCCATCGACGTGAATTCGGGCCGCGCGACGCGCGACCGGCACATCGAGGACACCGCGCTGCGCACCAACCTGGAAGCGGCGGACGAGATCGCGCGGCAGCTGCGCCTGCGCGACCTGGCGGGCCTGATCGTCATCGACTTCATCGACATGGAGTCTTCCAAGCACGACGGCATGGTCGAACGGCGCCTGAAGGATGCGCTGAAGCACGACCGCGCGCGCATCCAGGTCGGCCGGATCAGCCATTTCGGCCTGCTTGAGATGTCGCGCCAGCGGCTGCGCCCGTCGATCGCCGAGCAGACCTTCGTGCAGTGCCCGCATTGCGCCGGCCGCGGCCTGGTCCGCAGCGTCGACAGCAGCGCCCTCCAGGTGCTGCGCGCGATCGAGGAGGAAGGGGCCAAGCGCCGCGCCGCCGAGATCGTGGTGCATGTCGCGTCCCCGGTCGCGCTCTGGCTGCTCAACCGCAAGCGCGAACGCCTGGCCGAGATCGAACAGCGCTTCGGCATGGCCGTGATGTTCGAACCCGACGACACGCTGATGGGCCCGGCGGTCAAGATCGAGCGCACCCGCGCGGCCGAACCGGGCGCGATTCCCTCTGCGCCCTCCGCGCTGCGCATGGACTACGCCCCCGAACCCGCCGCGATCGACGCAGATGCGGAGGAGGACGACGCGCCTGACGCCGATGAGGCCGACGCCCCGCGCCGCTCCGGTGACGACACGCCGCGCCGCCCCGGCGACGAGGCACGCGCCGAGACCGCGGAGGAAGGCGAGCGCCGCCGCCGCCGCCGCCGCCGCCGCCGTGGTGGCCGCCGCGAGGATGGGCGCGAGGGTGCGCCCGACGCCGAGGCCGACTCCGAAGCCGACGCCGAGGCGATCGCCGATGGCGAGGCCGAGCCCGATGCCGAGGCCGAGCCCGCCGCCGCCGCCGCGCCCGAGGGCGAGGAAGGCGGCGAACCCGGCGCCGCCGATGGCGGGCTGGACGCCGATGGCCGCCGCCGCCGCCGCGGCCGCCGTGGTGGCCGCCGCCGGCGCGAGGACGGCCCCACCCCCGAGGCCGCCCCCGCCGACGCGCCGGAGGAAGCGCCCGTGGTCGCGCCGCGCCCCGCCCGCTACACCGGCCCCACCCCGGCCGACCCCTTCGCCGGCCAGATCGACGACATCTTCGAAGCGATGGAGGCTGCCGAGGCCGCGGCCGAACGCGCCGCCACCGCCCGCCCGCCGCGCGCCGGCACCGCGGCCGTTGAGGTGCAGGCCGAGGTCACCGCCGTCACCATGGCGGAAGCGACCGCGACCGCCGCACCGGCCGAAGCGCCGCCGGAGGCCGAGGCCGCGCCGGTGGCAGAGGCCGCGCCGGTCGTCGAAGCTCAAGTGCGGGTCGAGGCTGCGCCCGCCGCTGAAGCCGCACCGCAAGCGCCGCCGGCAGCCCCGGTCGTCGCCCCGGCGGCGGCCAAGGCTGCCCCAGAACCGGCGGCACCGCCCGCACCGCCCGAGCCCGCGCCGGCCGAACCCGTGATCGGCGCGCCGGTACAGCCCGTGGTGCTCGGCACGGGGGCGGAGGCCGCGCTGCCCAAGCGCCAGGGCTGGTGGAAGCGCTGACCCGGCCGGGCAACCGGCAGCGCATCTGACGCCAGCGGCCGAACAGCTCGGCCGCTGGCCTCGGGATTTCCGGTTTCGGCGTCGCGTCGCGCCGGGGGCGCGTGGTGGCATCGCGCGGGAAGCGCGGCGGGATCGCGCCGAATGGGCGCCGGGGAGATTATTCCTACGTCGCGCCATCGAGTCGTGCCGAAGGCGCGCCGTGACGTCGCGCCGGCGGGGCGCCAGCGGATGGCGCCGGCGGCTCGCCCGCGGATCGCACCGACGGCGCGTTGCCGGGTCGTGCCGAACGCGCGCCGGCGGGTCACGCCGGAAGCGCGCCGTCGGGTCGTGCCGAACGCGCGCCGGCGGATCGTGCCGCAGGCGCACCGCGTGCCCGTCCCTACGGCCCCTCGGCCGACGCCGCCGCGATCGCCAGCATGATCTCGTCACGCAGGCGCTTGAGCTCGAGCGCCCGCAACGCCGTCTGCTCGAGCCGGCAGGACAGGCGGTTGGCCTCGGCTTCGGCGGGGGCGGACAGTGCCTCCTCCGCCGCACAGGTCACGTCGCGATAGGGCGGGAACGCGCGCTGCGCCCGGCGCAACGCCTCCGCCGCCGCGCCGGTCGACAGAAGCCCCAATTCGCGCTGCCAGCGATCGAGCTGCTGCTGCCAGATCGCGGTCTCGACCAGCATGCAGGTGCGCGGCGGCTGCGGCCGGTCGGGCAGCGTGGGCAGGCGTGCGATCAGCAGCCCCTCCCCGGGGTCGCCCTGGCAGGTGGCGGCAATGCGCCAGGCGCAGCGGCCGAAGGCGGCGCGCGGCGGATGCGCCTGCGCGGCCAGGATGCAGGCATCGACCCAGGCGCGCTCGGCGGGATGCGGGCGGGCGGGGTCGGGCGTCCGTTGCGCCAGGGCCGCTGCCGCAGGGGCCATCAGCGCGGCGACTGCGATGCTCGCGGTGCGCAGCGCGGCACGCGCACGCCCCGCTCCCGCCGCGATGCCCCCGGCGCCGCGGCGCGGCTCAGGCGCCAACTCCCGGCCTCCAATTGCCCGCACGATCAACGCCTCGTTCACCGCCTTCGCGCATCATGACGCATCCATGCGTCTCCTGCCCGCCCTGATCGCCGCCCTGCTGTTCCCCGTTCCCCTCGCGGTGGCGGACGAAGCGTCGCCGCGCGTGTGCACCGCGCGATTCGTCGCCAACGATCCGCTGCCGCTCGAACGCCGTTTCGTGGGCCTGCTGACCGGCGATGGCTGCGCGGCCGGCGACCTGCTGCACTTCACCTTCGTGGGCGAGAGCCTGGCCGCCGCCGTCGCCGCCCGGCATTGCCGCTTCGACCGCCCGGTGCTGCTCGACCGGGGGGAGGAGACACACCTGGTCTGCGTCTGGCACGGCACGATCCGCGTGGCGCGCCCGTAGAACAGGCGTGTCGCGTGCACTCGGCGCGACGTGTTGCAGCGCGCCGCTGCACGACATGTGCAGCGCGCCCTTACGCGACGTTTGCAGCGCGGCCGCAGCGCGAGGCGCCCAGCGCGCCAGCAGCGCGAGGCGCCCCGCGCACCCCTGGCGCGACGCTTGCTGTGCCCCCTCGGCGTGATGCCTGAGGCGCCACACGTCTGGCGTGCACCGCCCACGTCGCACGACAGCCCGCGCCCCCCACCTCCCAAGCCGCCTGCCCTACCCCTCCGCGTGCCGCCCCGCCCGCCTGAGCACCGCGCAGAGCCGCGAAAACCCCAGCCAGAACGCCCCGTGGTCGGGCGCCTGCTCGGACCGGCCGCCGAAGGCCGGTTCGCCCCGGCGCAGCAGCGCCAGCCGCGCTTCGAACCGGCCGCGCATGTTCTCGAGGAAGGCACCGCTGGCGCCGAGGTATTGCTCGATCAGCTCGCTCGCCAGGCCGATCTCGACCTCGGCCCGCCCCTCGGTGGTGAAGCGCTTGAGGGCGCGGCTTTCCTCCGCCAGCGCCAGGTGCAGCCGGTGCAACTCCTGCAGGTGGCGGGCGATGCGTTCGCGGGTCGCGCGCTCGGCCTCGGTGATGGTCTGGTCCATGGACAGCCTCCGGCCTGCAGCCTGCGCGCGCAGCGGTGAAGCCTGCGTGAACGGCGCCGCCCTTCCCCGCCCGGGCAGGCGCGGCGTATCCATCGCCCCGCAGCGCGGAGCACTCCCCATGCGGATCGAGACCATCACAGAGCTTGAAGCGCTCTACGGCGCCCCCGTCCTCGCCGCCACGGCCAAGGTCGCCGACCGGATCACGCCGGACTACCGGCGCCTGATCGACGCCTCCCCCTTCCTCGTGCTCGCGACCGCCGGGCCGGAGGGGCTCGACGCCTCGCCGCGCGGCGACGCGCACGGCCTGGTGCGGATCGACGGTGACCGCACGCTGCTGCTGCCCGACCGGCGCGGCAACAACCGGGTGGACAGCCTGCGCAACATCATCCGCGACCCGCGCGTGGGCCTGCTTTTCCTGATCCCGGGTGCGGGCACCACGCTGCGGGTGAACGGGCGCGCGCACCTGTCGGTCGCGCCCGGCCTGCTGGAATCGTTTGCGGTCGACGGCGCCCCGCCGCGCTGCGTCGTCGTGATCGAGGTGCAGGAGGTCTATTTCCAATGCGCTCGCGCCATCCTGCGCGCCGGTCTGTGGGATGCGACACGGCATGCCGACCCGGCAAGCCTGCCGACACCCGGCGCCATCCTGGCAGCCATGAGCGCCGGTGCGGCCGGCGGCGATGCCTACGACCGCGACTGGCCGGCACGCGCCGCGAAGACCATGTGGTGAGGCTCAGGCGCGGTCGATCACGTAGCGCCGCGCCGTCACGCCGAAGACCTCGACCTCCGCCTCGAAGGCCAGCCCGGCCTTCTCCAGCACGCGCCGGCTGGCAATGTTGCCCGGCGCGGCATAGCCCACCAGGCGCGCAAGGGCGAAGCGGCCGAACCCGGCCAGGCGCGCCGCGACCGCGACTTCCGTCGCAAGCCCGCCTCCCCAGGCAGACCTGGCCAGCAGATACAGGATCTCCGTCTCGCCCCCCAGGTCCGGCAGGTGCCGCAGCCCGCCATGGCCCAGCAGCACGCCGGTCGCGCGGTCCGTCACCGCCCAGGGCCCGTAGCCGACCGCACTCCATTGTGCGGCGAAGTCCGGCACGATCCGCGCGGCATCGGCCGCGGCGGTGGTCGCGCGCGCGGCGCCGCCGGGCATGTGGCGCATGACCTCGGGATCGGCGCGGATGGCGGCGTAGGCGGGAATATCCGCCGGCACGAAAGGGCGCAGCCGAAGCCGCGCCGTCTCGACGATCACGCCAGCCGTGCCGCCACCCGGGCCACCAGCGCCTCGCGCTCGGCGCGCATGCCCGCGCCGCGCGCC
The DNA here is from genome assembly GCF_022846615.1 of Roseomonas fluvialis. Taxonomy (NCBI): domain Bacteria; kingdom Pseudomonadati; phylum Pseudomonadota; class Alphaproteobacteria; order Acetobacterales; family Roseomonadaceae; genus Roseomonas; species Roseomonas fluvialis. Next base: position 3,739,378 of record NZ_AP025637.1, read on the forward strand.
TTCGCCGTGGCCAGGACGCCGGCCGGCGCCGTGACCGGCGACCCGGCATCGAAGGGCGGCGCGGGCGCGTATTCGATCTGCAGCTGGATGGCCTGCGCGACCTCGGGCGAGGCCAGTTCCGCCGCCAGCGACAGCGCGAAGTCGATCCCAGCCGTCACACCCCCGCCGGTGACGAACTTGCCATCCCGCACCACCCGCCCCTGCTCCGGCACGGCACCGAGCGGCGCCAGGAAGTCATGGCTCGCCCAATGCGTGGTGGCGCGCTTGCCGCGCAGCAGCCCGGCCGCCGCCAGCACCAGCGCACCGGTGCACACCGACGTCACGAAGCGCGCGCCCGCCGCCTGCGCGCGCAGGAAGGCCAGCACCTCCTCGTCCTCCATGAGCGCCGCCACGCCCGGCCCGCCGGGTACGCACACCACATCGAGCTGCGGGCATTCCGCGAAGGTCAGGGTGGGCAGCATCGCGAGGCCGGTGTCGGAGGTGACCGGATCGCGGGTCTTCCATACCAGGTCGACCCGGCCGCCTGGGATGCGCGAAAGCACCTCGAACGGCCCGGTCATGTCGAGCTGGGTGAGGCGCGGGAACAGCAACAGGCCGAAGCGCAGCGGCGTGGACATGGGGCGGGGTCCTCCTCGGGGCTGACAGGCTGGCATGGGGCGGGCACGCGGCCAATGGCGGGCGCGCCCGGCGCGCGCGTCCTGGTATGGTCGGCCCACCCCAGCCAGGAGCCGACCGATGCGCCTCGCCGTTCTCTCCGACATTCACGGCAACCTGGCGGCGCTCGATGCCGTGCTCGCGGACCTCGAGACGCGCGCCGTGGACGGCGTGGTGAACCTCGGTGACTGCGTGACCGGCCCACTCTGGCCGCGTGAGACCTTTGCCCGCCTGGTGGCGCTCGACCTACCCACCGTGCGCGGCAACCACGACCGCTGGATCCTGGACCGGCCGGAGGCCGACCTCACCCCCGCCGGCCGTTTCGCGCGCGACGCGCTGCAGCCCCCCGAACGCGCCTGGCTGCACGCCCTGCCCGCCACGCTGGAGGTCGCGCCCGAAATCCTGGCGGTGCACGGCACGCCGGCGGATGACAGCACGTACCTGCTCGAGGACCAGCAGGACGGCCGCCTGGTGCCGGCCCCGCGCGCCACCGTGGCGGCACGGCTGGGCGATGCCGCGCGGCCCGGCGTCGTGCTGTGCGGGCACAGCCACCGCCAGGCGCTGGTGCAGGGGCCGGGCGGGGCGGTCATCCTGAATCCCGGCAGCGTCGGCTGCCCGGCCTTTGCCGACAGCCCCGCGGCGCCGGGGCTGGAACACCGATCGCCGCATGCGCGCTACGCCATCCTCACGCGCCGTCACGGGCGCTGGGGGGCGGAGTTGCTGGCGATCGACTACGACTGGGATGCGGCGGCGGCGCGGGCGGCGGCGAACGGCCGGCCGGACTGGGCCGTCATGCTCGCGACCGGAACGGTGGGCTGAACGACCCCGCTGGATCGCCCACCGCGGCGTCAGCCATCGGCGCGCGCAGCGACCACGTTCCGGCGCTGCCCCCTCATCCGCGTCCGAAGAACCGGGGCCAGGGCCCCGCCCCCCAGGGCCGCGGCAGGTTGTTCGCCGCATAGGCCACCAGGAACAACAGCGTCGCGAGGCCGGGCAGCAGCGGCGTCGCCACGAAGCCCCAGCCCGCGTCCTCCACGAAGACCACGACCGGATTGGCGCCGGCGGGCGAATGAATGGTGCGCGTGACCGCCATCGCCGCCAGCGCCACGCCGACGGCCAGCGCCAGCCATAGCCCCATCGGCCCGCCCAGGCTGTCGAACCCCATCCGGAACACCAGCCCGACCACGGTCGCGACCAGGTGTCCGCCCAGGAAGGACCGCGGCTGCGCCATGATGCCCCGCGGCATGCCAAACAGGATCACGCAGGACCCGCCGAGCGATGGCAGCAGCCAGGGGTGTTCGGTGAAGGACAGCGCGGCATTGGCCAGCAGCAGCGCCGCGGTGGTGGCCGCGATCTGCACCAGGATGCGCCGTGGGGGCGGCGGCTTCACGCGGAACGCCCGACCGCGGCGAGGTCCTCGGCCGTGTCCACGTCCCGCAGCCGGCGGAGCAGCGCCACACGCCGCCCGGCGAAGTTGCGCAGCGTGTCGGCCAGCGCGTGGCGGGTCGACCAGCGCACCCCCGCGAAGGGGCGCGCCGGCCGGCGCGGACCCAGACCCACCAGCCAGTAGCCGCCATCCTCGGCCGGGCCGAACACCGCATCGGCACGCCCCAGCACGCGGATCGCGGCGGCGATGTCGGCGGGGCGCAGGTCTGGGATGTCGCTGCCCGCCAGCACCGTGACCGGGTGCGGGCGCATGGCGCGCTCCATCCGCGTGCCGAGGTCCCCACGCGCCTGCTCGGTCCGCGGCGTGGCGCGCGGCACGAAGCGCGCCCAGGGTGCGCGCGCGCCGGCGGGGGTCGTGGCCAGCACGGTGCGCCAGCGCCGGTCGCGCCCGATCGGCCGTGCCACCGCGGCCAGGGTAGCGGTGTAGAAGCGGAGCGCCGCGCGCGCCCCGATCCCGGCGGCAAGGCGCCGCTTCACGAGCCCGAGGCGCGGGGCGCGGGCGAACAGGATCACGGTGGGGCGGGTCATCGCGGCGCAGCACAGCGCAGGATGCGCGCGCTGACCAGGGCCCCCGCCCGTGGCGGCGCGGGCCTGACGGACAGGCGGCGGGCAGGGCCGCGGCGCCTCAGCCCCGCCGGGCGTAGAGGCGCGCGATTCGCCCGGGCGGCACGCCGGCGAACCATAGCGCCAGGCACGACAGGTTGCGCGCGGAACGGCGCCACCAGCCCTCCGCCCGCCAGCGCACGGGCGAGGTCACGAATGCCACGTCCAGCGCCACCAATCGCTTCCGGCCGATCCGGCGGACCAGGTCGACATCCTCCATGATCGGAATGGGGCGCACTCCGCCTACAGCGGCCAGCAGGTCGCGATGCACCAGCAGCCCCTGGTCGCCATACGGCAGGCCGAGCACCCTGCAGCGCCAGGCCACCGCGCGTTCGAGCCGCCGCGCCTGTGGGGCGGCGTCATCCAGCGCGAAGCGGAAATGCGCCGCGCGGGCGGCATTGGCCGGGTCCGCCATGAAGGCGGCGGCGGCGGCGCGCCAGCCGGGGCCGGGGCGCGTGTCGGCATGGACCAGCAGCAGCCAGGGCGTCGATGCGGCGGCGATGCCGGCGGCGATCTGGCTGCCGCGCCCGCGCGGGGCCTGCAGCACCTGCGCGCCGGCCGCCTGCGCGATGGCACCGGTGGCATCGGTGCTGCCGCCATCGGCGACGATGACGGCATCCACCTCGCCGTCCAGGGCGGACAGCGTCCCGCCGAGGCCGGCGGCGGCATTGAGGGTGGGGATGACGGCGGTGAGCCCGGCCGGCGTTCTCATTCTGCCCCTATCGCGGTTCAGCAAGCATTAACCAAGCGTTCGCTGTATGTTCTTGACCGGCCGATCCGGACTTGGCAGGGTGTTTCGGAACAAATTGGGAACTTCAGGAGCAGCGCCATGCCCGACGGTACCCCGCACCTCGCCCCCCGCGCAGCCCCCGGCTTCGCCATGCCATCCCCCGCGCGGCGCGGCCGTGGCGCCGGGCTGAACCCCGCCGTGCGCTTCGAAAGCACCGCCCGCGAAGCCTTCGACGACGGCTGGGGCACGCTGGAAGCCGCCTTCGCCGACCTCCCGCCGCTGCCCACCACGCTCACCAGGGACCACGCGAAATCCGCCCTTGCCTGGAACGACAGCCCCGATATCGGCTTCGACCGGGCCGTGAACCCCTATCGCGGCTGCGAGCACGGCTGCGTCTACTGCTATGCACGGCCCTCCCACGCCTATCTTGGCCTGTCCCCCGGTCTCGATTTCGAAACCAGGCTGTTGTTCAAGCCCGAGGTCGCGGCCCTGCTCGAGAAGGAACTGCGCAAGCCCGGCTACGTGCCAAAGCCGATAGCACTCGGGTCCAACACCGACCCCTACCAGCCGGTCGAACGCACGCTGAAGCTGACCCGCGCTGTCCTGGAGGTGCTCGAGCGCTTCGACCACCCGGTCACCATCGTGACGAAATCCGCCGGCGTGCTGCGCGACATGGATATCCTTGCGCGCATGGCCCAGCGCAATCTGGTGCGGGTCTGCCTGTCGATCACCACGCTCGACGCGCGGCTGGCGCGCATCATGGAACCGCGCGCCGCAACCCCCGAACGCCGCCTGGCCGCCCTGCGGCATTTGTCCGAAAACGGCATTCCCGCCGCCGTGCTGGCCGCGCCCATGATCCCCGGGGTGAACGACGCGGAACTGGAGACCATCCTGGACCGCGCCGCCGCCGCGGGGGCGACGAGCGCCGGCTACGTGCTGCTGCGCCTGCCGCACGAGATCAAGCAGCTGTTCGAGGACTGGCTGACCCGCCACATGCCGGACCGCGCCGCCCGCGTGCTCTCGCTGATCCGCCAGACCCGCGGGGGTGCGCTCTACAACAGCCGCTTCGGCCAACGCCAGACCGGCACCGGCGCCTACGCCGACCTGCTGGCCCAACGCTTCGCCATCGCCTCCCGACGCCTCGGCCTGGAACGCCGCGGCGGCGGGGTCGGGGCGCTGGACTGCACGCGCTTCCGGGTGCCGGAGGCCACGACAGCAGGGACACAGCTGGCGCTGCTGTGAGAGGCATGGGCGTGCAACGGAGAGGGGCTTTGCCCCCCTCCGGACCTCCCCCCACCAAGGGGCGACGGCCCGTTGGATCGCGGATTTTGAATCGGGGATTCGGGGGGGGGCATCGTCGGCGATGCCCTGCGCGACGGTGGCGCCATGCCCGTCCCCGAAATCCCCCATCAAGTCGAGGGTTCCAAGGGCCTTTAGGCCTTTGGTGGGTGGGGTCCGGGGAGGGCAAAGCCCGCCCCGCGCGCGCGTCGCCGCCCTCACGCCGCCCGCAGGTGTTCCTTCAGGCGTGGCATCAGTTCCACCAGGTTGCAGGGCCGGTGGCGGCTGTCGAGTTGCCAGACCAGGATGTCGTCCCACGCGTCCTTGCAGGCGCCGGTGGAGCCTGGCAGGGCGAACAGGTAGGTGCCATTGGCCACGCCGCCGAGGGCGCGGGACTGCATCGTGGAGGTGCCGATCTTCTGGTAGCTCAGCATGCGGAACAATTCGCCGAAGCCTTCGATTTCCTTCTCGAGCACGCGCTTGAAGGCTTCAGGGGTAACGTCGCGACCGGTGATGCCGGTGCCGCCGGTGGTGATGACGCAGTCCACCGTGGGGTCGGCGATCCAGCGGCGCAGCTGGGCTTCGATCAGGTCGGCCTCGTCGCGCAGGATCTCGCGTGCCGCGCAGTGGTGGCCGGCGGCTTCGATGCGCTCGACCAACGTCTGGCCGGAGCGGTCGGTGGCGAGGTCGCGCGTGTCGCTCACGGTCAGCACGGCGATGTTCACGGCCAGGAACGGGAGCTTTTCGTCGATCGGCATGGTGGTGGTCCTCGCGGGGATCGGAGCATGGGGATCGCGCCCCGGCCCCGCAAGCGCGCCTGGCGCTGTGGTGTCCCGTGGAGCCATCGCCGTGCTCCGCGCCCCGCTTGACCCGCGTGCCCGCACGCGGCGCCGGATCGCGTTCGGGTGGGCGTTGCCTTCGGCCACCCGCGGTGGCGAGCCGGTCCTATCCGCCGCGGGCCTGGCGGATCTGCGCGACCGCGGCGGCCACGCGCATCGCCAGCAATGCCTCGCCGCGCGCGGCGGACGACCGCGCAGGGTCGCCGGTTGCACCCAGCGCGGGCAGGTCGGCCGTGCGCGGCGGCAGGCGGGTCAGATCCACGCCTGGCGGGTGCACCGCCATGAGTTCCGAGGTGTCGCCGATGCCGGCATGGGTGCCGATCGACGCGTCGGTCTCGCCCTCGCTGCGCAGCCAGGCATCCTGTGCGGCGATCGCGCCGTACCAGCGGTCCAGGGCCACGACGCGTGTCGCCTCCCGCCGCCATTCCGCGTTCAGCCGCGCGGCGAGCCGTTCCTGCGGGCGCTGCGAGGCGCCGTTGTCGGCCATCAGGCAGATCCAGCGGAAGCCCGTGGCGCGCAGGGAGCGGGCGATGCCCTCGAGCATGCCGCCGAAGGCCTCCTCGCTCACGCCCAGCGTGCCAGGGAAGCGCAGGTTTCCCTCGGGCGGGTCGATGCGCCCCTGGGGGGCAAAGGACAGCACCGGCACGACCAGCGCGTCGCCCAGGTCGCGTGCCACCCGCAATGCCCCCGCGCGCACGATGTGGTCGTGCTTGCCAAGGATCATGTGCGGACCGTTCTGCTCGATCCCGCCGGACGGCACGATCACGGTACGCCGGCCGGCCGCGATGGCGTCGCGCACCTCGGGCCAGGTCATGTCGGCGATGTCCAGGCTGTCGGGCAGCGCGCGGGCCGGCCGCGCCGCCAGGGCGGCGGTCAGGCCCAGCGCCGCGGTGCGGCGCCGAACCGGCGTTTGGATCAGCCACGCCATGCGCACAAATCCTTTCCAAATCGTGCCGTGGTATGGGATGTGTCGCGTCCCGTTTCCCGAGAACCGTCGCGCGAATGACCCGGCCCGACTATGACCCCCTGACCGCCGTATGGAACTGGCTGGCGTCGCTGGCCGGCATCCTGACCGATCCTGGCTCGCCCTTCTGGTGGCCGACGCTGATCGCGGCGGTGGTGGGCTTCGCCATCGCGGCGGCGCTGGCCGGGGGTAACTGGCGCGCCGCGCGGGCCGAGGCGCTGCCCTGCGCCAGCGCGCGCTTCTGGCGCCAGCTGCCGGTCGACCTCAGCTTCATGGTGGTGAATTCCGCCATTCCCTTCCTGGCGGCGCCGGTGCTGCTCATCGTCAGCGCGATGGGGGCGACCATTGGCTACCTGCTGATGCTGCCGATCTTCGGCGCGCCCGAGACCGGCACGCGGATCGAGGCCGCGGCAGCGATGGCACTGGCGGGCTTCATCGCCTTCGCGGCGGGAGATTTCGCGCTGTACTGGTCGCATCGGCTGTTCCATCGCTTCCCGCTGCTGTGGCGGGCGCACAGGCTGCACCATGCGCCGGAATTCCTCACCCCCATCACCGCCTTCCGCTTCTGGCCGCAGGAGCAGGTGGTGCACATCATCGGCGCGGTGTTCATGAGCGGCCTCGGGATGGGCCTGGTCGCGACCATGCTCGGGGCGTCGGTCGGGCCGCTCACGCTGCTCGGCGTGAACGTGTTCTCGCTGGTGTGGAACCTGGCGTTTTCCCACCTGCGGCACAGCCATGTCGCGCTGGCCTTCCCGCGCTGGCTGTCGCACATCCTGGTCAGCCCGCAGATGCACCAGGTGCATCACAGCGCCGATCCGCGCCACCACGACCGCAACTACGCGACCGTGTTTGCCTTGTGGGACTGGATGTTCGGCTCGCTCTACATCCCCGACCCGAAGGAACGCTTCCGCTTCGGCCTCGGCGAGGCGGAGGCCGCACCGGCGGCGCAGGGCGCACCGGCAGGCGCAGCGCCCGCGGCGCACTGAGGGCCACCGTCGGAGCCCACACCGGCAACCGGCGGATCGCCAGGGTTTTCGTTGCACCGCGGCCGTGCCACGCCCGATGCTGCGCCATGCCACCTGTCGACGAGCATGCCTGGCAGGCCGGCGCAGGTGCGCACGACCCCGCACAGGCCGACCGGCCGCTCATGCCCGTGTTGCGCGACCTCGTGCTGCGCGACCCCACGGCCCTGGCGGTGGCGCAGCCCGGCCTGGCCGTCGACCGGGCGACGTTCTGGCGCGCCGTGATCGCGCGGGCGGGCGCGGCGGCCGCGGCACCCTGCGCGACGCCGGTCGGGATCCTGCTGCCAGCGGGCGTGGAGCACGCGGCCTGCCTGCTCGGCTGCCTGGCGGCCGGGAGGCTCGCGCTGCCGATCGACCCCGCGCTGCCGCCCGCCCGACGGGCCGCGCTGGCGCGGGCGGCACACATGGCTGCGGCCTTCGGCTCGGCGGAGGTGCTGCCGCCCGGTTGCCTGGCACTGCCCCCGGCCGAGGGTACGATCACGCTGGCCGAGGCCCCGCCCGGCGCGCCGGCGCTGGTCAGCGCAACCTCGGGCAGTTCCGGCGCGCCCAAGCTGGTGGTGCACAACCGTCGCGCGCTCGCCTTCCAGGCCTGGGGCAACATCCAGCTGATGGGCGTGGGCCCGCAGGACCGCCTGGCCTTCCTCGGCGGGCACGCCAGCGTGGCCTGTGCGATGCACCTGCTGACCGCGCTGCTCGCCGGTGCGGGGTATCTCGCGATCGACCCGATCGCGGCCGGGCCGGCGGCGCTGCCGCGGCTGATGCAGGAGCACGGCGCGACCCTGCTGCGCGCGGTGCCGACGCTGGCGCGCAGCCTGCCGCGACTGTCCCGCGCGCGGGACGCGCTCGCCGCCGTGCGCGCGGTGCGCCTGGTGGGCGAGGCACTGCCCGCCGACGACGTCGCCGCGCTGCGCGCCGTGCTGCCCGATGGTGTGCGGCTGATTGCCTCCTACAGCGCGACCGAGACAATCCCCTTCGACCACGCGTTGCCGCCGACGGGCGAGGGTTCGGCGCCCATGCCCTCGGGCCGGCTCCGCGCAGGCGGCGCCTTCGTGCTGCTGGATGCCGACGGCATGCCCTGCCCGCCCGGCGTCCCGGGTGAGGTGGTGATCCGCAGCCGCTACAACGCCATGGGCGAATGGCAGGACGGCGCCTGCGTGCCGGGCCGCATGGTGCCCGACGCAACAGACCCGCAGGCGCGCATCTACCGCACCGGAGACCTCGCCGTGCTGGACGATGCGGGGCAGCTGCGCGTGCTGGGGCGGACCGACCGCCAGGTGAAGGTGAACGGCAATCGCGTCGACCCCGCCGAGGTGGAGGCGGCGCTGCGCGCGCTGCCTGGCGTGCGCGATGCGGCGGTGCTGGCGCGCCAGGATGGCCTGCGCACGGAACTCGTCGCCTTCGCTGCCACCGACGGCGCGACGGAGGCGCTGCGGCCGCTGCTATCGGCGCGCCTGCCGCGCTACGCGGTGCCGGCGCGCATCCTGGCGCTACCTTCGCTGCCGCTCCTGCCGGGCGGCAAGCCGGACCTGCAGGCGCTGCGGGCGCTGTCCGAAAAGGCCGCCGCCCCGCCCTGACCGCACGGGCGGATCAGGCGCGCGGACGATCCGGGAGCGCACAGCGCGACCGCGCCCAAACCATCGACCGCGCCGGGCGGTCCAGCCCACTGCGCGCAAGCCAAGCCGGCGCCTGAGCCTCCAAAGCGGCTCAGTTCAACGCTACGCGCCGCCCGGTCGCGCCTGCCGCGTTGAATTGCGGGAACGCCCCGCGCGCCAACGCCTCCAGGCTCGGCGAGGGCAGCCCCAGGCGCGAGGCGTAGATCCAGGAATAGGCCAGCACGCGCTGCACGTGCAGGCGCGTCTCCTCGACCGGGATCGCCTCGATGAACAGGAACGGGTCGTCGCGGTGGCGCGAAGCAGGCAGCCAGCGCGCCAGGTTGCCCGGGCCCGCATTGTACGCCGCGAGCAGCCGGATCAGATCGCCCTGCACTGCCTCGTGGTTCGCGAGGTACAGCAGGTAGCGCTGGCCGATCTCGAGCGACAGCCCGGGATCGTGCAGCCGCGCCGCGCCCTCCCCGCGGAAGGACGGGTCGTTCGCGACATAGGCAGCGGTCGCCGGCATCACCTGCAGCAGACCACGCGCGCCGGCGCGCGAGATCGCCTCGGGATCGAAATTCGATTCCTGCCGCGCCAGGGCATAGAGCAGCGCCGGATCGACGCGGAACCCCTGCGCCGGTTCAAGCCGCGGCAGCGGGAAGCGCGCGAGGTCGCGTGGCCGCCCATCCGCCCCCTGCGCCAGGCCCGCGAGCTGCGCCCCCAGATGCGTCATGCCCTGCTGCCCGGCGACGCTCAGCATGGCGCGCAGCAGCACCGCATTGCCACGCGCGGCAGGCCACAGCGCGCGCAGTTCCGCCTCGGCGCGCGCCTGCTGGCCCACCTGCATCAGCGCCAGCGCGCGCCACCCGCCCGCGGTCTCCATCAGCGCGGCCGCGCCGGCACCCTCGGCGGCCTCGCCATGCCATGCGAAGCCGGGCGTCAGCCCGAGAGAACGGCGCGCCAGCAGCCCGTGGAACGTGCGCGGTTCCTGGGCCGCCTGCAGCATCCAGGGGACGTATTGCGCCGGCCGGCGGGCACGCACCGCCGCACGCGCCGTCCAGAAGGCGGCGGCGGCGCGCGCGGCGGCAGACCCGCCCTCGGCCCGCGCGGCGGTCTCGAAATAGGGCAGCGCGACTTCGTGCCGGCCGAGGCCCCAGGCCGCCAGCCCCGCGGCGAAGGCCGCGCGGCCTGTCTTCTCCCGCCGCGCCACCTCGGACGCCATGCGGAAGGCCGCGACATCCTCGCCGCGGCGGAACAGCGCCAGCGCGATATCGGCGCGCAGGGCGGCGGCATAGGCGGGGGTCATGCCGCGCGTGCGGCGGATCAGGTCCAGCGCGCCCTGCGTATCGCCCCCGAAGGCGCGTTCGCGCACCGTGCGATCGAGTGCGGGGTTGCGAGTGAAGCCGCGCGCGGCGGGCTCGCGTTCCTCGGGCACCGCCTCGCCATCCTCGGGCAGCGCGGCTTCCACGGGGGCGGGCGGAATGGCGCTGCCCTCCGGCGCGACGCGCACCAGCAGCGCATGGATGGCCGGCGCGTCGGGCTGGTCGGCGTGGCGCAGCAGCCAGGCGCGCAGCTCCTCGGCGCGCGGGGCGGCAGCGCGCGGGCCGAGCCAGCGGTCAGCCAGCACATGGCCATCGAGGCGCCGGTCACGCAGCGCATCATGTTCGCGCGCCGCCGCGGCGGCACTGCCCTCGGCCTGCAGTTGGAAGATGCGCACCAGCCGCGCGGCATCGGCCGCGGCGAGCGGGCGTAGGATCGCAGCCGCTCCGGCACCCGACACAGCGGCGGCTGGAACGCCCGAGGCGGTCTGGTCGGCCCGTTGCGCTGCGGCTGGAAGGGGGGTTCCGAACCAGAGCGGCGCGCCCATGGCGGCCACGAGGGCAGCGGCGGGCGTGCGTCGGGCCATGGGGCAGATCGCGCGCATGGCGAGTCGCGACTAACGAGGCTTTCGCCATCCATGCAACGGTGATGAACGAGAGATTTCTCGTGAATTGAGACGGGAACAGCGGGGCCAGACAGTTAGCGGGCGTGGTGCACGCGCGGCCTGCGCAACCTCAGGACGATTCCGCATCGATGGTGCGGCGCAACAGCAGCAGGTCCGCCCAGGCATCGCGCTTCGCCGCCGGGGTGCGCAGCAGATAGGCCGGGTGCAGCGTGGCCAGCATGGGCAGGCTGCCCGCGCCCTCGACCTCGACCTGGTGCCAGCGGCCGCGCAGGCGGGTGATGCCGTCCTTGGCGCGCAGCAGCGCCTTGGCCGCGACCCCACCCAGCAGCACGACGCGGCGCGGGCGCACCAGCGCGATGTGCCGCAGCACGAAGGGCATGAACAGCGCGATCTCGGCGTCGGTCGGCGTGCGGTTGCCCGGCGGGCGCCAGGGCAGGATGTTGGTGATGTAGAAGCCGCCCTCCTCCCGCCGCAGCCCGACCGAGCCGAGCATGCGGTCGAGCAACTGGCCCGACTGGCCGACGAAGGGGCGCCCCAGGCGATCCTCCTCCGCGCCCGGTGCCTCGCCGATCATCATCAGGCCTGAGTCGGGCGCGCCGTCGCTGAAGACCAGGTTGGTTGCCGTGTCGCGCAGGGGGGAACCGTCGAAGGCGGCGATCGCGTCGCGCAGCGCGGCCAGGCTGTCGGCGGCGGCGGCGGCGGTGGCGGCGCGCGCGGCGATCGGTGTTGCGGCGGGCGGGGTGCCCGCGCTGCGCACGGGCGGGGGCGGCACGCGCGCGGCCTCGGCGGGCGTGGCGGCGGACGCCGCCACCGCGGGCGCGCGGGCGCGGTCGGGCGGCGCTTCCTCCAGCGCCTCGTCCGCTCCCCAGTCCAGCTGCAGCGCGAGGGCGGCGAGCAGCGCCGCACGGTCCTGCTCCATGGCCGCCATATCGGCCCCGCGCGGGGTTCCGCGCAACCCGCCCTGCCGCTACATGGGGGCCGAGATCGAGAGGAACCCCCGGACATGGCCGCTGAGCGCGAGGCGATGGAATTCGACGTGCTGATCGTGGGCGGCGGGCCGTCGGGCCTGGCGGCAGCGATCCGGCTGAAGCAGCTGTCCCCCGACGCCTCGGTCTGCCTGGTCGAGAAGGGCAGCGAGATCGGCGCCCATATCCTGTCGGGTGCCGTGCTGGAACCGCGCGCTCTCGATGAGCTGCTGCCCGACTGGCGCGACGACCCGCCAGCGCTGGCAACACCGGCCGGCGACGACCGCTTCATGTTCCTCACCGCCACCAAGGCGTGGAAGCTGCCCACGCCGCCGGCGATGAACAACCACGGCAACTACATCGTCTCGCTGGGCAATGTGTGCCGCTGGCTGGCAGCGAAGGCCGAGGCGCTGGGTGTCGAGATCTACCCGGGCTTCGCGGCGAGCGAGACGATCATCGAGAACGGCGAGGTGAAGGGCGTCGTCGCCGGCGTCATGGGCATCACGCGCGAGGGCGAGGAAGGGCCGAACTACCAGCCGGGGATGGAACTGCGCGCCACCTATACGCTGTTCGGCGAGGGCTGCCGCGGCTCGCTGACCAAGAAATTGTTCGAGACCTTCAACCTGCGCGACGGCGTGCAGCCGCAGACCTTCGGCCTCGGCATCAAGGAACTTTGGGAGATCCCGAAGGAGAAACACACGCCCGGCCTGATCTGGCATTCCGTGGGCTGGCCGCTGCCGTCGGACACCTATGGCGGGTCGTGGCTCTACATGCTGGGCGACAACCTGGTCAGCATCGGCTTCGTGGTCGGCCTCGACTACAGCAACCCCTGGCTGTCGCCCTTCGACGAATTCCAGCGCTTCAAGCACCACCCGGCGGTGGCTGCCATGCTGGAAGGCGGCAAGCGCATCGCCTATGGCGCGCGCGCGCTGAACGAGGGCGGGCTGCAGTCCATCCCGAAGCTGGTCTTCCCGGGCGGTGCCATCATCGGCGACAGCGCGGGCTTCCTGAACGTGCCCAAGATCAAGGGCACGCATACAGCGATGAAGTCCGGCATGGTCGCGGCCGAGGCGATCGCCGAAGCGCTGAAGGCCGAGGCCCGCCCGCCGGTACTGGAAGCCTATCCGGCGAACCTGCGCGCGTCGTGGGTCTGGAGCGAGTTGGAAGGCGTGCGCAACATCCGCCCCGGCTTCGCCAAGTTCGGCTTCTGGGGCGGCATGGCCTATGCCGCGCTGGACACCTACGTGCTGCGCGGCAGGGCGCCCTGGACCATGGCGCATCACGACGACCACGCGACGCTGCGCAAGGCGGCCGACGCGCCCAAGATCGCGTATCCCAAGCCCGATGGCGTGCTGTCCTTCGACCGGCTCTCCTCGGTGTTCCTGTCGAACACCAACCACGAGGAAGACCAGCCCGCGCACCTGAAGCTGCGTGACCCGTCGCGCTGGAAGGGCGTGAACTTCGACAGCTTCGCCAGCCCCGAAAGCCGCTATTGCCCCGCCGCGGTCTATGAGGCCGTAGGCCCCGCGGCCGATGCGCTGCTGCGCGGCACACCGGACGCCCAGGCAACCGAAGGCGCGACCGGCGCGGGCGCCGAGGTCGAGGCCGGCACGCCCGCCGCACGGCTGGTGATCAACGCGCAGAACTGCGTCCACTGCAAAACCTGCGATATCAAGGACCCGACGCAGAACATCGACTGGTGCACGCCCGAAGGCAGCGGCGGGCCCAACTACATCGGCGGCATGTGAACGACCCCGGTCGCATGGCGCGCGTCGTATGACGCGCGACGCCCCCCTGCCGCGCGGCGCGCACCCCGTGCTGGGCGTGCTGCGCGCGGGCGTGCTGCTCGGCCTCGGCTGGGTGGCGTGCGCGGCACTGGCCTGGCAGGCCTTCGGCGTGCTCTGGGCGGCGCTGCTGCTGGTGGTCTGGGTGCTGTTGCTGCGCCGGTTCCAGGGTGCGGTCGAAGCGCTGGGGCGCAGTCTGGCGCGCAGGATGCCCCCGCCGGACTGAAGCATCGCACCGCTGCACGCACCGCGTGCGCGGACAACTTGTTGCTCAACCGCATTATTTCCGCTTGCATGGAGGTCTTCATCGGAGGCGTGCCATGTCGTCGATCGACTACGGCTACTGGGCCGAGGCCGCGCGCGATTTCACCAAGCGCATGCTGTCGTGGGGGCCGGCCAACCAGGTGCAGTCCTCGGATGCGCTCTATATCCCGCTGCTGCAGCGCATGGGCGCGAACATGATCGGCCGCACCTTCATGATGCACCGCGACAACGTCATGTCCCCGGTGGCCGAGCGGCTCGAGATCGCGCGGGTCGCGATGTCGCTCACCACCGGCAACTGCTCGGAACACGCCTCGGTCGCGTTCTGCTTCTGTGTCGCCAACGATGTCTACCCGGTCGAGGTCTGGGGCTACGACCACGGCTCGGCGAACCATCAGATCGCGGTGCTCGGCCGCGCGCCGGGCCGGGTGACGACGACGCGCCCGGATGGCCACACCACCAGCGCCGAAGCCGCGAGCTACGTCACCAACCCCTGGGGATCGCACCCAGGCGACAGCAGCTGGATCTCGGATGCCTGGGCCAATGCGGCCTACCCGTCATCGGACCTCAAGTCGCGCGAGCCCTCCTTGAGCGCGGGCAAGATCGTGAGCTTCCAGCTGCAGGCCGCCTATACGGTCGCGGACCCTGCGATGCAGGCGAAGGCTGAACAGCTCATTCGCGCCAATGGCTTCTCGCCCCGACCGATGAACTGACGCGCCGCGCGACGCCGCTGCCTCAGGGCGCGACGAACCCCGCCCGCTTGTGGCTGCCATCGCAATAGGGCTGCCGCGCCGACTGGCCGCAGCGGCACAGGAAGGCCTGCGTCACGCGGTCGGTCACCGCACCGGCATCGTTGAGGATCAGCAACGGCCCGGTCGCCTTCACCGACCCGTTGGGCTGCGGCTCGAGGTTCAGCGGCGCGCCGGCCGGCGGGAGTTCGCGCCCCTCGCGCAGCGCCGGGTCGCCCGTCAAGGTGCAGGGTGCTGCAGTGTGACTTCCATCACACCACGGCTTGTCGGCCGACGCACCGCAACGGCACAGCCAAGCCTCGGCGCCGACCGGAGCGCCGTTCAGCAGGATCTCGCCCTTCAGTTCAAGCGGGCCATTCGCCAGCACGCGGGCGGTGGCGGGCGCATCATCTGCCATGGTCGGTTTTCCTGTCGCGGTGGCGCAGGCCCCCATATGGACGACCCCCGCGGCCTGTATAGACTGCACGCATGAGGCGCAAACCGGGGACGAGTGTGCGTGACGCGCGATGCGCGGCGGACCGCAAGGTCTGCCCGGCCGTGACGTGCCCTCGCCACCGCGGCCGCGCACCGGCCACCCGCCATGCATGACATCCCGGGGCGTTCCCCCGCGCGGCCGCCCACGGTCGCCGTCAACATCGCGCGGCCCGACCTGCGGCGCTGGCTGCCGGGCAATTGCGGCATTCCCGGCGCTTGGTCCTTCACCGCCGACGCACCCGGCCCGCATGTCGCGCTCACCGCCATCGTGCATGGCAACGAGATCGCCGGCGCGGTGGTGCTGGACCGGCTGCTGAAATGGATCACGCGCGCATCGCTGCGCCCGGCGCGCGGGCGACTGACCCTGGTGTTCTGCAACCTCGAGGCCTTCGCCCGCTTCGACGCCGGCGACCCGACCGCGACACGCTTCCTGGACGAGGACATGAACCGCGTCTGGTCGGAGACCGAGCTCGATGGTCCGCGCCGGTCGGTCGAACTGCGCCGCGCGCGGGAACTGCGCCCGCTGGTCGACAGCATCGATTTGCTGGCCGACCTGCATTCCATGCTCTGGCAATCGGACCCGCTGATCCTGGCCGGCAGCACGGACAAGGCGGCGCGGCTCGGCCTCGCGATCGGGCTGCCGCAGACCGTGGTGGCGGATGCCGGGCACACCGGCGGGCGGCGGCTGATCGACTATGCGCGCTTCGCCAGGCCCGATACCGATGCCGCCGCCGTGCTGGTCGAAGCCGGCGACCATTGGGAGGAACCGACGGTCCAGCGCATGGAGCAGGCCTGCCTGCGCCTGCTGCACCTGGCCGGCATCATGCCCCCGCAGGCGCTGCCGCCGATCGCGCCCGCGCCGCCACCGCGCCTCGCTCGCGTGAGCCGCACCGTGACCGCCGCGACGCGGTCCTTCGCCTTCTTGCGGGATTTCCGCGGCGGCGAGGTGATCCCGCACGCCAATACGCTGATCGCCCTTGATGGCGAGGCGGAAATCCGCACGCCGCACGACGACTGCCTGCTGGTGATGCCCACGCCGATGGTCCCGCGCGGGCATACCGCGGTGCGCATGGCACGATTCGTAAGCTAGTTTTGTCGTGCCCTCAGGCGCGGGCGCGGCCCGCCTGGGCCGCTTGCCTTCGCGCCGTGCACTGGCGCGCCCCGCGCGGTTGACGGCTGGGCGCCGGCGCGCCGTGTGCTCCCGGATCGAGGCCTGGCCTCGATCCGCTGCGTCGGGTGGCCAGGCGCGCCGGCGATCCGCAGGGGGGTTGCGCTGCGCCGCGCGGCGCGCTTGCGTGGCGCCGACCGAACACCCCTGGGGGAAACGCCGCATGGCCGCCTTGAAGCTCATCACCTTCGCCGATGCCGAGGGCAGTCGCGCCGGCGTGCTGCTGGATGGCGGGCGCGTGCTCGACCTCGGTGCCGCCATGCCGCCGGCGCGCGACATGCTAGCGCTGATCGACGGCGGGCCGGGCGTGCTGGCCGCGGTACGCACGCTGGCGGCCAACCCGCCGGCGGGCACTGTGCTGCCGTTGGCGTCCGTCGCGCTGCAGGCGCCGATCCCGCGTCCGCGCCGCAACGTGTTCTGCGTCGGGCGCAACTACATGGACCACGTGGCGGAAGGCGACCGCACCCGCGGCATCACGCAGTCCGAAGTGCCGAAGTTCCCGCAGTTCTTCACCAAGGCGGCGGACACCGTGATCGCGCCAGGCGCGCCGGTGCCCTCGCACAAGGGCGTCACGGAATGGCTCGACTACGAGGTCGAGCTGGTCGCGGTGATCGGCACCGCCGGGCGCGACATCCCGAAGGACAAGGCGCTCGACCACGTCTACGGCTGGACCATCGGCAACGACGTGACCGGGCGCGAATTGCAGCGCCGGCACGGGCAGTGGTTCAAGGGCAAGTCGCTCGACCGTTCCTGCCCGATGGGGCCGGTGATCGTGCCACGCGAGGACCTCGATGCTTCGGACCTCGCGATCGGGCTGAAGCTGAACGGGGAGCAGCGGCAGGCCTCGCGCACCTCCAAGATGATCTTCGACGTGAAGGAGATCATCCACCAGCTCTCGGCCGGCTTCACCCTGCTGCCGGGCGACGTGATCATGACCGGCACGCCCGAGGGTGTCGGCTACGCCATGGTCCCGCCGCAGACGATGAAGACGGGCGACGTGATGGAACTGACCATCGAGGGCATCGGCACCCTGACAAACGCGATCGCCGACTGACGGCGCTGACGCAGACCGGCCCGATGCGCCGCATCGGGCCGCGCGCGCACATGCGCGTCCGTGCCACCCGCGCGCCCGGTGCCCCGGTGGATGGCGCAAAGGCGAGGCGGCAGGCGCCGTCGCGCGGTGCACCCGCGCGCACGGTCGGCGCGACGGCTGAGCGGCAACTGAAATTCAGACCGGCGGGCGCGCCGCTCGGCCATGCGTCATGCGTTGCCGCCGCAGGGATGCGGGACGCGAACTCTCATCCCCGATAGGCGGTCAGGATCGCGCGCCCGGCCTCCCCGGCGCGCGCTTCCCAGGCTGTGACCGCGCCTGCCGCCGCGCCGCGCAGGGCCGCGCGCAGCGCTGCGTCGGGCTCGTGGATGCCCACCTGGTTCTCCCGCATGACCTGGCGATTGGCAGCAAGGCGCCCTTCGATCGCTCGCCATTGCCGTGCCTCGGTGTCCACTGCGGCGTCGCGCACCGCCTGCTGCTGCGCGGCCGGCAGCGCGGCGAGTGCCGGCGCCGACGCGAAGGCCAGCGACAGCGGCCAGGCGTAGTTCGCCTCGGTGAAATGCGGCAGCCAGCGCCACAGCCGGCGCCCCGCCCCGCCATCGCCAGACGACAGCACGGCATCGAGCGTGCCGGCCGCGAGGCGTGCATCGACCTCGGCGAAGGACAGCACCTCGGCCACCGCGCCGGCGGCGCGCAGCACCTCGGTGCCGGTCGCGTCGTAGGTGCGCACGCGCAGACCGCGCAGGTCCTCGGGCTTCGTCACGGGCCGGTTGGTCCAGAGCCCCGAGGGCGGCCAAGGCGTGGTCCACAGCAGCACTGCACCGCGCGCCTGCGCCGCCGCGGCGTAGCGCGGCCGTGCCAGATCCCGCAGCCGCGCCGCATCGGCATGCGAGGCGGTCAGGAAGGGCAGCGAGGAGAGCAGGAAGACCGGGTCCACCGCATCGAGCGCGCCGGCGAAGGCATCGACCGCCGCGAAGCGCCCGGCCGCCAGCACATCGAGCGCGGCGGCGGAGCGGTAGCCATCCGGCGCGCCCGCCGCTGCCGTGACCGGCATGCCGCGCGCGGTGGCGGCGGCGGCGAAATGGGCCACGCCCTCGCCCGGGATGGAGGTGGCCGGGTATTCGGTGGCGACCGTCCAGCCGGCCGGCTGCGCGCCGGCGCTGCCGATGACGAGAGCGGGGGCGGCGAGGATCGCGCGGCGCGGCAGGGTCATGGCGACGTCTCCGGATGCAGGTTCTGCGCAGGCACGCCGGCGAAGGTCGCGCCGGGGGGCACGTCGGCCAGCACGGCCGCGCCGGCACCGATGATGGCCCCCGCGCCCACCACCACGCCAGGGCGGATCACCGCGCCGGCGCCGACCATGGCGCCGGCGCCGATCCGCACGCCACCCGCCAGCACCGCGCCGGGCGCGACGTGCGCACCCTCGCCCAGGTCGCAGTCGTGTTCGACGATGGCGCCGGTATTGACCAGCGCCAGGCGCCCAATCCGCGCCTCCGGCCCGATCACGGCGCGTGCCAGCACCGCCGCACCTTCGCCCAGCGTCGCACCACGGCCGAGGATCGCCGCGGGATGGACCAGGGCCGGCAAGGCGAAGCCCGCCGCCAGCAGCCGTGCCGCGGCGGCGATGCGCTGGGCGTTGTGGCCGATCGCCGGATGCGCCGCCGCGACACCCGCGGCGCGCAGGCCGGCGAAGGCGGCATCATTGCCGAGCACCGGCACGCCCAGCACCTCGGCCAGGCGCGGGGCGTCGTCGACCACGCCGGCGATGCGCCAGGCGCCACCGGCCATCAGCAGGTCCAGCACCGCCTTGCCATGCCCGCCCGCCCCCATCACCAAGATTCCCGGCCGCGCCGTGTCCATGCGTCCATCCCCCTGCCCCGCCACGCCGCCATCACCTTGCCGCGCGGAAGCGGCTATTGTGGCGTTGCGCACGCGTGAACCGCCGGGGTGCGCTGGCCCCGGCGGCGACTCAGCCGCGCGACACAGGCTACAGCCTTCGCCACCGAAGTGGTGCATGGCTCAGCGGGAGACGACGATGCGCTTGCCTGGCCTGATCGCCGCCCTGGTCCTGCTGTTCGCCACCGCGACGCCCGCAGCGGCGCAGAACCGCTTCTGGCTGCAGAACAACACCGGGCAGACCATCGTGGCGGCCAATGTCTCGCCATCCCGGGTACCGGAATGGGGGCCGAACATCCTGCTGCAGGGGCCGCTGCGGCCGGGCATGCAGGTCTATGTCGAACCGACCTTCCGCGACTGCTACCTCGATATCCGCGTGCGCTTCGCCGATGGCACCGAGGACGGGCATCTCGGCGTGCATGCCTGCACCCTCAGCCGCATCACCTTCGGGCGCGACGTGCCCCAGGCCCCGGTGCCGCCGCCCCCGCGCGAGCGGGAGGTCGAGCGCGAGGACCCGTCCTTCGTCTTCGTCAACCGCAGCGGGGAGCCGATCCGCGAGATCTATGTCTCGCTCACCACCGAGCGCAACTGGGGCCGCGACCGGCTCGGCCCGCGCCAGATCCTGCCGCCCGGCGCATCCATGCCGATCGGCCTGCCGCGGCTGGGCGTGTGCACGGTGGACATGCGGGTGGTCTACATGGACGGGCGGGTGCTCGAGAATCGCAACGTCGAGACCTGCTCGATCCGCAGCTACGCCTGGCGGTAGCGCGCAGGCCGCCCAGCAGACCTCAGCGACCCGTCGCGACCGTGCCGGGATGCCCACGCCGCGATCTGGCGTCGCCCCCTTCCCGGGCCACCCAAGCCGGCGACGGGCATGGGTGGCTGCGGGCGCGCCGGGGCGGCCGCGTGGACCCGTCCCTCAGCCTTCGCGCTGCTTGCGTGCGCGCAGCGCGGCCGGGCGCGTCATGCAGGCGTCCATCCAGGCCTTCACCTTGGGGAAGGGCGCGTAGTCGTAGCCGTTCAGCCAGGACCCATAGAGCACCGAGGCCAGGTTCAGGTCGGCCACGGTGAACCCCGCGCCCAGCAGGAAGGGCCGCGCCGCCAGCTCGCGCTCCAGCACCGCGAGGCGCGCATCCAGCGCCTCCTTGCCGGCCGCAGCCTCGGACGCCACGCGCTCGGCCTCGGGCTTCAGGTAGGCGTTGTAGGACCAACGCATGACGTGCGGCTCGACCTCGGTCGCGGTCCACAGCGTCCACTGCATGACGCGCGAGGCGTCGTCGCCCGCGGGCATCAGCGGCGCGCCGGCACGGGCGGCGATGTGCAGGTTGATCGCCAGGCTCTCGAACAGCACCAGGTCGCCATCCTCCAGCGCCGGGATCTTGTTGTTCGGGTTGATCGTGACGGCGCGTTCCAGCTTGAACCCCGGCTGGAAGCCGATCGGGATGACCTCGTAGGGCAGTCCCGCTTCCTCGGCCGCCCAGATGCAGCGGAAGGCGCGGGAGCGGGGAATGCCGTGGATCTTGAGCATGGCGTGGTCCTTCTGGGCGGGTCGCGGCGTGGGCCTGCTGCCAGGCGCGGGATTCGCGGCGTGGGTTTTCGTGCAGGCGCGCCCGCGGGGCATACAATTGCCCGGCGCGCTCGGCCAGGGCAGGCGGGCGCCGGATGTCGGGACGCGCCAGGCGGCAGGGTTCGGGGCAGGCCTTCAGAACGGCCGGCGGCGCGCCTGCAGGTGACCGGCCCGGGTGCCGAGGCGCATGCGGATGGCCTGCAGCGCGGCCTCGCCCTCGGCCAGCAGCGGGGCGCAGGGCTGCACTTCGGGACGCGCCTCCGGGCGGTTGGTCGCGAAATCCGGCGCCAGCGGCACGATGCCCGGCACTTCGAACAGGTAGCGGTTGCCGTCGTCGAGGTAGCTCTCGGTCAGCGCGCCGTCGCTCACCAGCAGGCTGTGCCGGTCGAGTTCGAGGTGATGGTAGGTCACCTCGCGCCACCAGCGCTGGTGGATGATGGTCAGGCCGTTCACCAGCAGGCGCGCGGGCACCAGGTGGCCGTCGATGAACAGCGCGTGGTTCGGGCTGACATGCAGGTCGCGGAAGGGCACGCCCTCGGCCAGCGCGCCGGCCTTCACCAGCACCGGGGCGGCGGCCTCGCGGAAGCGCTGCCGCGCCAGGTCCACCTCGAGCCGTCCGACCCAGGCCAGCGGCGCGACCGGCGCGGCCCCGCGCGGGGTGACCACCAGGTCGCCGGCGCGCAGGCGTTCGACCGGCACCTCCCCGGCGGGGGTCAGGATCAGCGTGCCCTCGACGAAGCACACCACGCTGTCGGCGGGGTCGTAGTTCAGAATCGTGAGGACCGGGCTGCCCAGGCCGGCACTGCCGGTGAAGGTCGCGGTGGTGCCCGCGACCGACACGCTCCAGGCGTCGTTGGCGGTGTCGGCGGCGTTCCAGCCCTCAAGGTCGAGCGTGTCGACGCCGCTGCCGAGGTCGATGGTGTCGCGCCCGTCGCCGCTGCGCCAGACCACCCGGTCGGCGCCGCCGCCGCCCTGGACGGAATCATTGCCCGCGCCGCCGCGCAGCGTGTCGGCGCCCTCCCCGCCCGACAGCGTGTCGGCGACATCGCCGCCCACCAGCAGGTTGTCCTGCCCGTCGCCGGTCAGCCGGTTGGCGCTGTCGGTGCTGCCCAGCACGTTGCGGAAACTGCCCGCGACCAGCGAATCCGCGGTCGCCTGCCCCCCAGCCGCGCTGCCGGTGCCCAGGTCGATCGTGACCCCGCCGGGCGAGGCGCGGTAGTCGAGCGTATTGACCCCGCCCCCGCCATCGAGCGTATCGGCCCCCGTGCCGCCGGCCAGCGTATCGTCGCCGTCGCCGCCGCGCAGCATGTCCGCGCCGTTGCCCCCGGACAGCGAGTCGCCGTCCGCGCCGCCCTCGAGGCTGTCGTCGCCGCCGTCGCCGCGCAGCGTGTCGGCGCCGGCACCGCCGACCAGCGTGTCGTTGTCGTCCGCGCCGCGCAGGTAGTCGTTGCCCTCGAGGCCGAGCATCGAATCCGCGCCGGCCTGGCCGGTGGCGGGCGTGTCGTCCCCCGCGCCACCCACATAGGTGTCGTCGCCAGGTCCGGGCCCGCCAGAAATCCAGCCGCTCATGCCACTCCCTTGCCCGGACCCGCGGCCAGCGCCCGGACGATGGTCCGCGCAGCACCGACAGGGCCCTGCGGCAGCATCCCTAGCACGGCTTCCTCACGAAAGCGCCAACGCCGCCGGGGCATTATTCCGTGAGCGGCCCCGGCCCGGCCACGGCCTGGATATAGCGCTCGACGCTCGTCCGCACCGCGGCCTTGCCGCCGGCCGGGATCACCCGGTCCCACCAGGCGCCGTAGACCGCATCGTAGTCGAGGCCCTCCAGCACCGCGCCCATGCGCGCAACCTCGGCCGCAGGCAGCGGCACCCAGTTCGGGAAGGACCACATGAAGGATACATGCCGCCGGTCCGGCGTGACCGAGGCGATGTCCCCGGTGAGGATCGCCCCCTGCCCGGCCGCCCAGTGCAGGATCGTTCCGCCGGCATAGTGCCCACCCAGGCGGTGCAGCGTCACGCCCGGCAGCACGCCGTGCGCCTCGCCCTCCCAGAAGCGGATCGCGGGATCGGGGCGCATCACCCAGCGACGGTCGGCGGCGTGCAGCAGGACCGGGCAGTCGAAGGCGCGCGCCCATTCCACCATCGACGCGTAGTAGTGCGGATGGCTGATGGCGATGGCGCTGATGCCCCCCAGCGCCTTCACGATCGCGACAGTCGCGGGGTCGAGCAGCGCGACGCAGTCCCACAGGACGTTGCCGGCGGGCGTGCGCACCAGCAGCGCGCGCTGGGCGATGCCGAAATCGGGGAACATGCCGCAGCCGAGCAGGTCGGGCGCCACCTCCCGCCAACCGATCGCGTGGCGGCGGGCCAGCGCGTCCATCGTGGTCCATTGCTGGCCCGCGGCCGGCACCCATTGCCGCGGGTCCTCGCAGATCGCGCAGGAGGATGGCGGGGCGGCGGCGGGCGCGTGCTGCGTGCCGCAGGTGGCGCAGATGAAGGCGGTGCTCATCGCGGCCGCTGTCGCTGCTCGGCGACCAGGCGTTCGAGCTGCGCCAGGGGCAGCGCGCCGGTGATCAGCGTGTCACCCACCACGATCGCCGGCGTGCCGTCGATCTGCAGGGCGCGGGAGAGTGCGAGGTTGGCCTCGAGCCGGCGCTGGATGGCCGGGTCGTCCATCTCGCGCAGCAGGCGCGGCACATCGAGGCCGGCGCGTTGCGCCTCGGCGCGGATCGCCGCCTCGGTCGCCTCGCCGCGGTTGCGCATCAGCGCATCGTGCAGCTCGGAGTATTTGCCCTGGCGCTGCGCGGCCAGCAGCGCGCGAGCCGCGAAGACGCTCTGCGGACCCAGGATCGGGATGTCCTTCAGCACGACACGGACGTTCCGGTCGCGGCTGACCAGTTGCTCCATGTCCTCGTGCAGGCGCTTGCAGTAGGGGCAGCGGACGTCGAAGAACTCGACGATGCTGACATCGCCGCGCGGGTTGCCGCGGATCGGGTCGGCGGCGGTGTCGAACAGCGCGGCGCGGTGCTGCGCGATGCCGACCCGCTGGGCCTCGGTCCGCTCACGCTCCTCGGCGGCCTGGATGGCGGCGAAGGCATCGCGCAGGATGGACGGGTCGCGCCGCAGCGCCTCCCGCAGGATGCCCACAATCTCCTCGCGCTGCGCATCGCTGAAGGACTGCGCCATCGCGCGCCCGGCGAACACGGCGCCGGCGGCGGCCAGCAGGAAGGAACGTCGCAAGGGCTTCTCCCGGCGCGATGGCGCCCGATGGTCGCGCGGATCCGCGCAGGCGACAGGCCTGCCCGGCCGACGCCGTGACCCAGAATGGGGGCTGCGGCGGCTGTGCTCAACACCCCAGGCAGCTGCCGGTTGCCGGTCGGGGCGAAGGCGTCTATGGCCGGGGCGGAACAGCCGCGGCATGCGGATCGGAAGCGACGGGCCTGACCAAGGGGGCATTGGCCGGGGCCGCGGCTTCCATCGGCCGCACCGCATCGAACCGCCCGCGGGGCGGGCTGCGCATCAGGGGAGGCCGGGAGCCGGGCCATGACGACCACCACCATTCGCGGCACGGACGGCATCGCCAGGCACGGGCGCGCATCGCGGCGCCTGGCGCTGCTGCTGGCCGCCTTGCTGCCCGGGTGTTCGAGCCTCGGTTCCATGGTGCCCTCCTTCGGCGGGGCGCCCTCGGTGCCGCTCGGCACGCCGGGCAACGTGACCGGCTTCCTGGGCGGCGTGGCGGCCGACGAACCCCGCGCGGCGATCGTGGCGCGCGAGATCCTGTCCTCCGGCGGGTCGGCGGTGGATGCGGCGGTGGCGGGCGCCTTCACGATGGCGGTCACGCTGCCCTCGCGCGCCGGCCTGGGCGGCGGCGGCGCCTGCCTGGTTTACAGCGCCGGCCGGCGCGAGGTGGAGGCGGTGGTCTTCCCGGCCGGCGCGCGCACCGAATTGCCGCCGGGCACCGACCGACCGGCCGCGGTGCCGATGATGGCGCGCGGGCTGTTCCTGCTGCACACCCGCGGCGGGCGCCTGCGCTTCGAACAGCTGGTCCGCCCGGCCGAGGACCTGGCGCGCCAGGGCACCGAGATCAGCCGCGCCTTCGCCGACGACCTGGCGGTGGTGGCAGCGCCGCTGCTGACCGACCCGAATGCCCGGCGCGTCTTTGGCAGCCCGGGCGGCGGGCCGCTGCGCGCCGGCGAACGGATGACGCAACTCGACCTCGGCGCGACGCTGGCGCAGCTGCGCAACGGCGGGGTGGGCGAATTGTACCAGGGTCCGCTGTCGCAGCGCGTGGCCGAGGCCTCGCTGCTGGCCGGCGGCGGCCTGACCGAGGCGGACCTGCGCGCCGGGCGCGCCGACGCGACACAGGCGGTGCGCGTGGTGGCGGGCGCCGACCTGGTGCATTTCCTGCCGGCCTCGGGCGATGCGGGGGCGGGCACGGCGGGGGCCTTCCAGGCGGCACTTGGTGGTTCGCTGCCGGCGGCGGGCGGCGCGCCGGTTGGCGCGCAGGCCGGGCTCGTCACGGTCGACCCGCAAGGCAATGCGGTGGCCTGCGCCTTCACCATGAACAACCTGTTCGGCACCGGACGCGTGCTGCCGGAGATCGGCATCCTGCTGGCGGCGGCGCCGTCGGGCAGTGTTTCGCCGGCGCCGCTGGCGGTGGCCGTTGCCACGCGCGGGGATCTGCGCGGCTTCCGCGCGGCCAGCGCCGGGACGGGCCAGCAGGAGGCCGGCGCCGCGGCGGCCGGGGCGATGGCGGCGGCCTTGCGGCGCACGCCGATGGCGGATGCCTTCACGGCCATCCCGCAGCCCGGGCGCGGTCTGGTGATCTCGTGCCCCGGCTATGCGCCGGGCAGCACGGCCACCTGCACCGGCGGGGCGGACCCGCGCGGCGGCGGTGTTGCGATTGGCAGCTTCGCGCGGTGACGCGCGAGAGTGTCGGCCGCGCGGTGACGCGCGAGGAAGCTGCCGGTGCGCGGACACGCCGCTGCTTATGGCGCGCCGCCACACGCAACCGACGCAAGCGCCCCACACGCGCCGGCGCGGGGCCGCGATGAAGGTCGGCCGCGCCGGCAGCGCCCCGCCCTTTCTGGTGATGGACGTGATCGCCGCGGCCAATGCCCGCGCGGCATCCCTGCCGCCCGGCGCGCCCGGCATCATCCGCATGGAGGTCGGCCAGCCCGGCACCGGCGCCCCGCGCGGCGCGGCCGAGGCCGCAATCCGCGCGCTGCAG
This sequence comes from Roseomonas fluvialis, assembly GCF_022846615.1. Taxonomy (NCBI): domain Bacteria; kingdom Pseudomonadati; phylum Pseudomonadota; class Alphaproteobacteria; order Acetobacterales; family Roseomonadaceae; genus Roseomonas; species Roseomonas fluvialis. Next base: position 3,765,596 of record NZ_AP025637.1, read on the forward strand.
GCAGGGGCGCCCATGGGCTATACGGAAGCCTTCGGCCTGCCTTCGCTGCGCGCGCGCATCGCCCGGCACTACCAGGATCGCTACGGCACGACCGTGGACCCGGCCCGCATCGCGGTGACGGTGGGCGCCTCGGGCGCGTTTCCGCTGGCCTTCCTGGCGGCCTTCGACCCCGGCGACCGCGTGGCGATGGCCGCGCCCTTCTACCCGCCCTATGCGAATATCCTGACCGCGCTCGGCATGACGCCGGTGCTGCTGCCCTGCGATGCCACCACGCGATTCCAGCCGACCATCGCCATGCTGGAACGGATGGACCCGCGCCCGCAGGGTTTGATCGTGGCCAGCCCGTGCAACCCGGCGGGCACCATGCTGGCGCCCGAAGACCTCGCCGCGATCGCGCGCTGGTGCCACGCGAACGGCGTGCGGCTGGTGAGCGACGAGATCTATCACGGCCTGACCTGGGGCACGGTGGCCGAGAGCACCGCCGCGGGGTTCAGCGACAGCGCCGTGGTGGTGAATTCCTTCTCGAAATACTGGTCCATGACCGGCTGGCGCGTCGGCTGGCTGCTGTTGCCCGAGGACCTGGTCCGCCCGGTCGAATGCCTGGCGCAGAACATGTTCATCAGCGCGCCGCACATCGCCCAGGTGGCGGCCGAGGCAGCGATGGACTGCACCGACGAACTGGAAGCCAACAAGGCCGCCTATGCCCGCAGCCGGGCCGCGCTGCTGGAGGGCCTGCCACGCGCCGGCTTCACCAACATCGCCGCCGCAGACGGCGCCTTCTACCTGTGGTGCGACGTGGGTCACCTGACCAACGACAGCGCCGAATTCTGCGCCCGGATGCTTGACCAGGCGGGGATCGCGGCCACCACCGGGCTCGACTTCGACCGCGATCGCGGCAGCCGCTTCCTGCGCTTCTCCTACTGCGGGACCGAGGGCGACATGGCGGTCGCACCCGGTCGGCTCGCTGCCTGGCTGCGACCGTAGGCAGGGCGGCGGCCGGACGGCATCATCAGGACGCGCCGCGATGCCCCGGCGACGAACAGCGGGCGGCGTAACCCCGCGCCGGATCGCCCGGATGCTGCGCCCGGGCGCGCTTCGCCCGGCGCCGAAGCGTCGCGGCGTGAAGCACGCTAGCCTCGCGCCGTGACCGACCCCACCGCCCCCGGCCCGCTCGCCGCCACCGCCGCGTTGATGGCCGACCCGTCGCGCGCACGCATGCTCGCCGCGCTGATGGGTGGGCAGGCGCTGACCGCGGGCGAATTGGGGCGCATCGGCGGCGTGGCAGCCGCGACGGCCAGCGGCCATCTGGTGCGCCTGGCCGATGGCGGGCTGCTGGCGGTCCATGCCCAGGGGCGCCACCGCTACTACCGCTTGGCCTCCGAGGAAGTCGCCGCGGCCATCGAGGCGCTGGGCGGGTTGGCCGCCCGCCTCGCGTCGCCCACGCGGCAATGGAAGCATAGCGAGGCGGCGCGCGAGGCCAGGCTGTGCTGGAACCACCTGGCCGGACGGCTCGGCGTGGCAGTGCATCAGCGCCTGACCGGTCAGGGCTGGCTGACGCCGGCTGCGGGTGGATGGGATGCCTCGGCCGAAGGGCGCGAGCGCCTTGCCGCGACCGGGGTCGACATCGAGCGCGCCGCCGCCGCGCGGCATTTCGCCTGCGACTGCATGGACTGGAGCGAACGCCGCCCGCACCTCGCCGGCGGGCTGGGGCGCGAGATGGCAAGCGCCTGGATGGAGCGCGGCTGGCTGCGCCGCCTCGCCGCCACGGGCGAGGGCGACATCCTGGCTCGCCGCCGCCTGTCCCTGACGCCGGAGGGCGCACGCGGGCTGCATGAGGGCCTCGGGATCGCGCTGCGGTGAGACGGCGCGCGCTCCGAAATGGCGCCGGCGCCCTGGCGGGTGCGCTTGCGCGGCGGCTGAGCACGGCCATCCCGCCGCCTCGGCGCACCTCCCGTCGCCAACGCCGGCGCGCCACGTCGACAGCCGCCCGATGACAGCCGCGGTCGCGATGATGGCGGCGATCGCCGCGATGACGGGGCTTTCGCAGTTCCACCGCGCCGCGCTCGGCGTGGTGGCGCCGGACCTTTCGGCCGACCTCGCGCTGAGCCCGGCCGTGCTGGGGGCGGCGAACGGGATGTTCTTTGCCGCGCTGCTGGTGGCGCAGGTGCCGGTCGGCATCGCGCTGGACCGTGCCGGGCCGCGTCGCACGGTGGGCGCGCTGACCGGGATCGCGGTGCTCGGCGCGGCCTGCCAGGCCTTCGCGACCGACGGCACCACGCTGCTGGCGGCGCGTTTCCTGGTCGGGTTGGGCAGCGCGGCGTCGTTCATGGCGGCGGTGGTGCTGTGTGCGCGCTGGTACTCGGGCGCGGCGATGACGCTGGCGCTGTCGCGGGTGTTTGCACTGTCGCAACTCGGCATCCTGCTGGCGGGGGCGCCGCTGGCGGCGCTGGCGGGGTTGGTGGGGTGGCGTGGGGCGCTGGGCGCGTCCGCGCTGCTGACGGCGGCCTGCGGGATGGTGTGGTGGCGCCTGGTACGCGACGACCCACCCGACCGCCCGCCCCCGCCCCGCAAGGCCGAGACGCTGCGCGAGGCGCTGGTCGGCCAGGTCTCGATCTGGCGCCTGCCGGGGCTGCCGCGCGTGCTGTCGATGCACCTGGTGGCCTATGCGGCCGCAGCGACGGTTTTGGGGCTCTGGGCCGGGCCGTATCTGGCCGATGTGCATGGGCTGGATGCGGCGGGGCGCGGCTGGGTGCTGGCGGCGATGGGCGTGGCGATGCCGGCGGGGCTGCTGGCGGTCGGGCCGCTCGAACGCCGCTTCGCGCCACGGCGTCGGATCGTCACGGCGGGGGCGCTGCTGTCGGCGGCGATGCTGGGCGGGCTGGCGGCTTGGCCGGGGGCGCCGCTGGGCGGGGCGGTGCTGCTGCTGGTGCTGCTGGTGCTTTTCTCCGCCTATCCGGTCCTGGTGGTGGCCGAGGCGCGCAGCCTGTTCCCCGACCATTTGGTCGGGCGCGGGGCAACCACGGTGAACCTGGCGCAGGTGCTGGGCTCGGCGCTGCTTCCGATGCTGGTGGGCGCGGTGGTGGGGCTGTTCCCGGAGGTCGGGGCCGCGCGGCCGGAGGCGGCGTACCGGGCCGGCTTCGGCGTGCTGGGCATGGCGCTGCTGGCGGGTGTTGTGGGGTGGCTGGCGCTGCCGCGCGGGGCGGCGCGGTAGCGCGGCGGCCGCCCGCGCACCGGCGCGCGACGCTCCGCTCCGCCTAAGGTAGCAGCGCCTGCGCTTCGGCCCAGAGCCTTGCCGTGAGCTCGGCGGCGGGCTGTGCCTGCGCCAGCGGAGCACCCTGCCCCGCCCACATCTGCATCGCTGCCGGATCGCCCGCTGCCTCGGCCGCGGCGCGCACCGGCGCAAACAGCGCGCGCTGCACCGGATAGGGTGCCGCAGGCGGCGCGGGCGCGCGCACCACGGCGTTGGCGATGCCGCGCCCGAGCCGGCCGGAGAAGATGCGCGTCAGCATCGTGCCCTCGGGCTCTGCGGCCGCGATCGCCTCCGCCCAGGCCGGCGCGATCGCGGCCTCGGGGCATCGCAGGAAGCCGGTGCCGACCTGCACCGCGCTGGCGCCGAGGGTGAGCGCCGCCGCGACGCCGCGCGCATCGGCAATGCCCCCGGTCGCGACAACCGGCACGTCGAGCGTATCCGCAAGGCGCGGAATGAGCGCGAGGCTTCCCGTGAGTTGCGCCTCCGCCGCCGTGGCGTCGAAGGCGCCACGATGCCCACCGGCCTCGGCGCCCTGCGCCACGATGGCGTCGGCGCCGGCGGCCACCGCGGCGCGCGCCTCGGCCAGCGTGGTCGCACAGGCAAACCAAGCGATGCCACGCGCCTTCGCCGCGGCGACGAAATCGGGCGGAAAGACACCCATGATCGACGAGACCACGGCGGGTCCCGCCTCGAGGATAGCAACGCATTGCGCTGCGAAGTCGGGCAGCAAGGGGCCGTCGGGGATCGCGGGCTTCGGCCCGTAGCCGGCCAGGAATTCGGCCATCGCCGCTTCGCGCGCCGCATCGCGCCGCGGCGGTGGGTCGGGGATCCAGATGTTCATCTGGAACGCGCCGTTCGACTGCGCACGGAAGTTGCGCGCCCAGTCCAGGATGCCGCCCGGCGTCGTCATCAGCGCGCCATGCGCGCCCATGCCGCCGGCATTCGCCACAGCGGCGGACAAGGCGGGTGCGGCGACACCCGCCATGGGTGCCAGCAGGATCGGCAGGCGCAGCCCGAAGCGCGCACAGAACGCGGCGGCGCGGGCGCGGGCGGCAGGGGCGCTCATGGTGCGGCTGGCTTTCCTCGGCTCGGCGGCGGGTGTCGACTATGCGCGCGGCGTGGCCGTAGCGCGAGGTGCGGCCCGCACTGGCGCCGCGCATGGGCACGGATAGGATGCGCGCCATGCCCGACTTCGCCATCGAATCGCAGCAGCAGGGCCGCGTCGCCGGGATCGACGAGGCCGGGCGTGGGCCGCTCGCCGGCCCGGTGGTGGCCGCGGCGGTGGTGTTCCTGCACGCTCCGCCCAGCGCGCTGGCGGCGTTGATTGACGATTCCAAGCGGCTCACGGCAGGCCGGCGCGAGGCCGCCTTCGCCGCCCTGCGCCAGGCGGCACGGGACGGTTTGTTGGAGTGCGCCGTGGGCGCCGCCTCGGTCGACGAGATCGGCCGATTGAACATCCTGCGCGCGACGCATCTCGCGATGGTGCGCGCGGTGGCGCGGCTGCGGCAGGTGCCCGACCTCGCGCTGGTGGATGGCAACCGGGGCCCGGCGCTGTCGTGCCAGGTGCGCTGCCTCGTGGGCGGGGATGGGTTGTCACTGTCGATCGCGGCGGCGTCGATCCTGGCCAAGGTGGTGCGGGATCGGGCAATGGCGCGGCTCGATCCGCGCTGGCCCGGCTATGGCTTCGCGCGGCATGCCGGGTACCCCACCGCGGCGCATCGGGATGCCCTGGCGCGGCTTGGTCCGACGCCGCATCACCGGCGCGGCTTCGGCCCGGTCGACGATCTGTTCCGCTGAGCACGCGCGCCTCGCGCCCGGCGGATCGAGGCCCTGCGCCCGTTCGGGAGTGCACGGCGCGATCGCGCCCGGACCATCAGCGGCGTGGGGTGTGCCCGCGCGTGACGCGAAGGCCCGCCAATCGAGGGCAAGGCCAACCGGATCGCGCAGCGTTGCGGGTGTGCATGGCGCGCAAGCCAGGCGCGCGGATGGGCGCGCCGGCCGCTGCGGCAAGCCAATTCTTGACCTACCGAGTCGCACAAGCGATTCTGCGGCATTCGCGGGGATGGGGTTCAACGCTTGGGCACGCAGATCGATCTGCCGCTCGACCAGGTGCTGGTCGGGGACTGCATCGCGTGGCTGAAGCACCTGCCGCCGGCCAGCGTGCACGCCATCTTCGCCGACCCGCCCTACAACCTGCAGCTCAAGGGCACGCTGCGGCGGCCGGATGATTCGCTGGTGGATGGCGTGGACGACGACTGGGACCGCTTCGCGGACCTCGGCGCCTACGACGCCTTCACGCGCGAATGGCTGACCGAATGCCGCCGCGTGCTGCGCAAGGATGGCACCATCTGGGTGATGGGCGCCTACCACAACGTGTTTCGCCTCGGCACGGCACTGCAGGACCAGGGCTACTGGATCCTGAACGACGTCATCTGGCGCAAGTCGAACCCGATGCCGAATTTCCGCGGCCGACGCTTCACCAACGCGCATGAGACGCTGGTCTGGGCCGCGCGTGGCCCCGAATCGCGCTACCGCTTCAACTACGCGGCCATGAAGGCGCTGAACGACGATTTGCAGATGCGCAGCGACTGGCTGATCCCGCTATGCACCGGCGGCGAACGCCTGCGCGACGATGCCGGAGCCAAGCTGCACCCGACCCAGAAGCCCGAGGCGCTGCTGCACCGCGTGATCCTGGCCTGCACCGCGCCAGGCGAGGTGATCCTGGACCCGTTCCTGGGCTCCGGCACCACGGCGGCGGTGGCCAAGCGCCTGGGCCGCCGCTTCATCGGGATCGAGCGCGACACGACCTATGCCGAGGCCGCGCGCGCGCGGGTTGCCGGCGTGGAACCCGCGCCGGAGGAGGCCGCGGCCGCGCTGCCCTCCAAGAAGGAACAGCCGCGCATCCCCTTCGGCACGCTGGTGGAGCGCGGCCTGGTTCCGGCCGGCACGCAGCTGTTCGACCGGCAGAAGCGCTGGCAGGCGGTGGTCGGCGCCGACGGCACGCTGCGCTGCGGGCACGCCACCGGGTCGATCCACAAGGTCGGCGCCGCCGTGCAGGAGGCACCGTCGTGCAATGGCTGGCTGTTCTGGCACATCGAGCAGCGCGACGGCCGGCTGCGCGTGATCGACGAGCTGCGCGAGGACGTGCTGCGGCAGATGTGAGGCGCGGCGTGCGCTGCCGGCCGGCCCGGCATGGCGCGACGGGTCGCGCGCACCGTGCCACGCGATGCCCTGCGCGCCGCCCCGCGACACACCCCCACCGGCTCCGCTACGCTCCCCAGCGGACACCCACGCAGGAGACCAGGGCATGAGCGAGACGGTCACCGGAGGCACCGCGCCCGAACCCCGCGCCGGGGCGCCCTCGGCACGTGAACTGGACCTGGCGCGCGAATTCGACGACGCCCCCGCCGCACCGCCGCCCGCGCCCGTGCCGGCGCCCACCGGCCGGTCCTGGGGCCGCATCCTGCTGTCGGAAGCGCCCTACATGGCGATGCTGGTCGCCGGCTTCTTCGGCGTGGCGTGGGTGGGCGGAGCCGAGCAGCCGAACCTGCTCTACTGGAAGATCCTGACGCCGATCTTCGGGCTTCTTTGCATCGTGGCCGGCTGGTCCGGTTCGGCCACCACCGGCGGGCGGATACGCCTGGTGCGCACCCAGGCCCTGCACTGGGCGGCCTTCCTGATGGCGATGCTGCTGCTGTTCGCGCCATCCGTGCGCGGCGTGGTGAACGACAACGCGACCGAGATCGGCCTGCTGCTGCTGCTCGGGCTGGGCACATTCGTGGCCGGCGTGCATGCCGGGTCCTGGCGGATCATGGCGGTGGGCGCGGTGCTCGGCGTGTCGGTGCCGGCGGTGGCAGTGTTGCAGCAATCGGTCATGCTGATCGTCGGCGGGGCGCTGGTCGTGCTGGTCTGCGCGGGCGCCTTCGTGCTGGTGTCCGCCCGCACGGGGCGCTGAACCGCGCGCGGCGTCGAAGCCCAGTCGGGCGGCCGAGGTCCGCCGCCCCCCGCCCAGGACACTTGCGGTAGGGGGGGCGCGAGCTGTCTGGGCAACGCCCCATCCCGCGCGCAGCCGGCGCAACACCAGCGCAACCAGGATCGCGGGCGCGACCGCGCCGATCGTCACCCCGGTCGCGCTGCCAATCCCGATCGACAGGCCCGGCAGCAGCCAGGCGGCCAGCAGGCCCGTCTTTTCCCAGGCGCGGAAGCCGTCCCGGCGCGCCTCGGCCAGGACCCACGCCGTCGGCAGCAGCAGCAGCACGAGGTCGTAGGACAGCACGAACGGGGTCGCCAGCGGGGCCGCGGCCGCGACCAGCGCAACCTCGGGCATCCCGCCCGGCCGCCGCCGCGCCGCCAGCACCACCACCGCCACCGCGGCCAGCGCGGCGATGGCCTGCAGCCCCTGCGCCACCGCCCAGGCCGCGCCGAGGCTGCGCACCATCGCCTGCACGCTCTGCAGCTTCCACACCGCGAGCGAGCCATCCGCCAGCGCCTGACCCGCCGCTGGCAGCCGATCGACGAAGGCAAGCCAGGCATCCAGCCCGAAGGCGAGCCATGCCGCGACGACCCACGCCAGGCCCGCCAGCATCGCCGCCCCCAGCACCTTCCAGCGCCGCGCGGCGACCAGCGCCGGGATCACCAGCAGGCCGAGCTGCGGCTTGAAGGCCAGGCTCGCCAGCGCGATGCCCGCGAGGCCGGCGCGCCGGTCCAAGGACAGCCCCGCCACCGCCAGCAGCGCAGCCGACAGGAAGGCATTCTGCCCATGGGTCGCATTCAGCACGGCCGCGGGCGACAGCGCCGCGGCCAGCAGCGCCGGCCACCCCGCCCCGGGGAACCACCCGCGAAGGGCTGCCAGGCAGGCCGCCCCGGTCGCCGTGACCCAGGCAACGAAGGCCGGCAGCAGCGGCAGTAGCCCTAAGGGCAGGCAGATCAGCAGGAAGGTCGGCGGGTAGAAGAAGGCGAAGTAGCGCCCCGGCGTGCCCTGCAAGGCGGTCTGCGCCGCGGCATGCGCGGCGCGGTCCCAGGCCAGGGCGGGGTCGCCGGCCAGTGCGAGGCGGGCGGCCGCCTGGAAGCTCAGGAAATCCGCATCGGCCGGCGGGGTGTCGCGCCAGCCGGCCAGGATCGCCGCCATCTCGGCCAGCAGCGCGATGGCGCAGACCGCATAGGCCAGCAGATACAGCCGCGCGCGCTCGGCCGTCAGCCAGGGCGCGTCCCGCAGCCAGGTCATGCCACGCCCGCGAGGTCGAGCAGCCGGCGCATCACCGATGGCACCGCGGCGCGGGCAGCGGGCGGGTCCTGCCATTCGCCCTCGGGGCGGGCGGCCGTGGCAGGGAGGATGGCCATGAACAGCACCATCTCGAGCTCGAAATGCGTGAAGCCGTGGCGGGCGAGGCCCGGCAGCGGGTGCCATGGGGCGGCGGCGGGCGCATGGGCGAACGCCTCGGCGTTCTCCCACCGAGTGTCGCGCCAGGGCGTGCCGGGCACTTCCAGCATGCCGCCCAGCAGCCCCTTCGCGGGGCGGCGGCGCAGCAGCACGCGACCGGCACCATCGTGCAGCAGGAAATGCGCGCCGTGGCGCAGCGGGCGCGCGGGCTTGGGCGCCTTGCGCGGCAGTTCGGCGGCGATGCCCGCGCGCCGCGCTGCGCAGCCGGCCTGCCAGGGGCACAGCGCGCAGGCCGGGCTGCGCGGGGTGCAGATGGTCGCGCCCAGGTCGAACAGCGCCTGGGCGAAGTCGCCCGGGCGTGCGCGGGCATCGGCATCCTGCATGAAGGCGCCGGCGAGGGCGGTCAGGCGGGGCTTCGCACCCGGCAGCGGGTCCGCCACGGCGTGCAGCCGCGCCACCACGCGTTCGACATTGCCATCGACCGGCACCACGGGCGCGTCGAAGGCGATCGCCCCCACCGCCGCCGCCGTGTAGGGGCCGATGCCCGGCAAGGCCGCCAGGGCCGGAATGTTGCACGGGAAACCGCCGGAAGCCGCGACAGCCTGCGCGCAGGCGTGCAGGTTCCGCGCCCGCGCATAGTAGCCGAGGCCCGCCCATTCCTCCGCAACCTCGGCCCAGTCCGCCGCCGCCAGCGCCTGCACGGTCGGGAAGCGGGCCAGGAAGCGAGCATAGCGGGGGCCGACGGCGGCCACGGTGGTCTGCTGAAGCATCACCTCCGACAGCCAGATGCGGTAGGGGTCGCGCGGCTCGCCGGGGGCGGCGCGCCAGGGCAGGATGCGACGGTGCCGGTCGTACCAGGCAAGCAGGTCGGCGGCGGAGGGCATGGCGGATGGCACGGGATGACGGGGATCGGCGGTTCCTGGGCGGGCCGAGGCCACTCGGCGCCCTTGTGCCAGCGCTTACACGCCCGGCCTTCAAGCGCAAGTCTCCTGCGGGGGCACAGATCATGGCGGATTGGCCGGCGCTGGTGGGGCCGGCGCTGGCCGCCGTGTCGCAGCCGGTGCGGCTGACCTCGGGCACGCTGACGCTTGCCTGTTCCGGCCCCGTGGCGATGGAAATGCAGCACTTGGCGCCGCAACTCGCGCAGCGGATCAATGCCGGGCTCGGGCGCGTCGCGGTGGAACGCTTCCGATTCGTCCAGCGCACCCCGGGGTCCGGCGCGCCCCGCATGGCGCCCCGCCCGGCCCCGGCGGCCCTGCCGGAGCGCGTCGAATCGGCGCTGGCGGGCATCGAATCCCCGGAACTGCGGGAGGCGCTGGCAAGATTGGCCCGCGGCGTCTATCGGAACAGGGGGTAGCGCGGCCCGAGTCCCATATCGCCCGGCAGCCCCCATATCCGTGCCGGCCGCGCCTGACCTGCGGCCGGAACCGAAGGAGATCGCGCCCTATGTTCGACCGTCGCACAATTCTTGCCGCCGGGGGGTCGCTCATGGCCGGCCGTGCCGTCGCGCAGACCGCCGCTCCGGCGCCGAGCGACGCGCCGATCCCGGCGCCGGCGGTGGACCAGCGGCTGACCGAGCGATCGATCGGCAGCGCCGATGCGCCGATGGTGGTGCAGGAGTTCTTCTCGCTCACCTGCTCGCATTGCGGCGCCTTCCACCGGGAAACCTATCCCCGCGTGAAGGCCGAACTGATCGACACCGGCAAGATCCGGCTGGTCTGGCGGGACTTCCCGCTCGACCAGGTGGCGCTGGGCGCGGCGGTGGTGGCCCGGTCCTTCCCGCCCGATCGCTACGAGGCCTTCCTGACCGCGCTGTTCGCGACCCAGGACCGCTGGGCCTATGCCCGCGGCGTGGATCACAAGGCCGAGATCGGCAAGATCGCCGCCGTCGCCGGCATGTCGGGCGCCGCCTTCGAGGCCGCCTGGACCGATGTGGACCTGGCCCGCGCCATCCTGGTCGAGCGCCAGAAGGGCGAGCAGGAATACCGCATCCAGGCGACCCCCACCTTCGTGTTCAACCGGCGCGTGGTCGGCGGTAACATCCCCTTCGACCGCTTCGCGCGCGAGGCGGCCACCCCGTGACGGATGACGGCGCCCCGCCGCCCGCCCCGCCCGGCCCCGAGGAGGAGGATGGCGCGCCGCGCAGCGAGGCGCAGCGCATCGCCTCGGTGCGCGCGACGCTCGCGCGCATCCGCATCGCCGGCTTCAAGTCCTTCGCCGAGGCCACCGTGGTCGAGGTCCGCCCGGGCCTGACCGGCATCGTCGGGCCCAATGGCTGCGGCAAGTCCAACGTGGTGGAAGCCCTGCGCTGGGCGATGGGCGAGACCTCGGCCAAGGCGATGCGCGGCGGGGAGATGGACGACGTCATCTTCGCCGGCACCGCGACGCGCCCGGGGCGCAACCTGGCCGAGGTGATGCTCAGCCTGGAGGATGCCGAGGGGCTGGCGCCGCCACCCAACCACGACCAGCCGGAGCTCGAGATCATCCGCCGCATCAATCGCGGCGAGGGATCGAATTTTCGGGTGAACGGCAAGGAGGTCCGCGCGCGCGACGTGCAGACCATGTTCGCCGATATCGGCTCCGGGGCGCGGGCTTCCGCGATGGTCAGCCAGGGGCGGGTCTCGACGCTGATCCAGGCCAAGCCGGAGGACCGCCGCCAGGTGCTGGAGGAGGCCGCCGGCATCGCCGGGCTGCGCGCCCGCAAGCACGAGGCGGAGCTGAAGCTGCGCCAGGCCGAGACGAATCTTTCGCGCGCCGAGGATCTGCTCGGGCAGCTCGACACCCAGCGCCAGGGGCTGCAGCGCCAGGCGCGCCAGGCCAACCGGTATCGCAACCTGTCCGGGCTGGTGCGCCAGGCGGAAGGGGAATGGCTGGCGATCCTGGCAGCGCGGGCCGATGCCGCGCGGCGCGCCGCCGACGAACAGTTGGCGAGCGCGCGCACCGCGGTCCGCGCGGCGGAAGCCGAGGCCGAGGCCGCCGCCATCGCCGCCTTCGAGGCCGAGCAGGCCATCCCCGCCCCACGCACCGCCGAGGCCGCCGCGCGCACCGCGCTCGAGCGCCGGCGCGTCGAGGCGGAGGGCCTGGAAGCCGAGGAGCGCCGCGCGCGCGAGGCACTGGAGGCAGCCGAAGCGCGCCTCGCGCAGCTCCGGCGCGACCTGTCCCATGCCGAGGGCGTGCTGCGCGACGCCGATACCGCGCGCGAACGCCTAGCAGCGGAGGCCGAGGCGCTGGCGGCGGTGGAAGGGTCGCTGCCGGCGCGCCGCGAGGCGGCACAGGTCGCCCTGCGCGCCGCCGCCGAAGCCGCCCAGGCGGCCGAGGCCGCTGCCGAGGCCGCCACCATCGAGGCCGCCGAGGCCTCCGCGCGCGTGCAATCCGCAGCCGAGGCGCGGTCCGCCGCGCAGGCCCGGCTGGCCCGCGCACAGGATGCGCATGCCCGCCTGCTGGCCGAGCACGAGGCCGCCGCACGCACGCGCATCCCTACCGAGGCGCGCGCCGAAGCCGCCGCCGAGGTCACCGCCGCCGATGCCGCGCTGGAGGCCGCCCGCACCGCGCTGGAAGCCGCCGAGGCTGCGCGCGCCGAGGCCGGCGAACGCCACGCCCAATCCCGCCGCGCCGCCGCCGAGGCCACCACCGCCGCCACCCGCGCCGAGGTCGAGCGCCGGGCCGCCGAGGACCGGCTGGCGCGCATCACGGCCCAGCACGCCGCCATGGTGGCGGACCGCGACGCCGCCCTCGCCGAACACATTCCGCCCGCCGAGCGCGAGGCCGCCGCCGCCGCCCTCACTGCCGCGACCGAAGCCGTGGCGCAGGCCGCCGCGGCGCTCGACCAGGCCGAGGCGATGCGCGCCTGGGCTGCCGCCGCCCATGCCGAGGCAGCGCGCGCGGCCACCGCCGCCGCCGGCGAACGCGCCCGCGCGCAGGCCGAGGTGAGCGCGCTGACCGAGGTGCTGACCGCGCGCGAACCCGGCGCGGCCGCGCCGATCCTGGACCAGGTCGGCGTGCCCGCAGGGTTGGAAGCCGCGCTCGGCGCCGCGCTGGGCGAGGCGCTGGAAAGCCCGTCCGACGAGGGCGGGCCGCGCTTCTGGCGCGTGCTGCCGCCGCTCGATGGCTCGGCGGCGCTGCCGGATGGCGCAGTGCCGCTGTCGCGGCTGGTGGAGGCACCGGCCGCCCTCGCCCGCGCGCTGTCGCAGATCGGCCTGCTGCCGAAGGGTGCGGATGGCGCAGCGATGCAGGCGGCATTGCGCCCCGGCCAGTCCCTGGTCACCGAAGATGGCGCGCTGTGGCGCTGGGATGGCCACACCGCGCGCGCCGGCGCGCCGACGCCGGGCGCGGTGCGGCTTGCGCAGCGCAATGCCCTGCGCGCCGCCGAGGGGCGCCTGGACCGCGCCGAGGCCGAGGCCGCCGCCGCCGAGGCGAACCGCGCCGCCGCCGCAGGGCGCGAGGATGAGGCGCGCAGCGCCGAGGCTGCCGCCCGCGATTCACGCGCCGCCGCCGAAGGCCGGCTGAACGAGGCGCGGCAGGCCGATGGCGCGCTGGCCGCCCGGCACGCCCGGGCCGAAAGCCGGCTGGCGGCGATCGCGCCGCAGCTCGAACGGCTCGCGGCCGATCGCGCGGAGGCGGAGGCCGCCAAGGATGCCGCCTGGGCTGCCGAGGCTGCGCTGCCCGACCTGCCTTCCTTGCGCCGCGCGGCGGAGGAAGCGAGCGCCGCCGAAAGCCGCGCCCAGGCTGCGGAACACGCCGCCCGCGAGGCCCGCCGCGCGGCCGAACACACCGCGCGCGGCGCGCGCCAGCATGAATCGACGCTGGCGACCCGCGCCGCGGAGGCCGACAGCCGACTCGCGGCGCTGGAACCACAGTTGGCGCGGCTCGCCGCCGAATGCGCGGAGGCCGATGCGGCATTGGCCGAGGCGGTGGCGCAAGAATCCGCGCTGCCCGACCTCGATGCGCTGCGCGCCGCCGTGGCCGCCGCGCGCGATGCGCTCGCCGCCGCGCGCGCCGCGGAAGTGACGGCGCGCAGCGACATCGCCGCGCTGGAGGCCGAGGGCACGCGCGTCGCCGCCCGCCGGGTCGCGGTGGGCGAGGAAGCCGCGCTGTGGACCACGCGCGGCGAGGATGCGGAAGCCCGCGTGATCGACCTGCGCCGCCGCGGCAATGAGGCGCAGACCGAACGCGATGCGCTGGCCGAAGCGCCGGAGGATGCCGGGGCGCGGCTGCGCGGTGCAGCCGCGATGCTGGCGGAATCCGAAGCCACCCATGCCGCCGCCGCCGCCGCCCTGGCGCAGGCCGAGGCGCGGCTGCGCGACACCGCCGATGCCCGCCGCCGGATCGACGCCGCCTTCGCCACGGCGCGCGAGAGCCAGGTGCGCGCCGAAGCTGCCGCCGAGGCCGCCGGGACCGCGGGCGAGGCGGTGGCGGCGCGGATCGCGGAGCGGCTCGGCGAGGATGCGGAATTGCCGGAGGCGCCGGATGAGTTGACCGACGCGGCCGAGGACAAGGCGCGCCGCAAGGTCGAGCGCCTGGCGCGCGAACGCGAGGAGATGGGCCCGGTCAATCTGCGCGCCGAGATCGAGGTCGCGGAGATCGAGGAGCGCGTCGGCCAGATCACCGGCGACCGCGACGAGGTGCAGGCGGCGATCGCCAAGCTGCGCGGGTCGATCGGGCATCTGAACCGGGAGGGACGCGAACGCCTGCGCGAGGTGTTCGACCGCGTCGATGCCGAATTCCGGTCGCTGTTCACGAAGCTGTTCGGTGGCGGGCGCGCGCATCTGGCGCTGGTCGGGTCGGATGATCCGCTCGAGGCGGGGCTCGAGATCTATGCCGAGCCGCCAGGCAAGAAGCTCGCGACGCTGTCGCTGCTGTCGGGCGGCGAGCAGGCGTTGACGGCGCTGTCGCTGATCTTCGCGGTGTTCCGCTGCCAGCCCGCGCCCGTGTGTGTGCTGGACGAGGTGGATGCGCCGCTGGACGACGCCAATGTTGAACGCCTGTGCGACCTGCTGGACGCAATGGCGGCCGAGAGCGGCACGCGGTTCCTGGTTGTGACGCACCATCCGCTGACCATGGCGCGGATGCACCGTCTGTATGGCGTGACCATGCAGGAACGCGGCGTTTCGCGGCTGCTGAGCGTGGATCTCGGCCAAGCGGTCGAGATGGCGGAGGCGCCGGTCGCGGCCTGACCCGCGTCACGAAACTGTTCCAGTTTTGTTCTGGAAGATCGCGGCGCAGGGTGGCAGCATCGCCCCGGCTGAAGGGAGATCGCCACCATGACCGTGCCACCCATCCCGCCAGGCTACCCGGCGCTGACCCCGTATCTGTCGGTGTCCGACCCGGCCAGCGCCATCGCCTTCTACCAGAAGGCCTTCGGCGCCACCGAGCGGATGCGCCTGATGATGCCCGACGGCAGCATCGGCCACGCCGAGATCGACATCGGCGACAGCGTGATGATGCTGGGCGGCGCCTGGCCGCAGATGGGCTTCGCGCCGCCGGACGGCGCGGCCGTGTCGGTCATGCTGCACCTGTATGTCGAGGACGCGGACGCGACCTTCGCCCGCGCGGTGGCGGCGGGCGCGACGGCGCTCTCGCCGGTCGAGACGAAGTTCTATGGAGATCGCAGCGGGTCCCTGCGCGATCCGTTCGGGCACCGCTGGAACGTCTCGACCCATGTCGAGGAGGTCAGCACCGAGGAGGCGCAGCGGCGCATCGCTGACATGCCGCAGGAATAGCGGCGCACGGTTGACGTCGGCGCGCCCGCGGCGCGTTCTGCAGCCATGCCTGTCCGCCTGTTCGAACGCCTGGTCGACCCCGTCACGCCGCCGGGCGAGGCTGCCTCGCGCTTCCTCGGCGTGCCGGTGCCCGACCATGCGCCGCCGCGCAGCCTGCTGGGCTTCTACTGGCATTTCGCGCGGCAGGCGCGCGGGTTGTTCGGCGCGCTGTTCCTGGCCGGGCTCTGCGTCGCGCTGCTGGATGCGCTGATCCCGGTCTTCATCGGGACCCTGGTGTCGCTGCTGGCGGCGCATGGGCCGGAGGCGCTGTGGGACAATGCCTGGCACACGCTGGTGGGCATGGCAGTGGTGCTGCTGGTCGGGCGGCCGGTGGCGATCACCGCGCAGAACCTGATCACCCAGCAGGGCATCGTGCCGGCCGTCACCTCCATGATCCGCTGGCAGGCGCATTGGCATGTCGTGCGCCAGGGCTGGGCCTTCTTCCAGGAGGATTTCGCGGGGCGGATCGCCACGCGCGTCATGCAGTCCGGCCCGGCGCTGCGCGAGAGCATCGTCCAGTCGGTCAACGCCGTCTGGTACATCCTGGTGTACGGCACCGGCGCGATGCTTTGGCTGGCGAGTGCAGACCTGTGGCTCGCCCTGCCGGTGCTGGTGTGGTTCGTGCTGTATGCGGTGCTGCTGCGGTTTCTCGTGCCGCGGCTGCGCGACCGGTCGCGCGCGGCGTCGGAAGCGCGCAGCGCGCTGACCGGGCGAGTCGTCGATTCCTACACCAACATCCTGACCGTGAAGCTGTTCGCCCGCGCGCGGGACGAGGACGCCTTCGTGCGCGAGGGGCTGCTCGGGCTGAACACCGCCTTCGGGCGGCAGGTGCGGCTGGTGACGCTCAACGGGCTGCTGCTTTCGGTGCTGAACGCGTCGTTGATGGTGGCGATCGCCACCGTGTCGGTGGTGCTGTGGCAGCGTGGGGAGATCGGCCTCGGCACGGTCGCCACCGCCCTGCCGATGGCCTGGCAGATCGCCAATATCTCCGGCTGGGTGGCGTTCAACGTCACCGCCATCTTCGAGAATATTGGCGTGGTGCAGGAGAGCATGGGCTCGATCGCCGTGCCGCCCACCGCGGCCGACCCGCCCGATGCGAAGCCGCTGGACGTGACGCGGGGCGAGATCCGCTTCGACGACGTGCATTTCGCCTACGGTCGCACCGCCGGCGTGCTGCGCGGCTTCGACCTGGTGGTGAAGCCGGGCGAGCGCGTGGGGCTGGTAGGCCATTCCGGTGCCGGCAAGACCACCGCGGTGAACCTGCTGCTCCGCTTCTTTGCGCCGGAGCAGGGCCGCATCCTGGTCGATGGCCAGGATGTCGCGACCGTGACGCAGGAAAGCCTGCGTGGCGCCGTGGGCATGGTCACGCAGGATACCGCGCTGCTGCACCGGTCGATCCGCGACAATATCCGCTATGGCCGCCCGGAGGCCACCGACACCATGGTCGAGGCCGCCGCGCGCCAGGCCCAGGCCCATGACTTCATCATGGCGCTGACCGACTGGCGTGGCCGGTCGGGCTACGACGCGCATGTGGGCGAGCGGGGCGTGAAGCTCTCCGGCGGGCAGCGCCAGCGCATCGCGATCGCGCGGGTGCTGCTGAAGGATGCGCCCATCCTGGTCCTGGACGAGGCGACCAGCGCGCTCGATTCGGAAGTGGAGGCCGCGATCCAGGAACAACTGGCAGCGCTGATGGCCGGCAAGACCGTCATCGCCATCGCGCACCGGCTGTCCACCATCGCGCGCATGGACCGCCTCGTGGTGCTGGACCACGGGCGGGTGGTCGAACAGGGCACGCATGCCGAATTGCTGGCGCTGGGTGGCGTGTATGCCGGACTGTGGGAACGGCAGTCCGGCGGCTTCGTGGAGGCTTAGGAAAAGCGCGGCATTCCGCGTGATTGTGCGGCGCACGCGCTTGACAGTGGCATGGACCAACCGTAAAGCGCGGCCTGCCTTCCGGCGGGGTCTCGCCAGGGAGCCAAGGTGAACGAACGCAACGGTTTCGACGAGAGGTTGCGGCAGGCGCGGGCCCGCGAAGGGCTCGACAAGCGTCCGGAAGGGCGTGGCAACCTGCCGCAGGGCCCCTGGGGGATCGGGTTGCGCGCGGGGGTCGAGGTGGTCTCGGCCCTGGGTGTGGGCATCGGGATCGGCTTCCTGCTGGACCGCTGGCTCGGCACCTGGCCTTGGCTTTTCCTGGTGTTCTTCGTCCTGGGCAGCTTGGCCGGGGTGGGGAACGTCTATCGGCTGTTCATGCCGCGCCCAGGTGGGAAATGACGTTGGCGCGCCGCCGGCGCGACGCGAACGGGGGACCAGACGGTGGCGGTTGAAGGCAAGACGATCGACGCGCTGAGCCAGTTCGAGCTCTCTCCCGTCCTGGGCATCTTTGGCCATGCCGTGTCCTTCAGCCAGTCGAACCTGTTCATGGTGGTGGCCGTCGCGCTGACCTGGTTCCTGATGAAGGCGACCGCCGACCGCGGCGCGCTGGTCCCGGGCCGCCTGCAGGCGCTCGGCGAAAGCGCCTATGAATTCATCCAGGGCATGGTGCGCGACCAGGTCGGCGACGAGGGCAAGAAGTACTTCCCCTTCGTATTCTCGATCTTCATGTTCGTGCTGTTCGGCAACCTGCTTGGCATGCTGCCCTACGCATTCACCTACACCTCGCACATCGCGGTCACGCTGACGCTGGCGGTGGTGGTGTGGGTGTCGGTCACCGTGGTGGCGCTGCAGCGCCACGGCACGCATTTCTTCTCCTACTTCTTCCCCGAGGGCGCGCCGACCTGGCTGGCGCCGATCATCATCCCGGTCGAGATCATCTCCTACCTCTCCCGCATGGTGTCCCTCTCGGTCCGCCTGTTCGCCAACATGGTCGCCGGCCACGTCATGCTGAAGGTCTTCGCCACCTTCGTCGTGCTGCTGGGCGGTCTGGGCGCAGTCGGTCCCTTCGTCGCGGCCATGCCGCTGGCGGTGAATGTCGCCCTCGTGGGCTTCGAATTCCTGGTCGCGTTCCTGCAGGCCTATGTGTTTGCGATCCTGACCAGCATCTACCTGCACGACGCGGTGCACCTGCACTGACCCGCCATGTGAACGGGGTGCGGTTGCACACGCGTACGTTCAGAACATCCATGTGAAGAAGGACGAACATCATGGAAGTCGCCGCCGCGAAGGCCCTTGGGGCCGGTATCGCCGTCATCGCGCTGTTCGGCGTGGGTCTGGGGATCGGCAATATCTTTTCCTCGCTGATCAACAGCGTGGCGCGCAACCCGGCCGCCCGTGACGTCGTGTTCCCGATCGGCATCCTGGGCTTCGCCCTGACGGAAGCCGTGGCGCTGTTCGCGCTGCTGATCGCCTTCCTCATCCTGTTCGCCTGACCCTTGCGCCCCGCCCGCCCATCCGGGCGGTGCGGGGCGTCAGCGGCGAGCTTTTGCCGCTGGAGCAGGACATCCGCCCTTGGTCGGATCGTGCTCCAGAGGCCAGGAGAGGACAGCGATGCGCCGAATGATGTTCCTGGCGGCCCTGGCCGCCGCAGTGCCCGGCTTCGCGATCGCCGCGAGCACCTCGGCCGTTCCGGTCGAGGGCATGCCGCAGCTCGCCTTCGGCCATCCTGAGCAGGGCCGCCTGCTGGTCGGCCAGATCGTATGGCTGCTCCTGATCTTCGCGGCGCTGTACTTCCTGATGGCCAACATCGCGTTGCCGCGCGTCGGCGCCGTGATCGAAGGCCGCCACGCCCGCATCGCCGCCGACCTCGAAGC
Organism: Roseomonas fluvialis; assembly: GCF_022846615.1. Classification (NCBI taxonomy): domain Bacteria; kingdom Pseudomonadati; phylum Pseudomonadota; class Alphaproteobacteria; order Acetobacterales; family Roseomonadaceae; genus Roseomonas; species Roseomonas fluvialis. The sequence continues at coordinate 3,784,730 of NZ_AP025637.1, forward strand.
TGCGCAGGCGGCCAAGGCGGAAGCCGATGCCGCGATGGCCGCGCATCGTGCCGCGACCGAGGCAGCCCGCGCCGAGGCCCGCGCCGCCGTCGCCGGCGCCGTGCAGGCGGCGCAGGCCGATGCCGATGCGAAATCCGCCGTACTCGCCGCGCGCCTCAACAAGCAGATCGCGGATGCCGAGGCGCAGATCGACGCCGCCCGCGCCTCCGCCATGGGCGCGATCCGCGGCGTGGCGACCGACACGGCCGAGGCGCTGGTCGCCCGCCTGGTCGGCCGCGCCGACCGCGCCACCGTCGAAGCCGCCGTGGGCCGCGTGCTCGCCAGCAGCGGGAGGGCCTGATGTCCGATCCGAAATTCTGGGTAGCCGTCTCCTTCTTCCTGTTCTTCGTCCTGCTGGGCAAGAAGATCTGGGGCGTGCTCACCAGCGCACTGGACAACAAGGCCGAGGGTATCCGCCGGCAGTTGTCCGAAGCCGCGGAACTGCGCAGCCAGGCCGAGCAGATGCTGGCCGCCGCCGAGGCCGAACGCACTGCCGCGGCACGTGAGGCCGAAGGTCTGCTGGCCCGTGCTCGCGCCGAGGCCGAGCGCTTGGCCGCCGCCGCCGCCGCCGAGGCGGAAGCTGCCGCCAAGCGCCGCGAACGGATGGCAATGGACCGCATCGCGGCCGCCGAGGCCTCGGCCGTTGCCGAGGTGCGCAACGCCGCCGCCGACATCGCCGGCGCCGCCGCACGGACGGTGATCTCGGAGACGCTCGACGCGACCGCCGATGGCGCCCTGGTGGACCAGTCGGTTGCAGACCTGCCCAAGGCGCTGCGCGCCGCCTGAACCGCCGCGCATCGGTTGCGAAACAAGGCGCTGCCCGCAGGGGCGGCGCCTTTTTCATGCGCCCTCGCGGGCCTTTCGCTTTTCGCCGCCCTCGCTAGCATCCGCGCAGACGCAGGAGGACCATGACATGAAGACCAGGATGACCCTTGCCGCCGCGCTGCTCGCCTGCAGCACGCTCGCGGCGCAGGCCAATACCTTCCGCTGGGCCAATGACGGCGACGTCAACTCGATGGACCCCTATGCGCGGAACGAGACCTTCCTGCTGTCGTTCAACGCCAACATCTACGAACCGCTGGTGCGGCGGAACCGCCAGCTGCAGGTGGAACCCGCACTTGCCGTGCGGTGGGAACAGCCCTCGCCGACCGTCTGGCGCTTTCACCTGCGCGAGGGCGTGCGCTTTTCCGACGGCACGCCCTTCACCGCGGATGACGTGATCTTCTCCTATGAACGCGCCCGCGCGCAGGGGTCGAACATCTCCTCCGTCTTTGCCTCGGTGAAGGAAGCGCGCGCCGTATCGCCGACCATCGTCGAGTTCGAGACGACCCAGCCGAACCCGATCCTGATCGAGGAAATCACCACCTGGGGCATCATGTCGCGCGCCTGGGCGGAGCGGAACAACGCGACGCGCAGCGCCGACCTGACCACGCGCCAGGAGAACTTCGCGACCCGCAACGCGATGGGCACCGGGCCCTTCGTGCTGGCAAGCCGCGAACCCGACCGGCGCACCGTGCTCACGCCCAACCCGACCTGGTGGGACCGGCCGGAGCACAACCTCACGCGCGTCGAATTCAACGTCATCGCCAATGACGCGACGCGCGTTGCGGCCCTCATCAGCAACGAAGTCGACATGGTGTACACCGTGCCCCCGCAGGACACGGACCGCTTGTCGCGCACCGCCGGCATCCGCGTGCACCAGCAGGCGGAACTGCGCACGATCTACCTCGGCATGGATCAGTCGCGCGACGAATTGCTGAAGTCCGACGTACGCGGCCGCAACCCCTTCCGCGACGTGCGCGTGCGCCGCGCCTTCCAGCTCGCGATCGACAACGAGGCGATCGTGCGCACGGTCATGCGAGGCCAGGCGCGCGCCACCGGCCTCATGGTCGGCCCGGGCGTGAACGGGCACACCGATGCGCTCGATGCCGCGGCGCGCGTGCGGCCCAATGTCGAACAGGCACGCCGCCTGCTGGCCGAGGCCGGCTACCCCAACGGCTTCTCGGTCGGCATGGACTGCCCGAACGATCGCTATGTGAACGACGAGGCGATCTGCACCGCCGTGGTCGCCATGCTGGCGCGCGCGGGCATTCGCGTGCAGCTCAACGCCCAGACCCGCGCGCGCTACTTCGCCGAGATCCTGGCACCGCGCTACACCACGTCGTTCTTCATGCTCGGCTGGACGCCCGCGACCTACGACGCGCACAACGCGCTGTACAACCTGATGGGCACGCGCGACGGGACGCGCGGCGTGTTCAATTCCGGCGGCTATTCCAACCCGCGCTTCGACACGCTGACCAACCAGATCGCGGTCGAGACCGACCGCACGCGCCGCCAGGCCCTGATGGACGAGGCGATGCGCCTGCATGCCGAGGAGGTCGGGCACATCCCGCTGCACCAGCAGGTGGTGATCTGGGCGGCCAGGCAGAACGTGACGCTGCAGCAGCTGGCGGATAACTGGTTCCCGCTCAGGCTCGTGCGGGTCGGGCAGTAAGGGACGAGGGAGGCGCCGCCCCCCTCACCCCCCGCCAAGGGGCAACCGCCCCTTGGATCCGGGGAACTAGTCCGCGCGGGCGCCGGAGGCGCGCACGGCTTCGCGCCAGCGCGTGCTCTCGGCAGCCACGAACGCCGGCAGGTCGGCGCGCGAAATCGGCATCGGGTCGAAGGCGCGCTCCCGGAACAGCGTGGCCAGCTCGGGGCCAGCGAGGGCGCGGCGCGTCTCGGCATCAATGCGCGCCACCACGGGCTCGGGCGTCGCGCGCAGCACGAACAACCCGGTCCAGTTCACCGACAGGAATCCGGGCAGCACCGAGGCGATCGGCGGCACGCCAGGCAGCGCGGCATTCTCCGCCTCCGACGCCGTGCCCAGCGCGCGGATCGCCCCGCCGCGCACCTGCGGCAAGGCGGTGCCGAGCCCGTCGAACATCATCGGCACATTGCCGGCCACCAGGTCCGTCATCGCCGGCGCGCTGCCGCGATAGGGCACATGCGTCATCTCCACGCCGACCGCGGCGCGGAACATCTCCCCCGTCAGGTGCAGCTGCGACCCGGTGCCGGAGGACGCGTAGTTCACCCGCCCCGGATTGGCGCGGATATGCGCGATCAGTTCCGGCAACGTCGTCATCGGCAATGCGCGCGGGTTCACGACCAGCACGTTGGGCTGCTGCGCCAGCATCGCAACCGGCGCGAAATCCGTATCCGGGTCGAAGGGCAGCCGCGCATACAGCGCCTTGTTGATGCAGATGAGCGACGCCGTCGCCACCAGCAGCGTATGGCCATCCGGTTCGGCCCGCGCGAAGGCCTCGCCCGCCACGGTGCCGCCCGCACCACCGCGGTTGTCGATCACGACCGGTTGGCCGAGCGCGACCGACAGCCTCTCCCCGATCGCCCGCGCCAGGATGTCGGTGGTGCCGCCGGCGGCGAAGGGCACCAGGATCCGGAAGGGGCGCGACGGAAAGGCCTGCGCGCGGGCAGGCGCGGACAACGAAGCGGCGCCGGCAAGCGCGAGCACGGCGCGGCGGTCGATCATCGGCATGGCGTGGTCTCCTGGCGGGTGCCCGAGTCTACGCCTGTCGGGCACCGGCCGTGAACTGCCCCGCCGACCTGGCGACGGCAGTGCTAGGCGGCGAAAGGTGTCACGCGCCGCCGGCCGCGCTGTCACCAAGCACCGCGCTGCCGGGACGCGTCGCCGCCGCGCCATCCAGCATGGCGTGCAGCACCGCGCGCGCCGCGGCCTCGCCCACCACCGGTGCGGCGAAGCGCATCACCTTCGCGCGCACCGCCTCGTCACGCATCGGCAGGTCGGGATCGCCAGGCACACGATCCGCGCGCGCCTCCAGCACGCGCCCGTCGCGCAACGTCACGCGCAGCGCGGCACCACGGCGACCGGCCTGCGTGAGCGCGGCATCCTCCTCCAGCACCACCAGCGCCTCGATCCGCCGCAGAGCGGCATCCGCCAGCGTGGCATCGGTGTAGGCGGCCGGCCCGAGATCCCCCTGCACCAGCGCCGCCGCCACCGCCCAGGAGAGGCTGAACTGCGCCGTGATGGCGCTGCCTGGCGCGCGGTTGCCGGCGTAGCGCAGCGCCTCGGCATAGGTGGACAGCGTGACCCCGGCGACATCCTCGGCCGCGATGCCGGCGCGCAGGTGGATCGCGGCCGCGGCGGCGTAATGCGCGTGGCGCACGCCGGCGAAGGGCTTGATGTAGGCGTCCTCGACCAGCCAGGCGCCGGGCGGTGCGACCACCGCCGGCGCCTCGAGCCCGAGCGCCACGCGCCGCGCCTCGGAGAAGCCGTCCTCCGGTGCATCCATTCCGGCCATCGCGCCAGCGGCGCACAGCGTTCCTAGCAACACCGCATGCGCCGGGTAGCTGTTGCGCCCGTCCATCCCCGCTGCAATCGGCGCATACATCGAGAACGGCACCTGGCAGCCCACGAGGCGCACCGCGCGCGCCGCCGCATCCGCATCGCCGCCGGCGAGACGCACTGCCGCCGCGGCCGCACCGAACGCGTGCCAGGACCCGTCCACATGCATGCCCGGCCGGATGCGCCAGGCCTCGCCGGCGCGCCCGCCGACCTCGTAGCCGAGGGTGAAGGCCGCCAGGGCCTCGCCGAGCGTCGCCCGGCCTTCCGCCAGCGCCGCGATGCACAGCGGCGCCACGGCCAGCGCGGGTCGCCCATGCGCGCGCGCGAGGCCTTCATTCGCCTCATCCCAGCACATCGCCGCCGCCAGCACCGCGGCCGCTCCGGCCTGCGACAGCCCAGGCGCCACGCCGGGCAGGCGAATTGCGCCGGGCATCGTGGCGGCGATCGCCGACGCAAAGCCGCGCACCCGCGCATGGCCGAGCCCTGCGATCATGCAGCCGAGGCTGTCCGCGAGCAGCAGCCGCGCCTTGGCCGCCGCCGCGCTGCCGGGCGGCGCGCCATCCCAGGCGAAGGCAATGGCGCTCATGGCCGGCGCTCCGCGAGTGCTGCGCGGAAGAAGGCCACCGCATCGGCGGCGAAGTCGCGCAGGAAGGTGGCGCGATCGAGCCCCGGCGGATCGGCGCAAAGATAGGGAAGCGCGACGCGCCGTTCCGCATCGCAGGGCGGCATGAAGACCCAGTGGCCGGCCTCCGGCACCACGGTGGCCACGGGGTGGCCCGGCAGCAGCGGCGCGATTGCCTCGGTGTGATGCGGTTCACGCAGCACCGTATCGCCGCCGGCGCGCCACAGCCGCACCATCGTCCCGGGCGCCACCTCCGGGAAGCCCTCCGGCGCAAAGAGGAAGCCCAGCGCGGGCGCAGCGAGCATGACCGCCCGCACCCGCGCATCCGGCGCGCCGAAGGGCGCCAATCCGGCGGCGGCCTCGAGCGCCGCCCGGCCGAAGGGCGACTGGCAGAGCCGCTCCTCGGGATGCGCGGCGCAGAGCGCGATCCAGCGTGACGGATCGGCGCGCCCGCCGATCAGCAGCAGCGCCGCCGTGCCGCCCGCCGAATAGCCGAACACCCCGATCCGCGCCGGATCGAGCCGATCGGGCTCGGCCGCCAGAACATGGTCCAGCACGCGCGTCGCGTCGCGCGCGCGCGCCTGCATGCGCGCGAAGGCGTTGGGCGCGTTGCCATCCGCGGTCTGGGTGACCGCGACTGCGGCGATGCCAGCCTGCGCCAGTGCCTGGCCGAGCGGCGCGTGGTCGATGAAGGCGCCGCCGGCGCCGTGCAACAGGACAACCAGCGGGGCGCGCGCATCGCCCGCGGGCAGCCACAACGCGCCGGCGAGCGGCGGCGTGCCGGGCACCTCGATCGCGACCTGCGCGCCCGCCGGAAATGCCAGCAGAAGCAGGATCAGCGTGCGGGCGATCAAGCCTCGCCGCCTTCCGGCCCGTAGAAGATCACCCAGACCGCCAGGTCGTCGGTGAAATCCTCGAAGCGATGCTCGGCGCCCGCGGGCGCCCAGACCAGGTCGCCTGGCGCGACCGGCGCGCGCGTGCCTTCGCAGACGAACCAGCCCTGGCCGCGCACCACCACATAGGCCTCGTCGCGCGTGTGCGGGGTTTGCGCATCGACGCCGCGCGGGGCGTACCAGCGGGCCTCGAAGGTGCCGTGCGCGAAGATGCGCGCAGAGAGCCGACCGGGCTCATTCGGCGTGGCGGCGGCCTCGGCGGCGGGGAAGACGTAGCGCGTCATGGCGCGATGCTGCGCGCCGGGGCGCGGCCGCGCAACAGGGTCAGAAGGTGATGCGCCCGGCCGACGCCAGCGCCAGCAGCAGCGACGCGACATGCGTGGATTGCTGCACCGCGCCCTCACGGACGATGCGCAGCACTTCGGCCAGCGGGATCAGTTCGACAGCGATCTCCTCGCCATTGTCGAAGGACTGCACGCCGACCGGCGCGGCGCCCAGCGCCAGGACGGTGTGCACGCGGTTGGTATGCGTCGCGGGGTTGGGGCGAAGGCTGACCACGTGGCGGAACTCGCGCGCGCCGTGGCCGGTTTCCTCGAGGAATTCGCGCCGGCCCGCCGCGATGGCGTCGGCATCCTCGGCATCCATCACGCCGCCGGGGAGTTCGAGATGAACCTCGCCGGCGCCATGGCGGTACTGGCGGTTCATCACCAGCCGATCGTCGTCGGTGATCGCGACCACATGCACCCAGTCGCGGTATTCCAGCACGTAGAACGGGTCCACCACGTCGCCATTGGTGGCGACGCAGCTGTCGGCCCGCAGCCGGATCCAGCGATCCGCCAGCACGATACGGCTGGCGGTCACCGTCCAGGGCTTGAGCGCGGTCATTCCGCCGCGATCTGGTGCTGGTTCGCGTAGGCCTCGAGCGGCGCACAGGAACACACCAGGTTGCGGTCGCCATAGACATTGTCGACGCGCTTCACCGGCGGCCAGTACTTGCGCGCCTTGACGAAGGGCAGCGGGAAGGCGGCCTGTTCGCGGGTGTAGGGGTGCGACCAGGCATCAGCGATGACTTCCGCGGCCGTGTGCGGCGCGTTCTTCAGCGGGTTGTCGGCCTTGTCCATGCGACCTTGTTCGACGGCACGGATCTCGGCGCGGATCGCCACCATGGCGTCGATGAAGCGGTCCAGTTCCGCCTTCGGCTCGCTCTCGGTTGGTTCGACCATCAGCGTGCCGGCCACGGGCCAGGACATGGTCGGCGCGTGGAAGCCGTAATCCTGCAGGCGCTTAGCGATGTCCTCGACCAGGACGCCGCCGCCCTGCTGGAAGCCGCGGCAGTCGAGGATGCACTCATGCGCGACCATGCCGTTCGCACCGCGGTAGAGCACCGGGAAATGCGCTTCCAGCCGCTTCGCCATGTAGTTGGCGGACAGGATCGCGACCTCGGTCGCGCGCGTGAGGCCTTCGGCACCCATCATGCGGATGTAGGCGTAGCTGATCGGCAGGATGGACGCGCTGCCGAAGGGTGCCGCACTGACCGGCCCGAAGCCCGTGGCCGGGCCGGCTTCGGCCAGCATGGGGTGATTCGGCAGATGCGGCGCGAGGTGCGCCGCCACGCCGATCGGCCCCACGCCAGGCCCGCCGCCGCCGTGCGGGATGCAGAAGGTCTTGTGCAGGTTGAGGTGGCAGACATCTGCGCCGATGCCGCCCGGGCTGGTCAGGCCCACCTGCGCGTTCATGTTCGCGCCATCCATGTAGACCTGCCCACCGGCGGCATGCACCGCGGCGCAGATCTCCTTGATCTCGGCTTCGAACACGCCGTGGGTGGACGGATAAGTCACCATCAGCGCCGAGAGGTTCGCGCCATGCTGCGCGATCTTGGTGTGCAGGTCCGCGACATCGACATTGCCGTCGCGATCGCAGCCCACCACCACGACCTGCATGCCCGCCATCACGGCCGAGGCCGGGTTGGTGCCATGCGCGCTGGACGGGATGAGGCAGATGTTGCGATGCCCCTCCCCGCGCGCCTGGTGGTAGGCGCGGATCGCGAGCAGCCCGGCATACTCGCCCTGGCTGCCGGCATTGGGCTGCAGCGACACCGCGGCGAAGCCGGTGATCTTGGCCAGCCAGGATTCCAGCTGGCGGATCATCGCGATATAGCCCGCCGCCTGGTCCACCGGCGCGAAGGGATGGATGTTGCCGAAGCCCGGGAAGGTGACCGGGATCATCTCCGCCGTCGCGTTGAGCTTCATGGTGCAGGACCCGAGCGGGATCATGCTGCGGTTGAGCGCGACATCCTTGTCTTCCAGCGACTTCAGGTAGCGCAGCATCCCGTGTTCGGAATGGTGGCTGTCGAAGACCGCGGCGGTCATGAAGGGGCTGAGCCGCCGCACGCTCTCCGGCAGGTCGCCGGCCGGTGACAGCATGCCCAGGGATGCCGGCGCCGTGCCCGTGACTTCCGCCACCACCGCGCACAGCACGTCGAGGTCGGCGCGCGTCACCGTCTCGTCCATCGCCACCGCGACGCAGCCGGCATCCACGCGGCGCAGGTTGAAGCCGCGGCGAAGTGCGGCGGTCATCAGCGTATCGGCGCGCGCACCAGCTTCGATCGCGATGGTATCGAAGAAGCCTTCGTGGCGCAGCGTCAGCCCCGCCTTCTGCGCGGCATCGCCGAGCAGCCGCGCCTGCAGGCGCACGCGCCGCGCGATGCGCCGCAGCCCTTCAGGGCCGTGCCACACCGCGTACATGCCGGCCATCACCGCCAGCAGCACTTGCGCGGTGCAGATGTTCGACGTCGCCTTCTCACGGCGGATGTGCTGTTCGCGTGTCTGCAGCGCGAGGCGCATGGCTGGCGCGCCGGCGGCATCCACCGACACACCCACCAGGCGCCCGGGCATGAGGCGCTTCAGCGGGTCGGTCACCGCCATGAAGGCCGCGTGCGGGCCGCCATAGCCCATGGGCACGCCGAAGCGCTGCGTGCTGCCCACGACGATGTCGGCGCCCATCTCGCCCGGCGGCTTCAGCAGTGTGAGCGACAGTGGATCGGCCGCGACGATCGCGAGGCCGCCAGCAGCCTTCGCCGCGGCGATCTCGGCGGTCAGATCGCGCACCTCGCCGGTGGTGCCGGGGTATTGCAGCACCAGCGCGAAGGGCTTTTCGGCAGCGCAAGCCGTCGCGATGTCGGCTACGGCCGCGACATGCACGCGCCAACCATGCGGCTCCGCGCGCGTCCGCACCACCGCGAGCGTCTGCGGATGGAGGTCGGCGGCGACCACGATCGCGTCGGACTTGCCGCGCGTCGCGCCATGCGCCATCGCCATTGCCTCAGCGACCGCGGTGCCTTCATCGAGCAGCGAGGCATTCGCCACCGGCAGGCCCGCAAGGTCGCAGACCATGGTCTGGAAATTCACCAGCGCTTCGAGCCGCCCCTGCGCGATCTCGGCCTGATAGGGCGTGTAGGCCGTATACCAGCCGGGATTCTCCAACACGTTGCGCAGGATGACGGGCGGCACCAGCGTGCCGTGGTAGCCGAGCCCGATCAGCGACTTGATGTCGGCGCGGTTGCGCCCCGCCAGTTCGCGCAGTTCGGCGATGACTTCCGCTTCCGTCACCGGCGGCGGCAGCGCGGACAGGTCCGCGCCGCGGATCGCGCCCGGCACGGTGCGCGCGGCAAGGTCAGCGAGGCTCTCCGCGCCGACCACCGTCAGCATGGCCGCGATCTCGTCCGGCGACGGGCCGATGTGGCGGCGGGCGAATTCGTCGTGTTCCTCGAGCTCGAGGAGCGTGGCGGGGCTGTTCATGCGAGGGTGTCCACGAAGGCGGCGTAGGCGGTTTCGTCCATCAGCCCGTCCAGCGCGCCGGAGTCAGAGGTCTCGATCTTGAAGAACCAGCCATCGGTGGTCGGCGCGGCGTTGATCGCGCCGGGATTGTCGGCCAGCGCGCCATTCACCGCGACGACCTTCCCCGCGATCGGCGCGTAGACGTCCGATGCGGCCTTCACGCTCTCCACCACCGCGATCGCCTCGCCGGCGGTGACCTCGCGGCCGATCTCGGGCAGGTCGACGAACACCACGTCGCCCAGCGCGTTCTGCGCATGGTCGGTGATGCCGATGGTGGCGACGCCGCCATCCAGCCGCACCCATTCATGGTCACTGGTGAATTTGGTCTCGGGCATCGGTGCGGCTCCTCAGCGGGCGTAGCGGTGGGGAACAAAGGGCATGGGCGCGACGCGGGCCGGCAAGGGCTTGCCGCGCACCATGAGTTCGAGGGGCGTGCCGTCGCCGGCGTGTTCGCGCGCGACGTAGCCCATGGCCATGGGGCCGCCCAGCGAAGGGCCGAAGCCACCGGATGTGATCTCGCCGATGGCGTCACCCGATGGCGCGTGAACGGGCGTGTGGCCCCGCGCGGGCTGGCGGCCCTCCGGGCGGATGCCCACGCGCAGGCGCCTGGTGCCGTTCGCCAGCTCGTCGCGCACGCGCTCGGCACCCGGGAAATTCCATTCCGTGCGGCGGCGCTTGCCGATCGTCCAGGTCAGCGCGGCCTCGACCGCGCTGGTCGTCTCGTCGATGTCGTTGCCGTAGAGGCAGAGGCCCGCTTCCAGCCGCAGCGAATCGCGCGCGCCGAGCCCGGCCGGCTGCACGCCCGGCAGCGCCAGCAGCGCACGGGCGAAGCGCTCGGCATCCTCGGCGGGCACCGAGACTTCCACGCCATCCTCGCCGGTATAGCCGGAGCGCGAGACCAGCGCCGGCACGCCCGCTATGGTGAAGGCGCCCACGCTCATGAAGGAAAGCGCCGCGATGCCCGGCGCAAGGGTCGCGATGGCGGCGACGGCCTGCGGGCCCTGCAGCGCGATCAGCGCGCGGTCCGGCATCGGCTTCAGCGTCACGCCGGCCGGCAGCAATGACTCGATGCGTGGCAGATCCAGGTGCTTGCGGCTGGCATTGACCACCAGGAACAGCCGGTCGCCGAGGTTCGCGACCATGAAATCGTCCAGGATGCCGCCGTCGTCGAGCGTCAGAAGGCCGTATTTCTGCCGGCCCGGCTTCAGCACCTGCACATCGGCCGGCGTGGCACGTTCCAGCGCGGCGGCCGCGCCCTCGCCCACCAATTCCGCCTGGCCCATGTGCGAGACATCGAACAGCGACGCCGCGGCCCGGCAGTGCAGGTGTTCGGCCATGATGCCGGCGGGGTACTGCACGGGCATCATGTAGCCCGCGAAGGGCACCATGCGCCCGCCCAGTTCGCGGTGCAGGCCCGCGAGGGGCGTTTCCAGCAGGGACTCGGTCGAATCGGCCACGGTGCCTCCCGCCGCATCGCGGCGATTGGGGTTCAGTTCCGTGGCCCCCCTCTGTCGGATGGACCTGAGAGATTCGGCGGGGGCGTTGGCCTCGCCTTACTCCGTCGGTGCCGCGGCGAACGTGCCACGGGCTTTCCAGAGGCCCCTTCCCCGCGCGGCCCTTCTGCCTGAGCGTTTCCGGGGGCCGGTTGCGCCTTCGGCGGGGGTGTCGCCACCCCTCTCTCCCGCGCGGGATCTGCGGGGTGCGCCTTCCTGACAGATCGCCCGCCCGGGCGCAACGACGCAGGTGGTCACAGTGCCTGCGTAAGAATGCGCGTTTTGGCGCATGCACGACGTCTGGCGCCGGCCTGCACCCCCAACCTAGCCGCCAGCAACGACAACATCGTCGTATGCGCGGCCGGTGGGGCTGCGGGCCGGTGTCGGAGTCGTCAAAGCAACTCTCAGCGCGCCCCGCGGCGGCGGTTCAGCGCGAGTTGCTCGGGCGTAAGCTGGAAGGACAACCGGACGTTGTGATTCTCCACCAGGCGTTCTTCCGCGGGGAAGGGCAGCACGACAGGCGTGCTCGCGATCCGCACGCGATTCGCGTTCGGCCCGAACTCGGCGGGCGTCAGGAACTCCCGCCTGTCGATGACCTGGCCGTCATTCGCGTCGGTCACGGCGATGAACCAGGGCAGGGTAACGCGTGGGACGGTCGCGACGGGGCCGCGCTCGACATCGAAGATCGCGCTGATGCTGACATTCACGCCGTCGCGCCGGCGGGTGTAGTCGCAGCTCGCGTTGAAGCCGATCAGCCTGGCGTCGCTGATCATGGAGGCGATGTCGGGCACCGCACCGTCGCGATGGCGCGTGAGATCCGCGCCATCCGCGAGGATGGTGATGCGCGGGCATGGCGCGGGCGGCGCATTGGACAGGCTGGGCCCGCCTCCGCCGCAGCCCGCCAGCATCGCCGCTGCCATGACGCCAAGTGCCGCCTTGCGCCGCATGCAAACCACCTTTCCATCCCCCTTTGACCCGGGGCGCCCCATCTATAGTGTGCCGCCCGCCCTGGGCAGGGAGCAACCTGCCCGCCCCTGCAGGCCAATCCATGACAGTCCAGAAGCCCCGCCTTCACGTCCTGCTCGCCGGTCCGCGCGGCTTCTGCGCCGGGGTGGACCGCGCCATCAAGATTGTCGAGGAGGCGCTGAAGCGCCACGGCGCGCCTGTCTACGTGCGCCATGAGATCGTGCACAACCGCTTCGTGGTGGAAGGCCTCGAACGCCAGGGCGCGATCTTCGTGGAGGAACTCTCGGAAGTGCCCGATGACGGGCAGCCGGTGATCTTCTCGGCGCATGGCGTGCCGAAATCGGTGCCGGCGGAAGCCGCGCAGCGCGAGATGTACTTCCTCGACGCCACCTGCCCGCTGGTCAGCAAGGTGCACCGCGAGGCCGAACGCCACCACGCGCGCGGGCGCCACCTGCTGCTGATCGGCCATGCCGGCCATCCGGAGGTGGTGGGCACCATGGGCCAGTTGTCGGACGGCGCGGTCACGCTGGTCGAGGACGCCGAGGCGGCGCGTGCCCTGCAGCCGCCGGCCGGCGTGGAACTCGCCTATACGACGCAGACCACCCTGTCGGTCGACGACACCGCCGAGATCGTCGCCATCCTGCGTGACCGCTTCCCCGCCATCGAGGGCCCCGCCAAGGAGGACATCTGCTACGCCACCACCAACCGCCAGGCGGCGGTGAAGTCGGTGGCGGCGCGGTCGGACCTCGTGATCGTGGTGGGCGCGCCGAATTCGTCGAATTCGGTGCGCCTGCGCGAAGTCGCGGAACGATCAGGCGCGCCGCGGGCGGTGATGGTGCAGCGTGGCGCCGAACTCGACCCCGCCATCGCCGATGGCTGCGCCACCATCGGCATCACGGCCGGCGCCTCCGCGCCCGAATTGCTGGTGCAGGAGGTATTGGCCCGCCTGCGCGACCGCTTCGAGGTGAGCGTGGAGGAAGTGACGGTGGCGACCGAGGACATCGTCTTCCGTATCCCGCGCATGCGCGCCGTGGCCTGATGGCGGTCTATACGGAAGTCTCGGACGAGGCGCTGCGCACCTTCCTGGCGGATTACGCGCTGGGTGAACTGCTCGCCTTCCGCGGCATCGCGGAGGGGGTGGAGAATTCCAACTACGCGCTGAAGACCGAGGCCGGCGATTTCATCCTTACGCTGTACGAAAAGCGCGTCGATCCAGCGGAGCTGCCTTATTTCCTCGGGCTGATGGACCACCTGGCGGGGCGCGGCCTCGCCTGCCCGACGCCGGTGGCTGGGCGCGACGGTGCGGCGCTGCGCAGCCTGGCGGGGCGGCCGGCGGCAATCGTGACCTTTCTGCCCGGCGTCTGGCCGCGGCGCGTGCGGCCGGAGCACTGCGCGCCGCTGGGGCGCGCGCTGGCCGAACTGCATGTGGCCGGCGACGGCTTCGCGATGGCGCGGCCCAATGCGCTCGGCCCCGCGGGCTGGGCGCCGCTGCTCGATGGCTGCCGCGCGCGCGGGGACGAGGTGCAGCCGGGCCTGGTCGCGGAACTCGACGCGGCGCTGGCGGGCATCCTGGCAGCCTGGCCCCGCAAGGGTGCGCTGCACCGCGGGCAGATCCATGCGGATCTGTTCCCCGACAATGTCTTCTTCCTGCCGGGCGCGGATGCGCGGCCGCGCGTGTCGGGGCTGATCGACTTCTACTTCGCCTGCACCGACCTGCTCGCCTACGACGTCGCGGTCTGCCTGAACGCCTGGTGCTTCGAGCCCGACTACGCCTTCAACGTGACGAAGGCGCGCGCGCTGGTGTCGGCCTATGACGCGGTGCGGCCCCTGTCGCCGGCAGAGCGCACGGCGCTGCCGGTGCTCTGCCGTGGTGCTGCGCTGCGCTTCCTGCTCACGCGCCTGTACGACTGGACGCATACGCCACCGGGCGCGCTGGTCACGCGCAAGGATCCGCTGGAATACCTGCGCAAGCTGCGCTTCTTCGGCCAGGCCGGCAGCGCGGCCGCGATCGGCGCATGAGTGCCGATCCGCGCCCACTGGTCGAGATCTGGACCGATGGCGGCTGCAAGCCCAACCCCGGCCCGGGTGGGTGGGCGGCCATCCTGAAGTTCGGCGAGCACGAGCGCGAACTATCCGGCGGCGAGCCCGAGACCACGAACAACCGCATGGAACTCACCGCCGCCATCATGTCGCTGGAGGCGCTGAAGAAGCCCTGTATCGTCGCGCTTCACACCGACAGCCAATACGTGCGCGACGGCATCAGCCGCTGGATCCATGGCTGGGTGCGCAGCAACTGGCGCAACGCGGCGAAGGAGCCGGTGAAGAACATGGACCTGTGGCAGCGCCTGCTGGCGGCGGCGAAGCCGCACCAGGTCGAGTGGAAATGGGTACGCGGCCATGCCGGAGACCCGATGAACGAACGCGCCGATGCGCTGGCGACCGCCGCGCGGGATGCGGCGGCGGGCTGAGGCTCAGCGGCGTTCCTCGCGGATCGCGACACTCACCACCCCGGTATTCGGCCGCCCATCCGTGCGCTCCGCCGCCGAGGCGGTGATCGACAGCAGCCGCACCGGCGCCGGCGGCGGCGCATCGGCGCGCGAGAAGGTGGCGCTAACATAGGTCAGCGTGCCGAAAGGCCGCGCACCGGATGTGCGCTGCGGCGTCCCGTCGAGCGTCCAGCCGGGCATGACCTCCGGCGCGCGGGCCATGATCTGTGCGGCGGCGCCGAGGAAACTGTCGTGGTCCACGCCCTCGGCCAGCAGGCCGCATTGGCCGCCGGGTTCGATGGTGTTGAGGCGGTAGCGCCCGTGCAGGCCGGTGATGAGCCAGGCGCCCGTCTCGCGCACCGCGTCGTTGCCGCGCAGCTGGTCGGGCGGGACGGCGGCGGCGGCGGTGCCGAAGTCGCGTGCCACGATCGGAGGGACGGCCTCGCCGCGCAGGGCGGCGGGCAGGCAGGTGGCCTCGAAGATGCGCATCGCCTCCTGCGTCAGGGCGCGGGAGGCGGCGACCGGTGGCGGCACGGGCACGGCCTGGGCCAAGGCCGCGACGGGCGCGGCCAGCAGGGCGCAGAGCATCAGCAGGCGGCGGGTCATGCGCGGTCTCCTTGGCAGCAGGGTCCCAGTGCAGCACCGACGCGCCCGCCTGGCCACCCTTGCCGGCACGCGCGCCGCCGCCGAGACTGCGCATGGGACAAGGAAACGCATGACGCAGGCCGAGAGCGTCGAGACCAGATATTCCTGGATCATCGCCATCACCGCCGTGACCATGCTGGCCCTCGCCGCGGGCGCGCCGCTGACGGTGGTGATCGGGCTGGTGCCGATCAGCGAGACGCTGGGCGGGGGGCGCGCACTGCCCTCGGCCGCCACGTCGCTTGCCTATCTGGGCACGGGTGTGGGCGGGGTGATGTGCGGGCTGCTGGCGGCGCGGTTCGGCCAACGCCTGGTGGCGGCGTTCGGCGGCTGTGCGATTCTCGCGGGACTGGGGCTCGCGTCGCTTGGGCAGGGCTGGTCGCTGCTGGCGGGGCTTGGGCTCGGGGTCGGGCTGTTCGGCAATGGTGCGCTGTTCGCGCCGATGGTCGCGTATGTGTCGATGTGGTTCGACCGGCGGCGCGGCACGGCGCTGGCGCTGGTCTCGTCCGGGCAATACATCGCGGGCTTCGTCTGGCCCTTCGTGTTCGAGCGCGCCATCGCGGCCTTCGGCTGGCAGGCGACCATGCTGGCCTATGGCGCCTTCGCGGCAGGCATCGTGGTGACGTTGGCGCTGCTGGTGCTGCGCCCGGCGCCGATGCCGGTGGGCAGCGCGGCGATGCGCGTGGTGCCCGGGCAGCGCGTGCTGGGCATGGCGCCGAACACCGCCCTGGCGCTGCTGGCCACCGCATCCTTCCTGTGTTGCGTGCCAATGGCGATGCCGGCAGCGCATCTGGTGGCATTCTGCGGTGACCTCGGTATCGCCGCCTCGCGCGGGGCGGCCATGCTGTCGGTGCTGCTGCTGTCGGCCTTCGTCGCGCGGCAATTCTGGGGCTGGCTGTCGGACCGGATCGGTGGGCTGTGGACGGTGCTGGCCGGGTCCTGTGCGCAGGTCGCGGGGATGCTGGGCTTCCTCGCGACGCAGGACGAGGCTGGGCTGTTCTTCGTGGCGGCCGCCTACGGTCTCGGCTTCGGCGGCATCATCCCGGCCTATGTGCTGACGGTGCGGGAATTGTTCCCGGCCATCGAGGCATCCTGGCGCGTGCCGGCGCTGCTGTTCCTCAGCCTGTCGGGCATGGCGTTCGGTGCCTGGCTCGCGGGGGCCATCTACGATGCGGTGGGCTTCTACGCGGCGGCCTGGTGGGCGGGCATCGCTTTCAATATCGTACAGCTGGCGCTGGTGGGGTTTCTGATCCAGCGCCAGCGCGCGGTCAGTCGGCCCTGATGTTCGCCTCCTGCACGATCTGCGCCCAGCGCGGGAGTTCGGCGGCGACCAGCGCGGTGTAGTCGGCCGGGGTCATGCGATTGGGCGTGGTGCCAAGGTCGGTCAGGCGCTGTGCCATCGCCGGCGTGGCCAGGGCCGCCACCAGCGCGGCGTTGATGCGCGCCGCCGCCGCTGCGTCCATGCCGGCGGGGCCCGACAGGCCGAACCAGTTGTTCGCCTCGAGCGTTGGGAAGCCGAGTTCCTTGAAGGTCGGCACGTCCGGCCAGCGCGCCGCCCGGTCCGCGCTGGTGATCGCGAGCAGCCGCAGGCGGTCGTTGCGGCCGATGTCGGCCACGGCGGCGATGACACCCTCGGTCTGGCCGCCGATCACGTCGGTGACCGCGGGCGCGGCGCCGCGATAGGGCACGTGGGTGAGTTCGACGCGCGCGGCACGGGCCAGCATCTCGGTCTTGGCGTGGCCGGTGGTGCCGTTGCCCGACGAGCCGACACGCACCGCACCGGGCTGCGCGCGGGCGGCATCGAGGAA
The DNA here is from genome assembly GCF_022846615.1 of Roseomonas fluvialis. Lineage (NCBI taxonomy): Bacteria > Pseudomonadati > Pseudomonadota > Alphaproteobacteria > Acetobacterales > Roseomonadaceae > Roseomonas > Roseomonas fluvialis. Next base: position 3,801,878 of record NZ_AP025637.1, read on the forward strand.
CTGCGCCAGCGTCGCGAAGCGGCCAGTCGCGGAGACGCCCAGCGCGCTCGGCACCGCGGCAATCAGGCCGATATGCGTGAAGTCGCGCATCGGGTCGTAGGGCATGGCGCGGTTCACCGCGGCACCCACGCCGTGGGAGGCAATGTTCGAGATCACCAGCACACCCGCATCCGCCGGCGACTTCGCGACCACGTCGGACCCGATCATACCGCCGGCGCCGGGGCGGTTCTCCACGACCACGGTCTGGCCGAGGCGCTGTTCCATCTCCGGCTGCACCAGGCGACCGAGCAGGTCGACCGTGCCACCCGGCGGGAAGGGCACGATCAGGCGCAACGTGCGCGCCTGCGCGAGGGCAGGCGTGGCGAGGGTCGCGAGCAGCAGGGAGCGGCGGAGCATCTCAGGCGGTCTCCTTTATGAAGGCGGGCAGGTCGATGGCGCGCTTCGGCTGCGCGGCGAGCAGTGCGATGGCGTCCTTCATGCGCGCGACCGTCTCGGCCACCGCATCCGCGCCTACGATGACGCAGCCATAGCCGGGGCAGATGCGGTCGACGCGGCGTGCGGCGAAGATGTCGTCGAGGTCGGCGAGGATCGGCGCGGGAGCGATGCCCAGCAGCCAGTCGAACTTCGCCGAGAGCATGCGCGCGATGTCGCCGGCGACGATTGGCGCCTCGTCGCGCGCGCGGACGAGCGGTTCGTGCGGCGTGGCGCGCGTGAGGAAGCCGAAGGAGTCGCTGGTGAACAAGGTGCGCGTTGTGTGTTCGAAGAACCAGTTGGTCGCGAGCAGGCGCAACTGCACGCGCAGCGGTTCGATGCGCAGGCGGCCGATCTCCACCACCTGGCCGACCTCGATGCGGATGGCGCGTGCCTGCGACAGCGCGGCGATGCGTGCCTCGGCCTCGTCGTTCTCGAGCACGTCGGTCATCTCGACCGGGTTCAGCACGCCGACATATGGCACCTGCGCGATGGCGAAGCGGCGCACCAGGGCGCCGATATTCGCCATGCAGTCCTGCTCACGCCGCGTGTTCATCATGCGCCGGCGGGTGGTGCCCTGCACGGTCTGCGCCAGCGCGGCCTCGATGGCGGGCCAATGCACCGGCAGGCCGGTGTCGATCACCATCCATTCCGTGCCGTCGCGCAGGGCATAGGCGCTGATCGGCAGATGGCCCGGAAGGCCCGCGGCAATCCAGGAGACTGGCTGCGCATCGGCGCGCAGCCAGCCGGTCGCGGCGAACAGCGTGCCGGGGATGATCTCGTGCAGGCTCATGCGGCCTGCGCCAGGCCGGCCTTGAACAGCGGCATCAGTTCGAAGGGCTGGTCCACCACCGCGCCATGCGCGCTGCACAGCAGGCGCGGCTGCAGCGCCGCCAGCAGCGCATCCATCGCGGCGAATGACCCCGTGCTGTCGGTGAAGCGCGGCCAGTGCAGTGCCTTGGAATTGAAGTCCTGCATCAGCGGCACGTCGGGGGGTGCGATCTCGCTGGTGAAGTGGTCGGACTGGCCAGGCGTGTGTGGGTGGAAGCAGGCGCAGGCGTCCGACAGGAACAGGATGCGGTCCTTGGGGTCCCAGCCCCACAGGCTGTCGGGCAGATCGCGCCAGATCGCCGGCAGGAAGGTGAAGTCGCGGTCGCCGAGGTCGAGCACGTCGCCCGGCGCGACCTGGCGGAAGCGATGCGACAGCGCGGGCAGATAGAGGTGCCAGTCGCGCATGTCGCCCACCGCCACCGCGTCTGGCCATTTGCGCAGCCAGCGTTCCAGCAGCCCGGCATGGGGCAGCTCGCCGTGAGTCGGGAAGACGAAGTCGAGCGGGCGGTCGCCGAGGAAGGCGGTGATGTCGCGTTCCACCTGCTCGGCATGCATCGGGTGGCCGGTGTCGATCAGCACCGAGGCGCGCGCGCCCTTCAGCAGGAAGCAGGAGTAGTGCGCCAAGAAGCCGGGGACGGAAGCGGCGATGCAACCGCCCGTCCACAGGCAGTCCGGCGTGATCAGGCGTGGCAGCACACCAGTGCGGGTGAAGTCGGTGGTCATGGCCGCATCGTGCCATGACCACGCGACGGCTAGTAGTAGGTGAGGTCGCGCGCCTTGCCGCCGAAGATCCGCCAGGCAAGCACCGTGTAGCCGAGAATGATCGGCAGTACGAAGATAGCGCCCGCGAGGATGAGCGACAGGCTCTCCGGGGCGCTGGCCGATTGCCAGATGGTCAGGCGCTCCGGCACCACATAGGGGAAGAAGGACCAGGCGAGCCCCGCGAAGAACAGCGAGAACAGCGCCACCGCGCCCCAGAAGGGCAGCCGCCGCAGCGCGTCGTCCGGGAAGGGCATGTGCTTCAGCAGGTTCCCCACGCCGAGCAGCAGTGCCGCCGTGACGATCGGCAGCGGTGCCAGCAGGAAGACCTCGGGGAAGGAGAACCAGCGGTCGAAGATGCGCGGGCTGACCAGCGGCGTCACCGCGCTGACCAGCAGGATACCGAGGCCCAGCGGCCAGATCGCCAGCCGCGCCCAGCCGATCGCCTGGCGTTGCAGTGCGCCCTCGGTCCGCCAGATCAGCCAGGCCGCTCCGATGAAGGCATAGGCGATGGCGAGGCCGACCGCGGACATGGCGGCGAAGGCGATCGCGGCCCAGCCCTCGGCAAAGCCCAGCACGTAGTGACCGAGCATCCAGCCCTGTGACAGCGCCGCCGTGACGGACCCCGCGACGAAGGCATGGTCCCAGCGCCGCTTCGTCGTCAGGTCATGCGCCTTGGCGCGGAATTCGAAGGCCACGCCGCGCAGCGTGAGACCCACCAGCATGATCGCGACAGGCAGGTAGAGCGCCGTCAGGATCACGCCATGCGCCGAGGGAAACGCCACCAGCAGCAGCCCCACGCCCAGCACCAGCCAGGTCTCGTTCGCATCCCAGAACGGGCCGATGGCGGCGATCATGCGGTCTCGGTCGGCTTCCTCCGTCACGCGCGGCAGCAGGATGCCGACGCCGAGGTCGAAGCCGTCGAGGACCACGTAGAACAGGATCGACAGTGCCATCAGCCCGGCGAAGATCACCGGCAGCCAGTCGGGCGGCAGGAAGGGGGTCATGCGATGGTGCCCTTGGGCGTCGGCATCACGTTGCCGGGCATGGCCTCCGCGATCCGTCCGCGCGCGGCGAGGCGGTAGATCGTGCCGACATAGGCCACCAGCAGCATGGCGTAGATGGTGAGGTACAGTGCGAGCGTGGTGCCGATGCTGGCGGCCGGCACCGGCCCCGCCGCCTGCGCCGTGGTCAGCACGCCGGTGACCAGCCAGGGCTGGCGGCCGATCTCGGTGACGTACCAGCCGGCGAGCGTCGCGAGCCAGCCGGAGAAGGTCATCGCCACAAGACCCCACAGCATGAAGCGCGGCAGTTCGCCATGACGCCACAGCCGCCACGCACCGAACAGGCCGAAGGCGATCATCAGCAGGCCGGTGCCCACCATGACGCGGAAGGCGAAGAAGACCGGTGCGACGGGCGGGTGCTCGCCGCGGAACTGGTTGAGGCCCGGCACCTCGCCGCGCAGGCTGTGCGTCAGGATCAGGCTGGCGCCGTAGGGGATAGCGATCTCGAAGCGGTTCTCGCGCGCGGCCTCGTCCGGGATCGCGAACAGCAGCAGCGGCACCGAACCGCCGGTCTCCCAGTTGCCTTCCATGGCCGCGACCTTGGCGGGCTGGTGCTCGAGGGTGTTGAGCCCGTGCGCGTCCCCCAGGAAGGCCTGCACCGGCCCACCCACCGCGGCCATCACCACGCCGGTGCGCAGCACCGCCATGACCGACGGCGCGCGGTCCCCGCGCAGCCAGCGCCAGGCCGAGATGCCGGCCAGCAGGAAGGCGACTGTCAGCGTGCTCGCCATCAGCATGTGCGACAGGCGATAGGGCATGGACGGGTTGAACACGATCGCGAACCAGTCGGTCGCGTGCGCGACGCCCTCGCGCATCTCGAAGCCCTGCGGCGTGTGCATCCAGGAATTCAGCACCAGGATCCAGAAGGCCGACATGGTGGTGCCGAAGGCGACCAGCACGGTGGCACCGGTGTGGACCCAGCCCGGCACGCGCTTCCAGCCGAACAGCATGATGCCGAGGAAGGTCGCCTCCAGGAAGAAGGCCGTCAGCACCTCATAGGCCAGCAGAGGGCCGGCGATGTTGCCCACGCGCTCCATGAAGCCCGGCCAGTTCGTGCCGAACTGGAAGGACATCGTGATGCCCGAGACCACGCCCATCGCGAAGGACAGCGCGAAGACCTTCACCCAGAAGCGGTAGGCGTCCATCCACTTGTCGTCGCCGGTGCCGTTGAAGCGCAGCTTGAAGAACAGCAGCACCCAGCCCAGCGCGATGGTGATGGTGGGAAACAGGATGTGAAAGGAGATGTTCGCCGCGAACTGGATGCGGGCGAGAATGAGCGCGTCCATCGGTGTTCAGCCTTCCTTGCGTCCACGGACCAGGCCCACGACCTTGTCCTTCGCGTCGAGCAACTTGGTCACGCGCGCGCCGAGCGCCAGGAGCGCCGTCATGCGTTCGGTCTCGAGGCGCTTCACGTCGTCATACCAGGTGGTCAGGCGTTCGATCAGGCCGTGCATTTCGGCCATGCGCGCCTGGGCGTGCTGTTCCTCCGGGCTGCCCGGCTTGAGCATCAGCAATTCGCGCAGCACCGACAGCGTCGGGTCCACCTCGCGCTTCTTGCGTTCCTCCGCCAGCGTACGGAGGATCTGCCAGACATCGTCGGGCGTGGTGTAGTGGTCGCGCCGGTCGTCGGGGATGTGGCGCGGCAGCACCAGGTTCCAGGCCTGGAGTTCGCGCAGGCCCATCGACACATTCGATCGCGACACACCTAGCGCGTCCACGATATCGTCCGCGTTGAGCGGGTTCGGCGAGACATACAGCAGCGCATAGATCTGCCCCACGGTCCGGTTGATTCCCCAGCGCGAGCCCATTTCCCCGAAATGGAGCACGAAGGACTGGACCAGCGGTGGAAGATTCATGGCGTGACCGATGTTTCAGAATTTTCTGAAATCTATGTCGGACCTTGATCCAAATCAAGCCTGCATACCGGACCGCTTCTTGCTTCTCCCGCCCCGCCCGCCATGCTGGCGGCACCGCATCGCCTCCTGGAGAACCGCATGATTCGCCGCCGTACCCTGCCAGCCCTCGCCGCCGGATTCGGCGCCGGCCTCGCCACGCCGGCGCTGTCGCAGGGCGCCTGGCCTAATCGGAACATCCGGCTGGTCGTCCCCTACCCGCCCGGCGGCGCCTCCGACATCGCCGGGCGGCTCCAGGCCGAGGCGTTGCAGGCCGCGCTCGGTGTGCCCTGCGTGGTCGACAACCGCTCGGGTGCTGGCGGAACCGTGGGCACGCTGCACGTCGCGCAGTCGCCGCCCGATGGCTACACCGTGATGATGGCGAGCCCTTCCTCGCACCTCGGCGCGCCGCTGCTGTTCCGCAACGCGGGCTACGACGGCGTGGACGACTTCACCGCCATCGCCACCTTCGCCACCGGCACCGCGGTGGTCTGCGTGCATCCCGGCGTGCCGGCGCGCAACATCCAGGAACTGGTGGCCTATGCGAAGGCGAACCCCGGCAAGCTGAACTACGGGTCGGCCGGCGCGGGCGGGGCGAACCACATGCTGGGCGTGCTGTTCATGCTGCGCACCGGCACGGAACTGACGCACGTGCCCTATCGCGGCGCCGCGCCGGCCCTGGCGGACCTGATCGCCGGCAACATCCAGGTGGTGTTCGACAGCTATTCGGGCGTGATCGGGTCGATCCGGGCGGGGCAGATCCGCGCGCTCGGCGTCACCAACCCGACGCGTTGGCCGCTGGCACCCGACATGCCGACCGTCCAGGAACAGGGCGTGCCGGACTACGACCTGCCGTCCTTCTCGGCCGTCATGGGGCCGAAGGGCATCCCGGAGCCGATCGTCCGCCGCATGAACGAGGCGATCAATGCGGGGCTGCGCGACCCGGCGATGGTCCGGCGGCTCGAGGCCAACGGCAACGTGCCCTTCGCGAGCACGCCGGCCGAATTCGATGCGCTGATGCGGGCACAGCGCGGCACCTGGCGCGAATTGGTGCGCGTCTCGGGCGTCCAGCCGGAAGGCTGAACGACCGTTCGAGAAACGCCGCGAACGGGCCGCTGCCGGATCGCGGAATTCGCCCCTTCGCGCGTTCCCGAACGGTGGCCGCGCCCTACGACAGGCCCTTGCTCCGCAGGTTGCGGCGCACGCGGCTGCGTGCCGGGCGGATGGCGGCGGCGGCGATAGCGGCCGGATCGGCGCCGCGCGCCGCCGCGAAGCTCGCGGCGATCGCGCCATCCACGAAGGCGCGCTGCTTTTCCGCCACCATGCGGGCCAGGGCCGGCCCTGCGGATTCAGGCTCCGCCATCAGCGCCAGGCTGCGGCGGAGCATCACCGACTGCGCTTCCGCCAGGAAGCGCCACGCGTCGAATGGGGTCAAAGCGCCGCGAGGACCGCTTCGGCCTTCGACACCTCGAAGGCGCCGGGGGCTTCGACCGCCACATGCGTGACCTTGCCGTCCTTCGCGATCAGGGCGAAGCGCTGCGCCCGAACGCCCAGGCCGCGCGCCGTCAGGTCGAATTCGAGGCCCATCGCCTTGGTGAAGGCGGCGGAGCCGTCCGCGATCATGGTCACCTGGTCGGTGATGCCCTGGTCCTTCGCCCAGGCGCCCATGACGAAGGCATCGTTCACCGCCATGCAGGCGATCGCGTCCACGCCCTTCGCCTTCAGCGCATCGGCATTCTGCACGAAGCCGGGCAGGTGCTTGGCCGAGCAGGTGGGGGTGAAGGCGCCGGGCACGCCGAACAGCGCGACGGTGCGGCCCTTGAAGAACTCGGCGGTGTCGAGTTCCTTCGGGCCCTCGGCGGTGGCCTGCATCACCTTCACGGCCGGAATGGCGTCGCCAACCTTGATCGGCATGTCTCTCTCCTTGTCGGTCCGCCTGATGTAGCGCGCGCACGGCGCACTGTCATGGGGCGGGAACGCTTGCGGGACCGCGGAGGCTGCGCCAAGTGATGCGCATGGCCTCCACGTCCCGATCAACGCCCGAACCGGTCGATGGCTACCTCGCCGGCCACCTGCTGGTCGCCATGCCCGGCATGCAGGACCCGCGCTTCGACCACAGCGTGGTGTGCCTGTGCGCGCATTCGGCCGACGGTGCCATGGGGCTGGTGGTGAACCGGCCGCTTGCGGGGATCGTATTCGACGACCTGCTCCGGCAGCTCAAGGTGGAGCCGGAGCCTCCCGCGCGGCGCTTCCGGATGGTCTCGGGCGGCCCGGTCGAGACCGGGCGCGGCTTCGTGCTGCACACCGACGACTGGCGCACCGAGGGCAGCCTCGCCTTCGCCCCCGGCCTGGTGCTCACCGCCAGCACCGACATCCTGGCCGCCATCGCCGCGGGCGGTGGGCCGCGCGACGGCGTGCTCGCGCTGGGCTATGCCGGATGGGGGCCGGGGCAGCTCGAGGACGAGATCCAGCGCAATGCCTGGCTCAACCTGCCGGCCGACGAGGCTCTGCTGTTCCGCGAGGACCTGTCGGGCAGCTGGACCGCGGCGCTGGCCAGGCTCCGGATCGACCCGGCGCTGCTTTCGGGCACCGCCGGCCACGCCTGAGGAGCGCCGCCATGCGCATGTCCGCCATCCCGTTCGACACCACCGACTGGTCCAGCGTGGAACCCACGCGCCATGCCGGGGACGCCGGCGAGGCGCTGTGGCGCACGCGCCAGGTCGGCCCGCCCGACAACCCGATCCGCGTGCGCATGGTCGAGTATTCGCCCGGCTATGTCTCCGACCACTGGTGCGAGAAGGGACACGTCCTGCTGGTGCTGAAGGGTGAATTGGAAACCACGCTCGCGGACGGGCGCGTCTTCGTGCTGGCACCGGGCATGTCGTACCAAGTGGCGGATGGCGCGGAGCCGCATCGGTCGCGAACGGCGACGGGTGCGACGCTGTTCATCGTGGATTAGCGCGCCGTCCGGCGCATATGGCGCCGGCCCGCTCGCCCACAGGTCCACGCGTCGCGCCGCACGCGCGCTCCTCGCGCGACGACAGTGTCCTGGATGGTTCGCCGGGTGGGCACGCGGACAGGTCCGAATACACGCTATTCGGGGACCGTGGCCGCCAGGCGCTTGGGCGCGGTCATGCGCCAGGACCGACGTACCAGCGCGGCGACCTCGTACCAATCCACCGACGGGTCGAGCACCACGCCGATCCAGCCCTTGTGACCCACATAGGGCGGGATGAAGAAGCGCTCCGGCGCGGCTTCCACCAGCATCTCCTGCACGCCCTGCGGCGCCTTGCACCAGAAGGCGGCCTCAGGCGTGTCGGTGGTGGACCACATGCAGAAGATCCGCGCGCGGATCCGCCAGGTGGCGATGCCCCAGGTCTCGCGTTCCTCGGCCTCTGGCAGACCGAGGCAGATGCGGCGTAGCCGGGTGATCGCCTGGCGGTTCACCAGCGCAGCGAGCGCAAGGCAGCGATCGGGCGCACGCCTTCCGCCTTCGCCACCGCGGCGAGATAATCCGGGTCCGGTGCTTCGCCATGCGCCTCGGCCGCGAGGCCCGTGAGCGCCCAAAGCGAATCGAGCCCCGCCGCCTGCGCGCCCGCGAGGTCGGTATGCGGGCTGTCGCCGATCGCCAGCACATGCGCGCGCTGCGGGTTGCCCATCAGGTCGAGCACGGGGTCGTAGACTTCCGGGTCGGGCTTGCCGATCTCACGCACCGCGCCGCCGAGTTCCAGGTAGATGTCGGCCAGCGCGCCGGCGCAGATCACCTTCTGCCCGGCCACCATCACCGCGCGGTCGGGGTTCACGCAGACCATCGGCAGGCCAAGCGCGGCGCAGGCGGCGAGCATGGCGCGGTAGGGGTCGGGGCTGGTTGGCCCGCGCTGGTCGTCCGGGCCGGTATTGAGCAGGAAATCGGCATCCTTCGGCGCGGCGACGATTTGCGCGACGCCGTCCTCCACCACCGACAGGTCGCGCTCCGGCCCGATATGCACGCAGCGCGTGCCGAGGCCCGCAAAGAACGGATCGCGACGATGCTTCAGATGCGACCACGAGACCTCGCCCGAGGAGACGATGCCATCATACAGCGCGCGATCCAGGCCCATGCGGTCGAGCATCGCGGCCACCGCGTGCGCGCGCCGCGGCGCATTGGTGAGGAACACCACCGCCTTGCCGCGCGCCTTCAGCGCGGCCAGCGCCTCGGGCACGCCCGCATAGGGCTTGCGCCCGTCATGCACCACGCCCCAGAGGTCGAGCACGTAGCCGTCGTAGCGGTCGGCGATGTCGGCGATACCGTCGAGAATCTCCATCACGAATCCCTGCCGACCGCGTCGGCGACCGAGGTGAATCCATCCCGCTTCAGCAGCGCCGCCAAGCCATCCGCGAGGCGGCGCGGCAGCACCGGCCCAGCATAGGCGAAGCCGGTATAGACCTGCACCAGCGAAGCCCCTGCGCGGATTTTTGTGTATGCCTGCTCGGCCGTGGCGATGCCGCCGACGCCGACCAGCACGAGCCGCCCGCGCGCGATGCGGTGCACCTTGCGCAGCACCTCCGTTGAGGGTTCGAACAGCGGCGTGCCGGACAGCCCGCCCGCTTCCTTCGCATGCGCCGACCGCATGGCCGGCCGCGCGATGGTGGTGTTCGACACGATCAGCCCTGCCACGCCGCGCGTCAGGCAGGCCTGCACGATCGGCCCCAGCGCGTCATCCGCCAAGTCGGGGGCGATCTTGACCAGCAGCGGCGGCGTGCGCGGCAAGGTGGCGCGGATCGCAGCGATGGCATCGAGGATGGACGCGAGCCTTTCCTCGCCCTGCAGGTCACGCAGGCCGGGCGTGTTGGGCGACGAAACATTGACCGTCACGTAGTCCGCATGCGGTGCGACGGAGGCATAGAGCGCGGGGTAGTCGCGCTCGGGATCGGCACCTTCCTTGTTGATGCCGATATTGGCGCCGAACACCGCCGGCAGCGGCCGCGGCAGGGCGGCGATGCGCGCGACATAGCCATCGAGCCCGCCATTGTTGAAGCCCATGCGGTTAATGACCGCGGCGTCCTCGTTCAACCGGAACAGGCGCGGGCGCGGATTGCCGGGCTGCGGGCGCGGCGTGACGGTGCCGGCCTCGACGAAGCCGAAGCCCAGGCGCATCAGCGCCGGCACCGCCACCGCATCCTTGTCGAAGCCGGCGGCGAGGCCGATCGGGTTGCGGAACCGCAGGCCCAGGACATGCGTCTCCAGCACCGGGTCGTCGCGGCCGGAATCGCGCCCGGCCAGCCCGGCGGCGAGCGCCTTCAGCGCGATCCCGTGCGCGGTCTCGGCATCGAGGCCGCGCATCAGCGGCATGAGGGCGGAGGCGAGGAAGGGGATCATGGCGCGCCCTTGTGCCCCGGCCCGCGCCGCCACGGAAGCCCGATTGACGCGGCCCGCAGCGCCCGGCCAGAACCGCGCCGACAAACGGTGAAAGACACAGCGTGCGCGGACCCGTCTACCTGGTGACGGCCATGGCCCTGTTCGGCCTGCTTGACGCCAATTCCAAGCTGCTCTCGGCAACCTACCCGGCCGAGCAGGTGGTCATGGTGCGATGCGCCGCGCTGCTCGGAGTGTTGTTCGTCGTGCGCGCGGTGCTGCCTGGCGCGGGCGGGACCCTCTCGACGGCACACCCCTTCCTGCAGGTGGCGCGGGCGGGGATCATGGTCGGCGCCGGCATCGGCTTCTTCCAGGCGCTGCGCGAGATTCCGCTGACCGAAGGCTACCTGGTGTATTTCACCGCCCCGTTCATGACGCTGGGCCTCGCGGCGCTGGTGCTGCGCGAACGCACCGGACGCGCGGTCTGGGCGTGGTGCGCCGTCGGCTTCGCCGGCGTGGCGCTGGCCATGTGGCCCGGGCTGCATGCCGAGGGGCCCTGGGGCGCGTACCTTTGGGCCTTCTTCGCAACCGCCTGCTACGCTGGGGTGCTGACCATCAACCGGCTGCTGCGGCAGGAAACGGGCGTGGCGCAGTTCATCCTATGGACGTCGCTGCCGGGGCTGCTGGCGCTGGCGCCCTTCGCAGCGATGACCTGGGTGCGGCCAAGCGCCTTCGACCTTGCCGCCCTGTTCGTCAACGGGCTGCTGGCGGGCGGCGCGACGCTGCTGCTCGCCATCGCCTTCCGGCACGATTCCGCAGCGCGGCTGGCGCCGCTCGAATTCTCGGCGATGGTCTTCGCGGTGGTGCTCGACCTGCTGATCTGGAATGTCCGGCCGACCGCCTGGACCATGGGCGGGTCGGTCATCGTGGTCTTCGCGCTGATCATGAGCCAGCGCGCCGCCGCTCAGGGCACGTCGGCCGGAAAGACGTGACGGCCGTCGGCGCCGAGCGGCAGCGGCACCGCGCGCGTCACCGCACTGACCGGCAACGTGGCATACAGATGCGGGAACAGGCCGGGGCGCGAACTGCCCGCGGCCGGTTCCCAGCGCAACGCAGCCCCCAGCGCCGCGACATCGGCCTCGACCATCACGAGGTCCGGCACGCCGGCGCGGTGCTTGGCGGCGGTCGCGCGCAGCTGCGCCGCGGTCGAGAAATGCAGGAAGCCGTCGCGCGCATCGTCCGCGCTGCCGGCATAGGCGCCGGCGGCCTCGGCGCCCTGCCAGTCGGCCGCACGCACCAGGGTGTAGACGAAGCGTTCCATGGGTGCTGTGTACCGCCAGATCCCGCGACGGTGGAATCGCCGTAGCGGCGAACCATTCGCGCAAACAACGGGTACGGCATGATCAACCCAGACGCATCACGCGCTGGCGAGCCGGCGGGCTCAGGTCAGGTCCTCGGCGCGGTAGAAGCACAACCCGCCGATCTCGGCCGCGGCGGGCCGGCCTAGCGCCCAGCCAGGCAGTCCCAGCGCGTCGTGGAAGAAGGTCGCCCCGCCGGTCGGGTCGGGCAGCGCACCCGCCAGCGCGCGGGCGGCGATGCGCCGGCAGATCGCCAGCGCGGCATCACCCGCAGGGATGTCGCGCAGCCGCGCGTGGCGCGGGTGGTTGCGGTTCCAGCAGGGGAACTGGAACGGCGCGCGGCACACGCCGGCCACGCCGGTGCCCCAGTGCGGCACGCCCGCGCGCAGGCGGTTGATCACCAGGGCGGCCAGCGCCTCGATGGCGCGGACGGGTCGGTCGGCGGCCTCCCCCCACAGGGTCAGCGCGAGGATCTCGGCGGCGGCCTCGCGCGGGGTGACGTGGATGGCGGCGCTCATTCCCGGTCCTCCGCGCGGCGCGCGGCCTGGGCCACGGCAATGGAGGCGAGCGTCACCTCATCCAGCTTCGCCTCGATGCGGATCAGGTGGTCGGCGATGCGGCGATCGAGGTCACGGATAAGCGAGAGCGGCACGTAGGTGCGCGCCACCTCGATCTTGAACTGCGCGAGGTCCTCGCGCGTGCGGGTCAGCGCATCGGAATCGCGTTGGTCGCCGTGGTCGATGCGCGCCTGCAGGTCCCGGCGCAAGCCATGGATCATCCAGAACAGCGCGGCGACGATCGGCGCCTCGACGGCGGTGATCCACCAGGTGGGTTCGATCTGAATCGGCATTTTTCGGCCCTGCCTCTCTGCTGGAACCTTGAAGGGAAGGACGGCGCGGCCCACCCTCCCGGCGAATGCCGGGGGATGACCGCGTCGCGATGTGGAACGAGCCGTATCTCGAGACCTGCTGCCGTTCGGCGCTGCACCGGCTGACGCTGGTGGGGCCGCATGGCCGCCCGCCGGGCCTGAAGGACGGGCCCTGTCTGAACCGGCTGACCGCGATGGGCCTGGCGCAGCCGCGCGACGATGGCCGCTTCGAGATCACCGACGCCGGGCGCGAGCGCCACGCCAGTGAGATCCTGAAGCGCCAGGCCGCCTGAGGCTCACCCGCCGCGCCAGGATGGGCGCGGCGCGGGACGTGGGCCGCTGACCAGGCGAACCGGTTCGGCCAGAAGGCAGCCGGCCACCGCATCCAACGCATCGTCGCGCGCGCCGGGCGCACCGGGGCGCCATTCCGCCATCTCGCCCGGGAAGGGCGTGCGGAACACGCCCTCGTGCGCATGCAGGCGGCGCGCGGCGAGCGCGGGCTCCAGAGCGCCGAGGATGCGGTCCTCCTTCGCCTTCGTGCTGGCGTGCTCGATCACCTGGCAGGCGACACCCGCCTGCGCCAGTTCACGCCGCAACAGCGCCGGCAGGAAGCGGCCGAGCCCGTTTGTCTCGACACGCACCGCCGGCAGCAGCAGTTCGCCCAGGATCGCCGCGACCCTGCGACACTGCTGCGTGGCGGGGTCCAGCGCCGCCGCCGGATCATGCGTGAGGTAGGCCAGGCGATGCAGGAAGGTGCGCCCATCGCCATCCGAGAAGCAGCTCGCCAGCACCGACGCGTCGCCGGCGCCGGGCCGGCCATAGGCCGGGTCCCAGAAGGCGCCGCCCGAGACCAGGCGATGGCCCAGCAGCGTGAGGACGCCCCTGCCCTGCGCCTCCCGGTACTCGGGTTCGTCGGCGTACCGAATGATGGCGGCAGGATCGAGCCGCACCGCACTCGCCGCCACGGGCTGCAGCAGCATCTGGCGCTGGAACTGCAGCGGGCCCACGCGGTCGCGCAGTGCGGCGATGGCATCGCGCGGGAAGCGCTCCGGCCAGGCCGAGGCACCCGCCGCATTCATCACCGGCACCGCCAGGCGCCGGTAGCCGGCGAGGAAGGCGCCCTCCTCGCGTGGGTTGCGATAGAGGCTGTCCTCGCAATGCGGCGTACCGACGAACAGGATGGTGCCGCCCGGCGTCAGGACGAACTCCGCCTCCGCCAGGCGTTCGCGCAGGTCGGCACGCTTGCCGGGCGTGTCGCAATTGCCCGCGACCTCCACGTCGTCGCACACGATCACCTCGGCGCGCGACCCGGTGACATTGCCGCCGATGCCCTGCGCGAGCATCGACGGGTCGCGCAGCGCGCCGCCGCGCTTCACCGTGAAGCGGTCGGATGCCCAGGATTCCGCGCCATCCGGCAGCAGGTGGCGACACAGCGGATGGCGTTCGACAATGCGCCGCACAGTCGCGACCATCTTGACCGCGAGCGAGGCATCCGCCGCCAGCACCAGGATGCGCGTCTCTGGCCGGCGCAGGAGCTGCCAGGCGCACCACAGCCCAACAAGGGTTGACTTGCCGCAGCCGCGGAACGCCATCAGCAGCAGCCGCGTCTCGCCGGCCGTCTGGCGTGCCTCCAGCCATCGGGCGATGCGGCGGTGGACCGGCGGCGTGTCCTGCTTCTGCCGCCGGTTCCACACCCAGGCGAATTCGAGGAATCCCGGTTCAGCATTGCTCCTCGCTGGCATCCGGATCCTCCTCCTGGAAATGGGACAGGGCCTCGCGCGCCTCGAGGATCAGCACCTGTGCCTCCTCGGCCTCCGGCGGGGCGGCGCCCATCCCGCGCGCGAGCTTCACCAGCGCCTCGAGATGCGCGAGCGCCGCCTTGCAGGCCGCGTGGTAGGCGACGAAGGCGCGCGCATCGTCGCCGGTGCCGTGCTCCGGCCCGCAGGAGAGGAAGTCGAGGTAGCTCTCCGTGACGACATCCATCGCCCTGCGGAGGTCGGGCCCGCGAACCGTCGGCTCGCGGCGACCCGTCACGTCTTCACCACGCGGGCACGCACCGTGCCGGCACCGAGGTCGATCGCCACCGCCGAACGATTCCAGACAGTGACGGTGACAACATCCGTCGCCCCCACCTGCGCAAGGAACACGACGCCCGAGGTGGCGAGCGAGAAGGCCGCCGAGGCGAAGTCACCCGGCCGCGCGCCAGGCACCGCGATGTTGACCTGCGCGATCGCACCCGCCGCGATCGACGGCGGATCCCAGGCGGCCTCGGCCACCATCTCCCGCCCGCCATGCGGCAGGCCGGGCTGCGCATAGAGCAGCGGCGGCGCGAACAGCGGATCGCACGCGAGGCGCATCGCGCGCACCTCGTAATCCGCGCCGATGCGCGCCACGCCGATGATGGCGTAGGCGACATTGGCCGCGAGGCGCACGACCTGCGGGCGCGTGAAGGTCGCATCCGCCATGTCGGCCGACCCCTGCCACCAGCGCGCCGCCGCGTTCCAGACGATCGACTGGCCCGAGGCGCGCACCAGCGCCGTGCCGGTGTCGCTCAGCAGGTTGCGCGCGGCGTCGAAGCACATGACCACCAGCCGCGGCGCATCGGCATCGACCGCGAGGGCGAATTCGCGGCAGCCGCGCGCATCCACCACGAAGCCGAGGCCCCGCCCGCCGGTCAGCACCACGCCGTCGTTGCTGAAGCCGTAGTTGTCCAGGGCCGGGAAGGCGAAGTCGGCCAGCGTGGTCGGCGAACCCGAGACGTTGGTCGAAAGGCAGGCAAGCCTCTCGAAGCCCCATTCGCTGTTCGACCAGCGGATGCGCGCGGCGCGCAGGTTCGGCACCGCCGCCACTTCGCGCGACGCCTCGCGGAAGGCGGCCGCCTGGTGGGAGGCGCGCACCACGGCGCCGACGCGTGTCGCGGTGTCGGTGTAGTCGACCTCCACCTGGTAGGTCTGGCTCGCCCAGGCGACCTCGTAGATATGGTCCTGCGCCGCGCCGGTATGGCGCGCGACGAAGGGCGAACAGCTCTCCATGCGCAACGCGCGCCCCCAGACCGAGCGGCTGTTGACCTCGATCAGGAACGGGATGCCGCTGATCGGGCGGCCTGCGGCCTGCAGCTCGAAGCCCGGCGCGTCGAAGATGTGCCGGTTGTGCGAGACATAGGCGCCGGGTGCGGCGGAGAACCGCACGCCGTAGCGGTCCTTGTCCGGATAGACCGTACTGCCGATGGCGAAGTGCCCACCGTAGTAGCGCACGGAGGTGTTCCATGCGCCGGCCGTCTCGGTCCGCACATCGAGGCCGATCTTGTTGTTCACGATGCGCCCGAGGACGAGCGTGCTGTCCTCGAAGCCGCGCTCCACGCCCTGCGTGCGCACGCCGATGGTGAAGCCTTCGACCTGGCGGATTTCCACGAAGGACGCATCGAGGTTGCGCATCACCAGGCCGATATCGGCCTCGTTGTCCCAGCTGGAGATCGTCGCGCGCAGCACGCGCAGGCCCTCGTAGCGCTTGGCCGCGTTGCGCACGGCGGCACCGTCGCCGAGCGTGAGCGCGGTGTTCCCCGCCGGCCCGGCATAGATGATCGCGCCGTGCATGATCAGCCCGGCCGCACCGCCGCCGAGCGTGAGCGGCTGCGTGGTGCGGAAGGATCCCTCGCCGATCTCGAGTACGCGGCCCGAGGCGGCGGCCGCGGCCATGGCGGCGGCGAGCGCCGGGCCGTCATCGGTCACGCCGTCGCCGGTCGCGCCGAAGTCGCGCGCGGTCAGGCGCTCGGCGAGCTTGTCCTCGACCATGCGCGGCACGCCGCCCGGATAGGGCACGCCCAGCGCCTGCGTACCGCGGTCGAAGACCGTGAGGTCGCCGGTGCTGTCGAAGCCGAGCACGCGGTTGGCGCGCGCGCCGCGCAGTGGCAGCACCAGTTCCCCGCCATCGGCGGGGTCGAGCCGCACGGTCCCGGCCACCTCGTCAGCCACCTGCTGGATGGCGGCGACCTGGTAGTCGAGCTCGTCGTTGAGCGCGCGGGCGCGCAGGATTCCATTGTCCTGGAAGTCGGTCGCGCGGGCGATCTTCAGGCGCCGGCGCAGCGTCACGCGCGTGCCCGGCGGCGGCGGTTCGGCCAGCGTGACCGTGCCGCCATCCGATGACCCCGCCCCCAGGATCGTCGATCCGCCCAGAAGCACCGCGCCATCCAGGCGGATCTCGAGGTCGGCCTCGTCGAAGATCGGGAAGGGATAGGTGAAGTCGGCCAGGACGCCGTCCGCGACGTACTGCACGCGCGGCGCGACATCGCCGATCGTGATGTGTTCGGCCATGGGTGGTCCTCGATGTCTTGAAGGGGTGGGGCGGCCAAAGCCGGCCGGAACAGGCTGGACACGCGGATCGCGGCCTTGCCGCGGTCCGGGAGCGCACGGCGCGACTGCGCCCAGACCACCATCCGCGCTGGGCACGCCAAGGCGGGGCGCAAAGGCAAGCCGGCCAGACGGCCGGCGCCCGCCGCCTGAGGGGTCAGTCCAAAAGGCTTCGCACCGCGCCGCCGAGGGTCTGCCCGGCCCGCAGGAAGGAGTTCAGACTGCCATCGGTGGCGAGCAGCGATCGCCGCCCGGCCGCAAGACGCGCTGCGGTCACGGCGGCGTCCCCCGCCGCGTCCTGCGTCGCGTCACGCCGCAGACCGGCGGTGAGTGCCGCTGCGGAGCCCTCGTCCGGTGCCACGCCGCCGGCGGCCAGCCGAGCTCGGGCGGATGCGATGGTGCGCGCCAGGCGGTCCTGGCGTTCGCGCTCCTGCACGGCGGATTGCATCGTAACCTGGTCGGTCTGTGCCGCCTGCTGCGCGCGGAGGTTCTCCTCCTGCGCGCGCGCGGTGGCCCGCTGCTGCTGGCCCTGGCGGACCTGGCCATAGACGGCGAGGCCCGTGCCGGCGAGCGAGGCGAGTGAAGCGAGCTGGGCCATCAGTCGGTCATCCTGATCTCGGTGGTGACGGAAAGCAGCGTCATGGACAGCGGTGCGTCGCCCTCGACGCGCCAGACGGGGCGCAGCCGGTCGCGCCGCCAGCCCAGGCCGCGTAGCGTGACGTCGCCGGTGAACGATGGCGGCGCCGCATCGAGCAGCGACGTATCCAGCCGGCGGAACGGCACGGGCTCGGCACCACGACCGAGATCGACCGACAGCGCCGCCGTCTCGAGCAGCCGGAAGGTCACCGCCACCAGACGCAACGGCCCGGTCGCGGCACCCGAGGGCGAGATGATGTCCGGCGGCAGCGGCTCGATCTCGTGGCGATAGGCCAGGCCGATCTGCACGCTGTTCGCCGGCGGGTCGATCACCACCGCGCCGCCTGCGACCAGCGCGGATTCACGCGGGGCGCCATCGGCCAGCACGCCGACCTCGCGGCCTTCGAGATGCGACAGGCCGCTCCATTCGTCCTGCGCCACGGTCGCGCTGCCGGTCAGCGCGGCATCGAGTGCGAGCCCGGCCTCGAAGCGTTCCAGCGCGAAGGCGCCGGCGCGCTCGGTCACGGCCCAGACCGTGCCGTCGGATTCCGCCACGGCGCGGAAGGCGCCGTCGGTCTCCTGGCGCGTCCAGGCGGTGACCTGCTCGGCGCGATAAAGCGTGAGCGTGCCGATCCCGCCATCGGCCATGACCAGATGCAGCAGCCGCGCGCGCTGGTCGTAGGCCATGGAGACCGGCATCGAGACGATGTGCCGCGCGAGGATCGCGAGGTCGTTCGCCTGGTAGGCCTGGCTCACGTCGGTATAGGCGAATTCGTGCACACCCTGCCCGCCGCGAGCGACGAACACCGTGGCGCCGTCGACATCGACCGGCGGCACCAGGCGATCGACCGGCGAACCCACCCGCGTCTGGCGGTTCAGCTGGATGGAGGAGGGCGTCAGCGGATCGCCCGTCACCATCCATTCGGCGCCCGAGGTGAACACCTGCAGATGCCGGCCGGAGAACACGCCGCGGATCGCGTTCACCTGGTCCGAGACCAGGCCGAATTCGATCGCCTCGTCATCAAGGCCGGTACCGGCGTCGAAGTTGAACAGGTCCCCAGTGCGGGAAAACCACAGCCGGTTCGGCAGGTCGCGCGACCCGCCAACCACCAGGCGGTCCTGGTGGAAGCCGCAGCTCACGGGCCAGCCGCGCGCGGTGCTGAAGGCTGCTTCGTCCCAGTCGGTGGTGGGGCCGGTGATGGTGAGCAGATCCTCGACCACCGCGCTCGCCTGTTGCGCGGTCTGCACCGACAGCACCTTCACGCGTTTGCCTGCAATGCGCAGGCGCGTCTCGACATGGCCCGCGGTGAACAGCGGCGCGCTGGCGAACAGCGTCATGATGCCGCTGGTCGCAGTCGCCTGGAGCGTGACGCTGGCATCGGCAAAGCGGAAGAATGGGTCGCGCACGAAGGCCCAGCGCGCGATGGTCCAGCCGGTCGTGGTGCGCGTGATGCGCTGCGGCGTCATGTCCGGATGCACCAGCAGCAGCGTGTCGGCGGACTGCGTGAAACCGAGCTGCGGCAGCATCGCCGCGGTCCAGGGCCCGGCCAGCGTCGCGACGACCGCATCGCCCTGCAGCACGCGCAGTGCGCCCCCGATCAGCACCATGACATAGGTCTGCTCGGTATTGAATTCGAAGGGGATCAGGCGCGCCGGACCCGGCAGCGGCAGGACGTGGCGCAGGCCGGGGCGGCGCGCCACACCGCCGGTCGGTTGGATGAACACGTTGCGCAGGCGGCGCGCCCCGTTCTCGAAGGCGCGCAGGTCGCCACGGCCGAGCAGTTCGGGCGCGAGTTCCCCGGCGGCGAAGCTGGTCTTGGCACGCTTGACGACAGGCATGGCTCAGCCCCGCACGTCAATGAGGGAGAAGCCTTCCAGCACGCGCGCGCTGGCCTGCTGGCTGTCGGCCTGGCGGGCCTGGCGGAGCTCCGCTTCCGCGAGACGGAACAGCATCTCGGCGCGCGAGGAGTTCTCGGTGAGCGGGATGCAGAATTCCGCCGCCAGGCGCGCGACCAGGGCCTGCGCGAAATAGGGCGGGAAGGCGCTTTCGTCGGGGCGGAAGATGTAGGTCAGGGCGACCTCGGTCGCGTCGGTGAACAGACGGTCTTCCTGCAGGCGATAGACGATGCCGCGCGCACGCCCCGCGGTGCCGGCCGACAGCGCACGCAGGAAGCCCGCGGGCAGCTGGAAGGCGGAGGAGAAGTCCGCCCGCGGCACGGCGGACAGACGCGCAAGGCCGGCCTGCGCGGTGGCGAAGGACCAGGGGTGGAAGGACAGCAGCGCGTCGCGGATCCCCGGATAGAGGTTGGCCGCGACCTCGGCCTCGGCCGTGCCCTCGTCGAGGGAGGCGACAGGCTGCGCGCCGATCTTGAGCAGCGCGCGCGAGCAGAGCGCGAGGGCGGAAAGCGCCATCGGGGATCCTCCGAAAGGGGACGGGGACCGACCTGTCCGGTCAGTCCTCAGGTGCCAGAAAAAGGAGGGGGGGTTCGGGGGGAGTTCCCTCCCCCCGACCTTCGCTATTCCTTCGCGCGCATCCGCACGACGCCGGTCGGGTCGATCATCACCGCGCCCTGCGACATCATGTTGTTCACGAAGTGCGCGGCGCGGTCGCCGTGCCAGGTGATGTCGGTCACCACCTCGGACGCCACCGCGTGGCCGACCGCCGTCTTGTGGAAGAAGTAGCAGTAGCGCAGCACGCCGGTCTTGGTCAGGCCGGAATGCGGCATCCACAGCGCACCCAGCCAGCGCTTGGCCTGCGTGCCCTTCCAGGGCAGAGCGTCGTCGCCCACGTAGTCGGAGCGGGCGAACTCGTCGATCGCGAGCAGCTCGCTCCACTGCTTCCAGCCGACCACGGCGAAGCGGTTGCCGTCATCGGGCACGTCGGCGCCGCCGAGCATCTCGAAGGCCATCAGGACCTTCTGCTTGGTCAGGCCATCGGTGTCGGTCAGGCCCGTGCCGGTACCGGTCGCTTCCGCCGTGGCAGTGTCGAGCGCCGCGACGATCAGCTCATCGGTCTTGCGGCCGAGCGCATAGGCGCCAGCGTTGGCGATGACGGTGCGCTCGTCGATGTTGGTCTTGATCTCATCCAGGCGGTCGATCCACTCGCCGGCGTAGTAGTCCTGCAGGAAGCACTCAGCGTTCGCGTAGGTGAGGTTCATCACCGGCACGACGCCGTTGCGCGCCTTCGACGCGGCCACGCCCTTGCCGACGCGCGGGAAGATGGTGGACGCGCCCTTGACGCCGGTCTTGGAACGCACGGTGGGGCGCAGCTTGCTGCCCTGGCGCTGGTAGGCCTCGGCGACCTCGGCTTCGAACTGCTTCACGAAGGCCTGTTCGATGGTGCCCGACATGCGGGTGCCCTTTCATGATGGATGTGTGCGGAGGGATGCGCCGTGAGCCCGGTTGGCCGCGAAGGGGCCGGGCGTGGCGCGGCCCGCGCGCCGGTCAGGGTTGTGCGCGGGCCGGAAGCTCACGGGGCGGGCGGCGCTGCCTGGTTCAAGGCGCGCCACCCGCCCCGGGCCACCGCGCGCGATCGCGCGGGGCCGCCAGCGCGGCGAGCGTCAGGGAGGACCGCTCGAGCCGCGCCGGAAGGATGTTCAGCCGCCGACCATGCGGCGGAAGCCATCGGTCACGCGCTTGACGAATTCCGGCTCCCGCGTGCGCCAGTAGCGCGGGTCGCGCATCATCGCGCGCAGCTCGCCTTCATCCGCCCCGGCGGGTTCCTCGCCGCGCCGCGCCAGGCCCGGCTCCTTGCCCTCCATCATGCGGTGCAGGGCGATGACTCCCTCGGCCGTGGTGGACAGCGCCTCCATCACCGGCGCGGGCAGGTTCGACCGGCCCCAGGCGGTGATCTGCGCGGCGATGCGGCGGAAGCGTTCCTCGCCGCCGAAGTGGTCGCGCAGCTTCTCAACCTGGCGCTCGGCCTCGAACTGGCCGGCGGCCTCGGCGATCAGCGGCAGCAGGCGTTCGGCCGCCAGGTCATAGACCAGCTGCGCCTGGGCCTTGCTGAAGCCGGCTTCGTGCAGGCGGCGGTTGATGTCGTCATCGGGGCAGCAGAGTTCGTGCTTCGGCGCGATCTCGTAGCCGTCGGGGCCATCGGGCACGCCCAGCGACCGGCGGAAGCGGATGCGGTCTTCCTCCGGCGCGTCCTCGGCGGGCGGACCGGCGCGCTGCGATAGGCGGCGCTCCAGCTCGCGATAGGATTTCAGCAGCGCCTCGACGCGCACCGCGCCGGCCTCGGCGTCCCAGAATTTCTCGGGCACGTCATCGGGGCGGGCATTCGTCTGCGGCGCGGCACCTTCGGCCAGCGCGGTCTCCAGCAGGTCCTCGGGCATGAGGGGCTCACTCCTTCTCGGTGGGGGGAAGCAGGACTTCGGCGGGGGCGCTCAGCGTGCGCCCCAGCCAGCGGGCAGCGGCCGGCAGGTCGATGGTGGCGATCGCCTCGGGGCCCATGGCGCGGACCGCCTGCAGGAACAGCAGCGTGTTCGCCGCGTCCGATCGCCCCTGCACCTGCGCGAGCGGGCTGCGGTAGCGCAGCACCGCCTCGCGACCATCGAGCAACAGCGGCGGGATCTCCCCGCGCCGGCGCAGGATGGACAGGCAACGGGAGACCAGCGGCGTCAGCAGCTCCGCCTGCAGCCGGCCATAGGTCGCCCCCAGCAGGCGCGCGGTCTGCGCGGCGCGTTCCAGCACCTCGGTCGCGGTCACGTTGTCGCGCCGCTCGGGGCCGATGCGGTCGGCCAGCAGCGCGCTGCGGATGCGCGTGCGCAGGTCGGTCAGCACCAGCTGCGACACGTCGAAGTTGCCCGGTGCCGCGAGCGGCGTGAGGCCCGAGGACCCCGGCGCCTTCGGGATGATCGCACCTGGTTCGAGCCGCACCGTCGCCGGGTTCAGCACGCCGTCATCGTCGGCCTGCCAGATGCCCGTCGCGGCGATCGATGCGTTCTTCAGGATCAGCTCGACCACCTTGTTGGCGGTGCGGATGTCCGGAAGCGCCTTGGCGACGGGGCCGCGGCCATAGACCTCGCCCGGCGCCTTCAGCCAGCGGAAGCCGACGAAGGGGCTTTCGGCGAAGCGGCCCTCGCGCAGCACCACCGGGCCGCGGTCGGTCACCAACAGCGCGCGGAACGCATGCCCGCGCGCATCGGGCCAGACCGCTTCCAGCACGCGGTGGCGCGGCGCCTCGGCGTCCTCCTCCGCGGGCGCCACGGGCGCATCGGGGTAGCGGGCACGCAGCGCTGCCTCGCTGAGGCGTGCTGCGCGGAACACGGTGTCGAGCCGGCCGGACGGGCCTTCCTCCAGCACCGCCTCACGCAGCGGCACGGCGGTGAAGCGCAGCGCGGAGGGCTCGCCCACCGGCGCTTCCTCGACCAGCAGCAGCCCCGTGCCGGCGATCACCAGGTCCAGGAAGGCCTGGTGCATCTCGAGCGCGAAGTTCGACCGGTCGAAATGGCCCTGGAGCACCTCCGCCGAATCTTCCAACGCGATCGCGGCCTCGGTGTCGCCTTCCACCTGGCGGGCAGGTGCCAGGCCGAACCAGCGCGACCAGGGCGGCGTCAGTTCCGCCAACAACGAAGCGGCGAGCTGTTCCGCAGCATCCGCCGCGGTGGCGTCGAAGATCGCCACGCGCCCGCCGGTCGCGGGCGGCAGCACGTGGTCGTAGCAGTCCTGCCACAGCGCATCCTGCGCGCGGCGGCGATCGAGCGCGCGGGCATGGCGCGCCAGCATGTCCTCGGGGGTCATGCTCTCATTCCCCCAGGAGCGACTTGCGCGTCGCCGCGAAGTCGGCGCGCGCGCCGAGCACGCCGGCGGCGGAGGTGGCGATGGTGCCGGAGAGGCCGCGGCGGGCACGCTCGCGCGTCTCGACGCGGGCGGCGGCTGCGGTCTCCTCGATGGCCTGCTGCGGGGCGACGACGGCTTGCGCCGGGGCCGGTGCGGCGGCAGGTGCGATGACGACAGGCTTCGGGGCGCGGAACAGGCCACCCATGCGCGCGCGGCTCCTCTCGATTGGGGGACGGGACCCTCCGCGCACAGCCCGAAAAGCCGCGAACCCGCCCTTCCGGGGGAAGGGCGGGTTCGCGAAAGTCTCGGGAGGGAGCGGAGGAAGGCCGCCGGGCGCAGATCGCCCGTTGGCCTGATGGTGATACGTCAGGGCGCGAACTGGGTCAAGACATTTTTCCTATTTTCTTGAAGAATCTTCACCAGCCGCCGGAACAGGCCGAAGGGCGTGAGCGCGAAGGGCGCACCGGCGCCCAGCAGAGCGCGGCATAGTCCGACGCAGGTCTGCGGCAGCACCGGCGGGAGCCATCCCGGACGCGCCGGACCCGGCGCGAAGGGTCCGACCACGCGCAGCCCCGCGCGGCGGTAGAAGCCCGGCAAGTCGTAGCCGGCCGGCATGGCGATGCGCAGCACGAGCAAGCGGCCCGAGACGGGTTCCACCACGGTCCAGCCGGCCTCGTCGCGCAGGGCGGCGAAGCAGTGGCGGAAGCCGCGGCGCAGCGGGCGCAGCCAAGCCTGGTCGGCCTCGCCGCCGAAGGCGATCCAGACCTGTTGCGGGGCGTCGCGCGCGGCGCGCAGGCGGGGGGGGCCGCGCGATCCGTCCTGGCCCCGCGAGGCGCCGGAAACCGTGGGCTTCACGCCACGATCCCCTTCACGCGCAGCGGCCATTCCAGGCGATTCATGGCCTCGCGCCACTGCGCGGCATCGGCGCGCTCGGACAGGTGGCGCGGGTCCGGGGCGATGCCGCGCTCACCCCACAGGCGCAGAATACGCGCGTGGATCAGGTCGATGCGGCGGCAGCGGTACAGCCGGTCGAGGCACTTGATCACGTCGTCCGGTTCGCAGGGGCGCACCTTCTCGCCCTTGCCGGCGGTGATGCGCGCGCCGTCGCGCCGCGCGATCAGCGCGGACATGGTCCAGAACCAGGCTTCCTCGGCCGACCGAAAGGGCTCGGCGGCGGCGATGCTGGCGTAGCGGGGGGCGTGGGCAGTGCGGGGGGCGGGGCGCATGGGGGGTTCTCGCCTGTGGGGTGAACAATACAAGAACATTAACCGCTCAAGTTGCATCGAGGCAAGCCGAAAAAGGAAGATTGACCTATTGCATCACGACACTAGACCTAGGATATGTTCCCCAGGACGCCCACTTCATCTGGATTCGCGTCCTGGCGACCCAAGGACATCTGTTCCCATGCGGCATGACGACATCTGGCGCGCCCTCGATGCCCTCGCGGCCGAGCACGGGCTTTCGGCCTCCGGGCTTGCGCGCAAGGCGGGGCTCGATCCCACCGCCTTCAACCCATCGAAGCGCATCGGCGCGGATGGCCGCGCGCGATGGCCCTCGACCGAGAGCATCGCCAAGGTGCTGAACGCGGTCGGACGCGGGATCGACGACTTCGCCTCACTGGTGTCGGGCATGCCTGCCCTCTCGCGCGGCGGATCAGGGCGCGGCGGGGTGGGCCGGCGCGTGCCGCTGATCGGCCTGGCCCAGGCGGGGGGCGAGGGCTACTTCGACGATGGCGGCTACCCTGTCGGCGGCTCCTGGGACGAGATCTCCCTGCCCGAAATCGGCGATCCCAACGCCTATGCGCTGGAGATCTCGGGCGAGTCCATGGAACCGGTGTTCCGCGACGGCGACGTGGTGGTGGTCTCCCCGGGCGCGCCGGTGCGCCGCGGGGACCGCGTGGTGGTGCGGACCGCTAAGGGCGAGGTGATGGCCAAGGAACTCCGTCGCCAATCGGCCAAGCGGATCGAACTCGCGAGCCTCAACCCCGCTCATCCGAGCTACAGCTTCGAGCTGCCCGAGATCGCGTGGATGCATCGGATCGTCTGGGCGAGTCAGTAGTTTTTTTGTCCGTCAGACCGCGGGCGCCGGTCGCAAGCGGTGCTGCGACCGGCGCGGCATGCCTTCCCACCACGCACTGGCGTCCCGACGGCGGATGATGGTCGGGGCGCGGTCGCGCTTGGCGCTTCCGGATCGCGCAGGGCACGATCCGATGAGGTTGCCGCATGCACGCACGCTGCGCCGCGCCTCCGGCCCAGGTGCGTCGCGCTGCACGATCGCGCTGCGGCAATCCGCAGCGCGACGCTCACGCCATCCCGCCCCGCGCCGCGATCGGCCAGAGGCATTCCACCCGCCCCTTCCGCACGCCGACATACCAGTCATAGCGATCCACCGTCGGGTCGCAATGCCCGGGCACCAGGCGCAGCCGCTCACCCAGCGCGGGTGCCGCAGCATCCTCCACCATGATCTTGCCGTGTTCGTCCGACGCACCCGCGAAGCGCAGGCCAGGCCGTTCCCACACGCCCGGCATGCCAGAATCCACCGCGACACCCTTGTGCCCGCAATCCACCACCACGATCCCCGGCGCTGCGCGGCTCATCACCGTGGTCGCGACGAACAGCGCGTGGCGGAAGGGCGGCGCGTCGTCATTCTTCGCGTAGTCCACGTCCATGAAGGCGTAGGATCCGGCCTGGATTTCCGTATAGACGCCGCTCGCCGCCTCGTGCCGGAAGGTGCCGGTGCCCGCACCGCCCACGATCGCGCAGGACAGGCCGCGCTGCGCCAACTGCTCCATCGTGCGCCGCGTGCGCGCCACCGCCTCGGCGATCGCGCCGGCACGCTTCTCCGGCTCACGGATATGCTGCGCGCTGCCGTGATAGGCCTGCAGCCCGCCGAAGATGAGGTGCTTCGACGCGGCGATGCGTTCCGCCAGCGCGACCGCCGGCGGGCCGGCCTCGATGCCGCCGCGCGCCATGCCAACATCAATCTCGACCAGCATCTTCAGCCGGATGCCCGCGGCTTCCGCTGCCTGCTCGGCCAGCACCACCTGCGCCTCGTCATCGGCACACAGCCCGACCTCGCAGATGCGCGACAGCGCGGCCAGACGCGCCAACTTGCGCGGGCCCACCACCTGGTTGGTCACCAGCACGTCCGGGACGCCGCCCCACGCGAGGGCTTCCGCCTCGGCCACCTTCTGCACGCATTGCCCGACCGCGCCGCGTGCCATCTGCAGCTTCGCGACAACCGGCGACTTGTGCGTCTTGGCATGCGCGCGAAGCTTCGCCTCGGTCGGGGCCAACAGCGCGGCCATGGTGTCGAGGTTGTGCTCGAAGGCATCGAGGTCGATCACCAGCGCCGGCGTGTCGATCTCGTCCTCGCGCATGCCGGGTTCGGCGGGCGGCGCTTGCAGCATGGTTCATCCTTCGCGTCTTCCGCGCCATGATGCGGCGATGTTCCCTTCCGATCCAGACGTGGTCGTCATCGGCGCCGGTTGCGCCGGTATCGCGGCCGCGCGAGATCTCGCCGCACGCGGACGGACCTGCGTGGTGCTGGAAGCCGGCGCGCGCGTGGGCGGGCGCGCGCATACCGAGAGCCACTCGCTCGGCCTGCCCTTCGACCATGGCGCCTCCTGGCTGCACCAGGCCAATGACAATCCCCTGACGCCACTGGCGCGTGGCCTCGGCCTGCGGCTACTGGACCACGACACGCTGCGCGACCGGCGGCTGGTGACACGGGACCGCTTCGCCACGCCGGAGGAACGCAAGGACTTCGCCGCCGCCGAGGACGCCTTCTGGGCCGCGATCGAAGCCGCCGCGGCGGACGGCGCACCCGACCGCCCCGCCGACCAGGCCGCACCCCAGGGTGGCCGCTGGGACGCCACCATCGCGCATTGGGAAGGCGCGCAGATCTGCGCCGCGGAACTGCACCGCATGTCGCTGCACGACCTGGCGGCGACAGCGCTCGACGGGCCGAACCTGATCCTGCGCGAGGGCATCGGGGGCCTGGTCACGCGCCTCGCCGAAGGCCTGCCGGTGCGCCTCGGTGCGCGTGTCGATCGCCTGCGCTGGGGGGCGGCCGGCGTGGTCGCGGAGGGTGGCTTCGGCAGCCTGGCTGCACGCGCCGCCATCGTGACCGTCTCGACCGGCGTGCTCGCAGCTGGCGGCATCGCCTTCGACCCGCCGCTGCCAGCCGCGACCCAGCAGGCGATCGACGACCTGCCGATGGGCCTGCTGACCAAGGTCGCGTTTCGTGCCGACGATCCCGCCGCGCCCGACCTGCCCGCCTTCGCGAGTGTGCGCCGCGCGGTGGAGTCAACCGACGACCGTCCGATGTCCTTCCTGTCGCGCCTGTTCCATGACCCGCTGCTGATCGGCTTCTGCGGCGGCGCGCGCGCCTGGGAGATGCTGCACGACGCAGCGGCGCTCGAAGCCGCCGCGCGCGACGAGATCGCTGGCATCTTCGGCGCGCGCGCCGCGGCCACGCTGGGTCGCGCGACCGTCACGCGGTGGGGCGAGGATGTGCTGTTCCGCGGCGCCTATTCGCACGCGCGACCTGGCGCGCTGGCGGCGCGCCGGGTGCTGGGCACGCCAGTCGCGGACGGGCGCCTGTGCTTCGCCGGCGAGGCCTGCCACCCGCGCTTCGCCGCGACCGTGGCCGGCGCCTGGCTCAGCGGGATGGCGGCCGCGCGCGCCGTGCCCTGATCACGGCCAGTCCCGCGCACGGTCGGCGCGCCAAGGCGGGGCGATCCAGGCGCGCGCGTGCAGCGCCCCGCGCGCCGTCACCACCCTGACCGGCGTCAGCGCATATGCGCTGCCCTCGTACGCCGACAACCGCGCGAGCGCCGCGTCGCCGACGCGCAGCACCGCGCCTTCGACCCGCGCGCCGTGCCGCGGCACCAGCGTGGGATAGGGCGTGCCGCGCAGCACCACGCGCCGCCAGCCTTCGAGCATGGCGGCGCGCGACTGTCGCGCCAGGGCGGGGTCACCGGACACGCGTGCCAGCACGCCCGCATCGAGCAAGGTGCCATAGACGAACAGGATCACGGGCCGGGGGCCTCGCCTGCGCGTGGCGGCGCCTGCACCGCGGTTGCGGCCCTCACTCCGGGCGCAGGTTCACGCTGACCACCAGGTCGCGGATCTTGGCGGATTGCGCACGCACCATGGTGCCGAAGCTGTCCGCGTCTGAGCCGACTGCCTCCGCACCTACCTCGTCGCAACGGCGCACGAAATCAGGATGCCGTGCGGCGGCAGCGATCTCGCGATTCAGTCGCGCCATCACCGGCGCCGGCGTGCGCGCGGGGGCAAAGAAGCCGTTCCAGCCTTCCAGCTCCAGCGAGGGGAAGCCCTGTTCGCGCACCGTCGGCACGTCCGGCAGCACCGCGGACCGGCGCGAGGCGACATTGGCCAGCCCCTTCAGCGTGCCGGCGCGCACATGCTGCAGGCAGGTCGAGATCTGGTCGCCGCCGAACTGCACGCGCCCGGCGATCAGTTCCTGCACCAGCGGTGCGGCGCCGCGGAACGGCACGTGCTCCATGCGGATATTGGCGTCGCGCTTCAGCACCTCGCCCACCATGTTCATGAAAGAGCCGGGGCCTGTGGAGCCATAGAAGGGCTGGTTCGGCTGCGCCCGTGCCCAGTCCACGAAGCCCTTGAGGTCGGCCGCCGGTACGCCCGGGTTCGCCAGGATGATCAGCGGCACGTTGGCGCCGAGCGACAACGGCGCGAAGTCACGATCGATGTCGTGCGGCGGGCGCCCAGCCAGCGTCATCGCCGCGGTCGTGGTCGGGAAGGTGATGTTGTGGAACAGCAGCGTGTAGCCATCGGGGGCGGCCTTCGCGACCACGTCGGCGCCGATGGATCCGCCGCCGCCGCCGCGGTTTTCGACTACCACGGACTGGCCCATGGTCTCGGTCATGCGCTGGGCGAACAGCCGGGCGAGAAGGTCGGTGGTGCCGCCCGCCGGGAAGGGCACGATGATGCGGATGGGGCGCGTCGGGAAATCCTGAGCGAGGGCCGGCGCGGCGAGGGTGGCGCCGGCGGCGAGCAGCAGCGTACGGCGGGCGAGGGTCATGCCTGGGGTTCCTCCTGCAGCCGTTGCTCAGGCTGCTGGAGGTGAAGGCTAGACCGGTTGTCGCCGCGCGGGGAAGGCGGCCGTCAGTGCCCGGCGTTCTCCGCCGAGAAATCCGGCGCTTCCAGGCCCGAAGCCACCAGCTGCTTCACCAACTGCGCCTTGAGGCGTTCCAGGCCCGCCTCGGACGACGCTTCGCAGCGCGCCACGAGCACCGCCTGCGTGTTCGATGCGCGCAGCAGCCACCAGCCATCCTCGGTCAGCACGCGCACGCCATCGACGGCCTGCACCTTGGCACCCTCGGCGGCCAGGCGGTCCTTGACCTCCTGTACGACGACGAACTTGCGCGTTTCCTCGCAGTTGAAGCGCAGCTCCGGCGTGTTGATCACCTGCGGCAGCGCGGCGCGCACGTCCGCCAGCGATCCGCTCATGCGCGCGACGATGCCAAGCAGCCGCACGGCGGAATACGGCGCGTCGTCGAAGCCGTACCACTTGTCGGCGAAGAAGATGTGCCCCGACATCTCGCCGGCCAGCGGGGAGCCGGTCTCGGCCATCTTGGCCTTGATCAGCGAATGGCCGGTCTTCCACATCAGCGGCTCGCCGCCGGCCTTCGCCACCTCGTCGAACAGCACCTGCGATGCCTTCACGTCCGCGATGATCGTGGCACCCGGCTTCGACTTCAGCACATCACGGGCGAGCACGATCAGCAGCTGGTCGCCGAACAGGATGTGGCCTTCATTGTCCACCACGCCGATGCGGTCGCCGTCGCCGTCGAAGGCGATGCCGAGGTCGGCCTTCTCGCGCTTCACCTCGGTGATGATCTGTTCGAGATTCTTCGCCACCGTCGGGTCGGGATGGTGGTTGGGGAAATTCCCATCCACGTCGCCGTTGATGACGTAGTGCGTGCCCGGCAGCCGCGACGCCAGTGCCTTCACGATCGGCCCGGCGGACCCATTGCCCGGGTCCCAGATCACCTTGAGCGCCCGGTCGCCACCGTCCCAATCGGCCAACACACGGTCCGCATAGCGCCCGGCGATGTCGACGGCGCGGTCGGTGCCGGCCTTCTCGGGCACGACGTCGCCCTCGCGCGCCATGCGGCCGATCTCCTGGATCTGCGCGCCGTAGAACGGCTTCTTGCCGATCATCATCTTGAAGCCGTTGTAGTCGGGCGGATTGTGGCTGCCGGTCACCATCGCCGCGCCATCGGCCTCCTGGTCATAGGCAGCGAAGTACAGCATCGGCGTGGCACACAGCCCGATGCGCACCACCTCCAGCCCGCAGGCGCGCAGCCCGGCGACCAGCTGCGCCTCCATCTCAGGTGAATGCAGCCGTCCGTCGTAGCCTACGGCCACGCGCTTGCCGCCCGCGCGCATCACCACGGAGCCGAAGCAGCGGCCGATCGCGAAAGCGTCCTCGGGCTTGAGGGTTTTGCCGACAATGCCGCGGATGTCGTATTCGCGCAGAACCGTCGGATCGAAGCGGTGGTTGAAGACGGGCATGGTCACTCCCTCACGGGCGGCCGATGGAGGAATAGGCGAACCCCGCGGCGCGCATCGCCGCCGGATCCCAGACATTGCGAAGGTCGAGCACCACGTCGCCCGCCATCGCGGATTTCAGCCGATGCGGCGCCAGCGCGCGGAACTCGTTCCATTCCGTCAGCACCACCACCGCATCCGCCCCCTTCGCCGCGTCCAGCGCCGTCTGGGCGAAGCCGACCGCCGCGGGCAGCGCCTGGCGCGCATGGCCCGGCTGCGGGTCGAAGGCACGCACTTCGACACCGGCGGCCACCAGCTTCGGCAGGATGACCAGCGAAGGCGCATCGCGCATGTCGTCGGTCTCGGGCTTGAAGGTCACCCCCAGTACACCGACGCGCTTGCCGGCCGGTGACGGCCC
This sequence comes from Roseomonas fluvialis, assembly GCF_022846615.1. Lineage (NCBI taxonomy): Bacteria > Pseudomonadati > Pseudomonadota > Alphaproteobacteria > Acetobacterales > Roseomonadaceae > Roseomonas > Roseomonas fluvialis. Next base: position 3,833,175 of record NZ_AP025637.1, read on the forward strand.
GAGCGCCGCAAGGATGCGGTCCGCCATCTGCGCCTTGCGCGCCTCGTTCACCGCGATGGTGGCTTCCACCAGGCGGATCGGCACGCCGGCATCCTGCGCGGTACGCGCCAGCGCCAGCGTATCCTTGGGGAAGCAGGACCCGCCATAGCCGGGCCCGGGATGCAGGAACTTCCGACCGATGCGACCATCGAGGCCCATGCCGCGCGCCACGTCGTGCACGTCGGCCCCCACCTTCTCGCACAGGTCCGCGATCTCGTTGATGAAGGTGATCTTGGTCGCGAGGAAGGCGTTGGCGGCGTACTTGATCAATTCCGCGCTCTCGATGCTGACGGCCAGCACGGGCGTCTCGATCAGGTAGAGCGGCCGATAGAGCCGCTTCATCACGGCCAGCGCGCGGTCGTCATCCACGCCGATCACCACGCGGTCAGGGCGCATGAAGTCGCCGATCGCGCTGCCCTCGCGCAGGAATTCCGGGTTCGACGCCACCGCGATCTGTCCATCCGGCCGCACGCGCCGCACGATGGCCTGAACCTCGCGCCCCGTGCCGACCGGCACAGTCGATTTCGTCACGATCACCAGCGGGCCGTCCGCCGCGCGCGCCACCTGTTCGGCCGCGGCGTAAACGTATGTCAGGTCGGCATGTCCGTCGCCGCGCCGCGTCGGCGTGCCGACCGCGAGGAAGACCGCATCCGCCCCCTTCACCGCCGCATCGATGTCGGTCGTGAAGGTCAGCCGGCCGTTCCTGACATTCTCCGCCACCAGCTTGTCGAGGCCAGGTTCGTAGATCGGCATGCGCCCCGCGCGCAGCCCGGCGATCTTGTCTGGGTCCACGTCCATCACGGTCACGTCGACGCCGAATTCGGCGAAGCAGGCGCCGGAGACGAGGCCGACATACCCGGCCCCGATCATGGCGATGCGCATGTGTGTCCCTCATCTGCAGGCACGCGGCGCGTGCAATGGCCTGTCGGGGCCGGTCTGGCAAGCGCCTCAGCCGGCATCATCGAGCCCCGGCAGCAGGGGCAGCAGCGCCGCCAGATCATGCTCAGCCCGGCAGGCCAGGAAGTGACCTGGCGCACCTTCGAGCGGGAAGGACGTCAGCCCGATATCCGCATAGACCCGCAGCAGCCCGGGCCCGACATGCCAGAAGGCCGGATCTGCGCCCGCCTGTTCGCACATGTCGCGGAACCGCCAGATGGCGGAGACGCGGTCGCGCTCCTCCCCCGCCGGGTCGCCGAGCGCGAGCCAGATGCCGTTGCGGCGCACGAAGGCGAAGCCGGCGCGCTGCGCCTCGCCGAACACCGCGCCATCGGCATGTTGCGGCGCCCGCGCGCCGAGGGCAGCGAGCCTGTCGCGGACCTCGGTGCCATAGGACAGCGCCGGCGGGCGGGCCGGGCGCAGCAGCCGGAACGCCGCGACCACCAGCAGCACGCCGGCCAGGCCGACCGCGAAGCGCAGCGTGTTCGGCGCCTCCCCGGACAACACGACGCCCCACCAGGACAGGTCGGCGAAGCGCCCGCCATAGGCCACCGTCGCCAGCGTCAGCGCACACAGGCCGAGTGCCGTGACCGCCGCCACCGTCTCGCCAGTCAGCGCCTCGCCGATCAGCCGGGCGCGCCGGTAGAAGGCCGGGCGCGTGGTCGCGAGCAGCGCCGCCAGCAACAGGAAGGCGCCGGTCAGCCACCAGGGCTCGCCGCGCAGCCAGGCCACCAGCGCGCCGCTCAGCAGGAAGACCAGCGCGGCCCACCAGGCCAGCGCCAAGCGCCGCACCAGCCCATAGGCCGCGACCAGCAGCAGCGAGCCCAGGATCGAGGCCGCGAAATGGCTCGCTGCCTCGTCCAGGAAGGCGAGCGCGCCATCGAGCGGACCGGGCTTGGGCGGCAGCGCGCCGATGAACACCAGCGTGAGTGCGGCAAGCCCCGCCAGCGCGGCCATCGCCGGCACCTCGAAGGAAATCGCAACCCCGCGCTCGGACGAGAAGCGGTCGAGCAGGTGGCGACGCTGGCTGACCTCGAAGGCCGCGAACAGCAGGCCCGCGAGGAACAGCGGCGCGATGTAGTAGAACAGGCGGAACAGCAGCAGCGCGCCGACCACGACCGGCGTTGGCAGGTAGCCCGACAGCCCGAACAGCATCGCCCCGTCGAACACGCCGATCCCGCCCGGCACGTTCGCCGCGATGCCAGCCGTGTAGGCCGCCACGTAGATGCCGAGGAAATGCAGGAAGGTCAGCCCTTCCACCGGCGGCAGCAGCGTCCAGAAGATCATCGCAGTGACCGCCACGTCGGCCGAGGCGAGGCCGGTCTGCATCAGCGCCATGCGGAAGCCCGGCAGGTCGATCTGGTGCCCGAACATGCGGAAATGCGGCACGAACCGCGCCAGCATGATGTAGGCGCCGACGATGCACCACAGCGCCGCGCCCACCGCCTGCATGGCCCAATGCGGCACGCTGTCGCCGAAGAAGGGCAGCACTTCGGGTTCGACCAGCAGCACGAGCCCGCCCAGTGCGAAGCCGCCGAGCCCGAAGGTCAGCGAGGTGAAGGCCACCACCTTCGCGATGGCCAAGGGCGGCAGCCCCCAGGCGGCATAGAAGCGGTAGCGGATGGCCGCGCCGGACACCGTCGCGAAGCCGAGGTTGTTCGCAAGCGAATACGCCACGAAGGACGCCAGCGAGGTCCGCGCGTAGGACACCGGATGCCCCGCATAGACCGACCCCAGCCGGTCATAGGCGGTCAGCACCAGGTAGGCGAGCAGCGTGAAGCCCGCCGCCGCCCACAGGGCGGAGGCCGGCGTGGCGTGCAGCGCGCCCCGGATGTCGGCCCAGGACAGCGTGCGGAATTCCCGCTGCACGACATACAGCGCGCCGACCAGCAACAGCAGCCCGAAGACCGTCGGGCCGTGGCGCTTCAGCAGAGCGAGGGCGCCCCCGGTTCGGGTCACGCGGCCGGCTGCTCCGTGCGCGCGAGCGCCGTCTCGATCAGCCCGATGGTCCCCGCGATGCCATAGAGCGCGACAAAGCCGCCGAAGCGCGGGCCTTCCTCCTGGCCCAGCAAAACCTGGTACAGCGCATTGAACCAGGCGCGCGAGACGCCCGTGGTCCCGTCCTTGTTGGCCTGCAGGAAGGGCTCGCGCCGGCCGGCATCATAGACGAGGTCCTGGATGGCTTTCGCGCGATCCTCCGGCGGCATGGCCTCGAGGTCGGGCGCGCGATCGCGCAGCGCCGCCATCAGCGCCGCCAGCGCCTCGCGCTCGGGCGCGGTCGGAATACGGAAGCGCTTCGTGGGTGCCACGAAGTCCCGGTAGTAGTGCACGGCGTGCTCAACGAGCTTGCCCAGCATCGGTTGCGTGGCCGGCGTGGTCCCTGGCGCGTAGCGCGCAAGGAAGCCCCACAGGATCTGCGGGTCGTCGGCATTCACCACCGACGCCAGGTTCAGCAGCATGGTGAACGATACCGGCGGCTCCGGGTCGTTCGGCGCCGCGCCGCCATGGATGTGCCAGGCGGGGTTGGTCGCATCGGGGGCCACGCGCAGCCGCGCGCGATGCTGCAGATATTCATCCACCGCGCGCGGGATCTGGTCGAAGAACAGCCGCTTGGCGCGCTGTGGCTGGTTGTACATGTACTGGCTCAGGCTCTCGGCCGGCGCGTAGCGCAGCCATTCGTCGATGGTCAGGCCGTTGCCCTTCGACTTGCTGATCTTCTGGCCCTGCTCATCGAGGAAGTGCTCGTAGGTGAAGGCCTCTGGCGGATCCGCACCCAGCACGCGGCAGATCGCGGACGAAAGCCGCACGGAATCGATCAGGTCCTTGCCCGACATCTCGTAGTCGACGCCCAGCGCATACCAGCGCAGCGCCCAATCCGCCTTCCACTGCGCCTTGCAATGCCCGCCGGTGATGCGCGTGGCGTGGCGCGTGCCATCGGCCGGGTCGCGCCAGATCAGCAGGTCCTCGGCCGGGCGCACCTCCTCCATCGGCACCTGCATCACCACGCCGGTCTTCGGATGGATCGGCAGGAAGGGCGAATAGGTTGCGCGGCGGTCGGGTCCGAGCGTCGGCAGGATCACGTCGCGCACCGCATCATGGCGTTCCGCCATGCGGATCAGCGCGTCGTCGAAGCGCCCGGACCGGTAATAGTCGGTGCTCGACGCGAATTCGTAGTCGAAGCCGAAGGCATCGAGGAACGCCCGCAGCCGCGCATTGTTGTGGTGCCCGAAGCTCTCATGCGTGCCAAACGGGTCCGGGATCGCGGTGACCGAACGGCCCAGGTGCTGCGCCAGCATTTCCTTGTTCGGCACGTTGTCCGGCACCTTGCGCAGCCCGTCCATGTCGTCGCTGAAGGCGATCAGGCGCGATGGCAGACCGGTCAGTAGCGTGAAGGCGCGCCGCACCCAGGATGTGCGCGCCACCTCCCCGAAGGTGCCGATATGCGGCAGGCCGGACGGCCCGTAGCCGGTCTCGAACAGCGCGGACCCCTTGCCGGATTTCGCCAGCCGCGCGGCAACCTTGCGCGCTTCCTCGAAGGGCCAGGCCTTCACGGCGGAGAGATCAACAGGCGGGTTGGTCGTCACGGCGGCGGATTCATCCAGCAGGCGGGGGTGCGGTTATAGGTGGCGCGGGCCGCTTTGCCACGCCCCCGCCGCGCCATGCCGCGCCCGGGATGCGGCCCCGCGGCCAAAACCATTGGTCCGCCGCGGCCATTGCGCTATGCAACCCGCCCTTCAACCATGCAAGGACCATGTAGGGACATGCGTGTCGGTATTGTCGGCGCCACCGGAGCGGTGGGCCGCGAGCTCGTGGATGTTCTGGGGCGCCGGGCCTTCCCGGTCACCTCGCTGAGGCTGTTCGCCTCCGCCCGCAGCGCCGGCACCACGGTCAAAACGCCCTTCGGCCCCACCACGATCGAGGCCTTCAGCGATGCGGCGGTGCGCGACCTCGACATCGCGCTGCTGGCCGTCTCGGGCGATTTCGCCAAGGCCCATGCGCCGGCCATGGTCGCGGCCGGGGTCACGGTGATCGACAATTCCTCCGCCTTCCGCCTGCAGGACGACGTGCCGCTGGTGGTGCCGGAGGTGAACGCGGCCGCCATCGGTGGCGCGCGCCTGATCGCGAACCCCAACTGCACCACCGCGATCCTGGTTGTGGCGCTGGAACCGCTGCGCCAGGCCTTCGGCCTGAAGCGCGTGATCGTCTCCACCTACCAGGCGGCCTCGGGTGCCGGGGCCGAGGGCATGGCCGAGCTGGAACGCGAATCCCGCCGCGTCCTGGTCGAGGGCGTGAAGCCAGAAGCGGACGTCTTCCGCTGGCCGCTCGCCTTCAACGTCATCCCGCAGATCGATGCCTTCCAGGCCAACGGCTACACGCGGGAGGAAATGAAGGTCGTCTGGGAAAGCCAGAAGATCATGGGCGCGGCCGACCTGCCGATCTCCTGCACCGCCGTGCGCATCCCGACCATGCGCGTGCATGCCGAGGCGGTCACCATCGAGACGGAGCGCCCCGTGACGCCGGATGCCGCGCGTGAAGTGCTGCGCCGCGCCGCCGGCGTGAAGGTCGTGGATGACCCGGCGCAGGGCCTTTATCCCATGCCGATCAACGCGACCGGCCAGGATGATGTCGAGGCCGGGCGCATCCGGGCCAATCCGGTCTTCGGGGATTGCGGGCTCGACTTCTTCCTGTGTGGCGACCAGCTGCTGAAGGGCGCTGCCCTGAACGCGGTGCAGATCGCCGAACGCCTCCCCGCGGTGGCGCGCAAGGCGGCCTGAACCGACGCGGGCAGGGTCTTTTCCCTGCCCAGCGCTTCGGAGCGGTTCGCAGGCCGCACGCGGCGTTGCGCGGGCCCGCGCGGCGTTGCGCGGGCCCGCGCGGCGTCGCGCGCCCTCCGACCGGCGCATCGTCTTCACCCGGCGGCAACGCTGTTCACGGCGTTTCGTGACACCCGCCGTTTCCGGCTGATTCATTCCCGCCGCCGATCCTTGCGGCATGATGAAGCCGCACATCGCCCTTGCTGCCCTGCTGCCGCTGCTCGCCGCCTGCGGCGCCGGTACGGCGCCCGAGGCCAGCGCCCAGGGCGCCGCCTGCTTCACCGCGGCGGCCGCACTGCCACCCAGCGTGGGGGCGTCGGTGTTGCGGGTCAGCGTGCCCGGCCCCCGCGGCGGGCGCGCCACCCGCGGCACCGCCTTCATCGTCGCCGACAGCGCGGCGGATCCCGGCGCGCCGAACCGCGTCATCACCGCCGCGCATGTCGTCGCCCGCGCGCTGGAAGCGCCCGACGAAGCCGCAATCCGCCTGTCCCTGGCCGATGGCACACCGGTCGGCACGGCACGCATCGCAGCAACGGCGCAGCCCTGGAACCCGCTGGCGGCGCTGGACCCAGCCTGGTCGGACCAGGCGATCCTGACCCTCGCCCGCTTCGACAGCCCGGCCGCGGAGGCCGCCTTCCGCGCCGCCCCCGGCCTGGCGCCGGCCCGCCGCCAGCCCGAAGGCGCACTGCTCGACCTGCGCCTGGCCGATGGCCGCGGCATCGCGCCCGGTCTGTCCGGCGCGCCGGTGCTGAGCGCGGAGGGCCGCGTCCGCGGCATCCTCGTCCAGCGCCGCATCGAGGACTGGAGCGGCGGCGCCAGCACCGAGGCCCCGCTGCTGCGCCGCGGCCAGGTGGGCGCGCGGCTGGAACCGGCGCGCGAGGGCTGGGCGCAGCCGCTGGCCGCCCCTGCCATCCTGGCCGCGCTGGGTCCTGCGGGCCGCGCGGTGGAAACCTTGGCGGTGCCGGGCGACACGGATCTCAGCGTGATGGCGCCCGGCTACCCAGGCGGGCGATGCACGGTGGTGACGGCGCATGCGGCGTATCGGCCGGCGCCGATGCGGCGGTTCTGACGGGCCGGCCACCCAGCCACGCGACACCGCTGCACGAACGGGGGTGCCGGCCTCCGGATCGCGACGTACACGGCGGAGGGCGCGAGTGGCGGCATCATCCGCCGGGCTGGATGTCGTGTGGGTCCAGCAAACGCCCGCTCGCGGCGCGCCGCTGCCGCCACGGCGCGCCCGCTGCTATCCTGCCCCATGCCCTCCGCCCCGCGACTCGTGCTGCCGGACGTGCCGAGCCTCGTCGCGGGCTTCGGCCATGCGGTGTTGCTGACCACCGAAGGCGAACTCGAGACCCTCCCCGCCAGCGCCATCGCTGCACGCATCGCAGACACCGCGCCGATGCTGGTGCATGCCCCTGCCACCGCGCGCCGCCTCGGCCTGCCGCATATCGAGGCCGCCCACGACCTGCTGGAACTCTTTGCATTCTGTCGCCCCGCCGAGCCTTGCGCGCCCACCCCGCGCGGCATCGCCTTGGCGCTCGACCTCCCGCAGCCCGCCAGCGACGACGCCGCGGCCGCCCTGCTGCCGGACATCGCCACCCACCTGCTGCGCCACCTGGCCGACACGCGCGAACACCCGCGCAACCGCGACGCGGCCGGGCTCGCCGCGCGCATGGGGGAAGCCGGCTGGGCCTGGGCGCCGTCCGTCCTGGCAGCCCTGGGCGAGCCCAAGGCGAAACCCGACGCGCGCGCCTACAAGGTCTGGCGCCGGCTGCCGGAATGGGAGGAGGCGGCACCCCCCACCCCGCCGCTCTCCTTCACCGTGGAGCCGGCCGAGGCGCGCCGGCGCCTGGCGGACATTCTTGGCCCCGGCGCCGAACAGCGCCCGCAGCAGGCCGACTACGCCTCGGCGGCCGCCGGTGCCTTCGCCCCGCGCGAGTATCCCGGCGCACCCGCGGTCGTGCTGGCGGAGGCCGGCACCGGCACCGGCAAGACGCTGGGCTACGTCGCGCCGGCCAGCCTCTGGGCCGAACGCAACGGCGCGCCGGTCTGGATCAGCACCTTCACTCGCAACCTGCAGCGCCAGATCGACCAGGAGACCGCGCGCCTGTTTCCCGACCCGGAGGAACGCCGCCGCCGCGTCGTGCTGCGCAAGGGGCGGGAGAACTACCTGTGTCTGCTGAACCTCGATGACCTGACGGCGGGCGGCGCGCCGCCCTACCTCGCCATCGCGCTCGGCCTGGTGGCGCGCTGGGCGCTGGCGTCACGCGACGGGGATCTGCTCGGCGGCGACTTTCCCGGCTGGATCGGCGAGTTGTTCGGACCCGGCGCGGTGCTGCCACTCGCCGACCGCCGCGGCGAATGCATCCATTCCGCCTGCCCGCACTACAAGATGTGCTTCGTCGAACACTCCATCCGCCGCGCCCGCACCGCGCAGATCGTCGTCGCCAACCATGCGCTGGTGATGGTGCAGGCCGCCCTCGGCGGCGGCGAGGACGGCCCGCCGCTGCGCCTCGTGTTCGACGAGGGCCACCACCTGTTCGACGCGGCCGATTCCGCCTTCTCCGCCGACCTGACCGGCGCCGAGATGGCCGAGGTCCGTCGCTGGCTGCTCGGCGCCGAGGGCGGTCGATCCCGCGCCCGCGGCCTGCGCCGGCGGCTCGAGGAACTGATCGGTGAGCGCGCCGACCTGCACGCCCCCCTCGACGCCGCGCTGCACGCCGCGCGCGCGCTGCCGGTGCAGGGCTGGCCCGCGCGCCTGGCCGGCGACGCCCGCGCCACACCCGACGACACCCCCAACGCCGCCGAGGCCTTCCTGCGTGCCGCACGCGACCAGGTGCTCGCCCGCACGCAGGAGACCCGCGACGCCGGCCTGTACGATTCCGAATGCGACCTGCACCCGGTCACCAGCGCCCTGCCCTCTGCCGCGGAGGCGCTGGACCGCGCGCTGCGGCGCATCGAGGAACCACTCGCCAGCCTGCGTGACCGGCTGGCCGCGCGCCTCGAGGACGAGGCGGAAGACCTGGAGATTGGCGACCGCATCCGCATCGAAGCCGCCTGCCGCGCCATCGACCGCCGCGCCTTGATGCCCATCCGCGCCTGGGGCGCGATGCTCGCCACCGTGCAGGCCGACGCGCCGCAGCCCGGCGCGCGGCCCGTCCATGTCGATTGGCTGAGCCTCGAACGCCGCGGCGGGCAGGACAGCGATGCGGGGATGCACCGCCACTACCTCGACCCCACGCAGCCCTTCGCCATGGCGGTGGCGGCACCGGCGCACGGCGTGCTGATCACCTCCGCCACCCTGCGCGACGAAGCCGAGGCCGACGACGACGACCCCGAGGCCACCTGGCGCGAGGCGGAGGCGCGCACCGGCGCATCCCACCTGCCGCTGCCGGCGATCCGCGCCGCCGTGCCATCCCCCTTCGACTACGCCGCGCGTACCCGCTGCCTGGTGGTGACGGATGTCGCGAAGGAGAATGCCGGCCAGGTCGCGAGCGCCTTCCAGGCGCTGTTCCTGGCCGCAGGCGGCGGTGGGCTCGGGTTGTTCACCGCCATCCGCCGGCTGCGGGACGTGCATACGCGCATCGCCGGGCCGCTCGAACAGGCCGGCATCCCGCTCTATGCGCAGCACATCGACGCGATGGACAACGCCACCCTGGTCGACGTTTTCCGCGCCGAGGAAAACGCCTGCCTGCTCGGCACCGATGCGATGCGCGACGGGGTGGACGTGCCCGGCCGCGCGCTGCGCCTGCTGGTGTTTGACCGCGTGCCCTGGCCGCGCCCGACCATCCTGCACCGCGAACGGCGCACGCACCTGTCGGGCGGGCGGCCCAAGGAGTACGACGACCGCATCGCGCGGCACCGGCTGCGCCAGGCCTTCGGGCGGCTGATCCGCCGCGCCGACGACAAGGGCGTGTTCGTGCTGCTGGACCGTTCGGCCCCGTCGCGGCTGCTGCAGGGGCTGCCCTCGGGTGTCCTGATCCGGCGCCTGGGCCTCGCGCAGGCAGTGGCCGAGACGCGCGACTTTCTCGCCGAGCCGTGACCGCGCGCCCCTTCCGCGACAGCGCGCGCGGGAGCATGCTGTGCTCCGCTTTCTGGCAGGAGGAGACGATCCATGCCCATGACCCTGGATGACTTCGTGACCCGCGCGCGCGCCGCGCTGAGGGACAACCCCGGCATCGACGGCCGCATCCTGGTCTGCGACCTGGTGGGCGAGGCGCTGAAGGACCCTGACTTCGTCGCCAAGCACATCAACGACGCCACGCCCGAGCGGCAGGTCCTGTACGAGGACCCCGAGCTCGGCTTCACCGTGCTCGCGCATGCCTATCGCGACGCCAAGACCTCCCCGCCGCACGACCACGGTCCGTCCTGGGCGATCTATGGCCAGGCCGCCGGCGAGACGGTGATGACCGACTGGGAATGCCTCGCGCGCCCGACCGAGACCACGCCCGGCCGCGCGCGGCGCATCAAGGACTACGCGATGAAGCCCGGCGATGCCTACCTGTACGAACCCGGCATCCTGCATTCCCCGCGCCGCGACGGCCCGACCCGCCTGCTGCGGATCGAGGGCATCAACATGGATCGCGTGAAGCGCCTGCCCTACCAGCCGGTCGACGCCGCAGCCTGAAGCGCGGCCGGCGTCGGAGTGCGATGCCCGGCGCCGGCGTCAGCTCCGCGGGCGCGTCGCCGCGACGTGCGCGCGGTAGGCCAGGATGCGGTCCTTCAGCCCCGGCCGCGCGACAGACCGCGCCAGCGCAGCCAGGTCGCCGGCATCGTCGGCGCGCCGGGTGCGCCCGAACAGTGCGCCGACCGTCGGCGTATCGAGCCGTGTCGCGGCATCCCGTGCCGAGTCGATTGCAGGCGCCACGCCGTCGGGCTCCACCACCCGCGTCGCCAGGCCCATCGTAAGGGCCGCCTTGGCCTCAATGGTCGTGCCGGCCAGCAGAAGGCGCCGCGCGGCGCCGTCGCCCACAAGCCCCGCGAGCCGCCCTGTTCCCAGCACCAGGCCAAAGGCCGGGCCGGGAAAGGCGAAGGTGGTGCCTGCCAGCGCGACGCGATGGTCACAGACCGCGAACAGGTCCGCGCCCGCACCGAACACGCGCCCGCCGGCGACAGCCAGCGTGCTGACCGGCAGCGCATGGATGCGTTGCAGCAGGATCTCGATGCGGATCGCCCGCAGCGCGAGTTCGCCGTCATCCAGCGCATCGAGGTCCGACAGATCGAAGCCGGTGCAGAAATGCCGCCCTTCGCCGCACAGCACGACCAGCCGCGCGCCGGCCGCCTGTGCACCATCCAACGCCGTGTCGATGGCCGCGACCATCTCCGGCCCCAGCGCATTGCCGCGATCGGGCCGCGCCAGGCGGATGGTATGGACCGCGCCGTGGGCCTCGACCGCGACAGGCGCGCTCACGCCAGCAGCACCCCGTCCCGCGCGACGATTCGCCCACCGGAGACCACCATGCGCCGCGGCGGGCGCACCACGACGGCTTCGGCCAGGCTGCGGGCCTCCACCAGCACCAGGTCGGCGCGCGCGCCGGGATGCAGGCCGTAGTCGGCAAAGCCGCAGCCCTTCGCCCCTGCCGCGCTCACGCAGTCGAAGGCCAGCGCGATCTCGTCATCGCGGCGGAAGTTGTTGCGCAGGCCAATGAGCATCGCGCGTTCGAGCATGTCGGGCGAGCCATAGGGCGTCCAGGTGTCGCGGATGCCGTCATTGCCGCCGAAGATCGTCACGCCCGCCGCGCGGCAGGGCGCCACCAGTGGTACCGGGCGCGAGGCCGGCGCGGTGGTGGCGATGGCGACGCCCAGTTCCGCCATTTGCGCGAGCAATACGTCGCGCTCCCGCTCCGTCACGTCGCCCAGGCAGAAGGCGTGGCTGACCACCACCTGGCCCTGCATGGACAGCGCGCGCGTGCGCTCCAGGATCAGTTCCAGCGAGAAAGCGCCCATCGAGCCCTGTTCGTGCAGGTGCACATCGACCGGCTTGTGGTGCTTCTCGGCCAGGCCGAAGACGATGTTCAGGTGCCGCACCGGATCGCGTTCGATCGCGCAGGGATCGAGCCCGCCCACGATGTCCGCACCCATGGCCAGCGCCGCATCGAGCAGGCTTTCGGTCCCCTGCCGCCCGAGGATGCCCGATTGCGGGAAGGCAACCACCTGGATGTCCTGCAGCCCACGCATCGCCTCGCGCGTGGCCAACACGTGCTCGACATGCTTCGTGCCGCCGGAGGTATCCACATCCACGTGGCTGCGGATGCGCGTGGTGCCCTGCGCGAGGAAGGCGCGCGCCATCGCGAGCGACGCCGCGCCGGCGTCATGCCTGGTGCGCGCGCGCCATTCGCGCTCGGTGTCGATCTTGTCGATGATGCGCGGGCCGACCTCGTTCACGAGCCAGTCGGGCTCGTGGAAGACGGTCTTGTCGAGATGCGTGTGGCCTTCGACGAAGCCGGGCAGCAGCAGCATCCCATGGCCGTCCTCGACCGCTGCGCCGGTGGCGTCCGTGCCGGGCGGGGCGATGCACCCGCCGCGCACGAGCACGTCGGAGGCCGGCCCGCCCATCGGGCGGACATTGCGCAGCAGCAGGTCGGTCATGCAGCCCCCAGCACCCAGTCGCGGAACAGGTCGATGTCGATGTTACCGCCGCACAGGATGGTCGCGACGCGCTTTCCCTGCCAGCGCTCGCGTTCCTGCAGCAGCGCGGCGAGCGGCGCGGCCCCCGCGCCTTCCGCCAGGTTGTGCGTGTCGGTCCAATAGGCGCGGATCGCGGCCGCGACCTCGTCGTCGGTCACGGTCACGATGCGTGCGGCGCCGCGGCGGATGATCTCGAAGGCCGCCGGGTCGGGCACGCGCGTCGCCATGCCGTCGGCGCGGGTGTTGGCACTGTTCAGTTCGACGATGTGCCCCGCTTCCAGGGATCGCTGGTAGCTCGGCGCCTCGGTGCTCTGCACGCCGATGATCTGCGTGGAGAGCCCGAGCAGGTCACGCGCCAGGATGCAGCCGCAGATGCCCGACCCGAGCCCGATCGGCACGAACAGCGCATCGAGCGACGGGGCCGCGCGAAACAGTTCCAGAGCATAGGTCGCCACACCCACCACGAGGTCCGGCGCGAAGCTGGGCGCGAATTCCAGCCCTTCGGCATCGGCCAGGCGCCGCGCCTCGATGCGCGCCTCGTCGAAGTCGCGGCCATGTTCGATCAGGCGCGCGCCCAGGGCACGCATCGCCGCGTTCTTCTCGATGCTGTTGCCGTGCGGGACCAGGATTGTCACGGGCACGCCGTGGCGCCGCCCTGCATAGGCCAGCGACTGCCCGTGATTGCCGCGGGTGGCGCTGACCACGCCGCGCACGCCGCGCCGTTCGCGCGCCAGGCGGTCCATATAGACCAGCCCGCCCCGCACCTTGAAAGCGCCGGTTGGGGTGTGGTTCTCATGCTTGACCCAGACCTCGGCGCCGGTGCGCGCGGCCAGCATCGGCCAGGGGATGGCGGGGGTGGGGCGGAAGGTGCCATGCACCAGTTCAGCGGCGGCTTCGAGGTCGGTCAGCGTGAACATGGCATGGCGATCGTGGGTTCCGTGGCGCCGTGGCGCGGTTGTTCACGCGGCGAGCAGCCGCACACCGGCCTGGTTCGAACTGCGGCCGCGCTCCCGCTGCCGCCCCGTCCGCCGGCGCCGCGCTGCGGGCCCAGGCATATTCGTCGGCGGGCATCGCCGAGACCGAAGCACTGCGATCGGCCCGCTGCCGGCGATCACGCCGGCGGTGGATCGGCGCCGCAGGTCACGCCCACGGCGCGCGCGTCAGACGATCTTGAGGTTGGTCGCCGCCGCCTTGCCGCGTTCGGTCACCACCTCGTAGCTGACCTTCTGGTTTTCGTTCAGCCCCGTGAGGCCCGCCTTCTGCACGGCGGTCACATGGACGAAGACATCCTTGCCGCCGTCCTGCGGCACGATGAAGCCGAAGCCCTTCGTTGCGTTGAACCACTTCACGGTGCCGATCGGCATGCGCGCCTCCTCCGGTTCGCCACGGGCGATGGGCTGCCCGCGCCAGCAACCCGACCGATCCCGGTTCGGATTGGAGGCGACCGGGGATCCGGAGGCACGCCAAGCCCGAGGCCGGTTTCGCCCAGGTCCGGAATTGGACACAGATCGCGCCCGCAGCGTCAACCGCGGGCGCGGCCGGCGGGATCACTCCACGCGGATGCCGAGTTCGGGGATCGTCCGCGCCCAGAAGGCGTGTTCCTCGCGCACCTGCGTCACGAAGGCGGTGGGGCTGACGGCGGTGGTGAGCGGTTCCAGCCCATCGCGGCCGAGCTTTTCGTGGAAGGCTGGCATCGCGGCGATCTCGCCGACCGCGGCGCGCAGCATCGCTACCGGCCCCTCCGGCGTGCCCGGCGGATAGAAGGCGCCGTGCCAGCCGGTCACGGCATAGCCCGGCAGCCCCTGCTCCGCGACGGTGGGCACGTCGGGGAAGGCCGGCGAACGCGTGGCTCCGGTCACCGCGAAGGCGCGCAGCTGCCCTTCGCGCACCAGCGGGATGGCCGGCGGCGGGGACGAAATGTTGAAGTTCACCGTGCCATTCACCGCATCCATCAGCGCGGGGCCGGTACCGCGATAGGCCACGTCGCCCATCTCGATGCCGGCCATGCGCGCGAGCAGCTTGCCGGCCAGGTGGTTGTTCCCGCCATTGCCGGAATGGCTGAAGGTAACCTCGCCCGGGCGCTGCTTCGCGATCGCGATCAGCTCCGCCAGGTTGGTCACCGGGAAGCGCGGGTTGGCCACCAGGATGTACTGGTAATTCGCCAGGATGCCCGCCGGGATCAGCACGCGCGCGGGGTCCTCGCGCTCGGGCGTGCGATAGACATGCGGGTTGATGACGATGTTGGACGACACCGCATAGAGGAAGGTGAAGCCGTCCGCGCGCGCGCGCACCGCCTGCAGCGTGCCGATCGACCCGCCGGCCCCGCCGCGGTTCTCGACGACCACGGGCTGGCCGACCTTCTGCGACAGGATCTGCGCGAATTCCCGTCCGACGATGTCGGTGCCCCCGCCCGCGGCGTAGGGCACGATCATCGTCATGGGCCGGTTCGGCCGCCAGGCGGCGCCCTGCGCGAGGGCGAGGGTCGGGGCGAACAGGGTGGGGGTCAGCAGCAGGCTGCGGCGCTTCATTGGACGGTTCCCGGTGGGCTTTGGATGGCGGTGCTTAGCATCCCGGGACGTGGTGCCAAAGCGCGATGAGGCGCGTGCGAGCGGAGGCGGGCGACATGGACCGCTGCTTGCGGCGGGCCGGACGCATGGGTCACCGATAGCGGATCGTGGACCTGCCACGCTGTGGGACCGCACAGCGCGACGGCGCCCAACCCGCCCAACGCACTCCGGCGCACCAGCGCAGGGCGCGCAAGCCAAGCCGCCGCAGGCGGCGCCCGGCGTCTGAGGGAAGACGAAAAAGCGGATCGTGGCCTTGCCATGTTCCGGCGGCGCGAATGCGCGACCGCGCCCAGACCAACCGACGGCCCAAGTGGAACCGTGCATGCCGCGAAGGCAAGGGGCGCGGATGCGGCCCGCCCGCCGATTGATGGCCCAAAATGAAAAAGGGCGGCCCAGCAGGACCGCCCTTCCCCATCCGTACAGGCAGAGCCCGGACTTAGAAGTCCATGCCGCCCATGCCGCCCATGTCGCCGCCGCCACCGCCGGCCGGGGCCGACGGCTTCGCGGGACGCTCGGCGACCATCGCCTCGGTGGTGATCAGCAGCGACGCCACCGAAGCGGCATCCTGCAGCGCCGTGCGCACGACCTTGGTCGGGTCGATGATGCCGGCGGCCACCAGATCCTTGTACTCGTCCTTCTGGGCGTCGTAGCCGAACACGTAGGTGTCGGTGCGCAGCACTTCGCCCGCGACCACCGCGCCGTCCTTGCCGGCGTTCTCGGCGATCTGCTTCAGCGGGGCCTGGATGGCGCGGCGGATGATCTCGATCCCCACCTGCTCATCGTTGTTGGCGCCCTTGAGGCCGGCCAGCTTCTGCGAGGCGCGCAGCAGCGCCACGCCACCACCGGGGACGATGCCTTCCTCGACCGCGGCGCGGGTCGCGTGCAGCGCGTCGTCCACGCGGTCCTTGCGCTCCTTCACTTCCACTTCGGTGCTGCCGCCGACGCGGATGACGGCGACGCCGCCGGCCAGCTTCGCCAGGCGCTCCTGGAGCTTCTCGCGGTCGTAGTCCGAGGTGGTCTCCTCGATCTGCGCCTTGATCTGCTCGCAGCGGCCGGTGATGGCGGTCTTCTCGCCGGCACCGTCGACGATCGTGGTGTTCTCCTTCTCGATCCGGACCATCTTGGCCTTGCCGAGCATGGCGAGCGTCACGTTCTCGAGCTTGATGCCGAGGTCTTCGGAGATGACCTCGCCGCCCGTCAGGATCGCGATGTCCTCCAGCATCGCCTTGCGGCGATCACCGAAGCCAGGCGCCTTCACGGCCGCGACCTTCAGGCCGCCGCGCAGCTTGTTCACCACCAGGGTGGCCAGCGCCTCGCCCTCGACGTCCTCGGCGATGATCACCAGCGGACGGCCGGACTGCACCACGGTCTCGAGCAGCGGCAGCATCGGCTGGAGGCCGGACAGCTTCTTCTCGAAGATCAGGATGTAGGGCTGATCCATCTCGGCAATCATCTTCTCCGCATTCGTGATGAAATACGGGGAGACGTAGCCGCGATCGAACTGCATGCCCTCGACGACGTCGAGCTCGGTCTGGATGGACTTGGCTTCCTCGACGGTGATGACACCCTCGTTGCCGACCTTCTCCATCGCCTTGGCGATCATCTCGCCGATCTCGGTCTCGCCGTTGGCGGAGATCGAGCCGACCTGCGCCACTTCGGCCGAGGTCGAGATCTTGCGCGTCTTGGACTCGAGGTCCTTCACGATCTCGGTCACGGCCTTGTCGATGCCGCGCTTCAGGTCCATCGGGTTCATGCCCGCGGCGACCGCCTTCGCACCCTCGCGCACGATGGCCTGGGCCAGCACGGTCGCGGTGGTGGTGCCGTCACCGGCCAGGTCGTTCGTCTTCGAGGCCACTTCGCGCACCATCTGGGCGCCCATGTTCTCGAACTTGTCGGCGAGCTCGATTTCCTTCGCGACGGTCACGCCGTCCTTCGTGATGCGCGGGGCACCGAAGGACTTGTCGATCACGACGTTGCGGCCTTTGGGGCCCAGCGTCACCTTCACGGCGTCGGCCAGGATATCCACGCCGCGAATCATCCGCTCGCGCGCCGAAGCGCCGAACTTCACGTCCTTAGCAGCCATTGTGTTCTACCTTTTCGAATTGGTTGTCGGTGGTCGCGAAGCGGCGCCTCAGGCGGCCTTCTTCGCGGCGGACACGCCCTCGAGGATGCCCATGATGTCGCTCTCCTTCATGATCAGGAGTTCTTCGCCATCGAGCTTCACCTCGGTGCCGGACCACTTGCCGAACAGGATGCGGTCGCCGGCCTTCACGTCGAGCGGACGAACTTCGCCCTTCTCGTTGATGGTGCCCGCGCCGACGGAGACGACTTCGCCTTCCTGCGGCTTTTCCTTGGCGGTGTCGGGGATGATGATGCCGCCGCGGGTCTTTTCTTCCGCTTCGATGCGGCGAACGAGAACGCGGTCGTGTAGGGGACGGAAGTTCATGTGTGTCCTCTCCTGAGCCTCGGGTTGCATGACGGCTCGCCCTGGGAAGCCTTGGCCGGTCGCCGGAAGCGCCCCGGCCGTTAGCACTCCCCCCAGAGGAGTGCCAGCGGCTTAGGCCGCCCCGGCGCCGCCGTCAAGCGTTTGTCAGCACTCACCGAGCGCGAGTGCTAATGACTTGAATTCGCACGATTTTTCTTGTCAATCCCGGCCACGCTCATGTCATCCTCATGACGGAAGCGCGCCCATACCAGAATGCGCGCCCAGGAACCGCACGGCTCACCACCCGAAGGGAAAGGATGGATCAAGGTGCTGCAGGGACTGGAACCGATCGTGAAGATCCCCGACTGGCGCATGACGACCGCCGAGTTGCTCTACCACCTGCCCGACCACCCGCATGTGTTGCAGACCTTCGTTTGGCAGAAGGTGGACAAGGCCCCGACCTTCCCCGAACTCACCCGCTTCCTGGACTTCTGGCGGCGCGAAATCGAAGGTCCGCTGCATTCGGTCCGGGTCGCCTGTGCCGCGCTGACCAGGCCCGCGGAACTGCGATACGCGAACGGGGTCTTCACCCTGCACTGACGTCAGCGGCGGCGGTTCTGCACCGGCGGCTGGCGCGTCCTCCGATGCCGGGCGGACATCCGCGATGACCACTCCGCGACGCCCATCACGGCGCCGGCCACGCGTGGAAGGTGCCTGCGGCCGGCAGACGCCTTCATGACCAGGCCAGTCTGCGCGCCGCCGGCCGGGCCGTGCGGCGTGCGCCTCACCCCTGGTCGTCCTCGATCACCCGGCCCGCCTTGTGCGCGCGCAGCAGTGCAAGCCCGATCGCCGCCGAGACCACGAACAGCGCCGCCGCCAGGCCCATCTGCCAGGCGCCATCCACCCGGATGCCCTTGCCGAGCAGTGCGAAGACGACCGTCTGCGGCAGGTAGCCCAGGGCCGAGGCAGCCAGGAACGGCACCGCGCTGATCGCCGCCATCCCCGCCAGCAGATTCAGCGCCAGGTTGTTGCCGACCGGCAGCAACCGCAGCGCCAGCGTCGCGCCGAAGGGGCTGCCGGCCAGCACGTCGCGCAGCGGTCGCAGCCGGTGGCCGAATCGCCCGGCCAGGCGCCGTTCCGCCCAGCCCCGCCCAACCGCCCGCGCCCATCCATACGACGCCGCGCAGCCCACCACCTGCGCTGCCAGCGCCAGCAGCGTGCCCTCGACTGCGCCGAAGGCGTAGCCGCCGAGGAACGCCACCCCCTGCCGCGGCGCCCCGGCCGCCGTCGCCGCGGCACCGATCGCCACGAACACCGCATCGCCCAGCACCCCTTGGCCGAGCACCCAGCGATCCACCCAGTCGGTGCCCGGCGCCAAGCCGATCCCGCGCAGCAGCAGTCCCGCCGCCGCCAGCCCGGCCGCCAACATCGCGAGTTTCAGCAGCGAGGACCGGCGCCGGGCGACTGCCCCGCTCATGGCGTCGCGCCGGCAGGCGCGCGGATCAGACCGTGCCGGCCAAGCGCGCCCATCATGTCGTGCCGGCGAGTCGCGCCCATCATGTCCTGTCGGCCGGGCGCGCCAATCACGTCGCACCGAACGGGCGCGCGCGTCGTGCTGCGCCGGGCAGCCGCGCCCCTCACGGCGGGTCGGTCTCGACCACCGGACGCCGACCGCGCCGTTGCAGCCAGGCCATGCCCACCAGGTCGAAGATGCTGACGGCAAGGCGGTCGAGCGTCCCGTAATTCGACGCGCCGCGCACCCGCGGACGGTGGTTTACCGGCTCGCTCACCACCGTCCCGCCCTGGCGCAGCGTCAGCGCCGGCAGGAAACGGTGCATGTGGTCGAAATGCGGAAGATCCAGGAACAGGTCGCGCGGGAACACCTTCAGCCCGCATCCGGTGTCCGGCGTGCGGTCGCGCAGCAGGCGCGACCGGATGGCGTTGGCCATCTTGCTGGAATACCGCTTCACGCCGCTGTCCTTGCGGTTCACGCGGTGGCCCGCGACCATCGTGCGCCGGCCCTCGGCCGCCTCGGCCCGCGCGCGGGCGAACAGGCGCGGAATGTCGGCCGGGTCGTTCTGGCCATCCCCGTCGAGCGTCGCGATCCAGGTGCCGCGCGCCGCCTTCACCCCGGTGATGATGGCGGCCGACTGCCCGCAGGACGCCCGGTGCCGCAACCCGCGGACCGGCGCGCCACCGTCGCGCGCCGCGCGCAACGCCTCGGGCGTGTGGTCGGTCGAACCGTCGTCGACATAGACGATCTCGTGCGGCACGTCGGCCAGCGCGGCCTCGATCTCGGCGACCAGGGGCGCGATGTTGGGCGCCTCGTTGCGCACGGGGATGACGACGGACAGCAGGGGGGGCGCGCCGGCATCCGGCGCCGGCTCGGCGGGCCCGGACCCGGCGCGGGGCTCGGGAGACATGGGGGCGCGGTAGCAGGCGCATCCCCGCCCGGCAAGCCGCCAGCCGGCGGGGTGCGCTTCCGCGGGCCCTCCCCTATATCCGCGCCATGCCCTTCGATAGCCGCACCCTTGATGCCGCGCACGCCATGGCACCCGACGCGCAGGCCCGAGCCCTCTCCCGCTTTCTGCTGTTCGTCGCCGGCCTGGTCTGGGTGATGGTCGCGATAGGCGGCGCCACGCGCCTGACCGGGTCCGGCCTGTCCATCATGGAATGGGCGCCGCTGGCCGGGATCCTGCCGCCGCTCACCGACGCCGAATGGCAGCGGCTTTACGACCTGTATCGGACCATCCCGCAATATCAGCTGATGAACCAGGGCTTCGGTCTCGATGGCTTCAAGGAGATCTTCTGGCTGGAATGGATCCACCGCTTCTGGGGGCGGCTGATTGGCCTGGCCTATGTCGGTGGCCTGGCCTGGTTCTGGCTGCGCGGGCGCATCCCGCCAGGCTTGAAGCCTCGGCTGCTGCTGCTGCTGGCTCTGGGCGGGCTGCAGGGCGCAATCGGCTGGTTCATGGTGGCCTCCGGCTTCGAAGCCGACCGCACGGCGGTATCGCCATATCGGCTGGTGATCCACCTCGGCATGGCGTTCCTGCTGTTCGGGCTGCTGGTCTGGACCGCGTTGTCGCTGCTGCGCCCGCGCCCGGTACAGGACCCCGCGCCGGCCGGGCTGCGCCCCGCCGTGCATCTCGCGGCCGGGCTCGCGGTGGCGGCCATGCTGGCCGGCGGGTTCGTGGCAGGCATTCGCGCCGGTTTCGACTACAATACGTTCCCGCTGATGGAAGGGCGCATCGTGCCGCAGGGCTATTGGCTGCTGGAACCGGCCTGGAAGAACCTCACCGCCAATGTCGCGGCGGTGCAGTTCAACCATCGCCTGCTCGCGACCGCGACGCTGGCCGCCGCGGCCTGGGCGGCGTTCCTGGCCTTCCGCCGCCTGCCGCGCGGGCGGGTGCGGGGCGCGGTGATGGGTCTCGCCATCGCGGTCGGGCTGCAATACGCGCTGGGTGTCGCCACGCTGCTGGCGGTGGTGCCGGTCTGGCTCGGCACGCTGCACCAGGCGGTGGCGGTCCTGGTGCTGACCGGCGCATTGCTGGCGCTGCACGCGCTTCGCCGGCCCGCGCCGGGATGACGCGCGAGGACGCCGCGCTCAGGGCCATCGAGGCCCTGCCCCACGCCATGCTGGTCATGGATGGGGCGGAGCGGCTGGTGCTCGCCAATGCCGCGTTGTGGGGCGAGGCCGGCGCCGATCCCGCCCGCTTCCCGCCCGGCACCTCATTGCGCGACATCCTGCGCCTGTTCGCCTTCCGCGGGCTGCTCGGCGCCGGCGACCCGGCCGTGCTGGCCGAGGACGCGCTGGCGCTGGACCGCAGCCAGTTCCTGCTGCGCCACCAGCGCACCGCCGACGGCGCGCGCCTGTCCGAGGTCACAAGCCTGCCGCTGCCGGGCGGCGGCTTCGCCATCTGCTCGGTCGACATCACCGCGCTGACGCGGGCCGAGGCCGCCGCGCGCGCCCGCGCCAGCCTGCTCGAACGGGTGCTGAACGCGCAACGCGGCGGCGTCGCGCTGTTCGACCCGGACCACCGCCTGATGCTGCACAACCCCGCCTATCGCCGCCATTCCGGCGCCACGCCCGAGATGCTGGCCGGCCGCCCGACGCTCGAGGACCTGGTGGCGCAGCTCGACCGTGCCGGCGAATTCCGCGCCACCCGCGCGCGGGCGCATCTGCGCGACATCCTCGCCGCCGATCGCCGCCAGCCGCGCATGTCGCAGCGCGAGCGCGCCGATGGCAGCATCATGCGCTTCACCAGCACCCCCGAACCCGATGGCGGCTTCCTGCTGCAATCCGAGGAGGTGACCGACCTGCGCCGGGCCGAGGACGACGCCCGCCGCCGCGCCGCCATCCTGGACGGGGTGCTGGAAGCGCTGCCGCACGGCATCTGCGTCTGGGGCCCGGACCAGCGCGTGGCGTTATTCAACGGCGCCTACACCCGCCTGATGGAAGGCGCGCCGCTGCAGGTCGGCGACACGCTCGAGGATGTCATCCACCGCCGCGCCGCCGCCGGCGAATATGGCCCCGGCGACGTGTCGGCGGTGATCGCGCGCGAGAAGGCGCGCGACCTGTCGCGCCCGCAGGAACGCCGGCGCCAGCGCGCCAACGGCACCGCGCTCGATATCCGCACGGCGCCGCTGCCCGATGGCGGGCACATCTCGGTCGTCACCGACATCACGGCGCTCTGGCAGGCCGAGGAGGAAGCACGCCGCCGCGCCTCGTTGCTCGAAACCGCGATGGGCTCGATGCGCCACGGCCTCGTGGTCTATGGGCCCGACCGGCGCGTGGTGGCGGCGAATGCGCTGGCCAGCACGCTCGCCGGACACGAACCGGGGGATATCCGGCCGGGCCGCTCGCTCGACGAGTTGGTCGATTCACTGCACGCGAGCGGGCGCCTGGGGCCGGAGCCGCTGGCGGCGCGCCTGGCCGGCGATGCCCGCGACCTCGATCGGTCGCGCCCGCACCGGGTGCGCCGCACCACGCCCGAGGGCCGCGTGCTCGAGGTCTCCTCCGACCCCACGCCCGAAGGCGGCTTCATCGTCACCCATGTGGACATCACCGCTCTCGCGCAGGCCGAGGCCGAGGCGCTGAGCCGCGCGGGCATCCTGCAGGTGATGCTCGACAACACCCAGCACGGCATCTGCCTGTTCGACGCGCAGGGCCACATCGTCGCGGTCAATGCGCTAGCCGCGCGCATGTGCGGCCTGGCCCCTGAGCAGATGGCGCCGGGCCGCCACATCCTGCAGGTGCGCGACGACCAGGTCGCCGCCGGCGAATTCGGCCCGCCCGAGCAGGTCGCCCGCTTCATCGCGATCCGCCCCGACGATCCCTGGCGCGGCCCCGAGCGCTACGTGCGCCGCCGCCCCGATGGCTCCATGCTCGAGATCACCACCGCCCCCACGCCCGATGGCGGTTTCGTGCGCACCTATTCCGACGTCACCGAGGACCGCCGCGTGCGCGACGAGCTGGAACGCGCGCGCGCCGCCGCGGAGGCCGGCAGCGAGGCGAAGTCCCGCTTCCTGGCCACCATGAGCCACGAACTGCGCACGCCGCTCTCGGCCGTGATCGGCTATGCCGAGGCCCTGATGGGCCAGCCCGCCCCCGCGCAGGTCGCGGAATTCGCCGACGCCGTGCGCCAGGCCGGCCGCCAGCTGCTCGGCCTGATCGACGACATCCTGGACGTGGCGCGCGCCGGCGGGCCGGATGCGGCGCTGGGGCGCGCGCCGGTCGATGTCGCGGCGCTGGCGCTGGCCCTCGCCGAGGCCGCGCAGGCCGAGGCCGACGCGGCGGGCGTGCAGCTCGCGGTCGATGCCCCGCCGGAGCTGCCCGCCGCGCGGGTGGATGAACGCCGACTGCGACGCGTGCTCTCGGCGCTGCTCGGCAACGCCGTAAAGTTCACGCCTGCGGAGGGCAGCGTGCGCCTGGTGCTGCGGGCCTCCGGCGCGGGCGGACTCGACATCGCCGTGGTGGATACCGGCATCGGCATGGCGCCGGAGGATATCCCGCGCGCCTTCGAACCCTTCACCCAGCTCGATTCCTCCCATGCGCGGCATTTTCCGGGCTCGGGGCTCGGGCTGCACCTGGCGCGCATGCTGGCGGAAGCGATGGGGGCGACGCTAACGCTCGACAGCAGCCCCGGTGCGGGCACCACGGCCACCCTGCGCCTGCCGCCCGGCATCACCACATCGGTGGTGCAAACGACCCAGGAGACGACATGACCGCCCTTGCCACCACCGACGCCCTGTTCTTCGGCCTGCTCGACCGCGGCGCCGCCGAGGCCCGCCTGCGCGAGGCGACCGAGGGCTGCGAGGATGGCGAGCTGTTCCTCGAATACCGCGAGAGCGAGGGCATCTCGATCGACGATGGCCGTATCCGTTCCGCCACCTACGATGCGACGCGCGGCTTCGGCCTGCGCGCCGTGAGCGGCGAGGCGGCCGGCTACGCCCATGCGGGCGAACTGTCCGACGCCGCGCTCGCGCGCGCCGCCTCGGCAGTGGGCGCGGTGCGCCAGGGCCGGTCCGGCGTGATGGAAGCCGGGCCACGCGCCACCAATGCGCGGCTCTATGCCGATGCCAACCCGCTGACCGCGATGGATTTCGCCGCGAAGACCGCGCTGTTGCAGGAAATCGACGCCTACGCGCGCGCCGCCGACCCGCGCGTGGTGCAGGTCATGGCCTCGATCTTCGGCGAATGGCAGGCGGTGCAGATCATCCGCCCCGACGGCCAGCGCGTGGCCGACCTGCGGCCATTGGTGCGCTTCAACGTCTCCGTCGTGGTGGAAAAGGACGGGCGGCGCGAGACCGGGTCCTTCGGCACCGGCGGGCGCTTCGACTATTCCCGCGTGCTGTCCGAAGAATCCTGGAAGGGCGGCGTGGCGGAGGCACTGCGCCAGGCACTGGTCAATCTCGACAGCGTGCCGGCACCGGCGGGCGAGATGGAGGTGGTGCTCGGCCCGGGCTGGCCCGGCATCCTGCTGCACGAAGCCATCGGCCATGGGCTGGAGGGCGACTTCAACCGCAAGAAGACGTCCGCGTTCGCCGGCCTGCTCGGGCAGCGCATCGCCTCGCCGGGCGTGACCGTGATCGACGACGGCACCATCCCTGACCGCCGGGGCTCGTTGACCGTGGATGACGAGGGCACGCCGACCAACCGCACGACGCTGATCGAGGACGGCATCCTGGTTGGCTTCCTGCAGGACCGGCAGAATGCGCGACTGATGGGCGTGGCCCCCACCGGCAATGGCCGCAGGCAATCCTACGCGCATATCCCGATGCCGCGCATGACCAACACCGTCATGCTGGGCGGGTCGCATGCGCCGGAGGAAGTGCTCGCCTCGGTGAAGCGCGGCCTCTATGCGGTGAATTTCGGCGGCGGCCAGGTCGACATCACCTCCGGCAAGTTCGTGTTCAGCGCCTCCGAGGCCTACATGATCGAGGACGGCAAGATCGGCGCGCCGGTGAAAGGTGCGACACTGATCGGCAACGGCCCCGATGCGCTGACCAAGGTCGCGATGGTGGCGAACGACATGGCGCTCGACCCCGGCATCGGCACCTGCGGCAAGCAGGGCCAGGGCGTGCCGGTCGGTGTCGGGCAGCCCACGCTGAAGATGACGGGGCTGACGGTGGGCGGAACCGCGGTGCGCTGACGCTTCAGGCCGCGCGCTGCAGCGGCGCGGCGAGGCGCGCCAGCGCCGATTCCACCACGGCGGCGCTGGCCGGGTCCTGCCGGAACACGATCGCGACGGCACCGGCGCCGGTGCGCGCGATCCGACCCGACACGCTCGCCGAGCCGCCGGGCAGCACGACACGTACCTCGGTCCCGACCGGCGGCGCTTCGTCGGCGGCGATGGCGCAGCCCCCCTGGGACATGTCGATCAGCGCGACCTCGCGGCCCGGCGTCCCCTGGACCGCGACCCGCACGGTCGCGCCACCGCCCGGAATCCGATCCCAACGGCGCCGGTTGCCGTCATCCTCGCGCATCGCGCGCAGGAAGTCGGTCACCTCCTGGCGCAGCGTCCCCGCGATCTGCGCGAGCCCGGCCGCCGTCGACATCACGTTGCGGCTCGATTCCTCGGCCGCGTCGGCGATACCCGAGACGGTGCGCATCGCCTCGCTCGCTTCCTGGTTCTGCCGCGCGACGGCCTGCACGCTGGCGGCGATCTCGCGCGTGGCGGCGCCCTGCTGTTCGACGGCCGCGGCGATGGTGGTCGCGATCTCGTCCATCAGCGTGATCGAACTGGCGACCGAGGTCACGGCGTCGACGGCGAGCGCCGTCGAATCCTGGATGGCCGACACCTGCCGAGCGATGCCCTCGGTCGCGCCCGCCGTCTGGCCGGCGAGCTGCTTGACCTCGCTCGCGACCACCGCGAAGCCCTTGCCGGCTTCCCCCGCGCGCGCCGCCTCGATCGTGGCGTTGAGCGCGAGCAGGTTGGTCTGGCCCGCGACCGAGGCGATCACGCGCACGACCTCGCCGATACGGCTCGCCGCCTCGGACAGGCCGCGCACGGTCGCATCGGTGGTCTCGGCGCGCTCCACCGCGGCGCGCGCGGCACCCGCGGCATGCGCGACCTGGCGCGAGATTTCGCTCACGCTCGTGGTCAGCTCCTCGGTGGCGGCGGCGACGGCCGCCAGGTCGCGCGAGCTGGCCTCGGCGCCGTCGGCGGTGCGCGCGGCGTCGCTGCGGGTCCTGTCGGCCGAAGAGGCCATGGCTTGTGCGGACACGGTCATCGCCTCAGCCGATTGGCTCAGGGAATCGAGGACCGCGGAGACCGACTGGCCGAAATCCTGGGTATGGCGTTCGAGTGCGGCCGCACGCAGGTCGCGCGCCTCCCGCTCGGCCCGCGCGGCGGCTTCGAGCGCGATCTTGTCCTCTGCTTGCTGGCGGAAGGTCTCGAGTGCGCGCGCCATGGCGCCGATCTCGTCGCCGCGCCCGCGTGCGGGGACCTCGGTGCGGGTGTCGCCGGCCGAGATGCGCGCCATCGCGGCCGCGATCGCCCCGAGCGGATGCGCCAGGCGCCGGGCGGCGATCATCGCCGCGGGCACCGCCAGCACCAGCACCACGCCCGCGATGAGCAGGATGGTCAACGTCACGCGGCTCTCGGCCTGCTGCTGGGGCAGGCGCGACTGCGCGATCAGCAGCGCGCCGGAGGGCCGGCCGGACAGGTCGTGGATCGGCCGCACGGTCGCGAGCACCTCGCCCGCGCCGGGGATGGCGAGCGTCGCAGCCGGCACCGGCGTGCCGGCGCGCTGCGCGGCCAGGACCGCCTCGGGCAGCGCCTCGCCCGACAGCCCGGCGATGCTGGAGGCGATCAGGCGCCCGGCCCCGAACAGCGCGACCGCGCCGTTCGACGTGGCGGCAAGCTGGCGCACCACGGCGTCGTTCAGGTTCGAGCCCACCTTGATCGTGCCGACGATGGTGCCGGCGGCGTCGCGCACCGGCAGGGCGGCGCCAATCGCGAGCGCCCCCGAGGTCGGCGAGACCTCGCGCCCGACCGCCGGGCGTCCCGCCAGGGCCGCGGCCACGTCCGCGACGCCCGACTTGTCGTCTCCAGCACGGCCCGGGTTGTGGCCGCGCATGACCACCCGCCCGGCGGCATCGGTCGCCTCCAGCACCGAAACCGCGGCGTCCGCCTCCCGCAGGGCGGCGAGGCCGGGCACCAGGATGGCGCGCAACGCACCGGCGTCCGCGGCGGCGATGGCGGCGGCCAGGTCGGGGCGCTGCGCGAGGCCGGTCGCATGTCCGCGCATCCGCAGCTCGAGCTCCGCAAGATCGGATTCCGCGAGCGTCATGCCTCGCTCGAGCTCCTGGCCCGCAGCACGATGCAGGAGATCACGCACCGTCCAGGCCGCGCCCGCCACCGACAGCACGATCGCCACCAGCATCGGCACCACGGCCAGCAGCAGGACCTGCGGACGAACCCCGGACAGGCGGGAAACCAGGCTTTGCATGTCGGGACCCCGGCAACAGGAATGACGGCTGGCGACAGGATCGTCCGAAATTGTGAAGGATTTGCTGCAGCACCCGCGGGGCGTGTGAACGGCTTCGTCGCCGGGCCCGGCCGCCCGTCCTAGGCTCCCCCTGATAGCAGGAGGCCCCGATGACCCAGCCGCCCATCCCGCCCGAGCTCGACGAGGCGCAGCGCGAGGAAGCCCGGCGCCAGACGGACGCGAACGTCGATGGTGCGCTCGACCTCGCGGGCAGCGTGGTCGATGCGGTCGCGAGCGGCGCGGTCGAGGCCGCGGGCGCGGTCGCCGGCGCGGCGCTCGACGCCACGGTTACGGTGGCGAAGGTCTCGCTCGACGTGGTGGGCGGGATCCTGGGCGGGCTTGGGGACCTGTAGGGCCCCGCTATACCGCCGCCTCGCCGAAGATCCGCGACACGTCCCCGCCCCAGACCCGCGCGCAGCGGTCGAGCCAGCGGTCCGCCTGGGTCTGCCCCGTGGCCACGATGGCATCCACCGGGTCGAGGTGCATCTCCTCGCCCAGGCCGCGCGCCTTCAGCCCGTCCCGCGCGATGGCGAGCACGTCGCGCGCGACGTCCTGCAGGGACCGCCCGGCGATGGTCGCGGTCAGCGCCTGCGCCGGCACGGCGTTGCGCAGCGCGCGGATCTCGTCGACCGACCACCCGGCCGTCAGTGCCCGCGCCGCCTTCTGCGCGGCGTCGTCATACAGCAGCCCAACCCAGAAGGCCGGCAACCCGGTCAGGTAGGCCGGCGCGCCGGCATCGGCGCCGCGCATCTCCAGAAACCGCTTCAGCCGCACGTCGGTGAACACGGTGGTGACGTGGTCGGCCCAATCGCCCATCGTCGCGGTGTGGCCGCGCAGCGCCTCGGCCCGCCCTTCCATGAAGGCACGGAACGGGATGCCCGCGGCGTCGATGTACTGCCCCTCGCGCATGATGAAATACATCGGCACGTCGAGCACCCAGTCGGCGAAGCGCTCGAAGCCGAAGCCGTCCTCGAAGGCCACGGCCGGGATGCCGGTGCGGTCGGGGTCGGTGTCGGTCCAGACCTTGCCGCGCAGCGTCCGGTAGCCGTTCGGCTTGCCTTCCATGAAGGGCGAATTGGCAAACAGCGCCGTCGCCAGCGGCTGCAGCGCGAGCGACACGCGCAGCTTCTCGACCATGTCGGCCTCGTCGCCGAAGTCGAGATTCACCTGCACCGTGCAGGTGCGCAGCATCATGTCGAGGCCCATGGCGCCCACGCGCGGCATGTACTGCCGCATGATCGCGTAGCGGCCCTTGGGCATCCACGGCATGTCTTCGCGCCTGGCCAGCGGATGGAAGCCGAGCGGCGCGAAGCCGAGGCCGAGCGGTTCCGCGACGCGGCGCACCTCATCGAGATGCGCAGCGGTCTCGGCATGCGTTTCGTGCAGCGTCAGCAGCGGGGCGCCGGACAATTCGAACTGTCCGCCCGGTTCCAGCGAAACCGATGCCTCCCCGCGCTTCAGCCCAATCGGGTTGCCGCGATCCAGGATGGGTTCCCAGCCGAATGCCGTCAGCCCTTCCAGCATGGCGCGGATGCCGCCGGGTTCGTAGGGCGGCGGTACCAGGTCGTCGCGGCGGAAGCCGAACTTCTCGTGCTCGGTGCCGATGCGCCAGGCATCGCGCGGCTTGCTGCCGGCGGCGAACCAGCCGGACAACTGGCGCGCCGATGTGATCGGCGTGGGATCCGACTCGCCGGGATTCGACATGCAGCCCTTCCACGAACGCCGCAGGACGCGGCGCCTTCAGGTCGCGGTCCAATCCCCCGCCAGTGCCTGCAGCACGGCAAGGCCCGCCACCGCCGCCGTCTCCGCCCGCAGGATGCGGGGGCCGAGGGCGACGGCGGTAACAAAGGCATGACGGGTCGCGTCGTCAAGTTCAGCAGGATCGAAACCACCCTCGGGGCCAACGAGCCATCCGCAGGGCAGGCGCATCGTCGCGGCAATGTCACGGATCGGCGCGGCGCCGCGGCGTTCGGCGGCGACCAGCAGTGGCGCGCCGTCCCAGGCATCGAGCACGGCGCGCAGCGGCGCGGCCGGATGCACCACCGGTACCGACAGCCTCTCGCATTGCTCGGCGGCGCCGCGCGCGATGGCGGCGAGCCGGTCGGTGTTCACGCGGTCCACCACGCTGCGCCGCGTCGTCACCGGCTGGATGCTGGCCACGCCCAGTTCGGTCGCCTTCTCCACCACCCAGTCGAGCGCATCGCGCTTCAGCGCGGCGACCACCAGGCGCAGGTCGGGTTCGAGTGCCGGGGCGCGGATGCGCGGGCCCAGCGCCAGGGCGCAGCGCTCCTTGCGCAAGGCGGCGATGGTCGCGGCGTATGCGCCGTCCCGCGCATTGAACACCACCACCGCATCGCCCGCGCCGCGCCGCAGCACCGTTCCCAGGTGATGCGCCTGCGCGGGCGTGCCCGGCAGTTCCGCACCTTCGGTCAATGGCGCATCGAGGAAGAGTCGCGGGGTGGACATGGCGGGCCTCCCTGCCCCTTATACGGCGCGTGAGCGGATACACCGACATACGCGCCGGCGGCTGGGTCGCGCGCCTGCCGCAGGGCTGGCGCCCCTATGCGCTGCTGATGCGCCTGGATCGCCCGATCGGGTCCTGGCTGCTGGTGCTGCCGGGCTTCTGGGCCTTCGCGCTGGCTGCGCCGTCCTGGGGCCGGGGGCTGTGGCTCACCTTTCTGTTCGGCCTGGGGGCGGTGCTGATGCGCGGCGCGGGCTGCGTGGTGAACGACCTGTGGGACCGCGACATCGACCGCCAGGTGGAACGCACGGCCGGACGCCCGCTCGCCTCGGGCGCGGTGACGCCACGCCAGGCGCTTGCCCTGTTGCTGGCGCTGCTGGCTGTCTCCTTCCTGATCCTGCTGCAACTGCCCTGGAGCGCAATCCTGCTGGGCGTGCTGTCGCTGGTCCCGATCGCGCTCTATCCGCTGGCCAAGCGCGTGACCGACTGGCCGCAGGCGGTGCTGGGGCTGGTGTTCTCCTGGGCGGCGCCGACCGGCTATGCGGCGGCGACGGGCGGGCTCGACGCCGCGGCCTTCGCGCTATGGGCGGCGGGATTCTTCTGGATCCTGGGCTACGACACGATCTACGCGCATCAGGACCGCGAGGACGACGCGATGGTGGGCATCCGCTCCACCGCACTGCGCTTCGGGGATCGCACGCGGCCCTTCCTGGTGGCCTGCTACGGCGCCACGCTCGCGCTGCTGGCGCTGGCCGGGCTGCTGGCGGGACTGTCCTGGTGGTTCGCCCCGGCGCTGCTGCTGCCCGCGGCATTGCTCGCGCGGCAGGTGGTGCAGCTCGACATTCGCGACCCGGCCCTGTGCCTGCGCCTGTTCAAGGCGAACCGCGATGTCGGCCTGGCGGTGGCGGCGGCCTTCCTGATCGGCCGCCTGTGAGCCCCGAGGACTTCGTCCGCGCCCACACCACGATCGCCCACGCACCGCTGGTGCCCGAGATCGCCCTGCACCTCGCCACCGAGATCACGCCGATCTGGCAGGCCACCGAATCCTGGCTGGCCGAGCGCAACATCGAGCCGCCTTTCTGGGCCTTCGCGTGGCCCGGCGGGCAGGCGACGGCGCGGCTGCTGCTCGATGAACCGGCGCGGGTCGCGGGCAAGCGCGTGCTGGATTTCGCGGCCGGTTGCGGCATCGCCGCCATCGGTGCCGCGCGCGCCGGCGCGGTGCTGGTCGAAGCCGCCGAGATCGATCCCCTCGCGCTGGCGGCCGTGCGGCTGAATGCCGCGCTGAACGGCGTGCAGGTTGCCACCCCCGAGGGCGACGTCGTGGGCGCCCCCTGCCGCTGGGACGTCATCCTCGCCGGCGATGTCTGCTACGAGGCGCCGATGACCGCGCATATCCTGCCCTGGCTGCGCGCCATGGCGGCGGCGGGGGCCGAGGTGCTGCTCGCCGATCCGGGCCGCGCCTACCTGCCGCGGGATGGCCTGCAACCGCTTGTCCGCCACGCGGTGCCGACCACGCTGGAACTCGAGGACCGGATGGTGCGCCAGGTCACGATCCATCGCCTGCTGCCGTGATCCATTTCGGTGACAGATCACGCCGGAGGGCGCATGATCATCAGGTCGGGAAGGATGCCGCGCCATGAAGCGCCTGCTCGGAGTGCTTCTTCTGCCGCTGCTGGCCGCTGCGCCGGCGCAGGCACAGACGCAATACCACTACGACGCGCAGGGCCGCATCGCCGGGTCGACCGTGCGCAGCGGCAACAACGTCTATCGCTACGATTCGGCAGGGCGCCTGGTCGGCCAGAGCCAGGTCGGCAGCAACGGCCAGGTGCGCAGCTACGACCAGCAGGGCCGGCTCTCCGGCACCGCTGAGCGCGGCGCCAATGGCCAGGTCCGCCGCTACGACCAGCAGGGCAGGCTGTCGGGCACCTCCGAACGCGGTTCGAACGGAACGGTGCGCCACTACGACGCGCAGGGCCGCCTGTCCGGCACCACGGAACGCGACAGCGCCGGCAATATCCGGCGCTACGACGCGCAGGGCCGGCTGGTCGGCACGCGCTGATCAGCGCGTCGCCTGCTCCAGAAAGCGCAGCAGCGCGGCCAGGTCCTCGGCATTGTCGACGCGCTGCACCGGCATCTTGGTGCCCGGCGTCACGACATCCGGCCCGCGGGTGAACAGGTCCGCGACACTCTCGCGCGTCCAGGTGATGTCCCCGCGCGCGAGGCGTTCCGAATAGGAATAGCCGGCCACGGCGCCCATGCGGCGCCCGAACAGCCCGTGCAGATGCGGCCCCGCCATGTTGCCGCCCTCCGCCGTCAGCGCGTGGCAGGCCGAGCACGCGCGGAACACGCGCGCGCCATGCGCATCGAGACCCTCGCGCGGCGCAGCCTCGCCCGCCTCGCCAATCGGCCCGAGCGCGCGCCCCGCCAGCGCATCCCAGCGCCGCACGCGCCGATCCGCACCGCCGGTCCACAGCGTGCGTCCATCCGCGTCGAACACCGCAGACCAGACCGGCGTGCCCGGGCCGTCGAGCGTGTGCAGCAACCGTCCCTCGGGCAGGCCGATCACGGCGACGGACCCACCAAGCCCAGCTGCCGCCAGCAGCGTTCCCGACGCATTCGCCGCCAGTGCCACGATCGGCCGCGCGCCGGAGAACACCTCCCGCACCGCGCCGCCAGCCGCCACGACATGCACCGCGCCATCCACGCCGCCCACCGCCAGGCCACCATCCGCCAGCGCCGCCAGCGCGTTACGCGGCAGGCCGAATTCCGCGAGTACATCAGCCGTCCCGTCCGCGCGCCAGGCGCGCAGCGTGCCGTCGAAGCCGGCACTCACCGCCACGCCGTCGGCACGGAACACCACGGCGTTGACGTTGCCGCGGTGGCCTTCCAGCACGCGCGGCGCGGCCCCGTCCTGCCACAGCCGGACCGTGCCATCCCACGCCGCGGAGGCCAGCACACCTTCACCGAACGCCAGCCCCGCCACCGGCGCGTCATGCCCTTCGAGCACCCGCAGCGGCGTGCCGCCGCGCGGGTCGGCCGGCCAGATCGCGATGCGCCCATCCTCCCCGCCCGAGGCGATGCCGCCCCCGGGCAGTGCGGCCAGCGCATTCACCGCCCCCGCATGCCAGCGCACCACCGCCCGCGCACGCCCATCGGCCAGGTTCCAGAAGATCACCGACTGGTCGAACCCCGCCGAGGCGAGCGCGCCAGGTGCCGCTGCGAGAGCGCGCACCGGCCCGCCATGCACCGCGCCCTGGTCCTGGGCCGCTGCCGGCGGAGCCGGCAACACACCCAGGGCCAGCAGCGCCAGCGACAGCGCGCGACGCAGCATCAGTTCACGACCCCGCCGCTGACATGGATCACCTGCCCCGTGACATAGCCCGCGCCGGGCGAAGCGAGGAACGCCACCGCCGCCGCCACATCCGCCGGCTGGCCCAGCCGCTTCATCGGGATGCGCGCCGCGATCGCCTCCCACTGCGCGGCATCCAGCGCGGCATGCGTGCCCGGGTCCTTCTGGGTATAACCTGGTGCCACCGCATTCACCGTCACCGCCGGCGCCCATTCCAGTGCGATCGCCTTGACCAGCGCCTCGGTCGCGGCCTTGGCGGCGGCGGAGGCGGGGAAGATCGTGACGTCATTGCGGAACAGGTGCGCCACGAAGGAGGAGATGGCGATCAGCCGCGGGTCGCGCCCCTGCCGCAGCACCGGCCCCGCCGCGCGCGCGATGCGCAGGAAGGCCAGCGCGATCGCGTCGTGACTTTTCGCGAAGCCGGCATCAGTCAGCGTCGCGACCGGCGTGCGGTCGGCGAAACCCGCATTCGACACCACGACATCGAGGCCGCCGAGCAGCGCCGCGGCATCCTCCACCGCGCGTTCCGGCGCACCGGCATCGCTGAGGTCGCCGAAGATCTCGTGCGCCTGCCCGCCGCGCTCGCGCACCGCGGCGGCGGTCCGCGCCGCGCCTTCGCGGTTGCCGCGGGTGTGCACCACGATGCCCACACCCGGCGCAGCCAGCGCGCGACAGCAGGCCGCGCCGATCCCGCTTGCCGCGCCTGTCACGAGAATGTTCCGCTCCGTCATCGCATTCTCTCCCAGCGCCGTGCCATCCTGCCGTGGCGACGAGCGTCGCCACGAAACACTATAACAAGGGATGGAACGCCATGAAGACGCTCTCGCGCCGCGGCCTGTTCGGCGCGGCGTGCCTCGCTTGCGGCGGGGCGCATATGGGACTGACGGCAACGCCGGTCCAGGCGCAGCAGACCTGGTCCCCGCCCACCGCCGCGCAGCGCTGCCCCTCGCGCTGGGGTGCGGCCGACCGACGTGGTTCGATGAACCTGCAGACGCCGGCGCGCGCACAGGCCGCCGCACGGCTGATCCGCACCGGGGAGAGTGTCGAACTCGGCCACACCCTCGCGCCCACCATGCCCTTCTTCGGTACGCGCCGCTTCGACCTGCACACCAAGCGCACCTTCATGAACCCCGAGGCGAACCGCCGCGGGTCGAACGAGGAGATCGTCATCACCGAGATCGGCCAGGTCGGCACGCAGCTCGACGCCTTCCCGCACCAGACCATCGGCGACGAGGTGTACAACTGTGTCAACCTGCCCTCGATAAGCTCGCGCGGCGGCTTCACCGAGATGGGCGTGCACACCATCGGCACCGTCTTCACGCGCGGCCTGCTGATCGACGTGGCGGGTGCGAAAGGCGTGCCGGTGCTGCCCGATGACTACGAGATCACGGTGGCGGACCTCGAGGAGGCGCTGCGCCGGCAGAACAGCCAGGTGCAGGAGGGCGACGCGGTCATCATCCACACCGGCTGGGGCACGCTGTGGGGGCGCGACAATGCGCGCTACGTGCGCACCTGCCCGGGCATCGGCACCGCCGCCGCCGAATGGATCATTGCGCGCAACCCGATCCTGATGGGCGCCGACAACTGGCCGGTGGAATGCGCGCCCTCCAAAACCATGCCGCAGGCCTCGCTGCCGGTGCACCAGATCGCGCTGGTGGTGCATGGGGTGCACCTGCTCGAGAACATGAAGCTCGACGAGCTCGCGCAGCGTCCGCAGAAGGAATTCGCCTTCATGATGCAGCCGCTCAAGGTGCAGGGCGGATCGGGTTCGACCGTGGCGCCGACGGCGATGTTCTGATGCGCCGGGCCGGGGAGAATCATCGTCCCTCCCCGGCCGCCTGGCGCGGCGCGGCAGTCGTGCTCGCCTGCGCCGGCTGCGCCGCGCCCCCGCCGCCCGACGGCAGCCTGCATGTCGCCTTCGACATCAGCGGCCGGGTCGAGCGCCGCGGCGTCGTCCTGACGCACGCCGCGGACGCGTTCCATCGCTGCCTCATGCCGGTGCGTACCCACCACCCCGACGGCCGCGACCCGTCCGTGCCGCGCACCGACCCGCCCAATGTCGCGCATGGCTACACGGTGTTCTTCGCGCCACGCTTCGACGGTGTCGCAGTGGGGCTCGCACCGGAATGGGTGCCCTTTGGCCCGCAATCCGGGTTCACGCTCGACGTGCTGCCGCGTGCCGGTGCGCTGGAGACGCCGGGCCCGGTCCTGCTCGGCCGCGCCTTCACCATCAGCGTCGGCACGCCGGAAGGCCGTTGGGAACGCAGCATCGCCGAGACCGATCCACCCAGCGCCGGCAGCGTCCGGATCGACGCCGACGGCATGGGCGGCCACTTCCGCGCAACTGGCCTGGTGCAGCAGATTCCGCACAACCGGTTGCCCGACACCGAGGCGATCTCGGTCACCGGCACCTGGCGCTGCCCGGCACGCTGACCGGGCGGGGTTGCAGCCCCGCCCCGCGCCTCGCATCCTCCGCCGCACCTGCGGAGGACACCACGTGACGCTGACCGTGCTCGAGCCTGAGGGGCTCTATCCCGATACCGCGCTCGAACAGCGGATCATGGGGCCCTCGGTGCGCATCCTGCAGGGCGCGTGCAAGGCGTCGCTCGTGGAACTGCCCGACGAGACGTGCCAGCAGGCCGATGCGCTGATGACGCTGCGCATGGCGGTGCCGGCCGACCAGATCGCCCGCTTCCCCAAGCTGCGCGTCATCATCCGCATGGGTGTTGGCTACGACCGCGTGGATCGCGCCGCAGCGGCCGCGCGCGGCATCAAGGTCTGCAACGTGCCCGACTACGGCACGCAGGAAGTCGCGGAATTCGCCGTGCTGATGGCGCTCGCGCTGCGCCGCGGCCTGACGCTGTACCACGACACCCAGCGCGGCCCCGACCCGGCGCGCTGGGGTGTCATGCCGCATCCGGCCGTGCGCCGGCAGGAGGTGCAGACCTTCGGCATCCTCGGCCTCGGGCGCATCGGCACGGCCGCCGCGCTGCGCGCCAAGGCGCTGGGCTATCGCGTGGTGTTCTACGACCCCGCGCTGCCCAATGGTGCCGACCGCGCGATCGGTGTTGCGCGCTGCCGCACGATGGACGAGATGCTGGCGCAGGCCGATGTGCTGTCCATCCATTGCCCGCTCACGCGCACCACGCGCGGCCTGGTGGGCGAACGCGAACTGCGCCTGCTGCCGCAGAACGCCGTCGTCATCAACACCGCGCGCGGCCCGATCCTGGATATCGATGCGCTGGAGCGCGTGATGCGCGAAGGCCACGTCGCCGCGGCCGGGCTCGACGTGATCCCGGTCGAACCGCCGGTCGAACCCATCCCGTCCCTGCTGCGCGCCTATCGCGACCGCGAGGACTGGCTGACCGGCCGCCTCATCATCTGTCCGCACATCGCCTTCCACACGCCCGAGGCGTGGGACGACATCCGCCTGAAGGCCGCCGAGACCATGCGCGACGTGCTGGTCGAGGGGCTCGACACCAACGTCATCCCGCCGGAGAGCGACTAACTTCCTGCGCGGCGGCGGCTGACAGCCGCCGCCAGCGCAACAGCATCATGCCCGCCACCAGCGCGAGACCGACGCCAAGCCCGATCCATACCCCCTGCGGCCCAAGCCCGCCGTAGCGCGCGACCAGCAGGCCGAAGGGCAGGCCGATCCCCCAGTAGCCGAGGGCGGCGAACAGCATCGGCACCCGCGTATCCTTCAGCCCGCGCAAGGCGCCCGCCGCCACCACCTGGATGCCGTCGCCCATCTGGAACGCACCGGCGATCATCAGCAGCGTGGCGCCGAGGGCCGCCACCGCCGCCGATTGCGGATCGGCGGGATCGAGGAACATCCGCGCGATGGCCGGCGCCGTGGTCACCAGCAGCAGCGCCATCGTCGCCATGAAGGCCGCACCCAGCGTCACCGCCACCCAACCCGCGCGCTGCGCGCCGCGCGGGTCCCCAGCGCCGATCGCGAGCCCTACCCGCGCCGTTGCCGCCTGGCCGATGCCCATCGGCACCATGAAGGTGGCGGACGCCGTCTGGATCGCGATGGCATGCGCCGCCACCGCCACCGTGCCGAACCAGCCCATCGCGAAGGCCGCCGCGGTGAAGACCCCGATCTCGAGCAGCATCACGCCGGCGATCGGCAGGCCCACCACGAAGACCTCCCGCAGCCGCGGCCCATCCACCCGCCAGACGCGCCCGAAAAGGCGGAAACGGCGGAACACGCGGTCGCGCCGAATGAGCACGACCAGCGCCAGCAGCATGCCGATATTGGCGATCGCGATCGCCAGCCCCGCGCCGAGCACACCGAGTCCGGCCGGGAAGATCAGCAGCCAGGCCAGCGGCAGGTTTAGCGCGACGGCGCCGAAGGCCACCCACATCGCGGCCGCGGGCCGCTCCATCGCCGCCAGGAAGCCGCGCAGCACGACGAAGCCGCAGAAGCCCGGCATGCCGAACATCGCAGCCCGGGTGTAGTCCTGCGCCAGCGCCGCGAGCGCCGGGTCCTGCCCCAGCGCGCGCAGCACCCCCGCCGATTCCCACAGCAATGCCCAGGTCGGCAGCAGCATGATGGCGCAGGCCCACAAGGCCGCGCGCGTGGCGCGCCGCACGGCGCGCACCCAGCCACGCGCCGCCACTCCCGGCAAACGCCCTGCCCCGCACGCCTGGGCCTGCAGCGGTGCCGCCGCCAGCGCCAAGCCGAAGCCCGGCGCGAGCAGGGCGAAATGCAGGCTGACCGCCAGCATGCCGGCGGCCAGCGCATCGGTGCTGAGGCGCCCCAGCAGGATGGTCTCGGTCAGCGCCAGCGCCATCTGCGACAGGTTGGTCAACACGATCGGTCCGGCGAGTCGCAAGGTCGCCAGCGCCTCGGCGCGCCAATCCCGGCGCACGGGAGGCCCCGCCGCCGCCATGCTCCCGGCGTCCATGCGGCCCCCATAGACCGGGACGGTGCGCATCGCCAACGGCCGCGCTATCTAGGGGGCAACCATTGCACCGAGGCCGCCATGCACCGACGCGCCCTGATCGCGACCCCTGTCCTTGCCGCGCCCATCATCGCCGCCCAGGCGCAGGCGCAAGCGGTCGAGATCATCACCGAGGAATTCATGGTCCCCTCCGGCGACCCGGGGATCGAACTGTTCGTGCGCAACA
This sequence comes from Roseomonas fluvialis, assembly GCF_022846615.1. Classification (NCBI taxonomy): domain Bacteria; kingdom Pseudomonadati; phylum Pseudomonadota; class Alphaproteobacteria; order Acetobacterales; family Roseomonadaceae; genus Roseomonas; species Roseomonas fluvialis. The sequence continues at coordinate 3,871,522 of NZ_AP025637.1, forward strand.
AGCGGCCGAACACGCTGACCGCCTTCGTGCCGCAGCGGGTGCTGCTGTTCGTGCACGGCGCGACCTATCCGGCGCATACCGCCTTCGACGTGCCGCTGGGCGGGCTGTCCTGGATGGACTACATCGCCGGGCGCGGCTTCGACGTGTGGTGCATGGACATCCGCGGCTATGGGCGCTCCACGCGCCCGCCCGAGATGGCGCAGCCGCCCGAGGCCAATGCACCGATCGTGCGCGGCACCACGGCGCTGGCCGACATCTCGGCCGTGGCGGGCTTCATCCGCCAACACCGCAACACGCCGCGCATCATCCACATGGGCTGGTCCTGGGGCAGCACGCTGATGGGCCGCTTCGCCGCCGACAGCCCGACCACCGTCGAGCGCCTGGTGCTGGTCGCCCCCCCCTGGCTGCGCGACGGGCCAAGCCCCGCGGCGGCAGGCGCGCCCGCCACCCTCGGTGCCTATCGCACCGTGACGCAGGCGCAGGCCCGCGCGCGCTGGATGGAAGGCGTGCCGGAGGCCAAGCGCGCCGCCCTGATCCCGCCTGGCTGGTTCGAACACTGGGCCGGCGTGACCTGGGCGACCGACCCCGAGGGACTGCGCCGCAACCCGCCCGTGCTGCGCGCGCCCAACGGCGTGCTGCAGGACAGCCGCGAATACGGCCAGGCCGGGCGGCCCTGGTGGGACCCGTCCAAGGTGACGGCGCCGACGCTGCTCGTGGTCGGGGAATGGGACCGCGACACGCCGCCATCGATGGCCGCGGCGCTGTTCCCGCTGCTGACCAACAGCCCGGGCAAGCGCCTGGTCATGCTGGGCGAGGGCACGCACACGCTGCTGATGGAGCGCAACAGGGGAACGTTGTTTGCCACGGTGCAGGGCTTCCTTGAGGAAGCCGCCGGCGCTTAGCGTGCGTCCTTGAGGAAGCCGCCGGCGCTTGGCGGGCAGGGCTTCCTCGCTGACGCATGGTGCCCCGTGCGTGGGTGCGCGGGCACGGCGCCGGCATCACGATCGCAGGGCGGGCCGCGACGGCAGCCGCGCGGCCTATCTGAACGGGTTCATTGTCAGGTAAGCCGGCCTCCGCGACAGTCCGGGCGGTCGCCGATCGGGCGACGATTCACGGAATCCATACATGACCACTCGTCGCGCCATCTTCGGCCTCGGCAGCTTCGCCACGGCCACCGCCCTCGTGCTCGGCCTGGCCGGCGCTGCGCAGGCGCAGAGCACCGACCCGTCCTTCCGGCTGAACAACAGGTCGAACCAGACGATCATGGAGATCTACGCGAACTCGTCGCAGGTCAGCGACTGGGGGCGCGATCACCTCGGCGCCAATGTCCTGCCGCCGGGCCAGTCCTTCATCGTCCGCCTGCCGGACGGGCAGTGCATCAACGACATCCGCATCGTGCTCGAGGGTGGGCAGAACATCGACCGCATGCAGATCAACACCTGCAACCTGACCGACATCAACTATCCCTGACGCTTGCCGAGTGTCGAAGGTTGGCCGCAGGCGCCGCGGTGGGCCGCGGCGGCCAAGGTCGGCCTGAGACCCGACCGACGGTTGACAGCCCTGCCGGGCGCGACCCACGCTTCCCCCAAATCGACCACGGGGGAAGCGTGATGGCGGCGGACGACCAGACGAAGCGGCCTTTCCGGCTGCGCAGCCAGCGCTGGTTCAACGACCCTACCGACCCCGGCATGACCTCGCTCTATGTCGAACGCATGCTGAACTTCGGCATGACGCGCGGCGAATTGCAGTCGGGCCGGCCGATCATCGGCATTGCGCAGACGGGCTCCGACATCGCGCCGTGCAACCGCCACCACATCGCGCTCGCCGAACGGGTGAAGGCGGGCATCCGCGATGCCGGCGGCGTGCCGCTCGAATTCCCGATCCATCCGGTGCAGGAAACGCTGAAGCGCCCGACCGCCGCGCTGGATCGCAACCTGCAATACCTCAGCCTGGTCGAGATCCTGCACGGCTACCCAATGGACGGCGTTGTGCTGACGCTGGGTTGCGACAAGACCACGCCGGCGCAACTCATGGGCGCGGCCACGGTGAACATCCCGGCCATCGGCCTGTCCGGCGGGCCAATGCTCGATGGCTGGTGGAAGGGGCGGCTCGCGGGCTCCGGCACCATCGTTTGGGAGGCGAGAAAAATGCTCGCCGCCGGGGAGATCGACAACGACACCTTCATCGAGATGGTGGCGGCGAGTGCGACCTCCGTCGGCCATTGCTCGACCATGGGCACGGCGCTGTCGATGAATTCGCTGGCCGAGGCGGTCGGCATGTCGCTGACCGGCTGCGCCGCCATCCCCGGCCCGTATCGCCAGCGCGGGCAGATCGCCTACGAGACCGGCCGGCGAATCGTCGAGATGGTGGAGGCCAATCTCCGTCCGTCCGACATCATGACGCAGAAGGCCTTCGAGAATGCGGTCGCGGTCGCTTCGGCCATCGGCGCGTCGTCCAACTGCCCTGTCCACATGGTGGCCGTCGCACGCCACATGGGCGTGAACCACACTGTCGAGGACTGGCAGCGCGTCGGCGCCGACATCCCGCTGCTGGTCGATTGCCAGCCGGCCGGGCGCTACCTCGGTGAGGCGTTTTTCCGCGCCGGCGGCATCCCGGCGGTGATGAAGCAGTTGCTCGATGCGGGCCTGCTGCATGGCGACGTGATGACCGTGACGGGCAAGACGCTGGCGGAGAACCTCGCCGCCGTCCCTGCCCCCGACCCCGAGGTGATCCGCCCGCTGGCCAAGCCCATGAAGGAACGCGCGGGCTTCGTCGTGCTCTCGGGCAATCTGTTCGACAACGCGGTGATGAAGATCAGCGTCATCGACAAGGACTTCCGCGCCCGCTTCCTGTCTGACCCGCCCGATGTCTTCGAAGGCAAGGTCGCCGTCTTCGAAGGCCCGGAGGACTACCACGCGCGCATCGAGGCCCCGGATTCAGGCATCGACGACAAGACCGTACTGGTGATCCGCAACTGCGGCCCCGTCGGCTATCCCGGCGCGGCCGAGGTCGTGAACATGCAGCCCCCCGGCGCGCTCATCAAACGCGGCGTCGGCGCGCTGCCCACCATGGGCGACGGGCGGCAGTCGGGCACTTCGGGGTCGCCGTCGATCCTCAACGTCTCGCCGGAAGCGGCAGTCGGCGGCGGGCTCGCGCTGCTGAAGGATGGCGACCCGATCCGCATCGACCTCAACACCCGCAAGGTCGATGTGCTGATTCCGGCGGAGGAACTCGCCGCGCGCCGCGCGGCCTGGAAGCCGCCCGAGCTGCTGAACAAGACGCCCTGGGAGGAGATCTACCGCAATTCGGTCGGCAGCCTCGGCACCGGCGGCTGCCTGGAACCCGCGACGCTGTATCTCAACATCCTGGAGACGCGCGGCGAAAGCCGGCACAATCACTGACATGGGCACACGTCTCGCCGGCAAGCGCTGCTTCGTCACCGCCGCGGGCCAGGGCATCGGCCGCGCCACCGCCCTGATGATGGCCGCCGAAGGTGCGACCGTCATTGCCACCGACCGCGACGCGCACAAGGTGGGCGACCTGGGTGCGCGCGGCATCACGCACATGCCGCTCGATGTGCTGGACGACGCCGCGGTGGAACGCGCCGCGAAGGAAGCCGGCCCGGTCGACGTCCTGTTCAACTGCGCCGGGTACGTCCACCAGAACAGCGTCGTCACCTGCACCGACGAGGAGTGGGATTTCGGCTTCGCGCTGAACGTGCGCGCCATGTGGAAGATGGCCCGCGCCTTCATCCCGGGCATGGTCGACCGCAAGCGCGGGTCGATCGTCAACATGTCCTCGGCCTGTTCGTCGGTGAAGGGCGCGCCGAACCGCTTCCTGTACGGCACCACAAAGGCCGCGGTGATCGGCCTGACCAAGTCGATCGCGACCGACTATGTGGGCCAGGGCATCCGCTGCAATTGCCTGTGCCCCGGCACGGTGGACACGCCGTCGCTGCACGAACGCATCGCCACCAACGCAGCAGCGGCCGGTTCGCTGGAAGCCGCGCGCGCCGCCTTCGTTGCACGTCAGGCGATGGGCCGGCTTGCCACCGCCGAGGAAATGGCCGCCCTGGTCGTGTACCTCGCCGCAGAGGAAAGCGCCTTCGTCACCGGCCAGGCCATTGTCATAGACGGCGGCTGGACGTTGTGAGAAACAGAAACGATAGCCGCAGGGAGGCCTTGGACCATGGGATCTGAACTCGCCGTTCCGTTGTTTGCAATGATGGGTGCGGTGATCCTCGCCGGGATCGTCGACGAGGCCGCGATGCCTGCCTTCATGTCGTTGGGCAGCCTGGCGATGCTGGTCGGGCTGCTGATCTGGAACGGTTCGATCGCGCTCCCGCCGAACCAGGCCGTCGCACTCGGCTTCGTCGGCGCCGGCTTCGCGCTGTTCGGCCATGTGCGCGGGGCGCCTCGAAGGACCTGACAGCAGGCGCGGCCCTTCCGGCCGCAGCCTCTCCCTGGCATGGTGTCGCCGCCAACGACACGGTCAGGAACACGCCAATGAAGCTGCTGCGCTACGGACCCGCCGGGCAGGAAAAACCCGGACTGCTGGATTCGGACGGCGCCATCCGGGATCTGTCAGGCTTCGTGCCTGACCTCACGGGCGATGCGCTGGCACCCGCCGCGCTCGCGAAGATCGCCGCGATCGATCCTGCCTCGCTGCCCAAGGTCGCGGGCAACCCGCGCCTGGGTCCGCCCGTGACCGGCATGAAGAACCTGGTCTGCATCGGGCTCAACTACGCCGACCACGCCGCCGAGACCGGCGCGCCCATCCCCAAGGAGCCGATCGTCTTCCTCAAGTCGCTCAACGCGCTCTGCGGGCCGAACGACGACGTCGTCATTCCGCGGCACAGCGTGAAGACCGACTGGGAGGTCGAGCTGTGCATCATCATCGGCACGCGCGCCAAGTACGTGACCGAGGACCAGGCGCTGGACCACGTCGCCGGCTACGCCGTAGGCAACGACGTGAGCGAACGCGAATGGCAGGCCGAACGCGGCGGCGCCTGGGACAAGGGCAAGGGCTTCGACACCTTCGGCCCCCTCGGCCCCTGGCTGGTCACCAAGGACGAAGTGCCCGACCCGCAGAACCTCGCGATGTTCTGCGACGTCGACGGCGTGCGCCAGCAGGATGGCTCGACGCGCACCATGATCTTCGGCGTCAAGCAGATCATCGGCTATGTCAGCCAGTGCATCACGCTGAATCCGGGCGACGTGATCTTCACCGGCACGCCGCCCGGCGTGGGGCTCGGCAAGAAGCCCTCGCCAGTCTTCCTCAAGGCGGGCCAGGTGATGAAGCTCGGCATCGCGGGGCTGGGCGAACAGCAGCAGAAGCTGGTCGCCTCGTCGTGATGCGCGCGGCCGCCTTCGCCGTCGCAGTGCTGCTGCCAGGCATGGCAGCGGCACAGCAACGCCAGCAGGCAACGCGCCCGGACGACCTCGGCCAGCAGGTCGAACGCAACATGCGCAGCTGCATCGGCACGTCCCAGGACGTGGCGCTGGTGGCGCGCTGCATGGATACGCAGCGCGCAACCATCGCGCCGCGCCTCGACGCCGCGGTGGAGCGCCTGCTCGCGACGCAGCAGGACCCCGGGCGCCGCGCCGCGCTGGCCGATGTGCAGGCGGCCTGGGCGGCGTATCGCGACCGCCGCTGCGATTTCGCCGGCAGCAATCCCGAACGCACGGACACCGCGCCGGCCGACCGCGCCGCCTGCTTCCTGCAATTCGACGTCGGCCGCGTGGTCGAGATCGAGGCGCAGCTCGCCCCGCCGCCGGCGCCGCGCCAGCAGCAGCAGCAGCAGCAGCAGCAGCGCCGGTGACCGACGCGCCGACACTGGTCATCTTCGACTTCCCGGCCCGCCCGCCCGGCGGGCCGGAGCAGGCGGCCGCGATCCGCGCACTGGCCGAGGACATCGCCGCCGAGCCCGACCTGCTGTGGAAGATCTGGACGGAATCGGCCGAGCAAAAGCGCGCGGGTGGGATCTACCTGTTCCGCTCCCGCGCGGCGGCCGAGGCTTACCACGCGAAGCACGCCGCGCGGTTAGGGAAGGCCGGCATCACCGGGATCGAGGCGACCTATCGCACCTACAACGCGCCGCTGACGGCGATCACGCGCGGGCCAGTCTAGAGCCGTTTCCGCTCGGCTTTTTTCGCGAGCATCCTCACCCGATCAGATGAGGTCCATCCGATCTGGATCTGCCCTAGCCGCGGCCATAGCCGGCGAATTGCGCGGCGGCCTCGGCCAGGTCGCGCGCGTCCAGCAGCACGGGCTCCAGCCCCGCCGCCAGCAGATCGAGATACTGGCCTGCCAGGTTCTCGATCTCGAACGCCAGCGTCAGCGCGGCGGCAAGCGTGGCACCCATTGCCACGGCGCCGTGGTTCGCCAGCAACACCGCGCGGCGGCCCTCCAGCGCGGCAACGGCGTTGTTCGCCAGCGCGACGGTGCCGAAAGTGGCATGTGCCGCGCACCGCACATCACCGCCCGCCAGCAGCACCATGTAGTGGAAGGGCGGGATGCCGGAACGCGCGCAGGACAGCGCGGTGGCCCGCGGGCTGTGGGTGTGCACGACAGCGTTCGCATCCGGCCGCGCCGCATAGACGGCGGCGTGCAGTTGCCATTCGGATGACGGGCGGCGCCGCCCCGTCGCGCTGCCGTCGGCGGTCATACGCACCAGGTCGGCCTCGGCGGTGTCGGCATAGGGCAACGCGGCGGGGGTGATGAGGAAGCCATCGCCGTCGCGCATCGACAGGTTGCCGGACTTCGAGGGCATGAACCCCGCGGCGTCGAGGCGCCGCGCCGCGGCGAGCAGGGCGCCGGCGTTCACGCCGCGCGGCCGGAGAGCGCGCCGACAACAGACGCCAGCACCATGCACAGGATCGCCAGCCCCCAGCGCGCGAGCGCGCGGCGCATATGCGGCCGTGCCTCGGCCGGCACGCGGTCCGACATCACGAACCAGTCCCAGCCGTTGAACAGAAGGCGCGATCCACCGATGCGCACGGCGCGATACCCGTCCACCAGCGCCAGCATTGCGAAGCCTGCGCTCGCGACACCGAACAGGACGGCCAACATCTGAACCAGCGTGGTCACGCTACGGCGCCTGCATGCGGATACGACGCCTCGGTCATGCCGGCCGCCGAGTAGACAGGAGGCGGTGCGACAGCGAGCGCAACATCATGCTGCCACCAAAGCGGCCGCCGCTTCGTGCGCCAGGGCGGAAGGCACGGGCCACAGCACCATGCGCCTGCGGAACCCGAGCGCGCGTCGAATGCCGTCGTCGCACGTCTTGCCGCAGCACAGCCATGCCCCGCTCGTACTGCGTCGGGATCCTGAAGACCGCCGTCGCCAGGGCGACAATGGTCAAGACCGCCGATAACAGGGGCGCGCCCCCCGACCTCTCGCTCACATCGTCGCCCCCAGCACCCATGGCGCAAACTCCTGCGCCCCGAACCCCATCGCCTCGCTGCGCGTGGGCTCGCCCGACGCCGTGCGCAGCATCCGGTCGAAGATGCGCTGCCCGCAGGCTTCCACGCTCTCGCCACCGCTCACGATCGCGCCGCAGTCGATGTCCATGTCCTCGCGCAGCCGGTCGTACATGGCGGTGTTGGTCGCGAGCTTGATCGACGGCGCCGGCTTCATCCCGAACACCGACCCGCGCCCGGTGGTGAAACACACCAGATTCGCCCCGCCCGCCACCTGACCCGTCGCCCCCACCGGGTCGTAGCCCGGCGTGTCCATGAAGACGAAGCCTTTGGCGGTGACGGGTTCGGCATAGCGATACACCTCGACGAGGTTGGTCGTGCCCGCCTTGGCCATCGCACCCAGCGACTTCTCGAGGATGGTGGTCAGCCCGCCCGCCTTGTTGCCAGGCGACGGGTTGGCATTCATCTCCGCCCCCTCGCGCGCGGTGTAGTCTTCCCACCAGGTCATCACATCGACCAGCTTCTGCCCGACCTCGCGCGAGACGGCGCGGCGCGTCAGCAGGTGTTCGGCACCATAGGTCTCGGGCGATTCCGACAGGATCACCGTGCCGCCATGCCGCACCACCAGGTCGGAGGCCGCCCCCAGCGCCGGATTCGCGGTGATGCCGGAATACCCGTCCGACCCGCCGCATTGCAGCGCGACGCACAACTCAGAAGCGGGCACCGCGACACGCGTCGCCGTGTTGGATTCGGCCAGCACCTCGCGCACGAAGTCCATCCCCTTCAGCACGGTCGCGCGCGACCCGCCGCTGTCCTGGATGTCCATGCTGCGCAGCCGCCCGGTCAGCTTCTGCTCCTCCAGCATCGGGCCGAGCTGGTTCACCTCGCAGCCCAGCCCGATGGCGATCACGTGGGAGAAATTCGCATGCCGCGCAAAGCCCGCCAGCGTGCGCCGCAGCACGCGCAGCGGCTCGTCCATCGTCATGCCGCAGCCGGTCTTGTGCGTCAGCGCCACCACGCCATCCACGTTCGGCCAGTCTGCCAGCGGGTCATGCCCGGTGATTGGGTTGCGTTCGAATTGCCGCGCGATCAGTTCCGCCACATGCGCCGAACAGTTCACGCTGGTGACGATGCCGATGTAATTGCGCGTGGCCACGCGCCCATCGGCGCGGCGGATGCCCATGAACGTCGCGGGCGTGTCCACATACGCCGTCGGCTTCGCATCCACGCCCCAGGCATAGTCGCGGGAGAAGTCGCCCATCTCGCAGTTGTGCGTATGCACCCAGGCACCGGGTTCGATCGCATCCGTCGCGAAGCCGATGATCTGGCCGTAGCGGCGGATCGGCTCGCCCTTCGCATGCGGTCGCACCGCCACCTTGTGCCCGGCCGGAATGCGCCGCCCGCCCACGGTCACACCCGGTGCGACCACGGTGCCAGGCAGCAACACCGATCGCGCGATGACCACCCCATCCTCGGGGTGCAGGCGGATCACGGGCGGCAGCGTGGCGGTATCCATGGAGTGTCCCTTCCCTGTCCGCCCCATCCTATGCCACGCCCCGCGCGGCGCGCAGCCCCGCCCTTGCGCACGCCGCACGACAGGCGCATGTACGGCATGGACACCTTGGGGAGCCCCGTCCGGGGGCTGAGAGGCGGGCTTCACCCGCGACCCATGGAACCTGATCCGGTTCGGACCGGTGTAGGGAACGGTGCCACCCGTTCGTCCGCGCGTTCAGCACCCTCGCGGGCGCACGCGCGGCCATGTGCGGAAGCCCCCGTTTCCTTCGCCGGCATGGAGGAAACGACGCATGCATCGCCGCTCGCTGATCGCCGCCACCACCGCGGCCTTCGCCAGCCCGGCCCTCGCGCAGTCAGCCCGCGCCCGCACCCTGCGCTTCATGCCGCAGGCGGCGCTCGCCTCGCTCGACCCCGTGTTCAGCCCCAGCACCATCATCACCACCCACGCCTATTGCGTGTTCGACACGCTGTATGGCGCGGACCGCGCGCTGCGTCCGCGCCCGCAAATGGCCGAGGGGCATGCGGTTGAGGACAATGGCCGCACCGTGCGCATCCGCCTGCGCGACGGGCTGCGTTGGCATGACGGCGACCCCGTTCGCGCTGCCGACTGCGTGGCGTCGATCAAGCGCTGGGCCAGCCGTGACGGCTTCGGCCAGGTGCTGCTGCGCGCCACCGCGGACCTGTCCGCCGCCGACGACCGCACCATCGTCTTCCGCCTGCACCGCCCGTTCCCCGCGCTGTTCGACGCGCTGGCCAAGCCCGGTTCGTCGCCCTGCTTCATGATGCCCGAGCGCATCGCCTCCCTGCCCGCCGACCGCGCGCTGGGTGTCGAGCACATGATCGGCTCCGGCCCCTGGCGTTTCATCGCGGCCGACTACGTGCAGGGCAGCCGCAGCCACTACGCGCGCAACGACGCCTATGCCCCGCGCGACGAACCGGCCGAGGCCGCCGCCGGCGGCAAGCGCGTGCATTTCGACCGGCTCGAGCTCACCTGGATCCCCGATGGCGGCACGGCGGCGGCCGCGCTGCGCACCGGCGAGATCGACTGGATCGAATACCCCCTGCCGGACCTGGTGCCGGTGCTCGAACGCGGCCCGCAGACGCGCACGCAGATCTACGACCCGAACGGCTTCCTGGGCTTCCTGCGCTTCAACCACCTGCACAAGCCCTTCGACGACGTGCGGGTGCGCCGCGCCATCCGCGACGTGATCGTGCAGTCCGACTTCATGGCCGCGGTCGCGCTCGAAGGCGACTGGCAGGAATGCCACGCAATGTTCCCCTGCGGCCTGCCCGGCGTGGTGGAATTCCCGCCCGCCGCGCGCGGCCCCGCCGCCATGGATCGCGCCCGCGCCGCGCTGCGCGAGGCCGGCTACACCGGCGAACCGATCATCCACATCAACCCCTCCGACTTCCCGGCGGTGACGCAGCAGGGGCGGCTCACGGTCGCACTGATGCGCCAGCTCGGCGTGAACATCCAGGTGGTCGAAAGCGACTGGGCCTCGGTGCTGGCGCGCCGTGCCAACCGCAACCCGCCCGCACAGGGCGGATGGAACCTGCACAACACCAACGGCCCCGCGGCGACCATCGCGAACCCCGCGGTGTCCTTCGCCATCCGCATGAACGGTGCTGCGGCGTGGCCTGGCTGGCCGACCGACGCGGCGGTGGAGGAACAGGTTGAAGCCTGGATAACCGCCACCGACGCCGACACGCAGGCGACCGCGATGCGCCGCCTGCAGGAACTCGCCTGGGATGCGGTGCCCTTCGCGCCGACCGGCCTGTTCCGGCTGCGCACGGCGTTCCGCGCCGATATCAGCGGCGTGCTGCAGGGGCCGAACCCCTTCGTGTGGAACCTCAGGCGCGCCTAGCGCATCGCCCGCTCAAGCAGAAGCGCTCGAGCGGGCAAAGATGCTCGCGACACCAAAAGGCGCGTGAGCATGACGTAAGAGCTCGCGAACGGCAGGCGCTCCAGCGCCTCAGGCATCGTCCGCATCGTAGGGGCGCAGCGGCAGGCTGCGGATCGCTGCCTCCGCTGCCAGAGCGCCCTGTGCGCGCGCTTCGGCGATCGCGCCGCGGTCTTCGCCTGCCAGCACCGCGGCGATGCGCGCGGCCTCGACCGCTGCCTCGCGCATGCTTTCCTGGCCGCGCCGGTAGGCACGCGCCAGGGCCGACAGGACCGCCGGGTCGTTCAGCACCCGCCGGGCACGGGTTCGAGCTTCACCATCCGGCCCTCCACCACGAACTCGCGGAAGTCCATCAGCAGCTGGTCGGCGATGCCGTTCTCCCAGTAGCGCAGGGAGACCTCGTAGGATGGCGTGGTCGCACCACCGCCCTGGCTCTGCGCGTCGCGGTCGAAGAAGGCGATGCGCATGCGCACGGAGCCGAGCGGGGATAGCGCCGGGAAGTCCGCCACCTCGCGCGGCGCGTCCCAGGCCGAGAGCACCGTCGTGGTATCCTGCGCGCCATCCTCCGACGTGCCGTCCATCAACGGGCCGACCACCAGGCGCTGGCCGTTGCGCGCGGCGTTCAGCGTCAGGATGGTGTGGTGGTTGGGCAGCATGGTGCCCGGCGGAAGGCGCTCCTCGCGCGCGGCGGGTTCGGTGTAGCGCACCACGCCGGTGCCATCGGCCATGATCTCGGCCTCGCCGGCGATACGGGTGGTGACAGCGCCCTGCGTCATCTGCGTGAGCGTGAAACGCAGGCGGCGCCCGTCCTTGCTCTCATAGGTCGAGTAGTCCGACGCGGTCTCGAGCTCGGTCCCGTCGCGGTCGGTCAGCGTGAGGGAGAATCGCTGGCGCGTCGCCCAGCCGTCGCAGGCGTCGATGAGCTCGTAGGCCATCGCGCCCTCGGCGCGGGCGATATTGCCCGGTTCGCGCGCCTGCGCGAGCGTGAGGCGATAGGCCGCGCGATGCGCCGCCAGGTGGCGCGCCTCGATCTGCTGGCCGGCGGGAACCGGGGTGGCAGGCGCCTGCGCCTGCGCCAACGGGGCCACGAGAAGCGCGACAAGGGCAGTGACAAGGCTCAGCCGCATCGCGGTCTCCTCGGGCAGGTCGGGACCATGAACTTAGGGAGTCTTCGGCGCCGCCGCACCCTTCGCGGGCGGAAGATCCAGCTTGATGTGAAGTTCCTTGAGCCGCGCGGCGGGCACGGGTGCCGGCGCCTGCATCATCAGATCCTCGCCCTGCTGGTTCAGCGGGAACAGGATGACCTCGCGAATGTTGGGCTCATCGGCCAGCAGCATGACGATGCGGTCGATGCCAGGTGCCGAGCCACCATGCGGGGGCGCGCCGTAGCGGAACGCGTTGAGCATGCCGCCGAAGCGGTCCTCGACATCCTGGGCGGTGTAGCCGGCGATCTCGAAGGCGCGGATCATGATCTCGGGGCGGTGGTTGCGGATGGCGCCGCTCGACAGCTCCACGCCGTTGCACACGATGTCGTACTGGAACGCCTTGATGTCCAAGGGGTCCATCGTGTTCAACGCCTCGAGCCCGCCCTGCGGCATACTGAAGGGGTTGTGGCTGAAGTCGATCTGCTTGGTGTCCTCGTTCAGCTCGTACATCGGGAAATCGACGATCCAGCAGAAGCGGAATTCGTCCTTCGCGATCAGGTCCAGCTCCTCGCCGAGGCGGGTGCGGACCTTGCCGCTGAACTTCGGCGCCTCGTCCTTCTTGCCGGCGGCGAAGAAGACCGCATCGCCGGGCTGCAGGCCGCAGGACGCGCGGATGGCCTCGACGCGGTCGGCTTCCAGGTTCTTGGCGATCGGGCCCTTCGCGCCATCAGCGGCAAACTGGATGTAGCCGAGGCCGCCGGCGCCCTCGGCCCGCGCCCAGTCGTTCAGCTTGTCGAAGAAGCCGCGCGGCTTGTCGGCCGCACCCGGCGCGGGAATCGCGCGCACGACCCCGCCCGAAGCCGCGATCTTGGCGAACAGCCCGAAGCCCGACCCGGCGAAGTGCGCCGTCACGTCCGTGATCTTCAGCGGGTTGCGCAGGTCCGGCTTGTCCGACCCGTATTCCAGCATCGCGGTGTCGTAGGCGATGCGCGGGAAGGGCGCGCCGTAGACCTTCCGCTCGCCGGCGAATTCCTCGAAGACGCCGGCGATCACGGGTTCGATCGCGGCAAACACGTCTTCCTGCGTGACGAAGCTCATCTCGAAGTCGAGCTGGTAGAACTCGCCCGGGCTGCGGTCGGCGCGCGAGGCCTCGTCGCGGAAGCAGGGGGCGATCTGGAAGTAGCGGTCGAAGCCCGCGACCATAGCCAACTGCTTGAACTGCTGCGGCGCCTGCGGCAGCGCGTAGAACTTGCCGGGATGGTTGCGCGCCGGCACCAGGAAGTCGCGCGCGCCCTCGGGGCTGGATGCCGTCAGGATCGGCGTCTGGAACTCGGTGAAGCCCTGGTCGATCATGCGGCGGCGGATCGAGGCGATGACGCCGGCGCGCAGCATGATGTTGCGGTGCTGGCGTTCGCGCCGCAGGTCCAGGAAGCGGTAGCGCAGGCGCAGGTCCTCGGGGAATTCCTGCTCGCCCGCCACCTGGATGGGCAGCTGTTCGGCGGCGGACTGGATCGTCACCTCGCGCACGCGGATCTCGATCTCGCCGGTGGGCAGCTTGGCGTTCACCGTGCCGGCTTCGCGCAGCACCACCTCGCCGGTGATGGTCACCACGCTCTCGGGGCGGGTTTCCTCCAGCGTCGGCAGCAGGGGCGACCCGGCCGCCACCACGCATTGCGTGAGGCCGTAATGGTCGCGCAGGTCGACGAACAGCACCCCACCATGGTCGCGCTTGCGGTGCACCCAGCCCGAGATGCGCACGGTCTTGCCGGCATCGGAGGCGCGGAGCGCGGCGCAGGTATGGGTGCGATAGGCGTGCATGTTCTGGCGACCGTGACGGGCTGGGAGGGAAGGCCGCGCAGAGGGACCGAGAGGGGCGGGGCTGTCAAGCGCGGGGGCGGAAAACCGCGGCGGGAGACGGAACCGCCGGTTTCGGACAAATGGGCGGCAGGGCGCGACCTGTCGGTTTCGGACAAATTCCCCCCGGTCCTCGGCGGGGAGGCGTCGGCGGAGGTCGGAACGGGCCGGGCTGGCTGTTTCCATGAACGAGAAGGTATCGGAATTTCTTCCTAAATACAACCCGAAGCACCGCCGGATTGTCAGCCGGGCAGGGTCACCCGGGCCAGCATCGCCTCGCCCCGCCCGCCTTCGGCCAGGCCGCCCGTGCCCAGCACATACGCGGCCGGCGCCCTCGGCACCGCGACCAGCGCGGTATTGCCCTCCAGCCCTGGCGCCGGAAACCCCTCGGCCTCGGTCGCGCCGGGGCGCAGCCGCGCGATCGCACCGCCATGCGTCGCCGCCCAGATGGTGCCGTCCGGCATGACCCAGAAATCGTCGATGCCGGGAAAGCGCGCCATCGGCGCGGGCGCGCCGGCCGGCATCCCGGCCCCATCAAGGCCGACGCGCAGCAGCATCCGCGTGGCGGAATTGGACAGCAGCAAGGCCTGCCCGTCGGCGCTGCGCTTGATGCCGTTCACGCCCGGCAGGGCCGGGCGCGCCGGGTCCCCGGCCAGGGCCGGGTCGTCCAGCCAGACCCGCGGCGGGGCACCGTCCAGCGGCACCGCCCAGACGCGCCCCAGCGCCGAATCGGCCAGCAGAAGCAGGCCCGGCGCCAGGACCAGCAGGCCGTTGGGGAAGATCGCCTCGGGCAGCGGCAGGCGGCGTTGCACCCGGCCCTGGCCGTCCAGCAGCAGCACGGCGCCGGTGCCGCGCAGCGCCGCCGGGCCCTGGGTGAAGACCGCGCCATGCCCGGCCAGCGCAACCGCGCCGCCATCGAGCAACGCCAGGCTGACCGGGTGCAGCGGCACCTCCGCCCAGGGGCCGGCGCCGGCCGGCGACCAGGCCTCGACCCGCCGGGCGAAGTAGTTGGTGAACAGCACCGACCCGTCCGGCCGCACCACCAGGTTCTCGAGGAATGTGCCGCTGGGGAAGCGGGCGAGCGGTTCGACCGCCAGGCCCTGCGCCGCGGCCGGGCCGGCCGCGAGGGCGGCCGATGCCGCCAGGATGTCACGCCGACGCATCATCACCGCCCCCGTTCCGTTTGCGTACGATGTCGGACCGGCACCGCCGGGCGCAAGGCATCGGCCGGGGCGTCACCGAACCGTCACGTGCTGGCGGCGTCCAGCGCCGCCACGTCGGCGGCGGTCAACGCCACCTCCCCCGCCACGGCCAGTTCCGCCAGTTGCTCGGGGCTGGTCGCACTCGCGATCGGCGCGGTGATGCCCGGGCGCGCCAATTGCCAGGCCAGTGAGACCGCCGCACGGGTGATGCCGTGCCGGTCCGCCACCGCATCCACCGCCGCCAGCACGCGCATTCCCTTGTCGGTCATGTGCTTCGCCACGGCGCGCTCCCCGCGCACCGACTTCGAAAGATCCGCCGCCGAACGGTACTTGCCGGTCAAGAAGCCCGAGGCGAGCGCGGAATAGGTGATGACGCCCACCTGTTCGGCGAGGCACAGCGGCAGCAGGTCGGCCTCGATGCCGCGGTCCATCAGGTTGTAGACGGGCTGGTGGCTTTCGAAGCGCGGCAGGCCATGCGCCGCGCTGAGGTCGAGCGCCGCCTTCAGCCGCGCGGCGGTGTAGTTGGACGACCCGATGGCGCGGACCTTCCCGGCCTCGATCAGCCGCTGGAAGGCACCGAGCGTGTCGGCCAGCGGCGTCGCCTCGTCGTCCCGGTGCGCCTGGTACAGGTCGATGCGCTCGATCGCGAGGCGCTTCAGCGATGCCTCGCAGGCGGCGGCGATCCAGGCGGGGGAGAGCCCCTTCCCCTGCCCCGGGATCTCCATGCCGCACTTGGTCAGGATCAGGACCTTGTCCCGCACGCCCGGGCGCGCCTTCAGCCAGGCGCCGATGATCGTCTCCGATTCGCCGCCGGCATGGCCCGCGACCCAGGTGGAATAGACATCCGCCGTGTCGATAGCGACCAGGCCGCGCTCCACGCAGGCATCGAGGAGGCGGAAGGACATCGCCTGGTCGGCCGTCCAGCCGAACACATTGCCGCCGAAGACCACCGGGGGCACCGACAGGCCGGACCGGCCGAGCGCGCGCATCTGCATAGGTTTGTCCTCCGTACCGGCGGGCAGGATGCGCCGCGCCCGGCCGGCCCGCCAGCCCGACGGCCCGCCGGCAGACACGAAGCAGGGCGCCAAGAACCTGCCCGGGCCGCTTTCCCTCCCCCGCCCCGGGGTCTAGAAGCGAAGGACATGAGTCGCCGCCCCGCTGCCGCCGCCGAACCCACCCCCGTCCTGATCACCGAGACCGAGGCCCTGGCCGCGCTCTGCGCCCGCCTGCGCAGCGAGGCCTTCGTCACGGTCGACACCGAATTCATGCGCGAACGCACCTACTGGCCGGAACTCTGCCTGGTGCAGCTCGCCGGCGAGACCGAGGTCGCGGAAGTCGATGCCCTGGCGCCGGGCCTGGACCTGGCGCCGCTCGGCGAATTGCTGGCCGACCCCGCCGTGGTGAAGGTGTTCCACGCCGCCCGGCAGGATGTGGAGATCTTCCTGCTGAAATTCGGCGCCGTGCCGACGCCGCTGTTCGACACGCAGATCGCCGCCATGGTCGCGGGCTTCGGCGACCAGGTGTCGTATGACGGGCTGTGCCGGTCGCTGGCCGGCGTGCAGATCGACAAGGCGCACCGGTTCAGCGACTGGTCGGCACGACCGCTGTCGGCCGCGCAGCTCGCCTACGCCGCGGCCGATGTGACGCATTTGCGCAAGATCTACACCGCGCTCGATGCCAAGCTGCGGCGCGAGGGGCGCCTCGCCTGGGTGGCGGAGGAAATGGGCGCGCTGGCCGACCCGGCCACCTACCTCACCGACCCCGAGAGTGCCTGGGAACGCCTGCGCCCGCGCACCACGAACCGGCGCTTCCTGGGCGTGCTGCAGGCCGTGACCGCGTGGCGCGAACGCGAGGCGCAGCGCATCAACATCCCGCGCCAGCGCCTGGTGAAGGACGAGACGCTGCTCGAGATCGCGGCCACCACGCCGGAAACCGCGGCCGACCTGGCGCGCGCGCGCGGCATCTCGGAAGGCTTCGCCAAGGGGAGGTCCGGGATCGGGCTGCTCGCCGCAGTGAAGGCCGGGAAGGAACTGGCCGACGAGGCTCTGCCCGAGGCGCCGAAGGACCGCGCCGGGCCACCGGCCTCCCCCGCACTGGTCGCGCTGCTGAAGGTGCTGCTGGCGGCGAAGAGCGAGGAACACCACGTCGCGCCGAAACTGCTCGCCAGCAGCGACGACCTCGACCGCCTGGCCACCGGCGACGACGCCGAAGTGCCCGCCCTGCACGGCTGGCGCCGCGACGTGTTCGGCGACGCAGCCCTGGCCCTGAAGGCCGGACGCCTGGCGCTGGGCGTGGACGGGAAACGGGTCAAGCTGATCCCGGCGGGGTGAAGGCGGGCGGCGGAGGGGGCTTTGCCCCCTCCGGACCTCCCCCACCAGGGGGCTACGGCCCCCTGGACCGCGGGGTTTTCATCGGGGATTTTGGGGAGGGGCATCGTCGGTGCCAACCTGCCCGACGGGCGCACCATGCCCCTCCCCGAAATCCCCGATCAAATCGAGGGTTCCAAGGGCCTTAAGCCCTTGGCGGGTGGGGTTCGGGGAGGGCAGAGCCCTCCCCGCGCGCCCATCCCCCGTCAGGCCGCCTGCTGTTCCAGCGTCGGTGCCACGTCCGTCAGGGTCACGCGGCGCATGTCGCGGGGGTAGGTGGTGTCTTCAAAGGGGCGGGCGCGGTGCAGGGTGCAGCGGTTGTCCCACATCACCAGGTCGTTCTGGGTCCAGTGGTGGCGGTGGACGAAGTCGCGTTGGGTGGCGTGTTCCGTGAGGTCGCGGATCATGGCCATGCCTTCGGGCGTGGGCATGCCGTCGATGCGGCCGATATGGGCCGAGAGGTACAGTGACGTGCGGCCTGATCCGGGGTGGCGGCGCACCAGGCGTTGCGGCACGGGGGCGAAGGCTTTCTTTTCCTCGGGCGTGTATTCGTCGAAGCCGAGTTGCGCGCGGGAATAGATCAGCGAGTGCCAGGTCGTGAGGTCCTTGATCTTCGCCTTGGTGCGCTCGGGCAGGGCGTCCCAGGCGGCGCGCATGTCGGCGAATTCGGTCTCGCCGCCTTCGGGCGGGATCACGCGGGCGTGCAGCATGGAATACATCGCCGGTGTCGGCTTGAAGGATGAGTCCGAGTGCCAGAGCCGGTTGCCCAGCGCGAACATCCGGCGCCGGTCATCGGCGGCGAGCAGCGAGCCATCGGTGTCGAGGTTGGAGATGTCGTTCATCTCCTGGTGCTTGAGGCGGTGCTTGTGGGCGTCGACCACGCCGCGGGTGGCTTCGAGCGTGCCGAGCGCGCGGCCGAAGTTCATCTGCTGTTCGTCGTCGAGCGCCTGGCCGGGGAAGACCAGGACCGCGTAGGTGTCCATGGCGCGGTGGATCTCGGCGGCGAGATCCGGCGCGATCGGCTGGCGCAGGTCGATGCCCGTGGCTTCGGCGACAAAGAGCGGGTGCAGCGGCTTGAGCGTGAGCGGCATGGGTGGCGTTCCTCGGATGCGGCCTGGTCCGTTGGCGCGGCCCGGCTTCGTGGAGGGAGGGTCGCGCTGCGGACGCTGGCGGGTCAAGGGTCGTGACGGCGCCCGCCACCCCGGGTGCGTGTTGCCTGGGATGGCAGGTGCGCGGCTTCGGTCGGCGCGCGGCGGACCGTCGCGCCGAGGCCGCGCAGGGCCGGCAACGCGCCTGGCCCCGTCCATCACACGGCGAGCGGCGGCCGCTGTTCCCACCAGCCCGCCGCGCGTTCGTAGGCATGCGCCACGCGGAACAGCAGGGCCTCGTGGAACGACCCGGCCGCGAAGGACAGCGACAGCGGCATGCCGTTCGCGCCGAATCCGCAGGGTAGCGCGATGGCCGGATGCCCGGTTGCGTTGAAGGTCGAGGTGATCGGATGCGACTTGCGGAACGGCCCCTCGTCCACCTCGCTGAGCAGCGGCGCGGCGGAGGGCGTGCCGGCGCACAGCACCGCATCGCAGCGCGCGAAGACGGCGTCCATCTCCGCGATCAGCACGCGTCGCAGGCGCTGCGCCTGGACGTAGTCGGCGCCGGAGACGAAGGCGCCCATCATCAATCTTTCGCGCGTGACGCGGCCATAGAGTTCGGGCGTGCGGCGCAGCCAGTCGGCATGGATGGCGAAGCCTTCGGCCAGCAGCACCGCCTGGGTCACGGCATCGGTGCGTGCACGCGCGGGCAGGGTCACGTCGATGATGGTGGCACCGAGGCCGCGCAACACCTCGCAGGCGGCATCGAGTGCCGTCATTGTCTCGGCATCCACGCCTGATTCGATGTCGAAGGCGCGCGCGCGACCGATGACCAACCCGGCAATTCCGGCGTCGATCTGCGCCATGTAGTCCGGCACCGGTTCGTCGGCTGATCCGGGGTCGAGCGGGTCGTGTCCGGCCAGCACCTGCGTGGTCAGCGCGCAGTCTTCCACGGTGCGCGCGAGCGGGCCCGCGTGATCCAGCGTGAAGGAGAGCGGGAACACCCCGCGCCGGCTGATCCGCCCATAGGTCGCCTTCAGCCCGACGATGCCGCAATACGACGCCGGCAGGCGGATCGACCCGCCGGTGTCGCTGCCCATCGCCATCGCCACCATGCCCGACGCGACCGCGGTGCCCGAACCGGATGACGACCCGCCGGCGAAGCGCGTCACGTCCCAGGGATTTTTCGCATTGGGGAAGGCGAGTTCGTCGGTCGGTCCGCCACGGGCGAATTCATGCGTGGAGAGCTTGCCGAGCAGCACCATGCCAGCGGCTTCCAGCCGCGCCGTCGTCTCGGCGTCGGTGTCGGCCATATTCTGCAGCATCTGGCGCGAATGGCAGGTCGTGCGCAGCCCGGCGGCGTCGTAGATGTCCTTCAGCGCGTACGGGATGCCATGCAGCGGGCCGCGGCGGCGGCCGGCCTTGATCTCGGCCTCGGCGGCCTGGGCCGCGGTACGCGCCCGCGGCGCGGTCACCTCGATGAAGGCATGCAGCGACGGGTCCAGCGCGGCGATGCGCGCCAGCGCCTGTTCGGTGAGTTCGACGGGCGAAAGCGTACCGGCGGCAATCGCGCGCGACGCGTCCGCCAGCGAGGGGACGGGCGTGGTCATCGTTCGGGTGTGCGCGGCTGGCGCAGGCCGAAGGCGGGTTCGGTGGTGCGCGGCATGGGTTCGTCGAGCACCTCGCGCAGCGCGCGCCAGGCGAGGAAGCCTTCCATCATCGCCGGGCGGCGGTCCGGCGGCACGGTCACGCCGGCACGGGCCAGGGCGATGTCGAATTCTGTATCGGGATCGGGGGCGGGCATGGCGACGCTCCGGCTGGTGTGCCGTGCGCCTCGCGATTTCATCCCGTCGGAAGGCTCGCGCCGGGGCTCGGTGCGGTCAAGTCGCGCTTCCACGAATCCTGCAGGATCCCGGGCGGACGCGCCGGGGTTTGCGCGGCGCGCACATCACACGGTGGCCTCGGCGCGCACTGTCCGCATGCGTGCCGGGCGCGCGCCCGCATCGTCACACGCACAGGCCACGGTGGCAGCGCCGATGCCGGTCGAATGAGAGCATCGGATCGGGTGGCGATGCTGGTGACACCGCGACGTTCGAGACATCGGAGCGTGCCAGGGCGAACGCAAAAGGCCTACCGGCGCAACTCCATCTGGATCGGCCCGTCGCGATCGCCGCGCGCGAACTGGTCCACCATCGCGTTGCCGGTCTCGCCAAGCGCCGAGGCCTGCCCGGTCCAGACGATGCGGCCCTTGTGCAACATGGCGGCGTCGTCGCCGATGCGCCGCGCGCTCGCCATGTCGTGCGTGATGGACACGGCGGTGGCGCCGAGGCGCTTCACGACATCCACGATCAGCCCGTCGATCACCGCGCCCATGATCGGGTCGAGGCCGGTGGTGGGTTCGTCGAAGAAGATGATGTCGGGTTCGGCGGCGATGGCGCGAGCGAGACCCACGCGCTTCTGCATCCCGCCCGAGAGTTCCGCCGGCGAGAGGTCGCCGACGGATGCCGCGAGGCCGACCTGGGCGAGCACCTCGGCCGCCTTGTCGCGGGCGGCAGCGCGGGTGATGCGCTTCTGCGCCAGCAGCTTGAAGCACACGTTCTCCCAGACAGGCAGGCTATCGAACAACGCGCCGTTCTGGAACAGCATGCCGATGCGGTCGTTGAGCGCCGCGCGATCACGTCGCGGCATGGCGAGCAGGTCGCGGCCATCGACCTCGATCGTGCCGGCATCGGGCGTGATCAGGCCCAGGATGCACTTGATGGTGACCGACTTGCCCGACCCCGACCCGCCCAGGATCACCATGCCGTGCCCGGCGCGGATATCGAGGTCCACGCCATCCAGCACACGCTTCTCGCCGAAGGCCTTGGACAGGCCGCGCAGGCGGATCTTCGGCGTGCTCATGTGGCGAAGAACAGCTCGGTCAGGATGTAGTCGAGTGCGAGGATCAGGATCGAGGACGACACCACCGCCGTGGTCGTCGCGGCGCCCACGCCCTGCGCGCCGCCGCGCGAATTGTAGCCGCACCAGCAGCCCATCAGCGTGATCACGAACCCGAAGACGGCGGCCTTCACGAGGCCCGAGACGACATCCATCACCTGCAGGAAATCGAGCGTGGCGCGCAGGTAGCCGGCGGAGCCGAAGCCGAGCTTCGTGGTGCCGATCAGCCAGCCGCCCATCACACCCAGGATATCCGCCACCACCACCAGGAAGGGCAGCGCCAGCACGCCCGCCAGCAGCCGCGGCGTGACCAGGTACTTCATCGGGTCGGTGGACAGCGTGGTCAGCGCGTCGATCTGGTCGGTCACGCGCATGGTGCCGATCTCGGCGGCGAAGGCGGCGCCGATCCGCCCGGCCACCATCAGCCCGGCCAGAACGGGCCCAAGTTCGCGCGTGATCGACAGCACCACCACGTTCGCGACCGCGCCTTCGGCATTGAAGCGCGCGAAACCGGTATAGGATTGCAGGGCCAGCACCATGCCGGTGAACACCGCGGTCAGCGCCACCACGGGCAGGGAGAAGTACGCGATCTCGGCCAGGTGGCGCAGGAACAGCCGCCCGAAGAAGGGCGGGCGCAGCAGATGGCTGACGGCGACGACGGCAAAGATCGCGACCTCGCCGATGGTCCGGCAGGCGGCGATCACGCCACGCCCGACCGCGGCGACGGGGTTCAACACCAGGTCCAACCGCTCAGCCCCGGATGTAGTCGCGGTGGTAGCGGGCCCCGAGGCCGGTCAGCAACTCGTAGCCGATGGTGCCGGCCAGGGCCGCCGCCTGGTCCGGCGTGCAGCCCGCACCGCCCAGCACGGTGATGCGGTCGCCCACCGCGATGTCGGGCCGGTCGGTCACGTCGAAGGTCGTCAGGTCCATGGACACCCGTGCCACGAGGGGAACGGGCCGGCCGCGGCATTCGCCCACGGCACGCCCCGAGAGGCTCCTCAGGTAGCCATCCGCATAGCCCACCGCAACCGTGGCGATCCTGGACGGGCGTGGCGCGACCCAGGATGCGCCGTAGCCGACCGACGCCCCGGCCGGGATCTCGCGGACCTGCAGCACGGGTGCGGCGAGGCGCATGACCTGGCGCATGGGGTTCGGCGCGCCCGGCATGGGGTTGATGCCGTACAGCGCGCAGCCGGGTCGCGCGAGGTCGGAGGCGAAGCCCGGCCCGAGGAACATGCCCGAGGAATTCGCGAAGGACCGGCGCATGGACGGCAGGGCTGCGCAGGCCGCGGCGAAGCGCGCGGCCTGGTCGGCGTTCAGCGGATGGTCCGGTTCGTCGGCACAGGCCAGGTGCGTCATGACATACAGCAGGTCGAGCCCCGCCAGCAGCGCGTGATCATCCGCAAGCCGCACCTGCTCGGGGCCATCGAGGCCGAGCCGCGCCATCCCGGTATCGAGGTGTAGGATCGCGCGCCGCGCCACCCCCGCCGCGCGCCCCGCCGCCGCATGCACCGCCACGTCCGCCAGCGCGTTCAGCACCGGCACGAGCGCCGCGTCGCCATCCTCCTGCGGCGCGAAGCCTTCCAGCACGGCGATCATCGGCGCGGGGCCGAGGGCCGCGCGCAGCGCCAGCCCCTCGGTCAGGCAGGCCACGAAGAAGTGACGACAGCCGGCCGCGCGCAGCGCGCGCGCGACCTCCACGGCACCCAGGCCGTAGCCATCCGCCTTCACCACGCCCGCCACCGCGCCGGGTGCACCGCGCGCAGCCAGGTCCCGCCAGTTCGCGACGATGGCGGGCAGGTCGATGGTGAGCACCGGCTGGCCGGTGAGCGGGCCGCTCACGCGAGGTCCATGCGGTAGACGATGAAGCCCGATCGCTGCGCGATGCGGTCATAGAGCAACCGCGCCGTCGCATTGCCCTCCTGCGTCTGCCAGTACAGCCGGGTGGCGCCCGCCTCCTTCGCTCGCGCGGCAGCGGCTTCGATCAGCGCGCGGCCCACGCCGCGCCCACGCAGGGACGGTGCGGCGAACAGGTCCTGCAGGTAGCAGGTGGGGCCCATCATGGTGGTGTTGCGATGGAAGATGATGTGCACGAAGCCGACGAGCGCGGCCGCCTGTTCCGCGACGATTGCCTCCATCGGCTCATGGCCGTCGAAAAAGCGCGCCCAGGTGGTGCGCGTCTGTGCCTCGCTCACGGCGGTCGGGCCGGTGCGTTCGTAGAAGGCGTTGTAGCCTTCCCACAAGGGTAGCCAGGCGTCGAAATCCGTGGGGCGCGCGGGGCGGATGCCGACGACGTCAGTCACGCATCTGGTCCTCGTGGTGGGTATCGAGGTCGCCGAAGCGGGTGAACTCGGCCTCGAAGAACAGCTTGATGGTGCCGGTCGGGCCGTGGCGCTGCTTGGCGATGATCAGTTCCGCCTTGTTATGCGCCATCTCCATGTCCTTCTGCCACTTGTCGACCGCCTCGTGGAACTTGTCGGGGTTGTCGAAGGCCAGTTCCTTCGGCGCGCGCTGGGCCAGGTAGTAATCGTCGCGATAGACGAACATGACGGAGTCGGCGTCCTGCTCGATCGACCCGGATTCACGCAGGTCGCTCAATTGCGGCCGCTTGTCCTCGCGCGATTCGACGGCGCGCGACAGCTGCGACAGCGCGATCACCGGCACCGCGAGTTCCTTGGCGATCGCCTTCAGCCCCTGCGTGATCATCGAGATTTCCAGCACGCGGTTCTCCGGCCGCGTGCCCGCCGCCGGGCGCATCAGCTGCAGGTAGTCGACGATCACCAGGTCGAGCCCGCGCGTGCGCTTGAGGCGCCGGCAGCGCGTGCGCAAAGCGCTGATCGTGATGGCCGGCGTGTCGTCGATGTAGATCGGCAGGGCGGCGATCTCGCGGCTCACCTCCACGAAGCGGTCGAAGTCGCGCTGGCCGATCTCGCCGCGGCGGATACGGTCGCCGGAGATGCGCGCTTCCTCCGACAGCAGGCGGGTCGCCAGCTGGTCGGCGCTCATTTCCAGCGAGAAGATCGCGACACCGCCCTTGGGCACCGCATTCGGGTCGATGTCGCGCGCCTGCCGCAGGATGGATTTCGCCGCGCCGAAGCCGATCTTTGTGGCGAGCGCGGTCTTTCCCATGCCCGGCCGACCCGCGACGATCATCAAATCCGACTTGTGCAGCCCGCCCATCTTGGCATCGAGGTCGCGCAGCCCGGTCGTCAGGCCCGACACGCCGCCGGGCGTGGAGAAGGCCTTGGCCGCGGCCTCCACCGCCGTCGCCAGCGCGCGGTCGAAGGTGACCATGCCGCCCTCGCCGGCGGCGCCATCCTTCGCCAGGTCGAACAGCGCCTGTTCCGCGGCTTCGAGCTGCTGGGTGGCATCGAGTTCGGCCTCGGCGCCGAAGGCGCGGTTCACCACCACCTCGCCCAGGTCGATCAGCTGCCGGCGCAGCCAGGCATCGAAGACCACGCGGCCGTATTCACCGGCATTGATGATGCCGACCATGGCCGAGAGCAGTTGCGCGAGATAGGCCGGCCCGCCCACTTCCTCGAGCAGGCCGGAATGTTCGAATTCCGCGCGCAGCGTCACCACGTCGGCCAGCTGCCCGGCCTCCACGCGGCGCTGGATCGCCTGGAAGATGCGGCCGTGGATGGGGTCGGCGAAATGCTCCGGCGCCAGGAACTCGCTGACCCGTTCATAGGCCTTGTTGTTGGCCAGCAGCGCGCCGAGCAGCGCCTGCTCGGCCGCCATGTTGGACGGCGGCATGCGCTGCGACAGGCCGAGAAGGCTGCTGCCGGCGGAGTCGATTTCGTTCATCGGGGCATCCTAGACCGCGCCGATGCGTCCGGCGTTGGGCATGGCCTGTGGATCAGGGGGATGACGGGGATGAAGTGGTTCGGCAGCCGGCGGTCGACCCACCGGCGCGGCCCGCTGCGCCATTCGCATGGGGCGGCAGTTCGCCCTGCACGGGAGCCGCATCGCGCCGGCCGGCTCAAGCACGCCCGCTGCGTCCCTTCAGGACCAGCGCATCCCCGGTGCAGATAATGCGCCACTCTGACTTGGGGCCGTCAGGGAGCGGGTGCCACGTCACTTCGGCCTCGCGCGACCGCACTGCCTCGGCGTCGGGCACGCCGGCCGGTAGGCCGTTCATTCGGCCAAGCGGGGTGAAGGTGATGGTGTCCACCACATCGGTCTGCGCCACATGAGGATAGCGCAGCGCATGCGAGCGCAGACGCTGCAAGCCTGCAGCGCCGTCGAAGCGTTCGCCGCTTTCCGCCGCCTGGCGCCACTGGAAGCCCGAGCGCGGCGATACGGATGGTATGGCCGACACGGCCCGCGCGCCCAGTTCGGCCTTGAGAACGAAGCGCTCACGGCTGCGGATCGGGAAATGCGCGAGGTGCCCGATCGCGATCGGGGTGCCGGCATCCTCCCGTCCGCGCGACAGGCCATGGCTGCCCTGCGCGATCGTGAATCGCGGTACCCGGTCGTGCAGGCGGCGCGAGACCGCGACCTTGACAACTCCCGTGGACGCCGGCGGCAGAACCTCGTGCTCGCCCTCCGCCGAGAAATCGGCAAATCCGGCGGGGCGCTGCGGCCAAAGGTTGCGCCAGCGCCATTGCACCATCGTCGCGTCCTCCGGCAGGCACCCGATCAGCGCCGCACGTCCGGCCACCATCGGCAACTCGTCGGCATCGAGTGGGAAGACCCAGGATGCGCCGCGCGCAAAGGCCTCGCGCACCAGCGCGGTGACGATCAGCGACTGCACGTAGGCGTGCTGGGCGAAGCGCAGGACCGTGAGCGGCATCCGCGTGGCCGCCGCGGCCAGGATCTCGGCGGTACCGTCGGTTGAGGCATGGTCCACCACGAGGACGTCGTCGAACAGCGCCGCGCAATGGCCGAGAAAATCGGGCAGGATGTCCGCCTCGTTGCGGATCATGGCGACGGCGGTCAGGCGCATGCGTTTCTCGCGGCATGATGGTCCGCAAGGCTACTGCAGCCGGGCCGATTCGCGCGTCGGCCGCACGGCTTCACGCTCCGCAGAGCCTATATGGCCGACCGTGAACGGTACGCCGTCCCGACGCGCCGCCGGCGGCGCGTGCCGCACGATGTGCGCCATTGTCGGAAGACGAGATCCAAACAGGCCCGCAGACCTCGGTGATGAGGCAGAAACGGTTATCGTGCAGAGCCACGGTGGTGTTGCGGCTGCCGACGTGCGGATGTGCAAGCCAGCACGCGGCGCGCTCCAGTCGCCGAAGGTCTGTGGGAGTCCACCGGCGCAGCGCGGCACCAGGGTGCTGCAGCGGATCCGCCGCGGGATCATGAACTCGGACCAAGCTGGTCCCTCCTCATGGCGAGAGGGACGCATGGCATGGTGCCGAGTGTCGCCGGCAAGACGCAATGCGCGGCGCGGGCGTAACGACCCGCACCGCGGACGATCAGCCGTTGTCGGCCTGGCCGGCAGCGAGTTCGGCGGCCAGTTCGGCCTCGAGCGACGCGGCCTCGGCCTCATCCTCGGCCTCGACGCGCTCGCCGCGGGCCTGCTTCTCGGCTTCCTCGGGGGACCGCGCGACGTTCACCACCACCGGGATCGAGACTTCCGGGTGCAGCGCGACCTGCACGGTGGTCAGGCCGACCGTCTTGATCGGCTGGCCGAGCAGCACCTGTTCGCGCGCCACGGTCAGCCCCGAGGCCTTGCAGCCCTCGGCGATGTCGCGGGTCGAGACGGAGCCGTACAGCGCGCCGCTCTCGCCCGCCTGGCGGATGATGATGACCGAGAGGCCGGCGACGCGCTCGGCGGTGCGCTCGGCCTCGCCGCGGCGCTTGATGTTCTGCGCTTCCAGCTGGGCGCGCTCGCGCTCGAAGCGCGCGAGGTTGTCCTTGTTGGCGCGGATCGCCTTGCCGGTCGGGATCAGGTGGTTGCGCGCGTAGCCCGGCTTCACCTTCACCAGCTCGCCCATCTGGCCGAGCTTGTCGACACGCTGCATCAGGATGAGTTCGATCATGTTGTGCCTCCGGGCGGGCTCGTGCGCCGCCCCCATTGCTCGTAGAAACCAAAGGCCGTCACCGCGATCGCGGCCGGCACGCTGAGGATGACCAGCCCGGTGTAGAACACGCCGAGCATGAAGGGGCGCGCCGGACGCCCGACGGAGCGGCGATGCACCGCCGCGATGCCCATCAGGAACACCGGCAGCAGCAGCACCAGCAGCACCGAGAGCGCCACCACGTCGCCATCGCCGCCCATGACCAGCCAGGCCGCCGCACCCGCGCCGGTCAGCGGCGGGTACCAGGCCGGCAGGCGCACCTCGCTCCAGCGCGGGGACGGGGCCATCGCCCAGCCCGAACGCGCCAGCGCCGACTGCGCCGCCGCCCCGTTGACCGAGAGCGACACCGCCGCCCAGAAGCCGAGGGCCGCGGCCATGACCTGCACCAGCTGGTCGACCGGGAACTGCGTGGCGTTGCCGCCCATGCGCCGCAGCCCCTGTTCCACCGCCTCGCGCATCGCGCCTTCGAGCCCGCCAGGCAGGCCCGAGAAGGCGAAGGCGCAGCCGATGATGACCACCGCCGGCCACAGGCCGAGCAGGGCGAGCGGCAGGCCCGGGTCGATGCGCCCGCCGCGCAGGCCGGTCGCGACGATCAGCACCGCGGGAATGGCGAAGGCGGTCAGAAAGACCACCATCGGCAGCATGCCCGCCAGCGCGACATGGATCAGCGCCGCCAGGCCCGCCGCCCCAGCGATCGCGCCCGGGCCGAAGCCCAGGCCGGCGGCGAAGAGCGGCAGCGGCGTCAGCCAGAAGGCGGCGAAGCCGAGCGGCAGGCCGCGCATCGCCCACAGCGACAGCGTGGCGGCCATGAGGCCCCCTGCCATCGCCGCGAGCCAGCGCGGATTGCTCAGCACGCCGCCCATCGCTGCGTCAGTCGTTGATCACGTAGGGCAGCAGCGCCAGGAAGCGGGCGCGCTTGATGGCCTGGGCCAGTTCGCGCTGCTTCTTGCCGGAGACCGCCGTGATGCGGGACGGGACGATCTTGCCGCGCTCGCTGAGGAAGCGGGAGAGCAGACGGACGTCCTTGTAGTCGATCTTCGGCGCCTGCGGCCCCGAGAACGGGCAGGACTTCTTGCGCCGGTAGAAGGGACGGCGCGCGCCGACAGCTGGGCGGCGGCCGGCGGGGGTCAGGTCGGTCGATTCAGACATGGGTGCTTACTCCTCGTGCCCGCCGGGGCCGTCCATCTCGTCGCGCGGGCGCGCACGGAATTCCTCGCGGTCGTCGCCACGCTCGCGGCCACCGCCGGTGCGGCCGGAGCCGAAGCGGCCGGCCGGGCGCGGGCCGCGGAAGCCGCGGTCGCGGTCACGGTCGTCGCTGCGCTTGGCCAGAACGGCGGAGGGCGCCTCGTCGATCGCCTCGACCTTGATCATCAGCGACCGCAGCACGTCCTCGTTCAGGCCGAGCTGGCGCTCGACTTCCGGCAGCGCGGTGCCGGGCGCGTCGATGCCGAGGAGCATGTAGTGCCCCTTGCGGTTCTTCTTGATCTTGTAGGCGAGGCCGCGCAGGCCCCAGTACTCGCGCTTCTTCACCTCGCCACCGCCTTCGGTGATGAGGCCGGCAACCTGCTCGGCGATCGCCTCGACCTGCTGCTGGGTGATGTCGTTGCGCGCGATGAACACGCATTCGTAGAGTGGCATGTGATCTCCCTGTGGCTGGCTCAGCCCTGGCCCCGGGACGGGGCGCGCAAACGGGCATAGCCGGGCGCGTGCCTCGCACCCGGCAGGGGAGCGGGGCGTAAAGCACGGCAGGGGGGGCTGGCGCAAGGGCCGCGGGGGTGCACCGCGCGGCGCTTCATGCTGCAATCGACCCTTCACGCCCCCGGGAGGCCCCGCATGAACCGCCGCAGCGCCCTGATCCTGCCGATCGCCGCCCTGGCCCAGCCCCGCATCGCCCACGCCCAGACCGCCTGGGCACCGACCCGCCCTGTCGTGCTCGTGGTCCCCTTCGCCCCCGGCGGCCCGAACGACCTGGTGGCCCGCCTGGTCGCCCCGCACCTGCAGGCCACCCTCGGCCAGAACGTGGTGGTGGAAAACCGGCCGGGCGCCACCGGCGCCATCGCCGCGCGCCATGTCGCGGCCCAGCCGGCGGATGGACATACGCTCATCGTCGCCGCCTCCGGCACCATGACCATCAACCCGGCGGTCATGCGGCAGCCGGGCTACGACCCGGAGAAGGATTTTGCGCCGGTCAGCCTGGCGATGACCGTCCCCAACATGCTGGTGGTGCACAAGGACGTTCCCGCGCGCACGGTGGCCGAGACGATCGACTGGCTGAAGCGCGAGAACGGCCGCGCCTCCTATTCCTCCGGCGGGGTCGGTTCGACCGAACAATTGGGCATGGAATTGTTCCTGAATGCCACCGGCACCCAGGCGACGCATGTTCCCTTCCCGGGCGGTGCGCCGGCGGTCACGGCGATGATCCAGGGCACGGTGCAGTGCTCGATCCTGAATGCCGCGACGGTGCGCCCGCATGTGGCGTCCGGCGCGCTGCGCGGCATCGCCATTGCCATGCCGCGGCGCTTCGACCCGCTGCCGGACGTGCCCACCATGGCCGAGGCGGGCTATCCGCAGGTGGTCTCGGCCTCCTGGTCGGCCTTCCTGGCACCGGCCAATACGCCCGCCCCGGCGATCGCGCGGCTGCACGAGACCATCGCCGCCGCCCTGCGCCTGCCGGAGGTGACCCAGCGCCTCACCGCCGCCGGCTTCACCATCGATGCCAGCACCCCGGCAGAGCTCGGCCAGACCATCTCGACCGAATTGGCACGGTGGCGGCAGGTGGTGCGCGACGCCGGCATTCAGCTCAACTGAACCCGCCGGCGCCGTCGCGGACGTGCTGCCAGATCATCGGGCCGCTTTCGACCAGCAGCGCGGCGATCAGGCGCTGCACGGCCATGGCGTGGTCGAGGTCGGGATGCTGCGCGGTCAGCACGGCGATCATCCAGACCAGGCCCTCGCCGCAGGTCTTTTCGCCGGTGGCGATGCGGCGCAGTTCCTCGGCCAGTTCCTTGAGGAAGGCGTGACCCCGCGGGACGCCTGAGCCGGGGCCGGGCTGGTCGGATGTTTCGAACATCGTCAACGGCTCCGGAGCAGGCGCGATTATCTGGGATCGATTTAATTCATCGAAGGCCTTCAATGTAAGGCCGCGACTTCGTTGCTCGCAAGTCCGTGCATTTGCATCCATGCCGGGGCAGCACCGGATTGCGTCGCGTGGGCCCTCTTGCGCAGACGATCGCGCCGGCGCCGCGCCGTGTGCAGCGCTATGCCCAGCGCCGCATTGCGCGCTCCCGCCAACGCCCCGAGGGCGATAACGTAAAATAAACGTGTTTCATTGAGTGTATTCAATAAGAGAAAACGACGACTTTTGGCAACAAACTTGCGCCCCGAACTTGCCCGAGGCATCACGCCGTCATGTCGATACCGCCTGCCCCGCGGCGCCGTTCCACCGCCAAGCGTGCCGAACAGCGCACCCGGACCATGGCCCGCCTGGTCGAAGCCGCCGAGAAGCTGATCCGCGAGCGCGGCTACGAGGCAACCAGTTCCACCGACATCGCCGCGGAGGCCGGCGTCGCGCCGTCGCTGATCAACGCGCATTTCCTCGGCAAGGCGGGCCTGCTCTATGCGGTACTGCGCAACTTCAACGACCAGCAACTGGCAGCGACACGCGTGGCCGCGGCGTGCCCCGGCACGCCGACCGAACGCCTCGCCGGCATCCTGCACACCTGGGCGCAATGCGACCTCGCGGAGCCGCGGATGTACGCGGCCATCATTGGATTGTCCTGGTCCTGGCCGCCGGAGACCGAGCGCGAATACGCCGCCGACCTCGCCATCTTTTGGGATGTGGTCATGGCGGTGGTCAACGAAGGCATCGCGCGCGGCGAATTCCGCCGAATCTCGCGCCGCGACGCCACCGACATCATCTCCTCGATCCACCAATGGGGGATGCGCCCGGGCATATTCGAGGGTGCCGACCCCGCCGCCTGCGCCGAGCGGGTGATCGGCCAGGTCATGCTCGCCATCGCCGCGCCGGGTCGCCTGCCGGATTGACACGGGCCGGCGGGCGGCCCATTCGCGCCGCAGCATCGAACCAAAGCGAACGGGAAACGCCGCAGAATGTCGCTCGCCTTCGTCTTCCCTGGCCAGGGCAGCCAGGCCATCGGCATGGGCCGCGACCTGGCCGAAGCCTTCCCCGCCGCACGCCACGTCTTCCAGGAGGTGGACGACGCGCTCTCGCAGAAACTGTCGAAGCTGATGTGGGAGGGCCCGCAGGAGGAACTCACCCTCACCGCCAACGCCCAGCCCGCGCTGATGGCGCATTCCCTGGCCGTGGTCCGCGCGCTGGAAGCCGAGGGCGGCTACATCCTGGCCGAGCGCGTGGCGCTGGTGGCCGGGCATTCGCTCGGCGAATACTCGGCGCTGACCGCCGCAGGCGCCTTCGATGTCGCGACCGCGGCGCGCCTGCTGCGCCTGCGCGGAGACGCCATGCAGGCCGCGACCCCGCCCGGCACCGGCGCGATGGCCGCGCTGCTGGGCGCCGAGATCGACCTGGCGCGAGAGATCTGCGACGCCGCCGCCACCGACCCCGAGACCAACACGCGCGAGGTTGTCGAAGCCGCCAACGACAATGGCGGCGGCCAGGTGGTCATCTCCGGCTCCAAGGCGGCGGTCGAGCGCGCGATCGAGATAGCGAAGGAGCGCGGCGTGAAGCGCGCCATGCTGCTGCCGGTCTCCGCCCCCTTCCATTGCGCGCTGATGGCCCCGGCAGCGGATGCGATGGCCGAGGCGCTGGCCGGTGCCACGATGCGCGCGCCGCTGGTCCCGGTGGTGGCCAACGTGACCGCCGCCAAGGCGACCGACCCCGCGGAGATCCGCGACCTGCTGGTCAAGCAGGTGACCGGCACGGTGCGCTGGCGCGAATGCGTCGCCGCGATGGCCGCGATGGGCTGCGAGCGCTTCGTGGAAGTGGGCTCCGGCAAGGTCCTGACCGGGCTGATGAAGCGCAACGCGCCCGAGGCGACGGCGCTTGCCATCGGCACGCCGGCGGATGTCGAGGCCTTCCTGAAGTCGGTGTGATGGAGCCCGAGGTCACGCTCTCGGAACTGGCGGACGATCCGGCGGCGAAGGCGGCGCTGGACGGGCTGACCGCGTTCAATGCGCCCTTCGTCGGCCCGCATGGCTTCAAGCCACTGTCGCTGGTGGTGCGGCGCGAACCCGGCGGCGCGCCGGTCGGCGGTGCCTTTGGCTGGTGCTACGGCGCCTGGTACTTCCTGCACTACTTCTACCTGCCCGAGGACCTGCGCGGCGGCGGCCTCGGCGCGCGGCTGATCGCGCGCATCGAGGCCGAGGCACGGGCGCGCGGGTGCATCGGCGCCTGGGTGGATACCTTCTCCTTTCAGGCGCGGCCCTTCTACGAAAAGCAGGGCTACGTCGTGTTCGGCACGATCGACGGCCAGCCGCCCGGCCACGCCCGGCACTTCCTGTTCAAGCGCTTCACCTGAGGAACCGACACAGATGTTCGACCTGACCGGGCGCACCGCCCTCGTGACCGGCGCCACCGGCGGCATCGGGGAAGCCATCGCTACCGCGCTGCACCGCCAGGGCGCGACCGTCGCCATCACCGGCCGGCGCGAGGGCGAACTCGCCCGCGTGGCCGAGGCGCTGGGCGGGGCGCGCGTGATCGTGGCCCCGGCCGACCTGTCGGACCCGGCGGCGCCCGCGGCGCTGGTCGAGAAGATCGAGACCGAGGCCGGCGGCCTGGACATCCTGGTCAACAATGCCGGGTTCACGCGCGACATGCTGGCCCTGCGCATGGGTGATGCCGACTGGGCCGCGGTGCTCGAGGTCGACCTGACCGCGCCCTTCCGCCTGGCGCGCGCAGCGCTGCGCGGCATGATGAAGAAGCGCAGCGGGCGGATCGTGTCGATCGCGTCGATCGTCGGCGTCACCGGCAATGCCGGCCAGGCCAACTACGCGGCCGCCAAGGCCGGGCTGATCGGCATGAGCAAGTCGCTGGCGCAGGAAGTCGCCACGCGTGGCGTCACGGTGAACGTGGTGGCCCCGGGCTTCGTGAAGACCGCGATGACCGATGCGCTGGGCGATGCGCAGAAGACCGCGCTGCTGTCGCGCATCCCGACGCAGCGCATGGGCACGCCCGAGGATATCGCGGCCGCGGTGGTGTTCCTCGCGAGCGCCGAGGCGGGCTGGATCACCGGCCAGACCATTCACGTGAATGGCGGCATGGCCATGGTGTAACGGCGGACGGGAAGCACTGCGCGCACGACCCGGCCAACGGCCCGCGAAGAGATGACCGCGGCCACGCCCCATGTGGCCCCTCATATGCGGGTCTCGCTCGCCGTGCGCGGGCCGATGCGCTCGGCGCGTGCGTGGCCATGACGGCGCGCAACCGTTCCATTCCGCGCGCCGGCCGCCTGCGCTAGCCTCCTGCGCAACCAAGCCCAGGAGGGAACGCCATGCGCCTGCTCCGCCGTGCGGCCATGCTGCTGCCGCTGCTGATCGCCGCCCTGCCCGCCGCCGCGCAGCCCACCCCACGCGAGGGCACCTGGACCGCATCCGGATTCCGCTTCCACGGCGGCGAGGTCATGGACCTGCGCCAGGGCTACATCACGCTGGGCGAGCCCACCAACCCCGCGGTGCTGATCCTGCACGGCACCTATGGCACGGCGCGGGGCATGCTCGGCGCCAATTTCGGCGGGCAGTTGTTCGGCCCCGGGCAGCCGCTCGACGCGACGCGCTTCTTCATCATCATCCCGGATGCGATCGGCACCGGGAATTCCTCGAAGCCGTCGGACGGGATGCGCGCCGGCTTCCCGCGCTACACCTACACCGACATGGTCGCCGCGCAGCAGCGGCTGGTGACGGAAGGCCTCGGCATCCGGCGGCTGCGCCTGGTGCTCGGCAATTCGATGGGCGGCATGATGGCCTGGAGCTGGGCGACCGACTTCCCCGACATGATGGACGCGATCGTGCCGATGGCGTCGCAGCCCACCGCGATGTCCGCGCGCAACTGGATGATGCGCCGGCTGATGATCGAGAGCGTGCGCCAGGACCCCGCCTACCTGGGCGGCAACTACACCACGCAGCCGCCCGCGCTGCGCCTGGCGAACGTGATGTACGGCACCGGCACCAATGGCGGCACGCTGAACCTGCAGCGCGCGGCACCGACGCGCGAGGCCGCCGACCGACTGGTGGACCAGCGCCTGGCCGCGCCGCCGCCGCGCGACGCGAACGACTTCATCTGGCAGTGGGATGCCTCGCGCGACTACGACCCCGAGCCGCGGCTCGATCGCGTGCGCGCCCGCGTGCTGCAGATCAATTCCGCCGATGACGAGCGCAACCCGCCGGAGACCGGCCTGACCGAACGCGCGCTGGCACGCATTCCGAACGCACGGCTGCTGCTGATCCCCGCGAGTGCCGAGACGCTTGGCCACGGCACCACCGGAAATGCACGGTTCTGGCGGGAGGATCTGGCGCGCTTCCTGGCGACGCTGCCCTGAATGTCGGTCCGGGAATGCGCCTGATGGCGCCTTCCCGAACAGCGGCGGAGGGCCTCACGCCCGGACGGCCACCCGCTTCAGCAGGCTGGAACGGGTGGTCGGGTCCCGTGCAGGCCCGGGGGCGGGCGTGTCAGACAGACACCGAGGCCCGCGCCTATTCGGCGCGGATGCCCAATTGTTCGATGACCGGGCGGAAGGTCGCCCAGTCGCGCCGCAGCCGGGCGGAGAATTCATCCGGGCCGCTGACGCCGGTCACCGCCATGCCGATGCCGGCGAAGCGTTCGCGCAATTCGCCGCCCGCGAAGCCGGCGGTGACCTCGGCCGCCAGGCGATCGACGATCGGCCGCGGCGTGCCGGTCTGCACCATGACCGACGCCCAGGAATCGACGTGGTAGTCCGCAAGCCCGCCGCCCGCCGAGCGGATCGGCGGCACGCCGGGGACCAGGGGCGATGGATTCGCGGTGGTCACGCCCAGCGCGCGCAGTTGCCCAGCACTCACCAGCCGCCCCGCCGCGGCCGGCGTGTCGAAGCCGAAATCCACCTGCCCGCCCAGCAGGGCCGCGAGCGCCGGCCCGCTGCCCTGGAAGGGGACGTGCAACGCCTCGAGCCCCGCCTTCGCGAGGAATAGCGCGGTGACCAGGTGCTGCGCGCCCGCGACACCCGAGGAATTGTGCGTGTAGTGGCCGGGGCGCGACTTCAGCATCGCGATCAGGCCATTGAGGTCGCGCACCGGGCTGTCGGCCTTGACCAAGGCGATAAAGGGCGCCTCGCCGAACAGCGCGACAGGCTGCAGTTCGCGTTCCACGTCATAGGGCGGGCGGGTGACCAGCGGGCCGAAGGTGATGGGCCCGAGCGAACCGGCCAGCAGCGTGTAGCCGTCCGGCGTGCCCTTCGCGACGATATTGGTGCCGATCTGCCCGCCCGCGCCCGGGCGGTTGTCGGGCACCACGGGCTGGCCGAGGCGTTCGGTCAGCATTTGCGAGACCAGGCGGCCGGCCACATCGGTCTGCTGGCCGGGCGGCCAGGGGATGACCATGCGCAGCGGCCGGTTCGGCCAGGCGGCGGTGGCCTGGGCAGCGACCGGGCGCGGCGCGAGAAGCGCGGCGACGGGCAGGGCCAGCATGGGGCGGCGGCGGATCATGGAACATCTCCCGAAGCTTGATTCTTGGCCCCGGATCATGCAGCGCCGCCGCGGCCGCGTCACGCCCCGCGGCGCGGCGGGTTGAGCGGACCCGTCGCCGCCGCCATGCTGCGCGCCGCTGCCCGGGGGGAACCGCCTTCGCCATGACCGACCTGCCGCCGATCGCTCTCGCGCGCTGGACCAGTTTCCATGTCGGCGGGCGGGAGGTGGTGGTGCAGGGCCAGCCCGCGCGGGAGGTCACCTTCACCCCCGGCGGCGCGCCGGCGCTGATCGACGCGAACGGCACCTACCTGGTCGGCGGGATGTACGCACAGGCGATGGAACCGGCGCCGAAGCGCGGCACGGTGCCGCTGATGCTGTGGCATGGCGGCGGGCTGAGCGGTGCGTGCTGGGAGACCACGCCCGATGGGCGCGAGGGCTGGCAGCACTTCTTCCTGCGCGCGGGGTGGGAAGTGGTGGTGTCCGACGCGGTGGAGCGCGGCCGCTCCGGCTGGATGCGCATCCCGGAGGAGACCGGCGGCGTGCCGGTCACGCTCACGCTCGAGAACCCGTGGGAGCGCTTTCGCATCGGCCCCGGCACACCGCAGGAAGGGCGAGTCTTCGATGGCCAGCAGTTCCCGGCCGATCCGGCATCCTGGCGCCACTTCATCCTGGGCTGCGTGCCGCGCTTCACCACCACCGACGACCTGACGCTTGCGGCCTATGGCGCGTTGCTGGAGCGTGTCGGGCCTTCCGTCGTGGTCGCGCACAGCCAGGGCGGTTTCTTCGCTTGGCGGGCGGCGCAGGAATGGCCGGGGAACGTGCGCGCGCTGGTGCTGGTGGAACCCGCGAGCACGGGGCTGATGGAGAAGGTGGCGGCGCTGGCGGGGATCCCGGTGCTGATGATCTATGGCGACTTCATCGCCGGCGACCCGCGCTGGCCGGCAATCCGCGCGCGGGGGATCGCATTCGCTGCGGCGGTGCGCGCGGCCGGCGGGCATGTGGACGTGGTGGACCTGCCCGCCGTCGGCATCCGTGGCAACAGCCACATGATCATGATGGACCGGAATTCGGACCGGGTGGCGGGCCTCGTGCAGGACTGGCTTCAGGGCCTCGGGCTGTGCGCGTGAGACTCTCGATTCAGCGATAGGTCAGGTTGGCGCGGGGGTCGCCGCCGACGGCGCGCAGCCGCCAGCCCAGCTTCGGGCGCGGCGCGGCGCCGGACGAAGCGCCGGCAGTCTTGCTCGCACTGGCGGCGCTCGGACCGCTGTCGAACAGCGATGCGTGCGGCTCGCCGGTCTGCGTCGCCTTCGCACTGGCCCTGGCGCCCAGTGTGTCGGCAAGCCGGATGATCTCGTCGACGCCATCTCCCGCAGCCCGGGCGGCGGAATCACTTGCCCAGCGATAGCCCGGGGTGACGCGCTTGCCCTTCGGCACGCTCGTGGCGTTCGCGGGATGCGTGGGTGACCACGCGGCGCGTGCATCGGCATAGCTGCCTGCCTGGGCGTCTGGATGCCGCCAGGCCGCACTGATCTCAGCGAGCAACCGCTCGACACCCGAGAGCGTGGCGCGCAAGCGGATCCAGCGGTGGTTGCGCCAGCCCATCAAGGCGCCCTCGCGCGCTTCGGCGCCGTCCGGATGAAACCGGTCGACCAGCCGGCCCGCGGCATCCGCGCCACGCTTGCTGAGCAGGGCGATCGTCTCGGCCGGCATGTTGAGGTTGAGGCCACCCTCGTTGTCGCGCGTCAACACGGTCACGATGCGGTCGCGCTGGCCGGGCGTGAGTTGCAGGGCGTTCTCCTGGGCGTTGCGCGCCGTGTTGACGATGGCGCCGACGAAGCCAGCGAGCGTCGGATCATCGTGCCATTCGCCGCCGCCACCGCGCCGCCGCGAGGCGAGGAACGGCGGCCGCAGGGCATCGCGATTGTCGCGTGGCATCCAAACCATGTCGGCTTCCGTCCGCGGCCCCGCTTCCTCGTCGTCGGTCGGCAGCTCACGGAGGTTGATGCAGAACGTCGGCCGGCGCGGCAGCACAGAGTCGAAGGCATCGACCGGGAAGTTCGAAGTGATGCCGCCATCCGAGAACCAGGCGCGGCGAAAGCGGGCCGGGCGACGCGAGGCTCGCGTCGCCGCTGTCGTGTCCGAGGTACGGGGGATGCTTGCGTCCCTGGCATGCAGGGGTACGGCCGAGATCAGGCCCGGAAAGCTCAGCGACAGACGCACGCCGAACAGGACGGGCAGGTCGCCCGGAGCGGGCAGCCGCAGGAGGCGAACCCCGTCCGCCACCACTTCGCCCTGTGCCGCGCGCACCATCCAGCGGACGACGTCGCGTGGCAGGACGCGCGCGAGTTCGTCCGGCTGGAAGAACAGGTTGGTGCCGCTGGGCTCCAGGAACGGGAACCGGTGGGCGACCTGCTGCGAGAGGTTGGTCGTCGTCAACACCAGGTCGAGACGCCGTTCTGCCAGCGTGTCGGGGCTTCCCCAAAGATCGCCCATGGTCAAAGGACTGTCGCCTAAGGCAAGCGGCGCATCCTTGCCCTCCGGTACCTGCCCGACGGTGCGGCCGGCAAGGCGCTGCATGGTCGCGTGCATCCAGTCCATCAGCGCTCCGCGGTGGCGCAGGGCATCTTCCGTCTGCTCGATGCCGGGATGAATGCCGGGGCAGAGCCCATATCCAGCCGCGGGCAGGCCCCGCACCACTTGCCACACGAGCGCGCCCACCGTGGCGATCAGGCCGCCGAAGGTCAGCGCCAGTCCCCAGGCGATGCCGGCGCCGCCCAGCCATGCGCCCAGCCCGATCGCGATCGACGGCGATGCCACGGCGCCCAACGTCGCCAAAGGACCAGCGCTCAGCCCCCGCCACAGCAACCAGTCGAGGATGCGCAGCTTCGGCGTCGCTCGGAAGAGCTTGCGCAGGTTCGTGGTCCCGCCGCCGATCTCGTGCGCAAGGCCCGCGACCTTCTCGAAAGCATCGGGCCGCCCGCCAACTTGCCGGCCGTACTCGGCCGCGGCCGTCACCCCTGCTGCGATGGCCCCGGCCGAGGCGCCGCCGATGCAGACGAAGCGGTACTTCGCCGCTAGGCCCGCGACCGTGCCCGGGTACACGACGCCGGAGGTGATGCCGCCACGCAGAATGAGGTCGCAGGGCGGCAGGTCCTCCACATTGGTTTGCGCGTCCACGGAAGGCCTCCCCACACCGCACCGCGGACATTGCGGTTGCGTCGCGGGATATTGCGCGGCCCGGGGCGGCACATTCTACCGTCGAGATCACACTGCGCCGCCATGTCGCCGGCGCCTTCGGCTGCCCGCTATTCGGCGGGCGACGGCGCTGCCTTTGGTTGCATCCCGCCTGCCAACACCGGCCACCGGACGCAGGCGAACAGGAACGCCGCCACCATCGCATAGGCCAGCGCGACCCCCGGCGTGACCGCGAACCCCACCGCGGGCCCGTGCATGAAGCCGAAGAAGGTCAGCACCGCCCCGGCGGCCGCGAAGTAGGACGCGCGCAGCCAGTCGCGGTCGATGATGAAGGCGGCGACGGCGGCGAGGATCAGCCCTGACAGGATCGCGCCTTCACCCAGCACCACCAGCCCCGGATAGAGCACGCCGAGCCCCGCGAGCTTGTCCATACCCACCGCCGCCG
This sequence comes from Roseomonas fluvialis, assembly GCF_022846615.1. Taxonomy (NCBI): domain Bacteria; kingdom Pseudomonadati; phylum Pseudomonadota; class Alphaproteobacteria; order Acetobacterales; family Roseomonadaceae; genus Roseomonas; species Roseomonas fluvialis. The sequence continues at coordinate 3,911,257 of NZ_AP025637.1, forward strand.
CGCTGGTCCCCGCGGCGCCGAGCGCACCGTCGATCAGTGTCTTGGCCCAGTGCGCCAGGTGCGGCACGAGCCCCAGGACGATGGCCGGCGCATGAGATTTCGGGCTTTCCTGGAAGGCCTGCGCGCCTATCAGCATCCCGATGTAGAGCAAGATCGGCGAGATCGCGACGATCGGCACCAGGTCCAGCAGCACGGAGACGATGCCGAACCAGGTGACAACCAACACCGCGAGCCCGGTCGCTGCGGAATAGCCGATCCGCCCGCCCATCGACTTCCAGCCCGGGTGGCCGATGTAGACCGCGTTGATGAAGGGGTTGCCCATCAGGCAGCCAATGAGGCTGACGGCGCCATCGGCGGTGAGGACGCGCGTTGTGGGGAAATGGTCGCCCGCCGCCTCTGCACTCTCGACGTTGTCCATGGCTTCGACCAGGTCGTAGATGCCGAAGGGGATGGCGGTGACCAGGATGATGCCTATGAACTCGAAGCCGCCGAAGACGTGGTCGATGGCGGGCAGGGGCACCGAGAAGCCGATGTTCGACAGGCCGTCGAACAGCGCCGTCAGGCTGCGCCCGCCGATGCCCAGGCCGAACAGCGCGGCGAGCCACGCGACCAGCATGCCGAAGGCGATGGCGACCAGCCCGGCGGGGATGTTGCGCGGATAGCGCAGCCCGCCGAACCAGGCGGCCAGCACGATCCCGAAGCAGACCAGGCCGATCACCGGCGTCATGAACATCTCGAGTGCCGGGCGCATCGAGATGAAGGTGATCGACACGCCCGCCAAGGTGCCGAGCAAGGCCGCGCGCGGCGTGATCTTCTGGATCCAGGGTGCCACGAAAGCGCCGATCATCAGGATGAAGGACTGCACGAAGACCCAGGTGAGCCCGGCCTCCCAGCCCTTGATCGGGTCGCCGGTGCGCTGCGCGATCGGCAGCATGATGACCAGCACCACCACGAACATGTGCGGCACGGAAATACCCGAGGGCAGCGCGCAGACATCGCTGCGCCCGGTCTTCGCCGCCAGCCGGTAGGCCAGGAAGGCGTAGTACCAAGTGGACAGCGCCATCATCAGCCCGGCGGCGGGCAGGATGCGGCCGAAGACGATCTCGGGCGGCATGTTGAGCACGAAGCGCAGCAGCCCGGTCAGCACCAGCAGGTTGACCAGGATGTTGGTGCCGAAGCCGAACAGCGCATTCCAATCGCCCGGCGTCCACAAGGCAGGCTTGGCGGTCGTGATCGTCATGGCCCGTCTCCCTGAAGTGCGGCCCTCAGCCGCGTGGTGTCGCTGACCCAGCCGAAAATGCCGCCCTGCGCGCTGACCATCGCCAGCGCCGCCGCATGGAATTCCGGGAAGTAGGAGGCGCAGGCGTCGGCGAGGACGACGCATCGGAAGCCGCGGTCGTTCGCCTCGCGCAGGGTGGTGTGGACGCAGACCTCGGTGGTGACGCCGGCGAGCAGCAGGGCCTCGATGCCGCGGTGGCGCAGCATGGGTTCGAGTTCCGTCGCGTAGAAGGCGCCCTTGCCGGGCTTGTCGATGACCGGCTCGCCGGGGATGGGCGCGAGCGCGGCGACGATGTCGTGCCCGGGTTCGCCGCGCACCAGGATGCGGCCCATCGGGCCCGGGTCGCCGATGCGCTTCGATGGCGCGCCGCGCGAGACCTTTGCCGGCGGCGCATCGGAGAGGTCCGGGCGGTGTCCCTCGCGGGTGTGGATGACCAGCATCCCGGCCGCACGCGCGGCATCGAGGGCGACCCGGCATGGCCCGATGGCGGCGGCGAGCAGGGACACGTCGTTGCCCAGCGCGGCGCCGAAGCCACCGGGTTCCAGGAAATCGCGCTGCATGTCGATCACGACCAGCGCGGTGCGCGCCGGGTCGAGGTCGATGGGCGAGGGTTCGGCAGGCAGTCGGCTGCGCATGCGTCCCACCAGGTCAGGGCGGACGATGGCAAGCAAATCCCGTGCTAGAGCAGACCCCCCGATCAGATGGAATCATCTGATCGGGTGAAGATGCTCGCGAAAACACCGGTCTAGAGACGTTGCAGTGAGCCGCGGCGAACGGAAACGGCTCTAGAGCGGGAGCCGCTGCGCCTCAGTCGGCTCCGGCCCTGGTCTCGCCCATGGATCGACCGTGTCGGCGAACCCGCCGCCGCCGGACGCGCGACGGATCCTCAGCCCCCGGCTTCGGGCCGGACGGCGTGCACCGTCGGGTCTGCGGCCGGCTCCAGGGCCTCGATCCACACCTCCGGCTTCTCCGACACCATCGGGCCGAACGCCGTGCAGAACGCGACCTCCGCCGCGTCATGCCCGATGCCGATGCGCACCAGCCCGGCCGGATCGGCCATGCGGGTCGGGTCGAAGATGTACCAGTCAGGCCCCGCCGGGCCTTCCAGGAATGCCTCGAACACAGCGTGGAAGTCGGGCGGCTGCAGGCGGAAGGCGTAGGCGCTGACGTAGCGCGCGGGGATGCCCAGGGCGCGGCACAGGGAAATGCCCAGGTGCGCGAAGTCGCGGCAGACACCGGCGCGCAGGGTCACGATGTCGAAGGCCGATGTCATGGCGTCCGACACCCCGCCCTCGTAGGTGACGTACTCGTAGATCCAGTTGCAGATGGCGTTGACCCGCGCATAGCCCGGTTCGATGGCGCCGAAGGTGCTCAGCGCGAAGCGTTCGAGCCTGTCGGACTGGCAGTAGCGGCTGGGAAACAGGTGGCGCAGGGCCGGCAGCGGCAGGCGGCCGATCGGTATCTCCTTCACCGCACCCGCATCGCCGAGGCTCGGCGTCACCTCCACGATCGCGCTGTAGTCGAGCGTGAACGGCCCCGCGGGCGGGGTGATCCGGAAATAGCGATTGCCCGCGTCCTCGCTGGTCCATCGGTCGATCGGCACGTCTGGCGACAGCACCAGGTCCTCGCGCTCGATCCGCTGGCCCTCAAAGCGCTGCGCCTCGATGTTGAAGACGAAGGGCACGGGCGATTCCGTCTGGTAGGCCAGACGGCAACCGATCTTGAAACGCATGGAAACTCCGTGGCGGCAGGGCGATACCGTCGAGAACACGCGCGCGCCGCGCGAGTTGCTTCGTCTTTGCGCGGTGGGGCGGTGGCGCGGCGAGCCGGCCGGCGGTGCGCGCCTCGCTCCGGGCGGCGATGGGCGTACACCCGCCGTGACCCGCGCGACTCCCCCGGGCGCGGGCATCACCCCCGCGGCGCGGCCGCGCGTTCCAGGCGGTCGTTGATGGCCGCGCCAAGCCCGTCCTGCGGCACGGCCATCGCTGCGATGCCCCGCAGGCCGAGCCGCGCGCCCTCCGCATCCAGCCGGCGCAGCCCGGCGAACAGGCGCGCGGCCGCCTCGCGCAGGTCCCGCGCCTCGCTCAACTGCCACACCGCGCCCGCGCCCGGCAGCGGTTCGCCAAAGGCGAGCAGCGCCTCCTCCGCCGTGACGTCCCGCGCCGCCAGCCGCACCGGCAGTGCCGGGGCATAGTGCGACAGCAGCATCCCCGGGCTGCGCAGCGTGCGCGTCGCTGCCGCGGCGGCAATCGGGATGGGCCGCGCCACCGGGCCGATCACCGCCTCGATGGCCTCGACCGGCACGCCGCCGGGGCGCAGCAGCGCCGCCCCACCGGCTGCGAGGTCGAGCACAGTGCTCTCCACGCCCACCGCGCAGGGCCCACCATCCAGCACCGCGGCAATGCGCCCGACCAGGCCATCCATCACATGCTGCGCCGTGGTCGGGCTGACCTGGCCCGAGCGGTTGGCGGACGGCCCCGCCACCGGCACGCCCGCGCCGCGCAGCAGCGCCAGCGCCAGCGGATGCGCCGGCACCCGCAGCGCCAGCGTATCGAGCCCCGCCCCCGCCAGCAGGTCGACGCGGCACTCGGGCCGGCGGGGCAGCACCAGCGTCAGCGGCCCGGGCCAGAAGCGCGCGGCCAGCGCGCGGGCGCGGTCGTCGGCCACGGCTTCGTCGAAGGCGGCCTCGGCCTCCGGCAGGTGCAGGATCAGGGGGTTGAAATGGGGGCGGCCCTTGGCCTCGAACACCGCCGCGACGGCGCGCCCGTTCCGCGCATCCGCCCCCAGGCCATAGACCGTCTCGGTCGGGAAGGCGACGAGGTCGCCGGCGCGCAGCAGCGCGGCGGCGCGCTCGACCTCCTGCGCGGGCAGCAGCACCGTCACGCGACGCGGCCCTCGACCACGAAGCCGGAATTCGCCCAGCCCGGCTTGCCGTAGCGGAAGGGCCCGCCGCCTTCCAGCAGGCGCATCGTGCCGCCCGCTGCCTCGAGCACCGCCTGCGGGCCCGCGGTATCCCATTCCATGGTTCGCCCGAAACGCGGATAGAGGTCGGCGCTGCCTTCGGCCACGCGACAGAATTTCTCCGCCGAGCCGATGTTGACGATGCGCGCGACCCGGCGGCCTTCCAGGAAGCGGCCCATGCGCGGGTCGTCCTGGTAGTGGTGGCTGCCCATCACGACCAGGCCCTCATCAGGCACGGCGCGCACCGCGATGGGGCGCGTGCCGGCGGCGTCGCGCTTGAAGGCGCCGCCGCCGCTGCGGCCCCAGAAGACCTCGCCCGGCGCGGGAAGCGCGACGGCGCCGAGCACCGCCTGGCCATCCTCGACCAGGCCGATGCAGACGGCGAAATTGTCCCGCCCGGCGGCGAATTCGCGCGTGCCGTCCAGCGGGTCGACCAGCCAGAAGCGGCGCCCCGGGTCGGTCGGGGCGGTGCCGGCCTCGATCTCCTCCTCGGCGATGACCGGGATATGGGGGGCGGCGGCGCGCAGGCCTTCGACGATCAGCGCCTCGGCGATGCGGTCGGCCTCGGTCACGGGGGACCGGTCGGACTTGCGCTCCACCGCGAAACCGGCGGCGCGCACAGCGTTGATCGCCGCCGCTGCCTCGGTGGCAAGGCGGGTCGCGAGCGTGAGCAGGGCATCATGGTCCATGCCCGCCGTGTGGCCCCTGCCCCCGCGCCCCGCAAGCCCCGGATGCGCCGGGGCGGTCCCGCCGCTGGTCCCGCCCCTGGCCGGGCCGCGGTCGCGCACCTAATGTGCACCACCCAACGCGCGTAACTGCGGAGTCCCCATGCCCGACATCGCCTTCGTGAAGCCTGCCCTGCCGCGCAGCGGCGCCCTGGTGCTGCCGCTGGCCGAGGACGCCGCGCTCGCGGGCCTCGCGAAACAGGCCGACGAGGCGACCGGCGGCGCGATCTCGCGCGGCCTCGAAGCCGCCAAGTTCAAGGGCCGCAAGGGCCAGACCGCGACGCTCTGGGCGCCCGGCGCGGGGCTGTCGAAGGTCGTCGCGATCGGCCTGGGCAAGGCGGACGACATCGCCGCGACCGGCGCGGAGGCGGCCGGCGGCACGCTGGCAGGCGCGGTGGCGCAGGAACGCGAGGCGATGGTCGCCGCCGATGGCCTGGCCCCCGCGCTTGCCGCCTCGATCGCCATGGGCGCCGTGCTGAAATCCTACCGGTTCGACCGCTACCGCACGACCGAGAAGGAGGATGACAAGCCGAAGGTCGAGCGCATCGCCGTCGCGACCAGCGACACCACCAAGGCCAAGGCTGCCTTCGCCCCGCTGCAGGCGGTGGCCGACGGCGTCTTTCTTACCCGCGACCTGGTGAGCGAGCCGCCCAATGTGCTCACGCCCGTGGAATGCGCCGAGCGCTGCAAGGCGCTGACCAAGCTCGGCCTCGAGGTCGAGATCCTCGGCCCGAAGGAGATGAAGAAGCTCGGCTTCGGCGCGCTGCTGGGTGTGGCCCAGGGCAGCGCGCAGGAACCGCGCATGGTGGTGATGAAGTGGATGGGCGCGCCCAAGGGCAAGAAGGGCAAGCCGCTCGCCTTCATCGGCAAGGGCGTGACCTTCGACACCGGCGGCATCTCCATCAAGCCGGCCGGCGGCATGGAGGACATGAAGTGGGACATGGCCGGCGCCGGCACCGTGATCGGCCTGATGGCCGCACTCGCCGGGCGCAAGGCCAAGGCCGACGTGATCGGCATCGTGGGCCTGGTCGAGAACATGCCCTCCGGCACCGCGCAGCGCCCCGGGGACGTGGTGAAGTCGGCCTCCGGCCAGACCATCGAGGTCATCAACACCGACGCGGAAGGCCGACTGGTGCTGGCCGACGTGATCCACTACTGCATCGAGAAGTTCGACCCGCGCTTCATGGTCGACCTGGCGACGCTGACGGGTGCCATCATCATCGCGCTCGGCCACGAGCACGCCGGGCTGTTCAGCAACGACGACACGCTGGCCAGCCGCATCGAGGCCGCCGGCCGCGCGACCGGCGAGACGGCGTGGCGGATGCCGCTCGGCGAGGCCTACGACAAGCAGATCAAGTCGGACATCGCGGACATGAAGAATGTCGGCGGCCGGCCTGGCGGGTCGATCACCGCGGCGCAGTTCATCCAGCGCTTCGTGCAGGGCAAGCCCTGGGCGCACCTCGACATTGCCGGCACCGCCTGGTCGGGCAAGGACACCGCCACGGTGCCGAAGGGGGCCACGGCCTATGGCGTGCGGATGCTCGACCGGCTGGTGGCGGAGCACTACGAGGGGTGAGGCCCGCGCCGGCGCTCCGGCGCAGTACTGCGCGCGCCCGATGAGCTCCGCCGCGTGATCGCGGTCCGCTTCCGTCGCGGGGCGCCGGGGCCGTTGGTGCCCTGCGTGCATGCGCTGGCAGCGGGCGCCGCGCCGCCGCGCGTGCTCGCCGCCGCTGCCGCCGCCGCGCGTTTCACCGGTGCGGCAGGGCATGTGCTCGACCAGCCCGGCCATCCGCGGCGTATCGTCGTGGGGTTGGGCCCGGCGCCGCAGGCCCTGGCCTTCGAGGCCGCCGGAGCCGCCGCCGCGCGTGCCGCCGGCGAGACGGAGGAGATCGCGCTCGCGGGCGACGATCACGATGCGGAGGCCATCGCGCATCTCGCGGCCGGGATCGCGCTCGGCGCCTGGCACTTCGACCGGCATCGCAGCCGCGACGTCCCGCGCGGCCCGCGGCGGCTCGTGGTGCACGCGCCCGACCCGGCGGCGGCGGAGGCCGCATTCGCGCGCCTCGCCCCCGGCGTGGCGGGCTGCCTGCTGGCCCGCGACCTGACCGCGGAACCCGCCAACCACCTGACCACGCGCCGCTTCGCCGAACGGCTGGAAGCCCTGGCCGAGGAGGGGATCGAAGTCGAGATCCACGGCCGCAAATGGCTGGCGCGCCACGGCTTCGGCGCCATCCTGGCGGTGGGCGGCGGCAGCGCCGACCCGCCGCGCCTGGCGGTGCTGCGCTGGCGCGGCACGCTGCCGCTGCCCCCGGTCGCCTTCGTGGGCAAGGGGATCGTGTTCGACACCGGCGGTATCTCCATCAAGCCCGCCGCCGGGATGGAGGCGATGCGCGCCGACATGGCCGGTGCCGCCGCCTGTGCGGGCGCGATGCTGGCGCTGGCGCGGCGGCGTTCGCCCGCATCCGCCGTGGCGGTGCTCGCGATCGCCGAGAACGCCACCGGTGCGGCGTCCTACCGCCCCGGCGATGTCATCCGCACCGCGTCCCGCCGCACGGTCGAGGTGATCGACACCGACGCCGAGGGCCGCCTGGTGCTGGCCGATGCGCTGCACCACGCGATCAGCGCGTTCCGCCCGCGCGCCGTGGTCGACCTCGCGACCCTGACCGGGTCGATCATCGCGGCGCTGGGCCACCACCGCGCAGGGCTGTTTGGCAGCGACGCCGCGCTGATGGCGGCGACCGCCGCGGCGGGGGAGGCGGTGGGCGAGACGCTCTGGCCCATGCCGATCGGGCCGACGCATCGCGAGGTGCTGCGGTCCGAGATCGCCGACCTGCGGCAATGCGCGCCGGCGGGATCCGGCGCCTGGGGCGGGCGCTTCCTGCCCGATGCCTGCCACGCCGCGGCCTTCCTGCGGGAATTCGTGGACACGACGCCCTGGGCGCACCTGGATATCGCGGGGGTGGACACGGCCGAGGACCCCCATGCGCTGGGGCCGGCCGGGCCGACCGGCTTCGGCGCGCGGCTGCTCGACCGGCTGGTGGCGATGCGCTTCGAGCAGGAGCCGTGACGCGCGCGCGGGAAGTCGGTGCATGCGTCGCGCGCCGCGGGCGGCAGGCTCGAGTACATGCCGGTCGCGAGGGTTCACATCATGCGCTCCAGCCTTCGGCTTTTTGCGAGCATCCTGGCCCGTTCAACCGAACCCGTGCGAGCGGGTGATGCTCTAGCGCCATGGCAGAGATCGGATTCTACCACCTGACCCGAACGGCGCTGGAACAGGCGCTGCCGCGGCTGCTTGGCCGCGTGCTGGCGGCGGGCGGGCGCGCCCATGTGCTGTGCGGCGATGCCGAGCGCGCCCGCGCGATCGACGCCGCGCTGTGGACCGCGACCGATCCCGACTGGCTGCCGCATGGCCTGGCCGGCGGCGAGCACGATGCGTTGCAGCCGATCCTGCTCGCCACCGAGGACGCGCCGCCCGCCAACGGCGCGCGCTTCCTGATGCTGGTCGCCGGGGCTGATAGCGGGCGCCTGGCGGAGTACGACCGCGTGCTCGACCTGTTCGACGGCAGCGACGAGGCGGCGGTGGCCGCGGCGCGCATGCGCTGGGCGGCGGCCAAGGCGGCGGGGCACGCGCTGACCTACTGGCAGCAGGGGCCGGGTGGGTGGGAGAAGAAGGCCTGAGCGAACACGTGGCGCGGACGGAGGGGGCTTTGCCCCCTCCGGACCTCCCCCACCAGGGGGCTACGGCCCCCTGGACCGCGGATTTTTGATCGGGGGAATTGGGGAGCGGCAACGTCGGCGACCGACGCCACGGGCGCGCCATGCCCCTCCCCGATTCCCCCGATCAAGTCGAGGGTTCCAAGGGCCTTAAGCCCTTGGCGGGTGGGGTTCGGGGAGGGCAGAGCCCTCCCCGTGCACCGCGCGCTACCCAGCCAGCCGGATGCCCGTCAGTTCCACCAGGGCGCGCCAACGGGACAGTTCCTCCCGCTGGAAGGCGGCGAAGGGCGCCGCGGGCATGGGCGCGGCGACGAAGCCCTGGCCGTTCAGTCGTTCGCGCATGGCCGGCTGGTTCACGATGCCGACCAGCGTGTCCGACAGGCGGGTGATGATGCCAGCGTCGGTGCGCGCCGGTGCCCACATGCCGAACCAGGCATCCACGGCCAGGTCGGTCGCGTTCAGTTCGGCGAAGGTCGGCACGTCGGGTGTTTCGGGCAGGCGCGCGGGGGCGCCGATCCCCAGCGCGCGCAGCCGGCCGTCGCGCACCAATGCGACCACCTGCGGCCAGGTCGACACGAAGAAATCCACCGTGCCCGCCACGGTGTCCGTGGTGGCCTGGGCGCCGCCACGATACGGCACGTGGGTAGCGTCCATGCGCTCGCGGCGCACGAAGGTCTCGGCAATGACGTGGCTGGCCGACCCTGCGCCGGAGGAGGCGTAGGTGACACGCCCGCCGTTCTTTCCCTTCGCCGCCAGTTCGGCCAGCGTCCGCGGCCCGTTGGCGGGCACCACCAGCGCGTGGTGCACGGCGGCCAGCCGCGCGATCGGGGCGAAATCCGCGATCGGATCGAAGGGCAGCGAGGGCAGCATCGCCGCATTCGCCGCATGCGTCTGGTTGTTGCCGAGCGACAGCGTGTAGCCGTCCGGGGCCGCCTGCGCGACCGCCTGGGTGCCGACCACAGCGGCGCCGCCGGGACGGTTGTCCACCACGAAGGTGCTGCCGGGAATCGCCTCGGCCAGCGCGGCGGCGAGGGTGCGCGCCAGCACGTCGGTCGATCCGCCGGGCGGATAGGCGAGCACGATTCGCACCGGCCGCGACGGCCAGGCCTGGGCGCGCGCGGCGGCGGGCAGCGCAAGGGCGGGTGTGGCGAGCAGCGTGCGGCGGCGGATCATGCGGTTTCCTCCTGGCCGCGCCCCGGCGGCGGCCTTGGCTGTCTGTTCGCCGATCCGGCCGCGCTGGTCCAGCGGGGTATTTTTCGCAGTCACACAACCTTTCGTTGTGATTCGCCTCGCGATACGATTAGCCTTTGCGGAGTGAAGGTCAGGAGGGCGTGATGGGAAGCATCGACCCGCCTCGGACGGCCGAGGCCGCCGCAGCGCAGGCGCAGGACCGCCTGCCCGCGGAGCCGCCCACCGGCCGTGCGCTCTGGCCGACCTTCATGCGCCGCACGCTGGACGAACACCTAGTCGGCGGCGGCCCGAACGAGGCGCCGCGCGGCGGCTGATTGTCGGCTTGCTGCTTTGCGCTGCGTGGCACGGTGCGAAGGCTGGCCAACCGCGCCGGTCGTCTCGCCGGCGGGAGCGCCCCCTCAGGCGGCATCGAGTCGCGCCGAGAGGTCGAGCCATTCCTCCTCGAGCAGCGCGACCTGGTGCGCGATCGCGGCGCGACGCGTGTTCGCCCAGGTGATGTCCTCGGGCTTGAAGCGGGCGTAGGTCTCGGGGTCAGAGAGGCGCTTGGCGATCAGCGCATCCTCGCGCGCGAATTTCTCGAGCGAGGCCTCGATCTCCTTCACGCGGGCGCGCAGCGGCGCGGTCGCGATGCGCGCATCGGCGCGGTCGCGCCGCGCGCCGGCCTTGGCGGCGCCGGCTTCGCCGCGCGCGCCGCCGCGTGCGCGGTCCGCCAGCAGCGCGCGGTAGTCGTCGAGGTCGCCATCGAAGGCGGTCACGGTGCCGTCCGCGACCAGCCACAGCCGGTCCGCCACCAGCTCGACCAGATGCGGGTCGTGGCTGATCAGCACGACCGCGCCGGGGAAGTCAGCCAGCGCCTTCACCAGCGCTTCGCGCGCATCGATGTCGAGGTGATTGGTCGGTTCGTCGAGAATCAGCAGCTGCGGCGCGTCGCGCGTGGTCAGCGAGAGCAGCAGCCGCGCCTTCTCCCCGCCCGACAGCGACGTGATCCGCGTCTCGGCGCGGTCGGCATCGAGGCCGAACCGCGCGAGCTGCGCGCGGCAGGCGGTCTCGGTCGCCTTGGGCAGCGCTGCCTGCATGTGGGTCAGCGGCGTGCCGGACAGGTCGAGTTCTTCCGTCTGGTGCTGCGCGAAGTACCCCACGCGCAGCGCGCGGGTGCGGAAATGCGTCCCGCCCTCTGGCTGCAGCCGCCCGGCAATGAGTTTCGCCAGCGTGGACTTGCCGTTGCCGTTCGACCCCAGCAGCGCGATGCGGTCATCCTGATCGAGGCGCAGGTTCAACCCGCGCAGGATCGGCGGGCCGCCGTAGCCGACCGCGCAGCCGGTCAAGGACAGGATCGGCGGGGCGAGTTCCTCGGGGGCGGGGAAGGCGAAGCGGACGGGGTGGTCCTCGACCAGGGCCTCGACCGCGGGCATGCGTTCCAGCGCCTTGAGGCGCGACTGCGCCTGGCGCGCCTTGCTGGCCTTGTAGCGGAAGCGGTCCACGAAGGACTGGATATGCGCGCGTTCGGCCGTGATGCGCGCATTGGCGGCGGCCTGCTGCGCCTGGCGTTCGGCGCGCCGGCGCACGAAATCGGCGAAGTTGCCCTGGTACAGCGTGATCTGCGCACGATCGAGATGCGCGATGGAATCGACGCAGCGTTCCAGCAGGCCGCGGTCGTGGCTGACCACGATGGCCGCGCCCGAAAAGCGCTGCAGCCAGGATTCCAGCCACATGGTGGCTTCGAGGTCGAGGTGGTTGGTCGGCTCGTCCAGCAGCAGCAGGTCGGGTTCCATGAACAGCGCGCGCGCGAGTGCCACGCGCATCCGCCACCCGCCCGAGAATTCGCGGGACGGACGCGCCTGCGCGGCGGCATCGAATCCGAGCCCCGAGAGGATGGCGCCCGCGCGTGCCGGCGCGCTGTCGGCGCGGATGGCGATCAGGCGATCGTGGATCTCGGCCAGGCGGGCGGGGTCGGGGTTCGCCTCCGCCTCGGCCAGCAAGGACGCGCGTTCGGTATCGGCCGCGAGCACGATGTCGAGCAGGCTGTCGTCGCCGCCCGGCGCTTCCTGCGCGACATGGCCCATGCGCGCGCGCTGCGCCAGGCGGATCTCCCCGCCATCGGGCTGCAGATCCCCGGTGATGGCCCGCAGCAGGGTGGACTTGCCCGCGCCGTTGCGCCCGACCAGACCTACCTTCCGGCCGGTGTCGATCTGCAGGTTGGCGCCGTCCAGCAACGCGCGCCCGGCGATGCGGATGGTCAGGTCGCGGAGGGCAAGGACGGTCATGGCAGCGGCCTTCTACCGGCTCGGCCACCGCTTGTCAGGCGCGCGTTGCGCGGGAGGTCAGCGCAACCCCGGGCCCAGCAGGGCGTTGAACGCCAGACGACACGTCACCCCCCCGGAGGATCGCCCCATGGCCCGCATGAAGACTCTTGACGACCTGTTCCTGCACACGCTCAAGGACATCTACTACGCCGAGCGCCAGATCCTGAAGGCGCTGCCGAAGATGGCCAAGGCGGCCGAGAGCGAGACGCTGCGTGCGGGTCTGATGGCGCATCGCGAGGAGACGCAGGGGCAAATCGAACGCCTGCAGCAGGTGTTCGAGGCGCTCGGCAAGCGCGCCCAGGGCGTGACCTGCGAGGCCATCAACGGCCTGATCGAGGAATGCGAGGAGCTGATCGACGACGCGCCGGAACCCGGCAGCGTGCGTGACGCAGGCCTGATCGCCTGCGGCCAGGCGGTTGAGCACTACGAGATGGCCCGCTACGGCGCGCTGATCGCCTGGGCGCGCGCGGCCGGCAAGTCGGACATCGTGGCGCTGCTGGACGCCAACCTGGCCGAGGAGAAGGCGGCCGACAGCACGCTGACCAAGGCGTCGCGCGAGATCAACGCGGCGGCCATGAAGCAGGCTGCCTGACGCGCCGGGGTGCGGGCCGGTCCCGCATCCCGACCGCGGCGGCCGCCGACCGGCGGCCGCGCCAGGGCGGCGGGGGTTGCGCGCGCCCGCCATCCCTTCTATCGGGCGGCCCGACTCCAGAACCCCCGAGGACAGCCGCCATGGCCATCGAACGCACCTTCTCCATCATTAAGCCTGACGCCACGCGGCGGAACCTCACGGGCGCCATCAACGCGATCTTCGAGAAGAACGGCCTGCGCATCATCGCCCAGAAGCGCATCTGGATGAGCCGCGCGCATGCCAAGAAGTTCTACGAGGTGCACGCCGCCCGCCCGTTCTACAACGACCTGGTGGACTTCATGGTGTCCGGCCCCGTGGTGGTGCAGGTGCTGGAAGGCGAGAACGCCGTGGCCAAGAACCGCGAGCTGATGGGTGCCACCAACCCCGCCCAGGCGGCCGAGGGCACCATCCGCAAGCTGTTCGCCGAGAGCATCGAGGCGAATTCCGTGCACGGGTCCGACAGCCCGGAAAACGCGGCGATCGAAATCGCCTACTTCTTCGCCGGCACCGAACTGGTGGACTGACCGGGCCGTCGCCCGACACCGAAAGTCGCCGCAGGGCGACTTTCGGTACAGGTGCTCAGTCCGCTAGGCCGAGCACCACCGGATAGGCCGGGTCGCCATTCTCGAAGGCGACCCAGACCGCGCCGCCGACGCTGCCACCCCCACCGCCGCCGCCCCCGAAGGCCCGGCAGACCGGCGCCCAGACGCTGCCGGACCCCGCCAGCGCGGGCAGTTGCACCTGGACGCGACCGCCGCCCGACGGGTCGCCGCCGCCGGTGATGGTGCCGCGCAGAATTCCGTTGATGATGGCCATCGCTGACTGCCTCCGGAGCGCGGGCCGCTTGCCCGCGATCTCACCACAGCACCCCTGGCATGGCGCCGCCATGATCCCGATCACGCCGCCGGCGCTGACGACCCGTTAACGCTGCCCGGTGCCTGATGCGGGGCCTGGAGACGGAGGAACGGCATGGACGGCACCCTGCCCGCGGCGACGACGCAGCGGTCGACCCTGCAGGACCTTGGGGAGGCGCTAGCCGAAGCGCTGGCGGCCGGCGGGGCTGGCCTGCGGCTTGACCTGCAGCCGATCTGCGCGGCCGCCACGCTGGACCCGGTCGGCTACGAGGGGCTGTTGCGCTGGGAACACCCGGAACTCGGCCCGATTTCGCCACGCGAGACGCTGGCCGCCGCCGATGCGGTGGGCCGCGGCGTGGCGCTCGATGCCTGGGTGCTGGTGCAGGGCTTCCGCATGCGCGCCGGCTGGCCGCGCTCCGGGCCGTATCTCGCGCTCAACGTTTCGGTCAGCGGCATCGTGAGCGGCCATGCCGCCCCCATGGTGAAGGCCGCGATCGAGGCGACCGGCGTCGACCCCCGCGGCCTGTCGCTCGAATTGCCCGAGGCCGCGGTGACGCGGGACCTGGTGGCGGCGCGGGGCGTGGCCGCATCGCTGCGCGATCTCGGTATCAGTATCGCGCTGGATGATTTCGGCGGCACGCATGGCTCCGCGCGGGTGCTGCGCGACATTCCCTTTGCCGCCGTGAAGCTCGACCCCGCGCTGACCGCGGGGGTCGAGCACCAGGATGCCGGTGCCGAGCGATCCCGCGCGCTGGTCGCCGCGGTGGTCGAGATGGCGCATGCGCTGGGCGCGGTCACGGTGGCCGAGGCGGTGGAGACCGCTGGCCAGATGCGCGCGCTGCGGGATGCGCGCTGTGATGCGCTGCAGGGCTGGCTGCTGGGCCGCCCGGGCGCCTTCCAGCCCTGACGATCGGCGCGAGCGGCTTGGAACCATCGGCCGGTCATCGCGCCGCGGCGTGACCGTGGCCAGCGCCCCGATCGCCGTCGGGTTTCAGGAGAACTGGTGAAGCGTCGGCCCGGGCCGTGGTCCGGCTCCCGATTCCCGGCCGCAAATGCAGCCACGCGAGTGGCCGTGCGGTCCGATCCCGGCCGTCGAATGTCGCAGCAAAGCGCCGTTCAGGGTGCGGTCAGCCCCAGAGCAGGTAGACCAGCACCAGGATCGCCACCACAACGCCGGTGCCCCAGGTCATGAAGGTGGTGAAGCCGGCCCATTCGCGCTGGCGCTCCGCCAGGATGTCGGCGGGCTTCACTTCGACGAAGTCATAGGTCTGCTGTTCGGCCACGGACTGATCCCCAACACCGCAATGTCACGTCAGCCTTTAGAAAGCCCCGGCGCTGCGGGCAAGGGGTTCGCGAGGCAACCCTGTGCGCCCACCACGCCGTCGACCCGCGCCACGCCGCCCGCCACCGCGACGCGCCCCGCCGCCAGCCAGGCCAGCGCCGCCGGGTACAGGCGGTGTTCTTCCGCCAGGACGCGCGCGGCCAGGGTGGCTTCGTCGTCCCCCGGCAGCACCGGCACGGCGGCCTGGGCCAGGATCGGGCCTTCATCCACGCCGGCGCTGACCAGGTGCACCGTGCAGCCGTGCAACCTCACGCCGGCGGCCAGCGCGCGGGCATGGGTGTCGAGCCCCGGAAAGGCCGGCAGCAAGGACGGGTGGATGTTGATCATCCGCCCGTCCCACCGCGCCACGAAGCCTTCGGTCAGCACGCGCATGAAGCCGGCGAGCGCGAGGATGCCGATGTCGTGGCGGTCGAGCACGGCCTGCATCGCTGCCTCGAACCCCGCGCGGTCGCGGCCGAAGGCGCGGCTTTCGACCACGGCGGTCGGCACGCCCCGGGCGGCGGCGGTGGCGAGCCCGGCCGCATCCGCGCGGTTCGACAGCACCAGAGCGATCTCGGCCGGGTAGGCGGGAGCCGCGGCGGCGGCCAGCAGCGCGGCCATGTTCGACCCGCGGCCGGAGATCAGCGCAGCGACGCGGGTGCGGGTCATGCGTGTCGCCGCGGAGCGGCGCGGAGGAAAAGCCGCGGAGCGGCGCGGAGGAAAAATCGCGGAGCGGCGCGGAGGAAGGCGCACGCGGGGGAGCGGGTGGGTCGCCGGGCGACGCGGAGAAGGCGTCGCGACGCCACGCGAACGGGCCGTCGCCACGCGGCGCGGACCAGGCGCGGATCGGCGGCGCGTAACCGCTGCGGCAACGCTGTTTGCATGCGCTGCCGCACGCCAGCGCCGGCAGCGCGCCGTATCATGCCGGCCAGCCGGCCCGCAGCCCGTCGATGCGCACCGCGGCGGCGCCGTCGCCGGCCTCGATCACCCCGATCCGCCGCACCGCCTCGCCCTGGGCTTCCAGCAGCTTCGTCGCGCCCTCGGCATCCTGCGCCGCAACAACCACGCACATGCCGATCCCGCAGTTGAAGACGCGCAGCATTTCCTCGGCCGCGACCTGGCCCGTGCGCGCGAGCCAGGCGAAGACCGGCGGCGGCGTCCAGGCGGTGGCGTCCAGGACGGCCAGCGTGCCTTCGGGCAGCACGCGCGGCAGGTTGCCCGGCAGGCCGCCGCCGGTGATGTGCGCGGCGGCTTTGACCAGCCCGGCGCGATGCAGGGCCAGCAGCGGCTTCACGTAGATGCGCGTGGGTTCCAGCAGCGCCTGGCCCAGCGTGCGCCCGGCCGCGAAAGGTGCGGGGGAACCAAGCCCCGCATTGCCGCGCTCCAGGATACGCCGCACCAGCGAGAAGCCGTTCGAATGCACGCCGGACGCCATCAGCCCCAGCACCACGTCGCCCGGCCCGACATCGGGCTTCGGCAGCAGCGCGCCGCGCTCCGCCGCCCCCACCGAGAAGCCGGCCAGGTCGTAGTCGCCCTTCGCGTACATGCCCGGCATCTCGGCGGTCTCGCCGCCTACCAGGGCACAGCCGGCGATCCGGCAGCCCTCGGCGATGCCGGCCACCACCTGCTTGGCGGACGCGACGTCCAGCGCGCCGGTCGCGAAGTAGTCGAGGAAGAACAGCGGCTCCGCGCCCTGCACCACCAGGTCGTTCACGCACATCGCCACCAGGTCGATGCCGACCGTGGCGTGCAGCCCGGCATCGATGGCGACGCGCAGCTTGGTGCCCACGCCATCCGTGCTGCTGACCAGCACCGGGTCGGTGAAGCCGGCCGCCTTCAGGTCGAACAGCGCGCCGAAGCCGCCGAGGCCCCCCATGGTGCCCGGCCGGTCGGTGGATTTCGCCAGCGGCTTGATGGCATCGACCAGCGCGTCGCCGGCCTCGATGTCGACGCCCGCGGCACGGTAGGTCAGCGGGGCGGACGGGGAACTGGTCAGGGCGGCCTCCGATCGGGTATTGGCTTGCCGGATGCGGCGCCACGGCGCTGCGCGGCGGCCCCCGGCCGCCCATCGATGAGGAATGGGGAAGCTCATGGCGGTCAGGTCCCGCTTCACGCGGGCGCGCGGAAAGAACCATGCGGCGGCAATCCTCGCAACCGTCATGCTGGCGCTGGCCGCCCCTGCCGCCCCGCGCGCGCAGGAGGCCGCGGCCGTGGCCTATACCCAGCGCGGCGTGCCCGCCGAGGCCACCGCCGAGAACGGCGTGATCGCCCGCGAACGCGCCTTCACCGCCGGGCGCCGCGCCGCCTGGGATCGGATCGCCACCGCCGCCGGCGTGACGCGGTCGCTGTCGGACCAGCAGATCGAATCGATGGTGAACTCGATCATCATCGAGGAGGAACGCACCTCCCCCACCCGCTACACCGGGCGGATCACGGTCAACTTCAACCCGGGGCGCGTGCGCGCCATCACCGGCAGCGCCGCGACGGCCGAGGGCACCACGCCGGCCGTGCCCGGCGCCCCCGGCGACCCGCCGCCGCGCCCTGTCGCCTCTACGCCCGCCGCCGCGACGGTCGAGGCGGTGGCCCAGTACGGTTCGCTGAACGAATGGCTCGAGATCCGCCGCCGCCTGGTCGCGAATACGGCGCGGATGGAGGTGGTCGCGATCTCGACCGACCGGGCGCGGCTGCGCCTTGGGCTGCGCGCCCCCCCGGCGGTGGCGGCCGAGGAACTGGCCCGCCAGGGCCTGGCGATGGTCCCCGGGTCCGGGGCGCCGGGCGATGCCTGGCGCGTGGGCCTTGCAGGACGGTCCTGACCGCAACCCCGTCCCTTCGGGGCAGGACCCGGCGGGGAATGGCGCCGGGCTGTTCACCGTGCCCAACCTCATCACGCTCGCACGGCTGTGCGCGGTGCCGGCGGCGGTCTGGCTGATGTTGCGCCACCGGCTTGACCTCGCGTTCCTGGTTTTCGTGGGGGCCGGCGTCTCGGATGCGGTGGATGGCTGGCTGGCGCGGGTTTGGAACCAGCGCTCCGCCCTCGGCGCGCTGCTCGACCCGATCGCGGACAAGGCGCTGCTGGTGTCGGTCTATGTCACGCTGGCGGCGATCGGCGTGCTGCCGGATTGGCTCGCGATCCTCGTGGTGTTCCGCGACGTGCTCATCGTGGGCGGGGTGGTGGCGCTGTGGATGCTGGGGGTGCGGGCGCGCATCCGCCCGCTGATGGTCAGCAAGGCGAATACCGCCGCGCAGATCGCGCTCGCGGCGCTGGCGCTGCTGCTGGCGGGGTTCGGGCTGGCCGCGCCGCTGCTGCTCGATGCGATGATCCTGGTGGTGGCGCTGACCACGCTCGGCTCCGGCGCGGCCTATGTAATCCAGGCCGCACGCTTGACCGCGGGCGGCGGCGCGTGAACGACACCCCGCCACGGCTGCCGGCCCCGCCGCCGCGACCGGGCGCGGCGCCGGCCTCGCGCTTCCCGCCGCCAGCCGCGCCGCGCACCGCCACCAAGGCGCAGCGCACCGGGCTGCTGGTCGGGCTGGGGGCGGCGCTGCTGTTCTGCCTGTGGCTGTTCCAGGGCATCCTGACGCCCTTCGTGCTGGCCGCGGTGATCGCGTATTTCCTCGACCCGCTGGCGACGCGGCTGACGCGCATCGGGATCCGCCGGTCGCTCGGCGCGTTTTCGCTGATCTTCCTGCTGATGGCGGTCGGGCTGGCCGCGATGCTGCTGCTCTATCCGCTCATTCTCGCGCAGATCGGCATCCTGGTGCAGCGGCTGCCGACCTATGTGGCGGGCCTGGGCACGCTGCTGCGCGACGGGCTGCTGCGGCTGGAGGAAGCGCTCGGGCCCGACATGATGGACCAGCGCCTGCGCGACATGGCGGTGAACCAGGCGGGGTCGATGCTGTCCTGGATCGTGACCGCGGCCACGCGGCTGATCGGCGGCGGCTTCGCGCTGTTCCAGGTGTTCACGCTGGTGGTGGTGGTGCCGGTGGTGGCCTTCTACCTCCTGCGCGACTGGCCGGTGATGCTAGGGCGCGTGGAATCCTGGCTGCCGCGCAAGAATGCCGCCGTGATGCGGCAATTGGCGCGGGACACCGACCGCGTGCTTTCGGCCTGGCTGCGCGGGCAGTTGCTGTGCTGCGCCGCGCTCGGCGTGTTCTATGCCGTGGCGCTGCAGCTGGTGGGGCTGGAACTGGGCCTGACGATCGGGCTGATGGCGGGCATCCTGACCTTCATCCCCTATGTCGGGTCGCTGACCGGCTTCGCCTCGGCCGTGCTGCTGGCGATGGGCCAGTTCGGCACCTGGAACGAGGTGATGATGGTGGTCGCGATCTTCATCGTCGGCCAGACCATCGAGGGCTACGTGATCTACCCCTACCTGCTCGGCGACCGGGTGGAGTTGCACGCGGTGTGGGTGATCTTCGCGCTGTTCGCCGGCGGCGTGGCCTTCGGCTTCCTGGGTGTGCTGCTGGCGGTGCCGATGGCGGCCGCGCTGGGTGTGGTGGCGCGCTACTGGCTGCGGCGGTATCTCGAGAGCCCGCTCTATCTCGACCCGCCGCGGACGGGGATGTAGCGCGCCATGGCCCTGCCGCCCGCGCGGCAATTCGCACTGCCGCTGCCGCTCGATGCCTCGACCGACCGCGCCGATTTTCTCGAGGATGCGTCGAATGCGGCGGCGGTCGCCTGGCTCGACCGCGTGGGCGAATGGCCGTCGGGGCGGCTCGCGCTGTTCGGGCCGCAGGGCGTGGGCAAGACGCATCTGGGCCGCGCCTTCGCCGCGGTGCGTCGCTGGCGCGTGATCGAAGGCCCGCTGCTGCGGGACCTGCCCGCACCCGCCCCCGGCGGCACCGTGCTGGACGATGCCGATGCCGTGCCCGACCCCACGGCCCTGCTGCACCTGGTGAACCTGTGCGCCGAGCGCCACGAGGGGCTGCTGCTGCTGGCGCGCGAGGCGCCGTCGCGTTGGCCCGTTGCGCTGGCCGACCTGTCGAGCCGCCTGCGCGCCACCACCGCCGTCGCCATCGCCACCCCCGGGGACGGGCTGCTGGCGGCGCTGCTGGCCAAGCTGTTCGCCGACCGGCAGCTGCGCGTGGCCCCCGACATCCAGGCCTGGCTGCTGGCCCGCCTGCCGCGGGAAGCCGCGGCGCTGGCCGAGGCGGTGGCGCGGCTCGACCGCGCCGCCATGCAGGCCCGCGCGCCGGTCACCCGCCCCCTGGCCCGCGCCGCGCTGGCCGGCTGGGAGGGTTTCGGCGATGACGCTTCCGAGGCAGCCCTCGACCTGCCCTCCCCGCCCGCCGCCGCGCTGCTGTAGGGTTTGCCCATGAACCATGTCGCCGCCATCGCCCCCGACGCCGCCGAGGCGCTGCTCGGCAGCCCCGCGCGCTACATCAACCGGGAGCTGTCCTGGCTCGCCTTCAACCAGCGCGTGCTGGAGGAAGCGGCGAACCCGCGCCATCCGCTGCTGGAACGGCTGCGCTTCGTGGCAATCTCGGCCTCCAACCTCGACGAGTTCTATTCGGTGCGCGTGGCCGGCCTGGTTGGGCAGGAGCGCGCCGGAATCGGCAAGCTCAGCCACGATGGCAAGACACCGGCGCAGCAGCTGGCGGCCATCCACGACCAGGCACAGGCGCTGATCCGCGCGCAGCAGGATGCCTGGCAGGAGTTGCGGGCGCTGCTGCGCGGCGCGGGTGTCGCGGTGTGCGAACCGGCGGAGCTCGATGCCGCCGACCGCGACTGGCTCGAGGCCTATTTCATGGACCGGGTGTTTCCGGTGCTCACACCGCTTGCGGTCGACCCCGCGCATCCCTTCCCGTTCATCTCGAACCTGTCGCTGTGCATGGTGCTGAAGCTGGTGCGCGAGGAAGACGGCGGAACCATGCGCGCGCTGCTGCCGCTGTCGCCGCAAGTGCAGCGCTTCATCCGATTGCCGGTGCGCGAGGACGGCGCGATCCGCTTCGTGCAGCTCGAAGACCTGATCCTGCTGTTCCTCGACCGGCTGTTCCCGGGCTTCATCCCCGCCGAGACCGGCCTGTTCCGCCTGATCCGCGACACCGACGTGGAATTCGAGGAAGAGGCCGAGGATCTCGTGCGGTCCTACGAGACCGCGCTGAAGCGCCGCCGTCGCGGCCGCCCGATCCGGCTGTCCGTCACCGCGGCAACGCCGGCCGACATGCTGGAATTCGTGGCCGAGGAACTGCAGGCGCCGCGCAGCGAGGTGTTCATCGTGGACGGGCTGCTCGGCCTGTCGGACCTGACGCAGCTGATCGCCGAGGACCGGCCGGACCTGCTGTTCACGCCCTACACGCCGCGCTTCCCCGAACGCATCCTGGATTTCGGCGGCGACTGCTTCGCGGCGATCCGGGCGAAGGACATCGTCGTCCACCACCCCTACGAATCCTTCGATGTGGTGGTGCAGTTCCTGCGTCAGGCGGCGCGCGACCCGAACGTGGTCGCGATCAAGCAGACGCTGTACCGCACCACACGCGACAGCCCGATCGCCAAGGCGCTGATCGAGGCCGCCGAGGCCGGCAAGTCGGTCACCGGCATCGTCGAGCTGAAGGCGCGATTCGACGAGGAACGCAACATCGCCCTGGCGCGCGAATTGGAGGCCGCCGGCGTGCAGGTGGTCTATGGCTTCGTCGAGCTGAAGACCCACGCGAAGGTGTCGCTGGTGGTGCGGCGCGAGGGCGCGCAGCTCCGGTCCTACGCGCATTTCGGCACGGGCAACTACCACCCGGTCACGGCGCGCATCTACACCGACCTGTCCTACTTCACGGCCGACCCGGCGCTGACGCGCGATGCCGCGCGGCTGTTCAACTTCATGACCGGCTATGCGCGGCCCGAAACGATGGACAAGCTGGCGTTCTCGCCGCTCACGATCCGCCCCACGCTTCTGGGGCTGATCGAGCAGGAGATTGCCTTCGCGAAGGAAGGCAAGCCGGCGGCGATCTGGATCAAGATGAACTCGCTGGTCGACGAGACGCTGATCGATGCGCTGTATGCGGCATCGCGCGCCGGCGTGCGCGTGGATGCCGTGGTGCGCGGCATCTGCTGCCTGCGCCCCGGCGTGCCCGGCCTGTCCGAGAACATCCGCGTGAAATCCATCGTCGGACGTTTTCTGGAACACTCGCGTATCTGCGTCTTCGGCAATGGGCATCGCCTGCCGTCGCGGCGTGCGCGGGTGTTCATCAGTTCCGCGGACTGGATGGCGCGCAACATGGACTGGCGCGTCGAGACCATGGTGCCGGTCGAGAACCCGACCGTGCACGCCCAGGTGGTCGACCAGATCATGGTGGTGAACCTGAAGGATACGATGCAGTCATGGCAGCTCGGCGCGGATGGCGGCTGGACGCGGCTGCAGCCCGGTGAGAAGGGTGTCTCGGCGCACGAATACTTCATGACCAACCCCTCGCTCTCGGGCCGCGGCAGCGCGCTCAAGGGCACGCCGCGGCGCCAGCGGCAGGACCGCGTGGTGCAGGACTGACCAGCATGGACACCGCCATGACCGACATGCCCGCGGCCGGCGCGCCGCTGCGCGCGGCGCGATCGGCGGTCGTCGACCTCGGGTCGAATTCGGTCCGCCTCGTCGTCTTCGAAGGGCATGGGCGCAATCCGCTCGCGATCTTCAACGAAAAGGCTGTGCTGGGCCTGGGCCGCGGCCTGGTGACCACGGGCCGGCTGAACGAGGACGCGGTCGAGCAGGCGCTCACCGTCATGGTCCGCTACCACACCGTGGCGCGCGCCATGGGCGCCGACCCGGTCGAGGTGCTGGCCACGGCCGCGGTGCGCGACGCTGCGAATGGCGCGGCCTTCATCGCCGCGCTGCGCGACCGCCTGCCCGACCTGGTGATCCGCGTGCTGACCGGCGACGAGGAAGGCCGCCTGTCGGCCGACGGCGTGCTGTTGGGCTTCCCCGGCGCCGATGGCGTGCTGGGGGATATCGGCGGCGGGTCGCTCGAACTGGTGGAACTGGCGCATGGGCGCGCGGGGCGCGTGGCCAGCCTGCCGCTCGGCGCCATCCGCCTGGCGGAGCGTGCGGGCGGCGAGGTGCAGCGCGGCCGCGCTCTGGCCGACGAGGAATTCGCCCGCGTGCCCTGGCTGCCCGAGGCCAATGGCCGCGACCTTTACCTGGTGGGTGGCGCCTGGCGCGCGCTGGCGCGCATGCACATCGCGCAGACCGCCTATCCGCTGTCGATCGTGCATCACTACGCGCTGATGCGCGAGGAAGCGCGCGACTTGGCCGGCGTGGTCATGGCCGCCACGCGCCGCACCCTGGAACGCATGCCCGGCGCGCCATCCAAGCGCCTGTCGGACCTGCCTTGGGCGGCGGTGGTGTTGCGCCGCCTGTTGCGCGCTTCGGGAGCACGCCGCGTGGTGTTCAGCGCGAACGGGCTGCGCGAAGGGTGGTATGCGCGACGCCTGCCAAGCGAAACCCGCCAGGCCGATCCGCTGCTGGCGGCGGCACAGGACCTCGCGACCCGCTTCGGACGCGACCCGCGCCTGCCCGGTGCGCTGGCCCGCTGGACCAGCGGCCTGTTCGAAACCGAATCCCCCACCGACGCTGCGCTGCGCATCGCCGCCTGCTGGGCGAGCGACATCGGCAGCCACGACCATCCGGACTACCGTGCCGAACATTCCTACTTCCGCGTCTTGCGCCAGCCGGGCGTGGGGTTGGATCACCACGCGCGCGCCTTCCTCGCCCTGGCGGTCGCGCTGCGCTACGAGGCCGCGCCGGAAGCCACCTATATCCAGGCCGCGCGCGTGCTGCTCGACCTGCCGGCGGTGCGCCGCGCCGAAACCCTCGGCGCTGCACTGCGCCTGGCCTACACCCTGTCCGGCGGCACGCCCGAATTGCTGGCGGGCACCGAAATCGAACGCCGCGGCGGACGACTGGTGCTGCGCCTGGTCGAAGGCACCGGCGTGTTCGCCGGCGAAAGCGTGCTGCGCCGCGTGGAAGCCCTTGCCGCGGTGCTGGGGCTGGAGGCGGCCGTGGAAGTCGCAGGGTAGAGGCGCGCGGCGGAGGAGGCTTTGCCCCCTCCGGACCTCCCCCACCAGGGGGCTGCGGCCCCCTGGACCGCGGGCTTTTCATCAGGATTTCGGCGGGGGGGCATCGTCAGTGCCACCGACACGAAGCGCGCGCCCTGCCCGCCCCTATTCCCCCGATCAACTCGAGGGTTCCAAGGGCCTTAAGCCCTTGGTGGGTGGGGGTCCGGGGGAGGGCAAAGTCCTCGCCCGCCGCGCCCTTCGCCACCGCCTTCCCCACCGTGCCTTCAGGTGCGACATAGGGGCATCGCGAACAGAGGGCTTGGCATGGAACGCTATGATTTGATTCTGAAGGGCGGCCATGTCGTCACGCCCTGGGGTGTCGAGGCGGCAGACGTCGCGGTGCGCGACGGGCGCATCGCCACGCTTGGCAACCTCCGCTCGGCCGAGGCGGCGGAGACGATCGACTGCGCCGGCCTGCACGTGCTGCCCGGGCTGATCGACCCGCATGTGCATCTGCGTGATCCGGGCGACGCGTCGGTCGAATCGATCGAGACCGGGACGAAGGCGGCGGTCCTGGGCGGCCTCGCGGCCGTCTTCGACATGCCGAATACGGCCAAGTCGGTCGTGAGCCGCGATATCCTGGACGAGAAGCGCGCCTTCCTCGAAGGCCGCGCCTATTGCGATGTCGGCCTGTATGTCGGTGCGTCGAAGAAGAACATCGGCGACCTGGCCGACCTCGAACTGCAGCCCAATGTCTGCGCGGTGAAGGTGTTTGCGGGTTCGTCGACCGGCGACCTGCTGGTTGAGGACGATGCCAGCCTTGAGGCCGTGATGCGATCGGGCCGCCGGCGCATCTGCTACCATTCGGAGGACGAATACCGGCTGCAGGAACGCAAGCCGATGTTCACGCCCGGCATGCCGCATCGCAACCACATGGTCTGGCGCGATGTCGAGACCGCCATGCTCGGCACCAAACGGCTGATGGCGCTGGCGCGCAAGACCGGCCGCGCCGCGCACATCCTGCATGTCTCGACCGCCGAGGAACTCGCCTACCTGCGCGACTATCGCGATGTCTGCACGGTCGAGGTGCTGCTCAACCACCTGACGCAGACCGACGAGGCCTATGACCGGCTCGGCGGCTATGCGGTGATGAATCCGCCGATCCGCGACCAGCGGCACCTCGATGCCGCCTGGGCGGCGGTGAACGACGGCACGGTGGACTGCATCGGGTCCGACCATGCGCCGCATTCGCGCGAGGCGAAGGAAAGGCCCTGGCCGAACACCGCCGCGGGGCTGACAGGCATCCAGACGCTGGTGCCGCTGATGCTGGATCACGTGACGTCGGGCCGACTGTCGATCTCGCGCCTGGTCGACCTGATGTGCGCGGGCCCGGCGCGCGTCTATGGCGCGCTGAACAAGGGGCGGCTTGCCGCCGGCTACGATGCGGACTTCACGCTGGTGGACCTCAAGCGGCAGCGCATGATCCGCAACGACTGGCTGGCCTCGCCCTGCGGCTGGACGCCTTTCGACGGCACTGTCTGCACGGGATGGCCTGTCGCGACCATCATCCGCGGCCGCGCCGTGATGCGCGAGGACGAGGTGCTCGGCGCGCCGATCGGCCGCCCCGTGTCCTTCGCCGAGACGCATCGGTGACAGCCGCGGAGGCGATCACCTCCCGCCGGTCGATCCGCGCCTTCCTGCCCACGCCGGTGCCGCGTGCCGATGTCGAACTCATCCTCGACATCGCCGCGCGCGCGCCGTCCGGCACCAACATGCAGCCCTGGCGCGGCTATGCGCTGGCGGGTGCCAGGCTGCGCGCGCTGACCGATGGGCTGGTGGCGGAAGCCGGTGCAAAGGTGGACGCGGAGTATCGCTACTACCCCGAGGCCTTCTTCGAGCCATACCTCTCGCGCCGCCGCAAGGTGGGCTGGGACCTATACGGGCTGCTCGGCATCGCGAAGGGCGATACCGATCGGATGAAGGCGCAGCACGCGCGCAACTTCACCTTCTTCGGCGCACCAGTCGGGATGATCTTCACCATCGACCGGCGGCTCGAGATCGGCTCCTGGCTCGACTACGGGATGTTCCTCGGGAACGTCATGACGGTGGCGCGCGGCATGGGTCTCGACACCTGCCCGCAAGCGGCCTTCGCGCCGCATCACGCGACCATTCGAGCGATGCTGGACATCCCGGAGCATGAGGTGGTGGTCTGCGGCATGGCGCTCGGCCACGCCGACCCGTCGGCGCCGGAGAACACGCTGGTGACGGAGCGCGCGACGGCGGCGGAGTTCTGCGCCTTCCTGGGCTGGGACGACCGGTAGTGCCGGCCGCGCCATGAGACCGTGGCGCATCCCCGACGCCGTGCGGGAGTTGGGCCGCGCCGATCCCGCCGCCATTGCCATCATCGATGCCGGGCGCGAGGTGCCCTGCAGCGAGTTCGACCAGATGGCGCGACGCATGGCGGCGTGGCTCGAACGGCAGGGCCTGCGGCCGGGTGATCGCGTCGGCATCACCATCCGCGGCAACATCGACCACCTGGCGACGACGCTCGCGCTGATGCGCCTGGGCTGCGACCAGATCGGCCTGGCGAGCCACGACACGCCGGCGATGCGCGCCGATCTCGCGCAACGCGTCGGCGCCGTGGCCGTGATCGGCGACCAGGCCGAGGACGCGGTCGGGTCCCTCGGCCTGCTCATCCCGGACCATGCAGCGATCGCTGCCGATCCGGCGCTCGACGACAGTCACATCCCGACCCCGGGCCCGGACGGCACGACGGTGCTGATCCCGAGTTCGGGCACTACCGGACGGCCGAAGATCATCCCGATGACCGAGCGGCTGCTGACGCTGCGCGGCCTGGCGCGCCCGCAGGCGACGGCGCGACGGTGTTCGGCCATCACCGCGGAATTCGCCCAGTCGCGCTGGTCGGTGCTGACGGCGATCGCGGCGGGTTCCTGCTGGGCCTTCCACGCCCCGGCGAAGGGCCCGCCGCTGGTCGACCTGGTCCGCCGCCACGGCATCGAGATCGTGGTCCTGGCCCCGAGCCGCGCCGAGGCACTGCTGCAGGAGGTGCCGCGCATGGGCGGCTGGCCGGCGGGCGTTGCGTTGAACCTGACCGGCACGGCGGTGCCGGGCGCGCTGCGGGCGCGCATCCAGGCGGAACTCACGCGGAACCTGCATGTGCTGTACGGCGCGACCGAATGCGGCGTCGTCGCCATCGCACTGCCCGAGGACCACGCGCGCCATCCGGACGGCGTGGGACGCGCCTGGAGTGCCTCGGCGATCATCGTGGACGAGGCCGGTCGCCGCCTGCCGCCGGGGACGCCCGGCGTCCTGCGCATCCTCTCGGCGGGGCGGGCGGATGGCTATCTCGACGACCCGGCCGCGACGGCCGCCGCCTTTCTGCCCGGCGGCTGGTACCACACGGGCGACATCGCGACGCTCACGCCCGATGGGCACGTGCTCTTCGGCGGCCGCGGCGACGACATGATGATCCTGGGGACGATCAACATCTTCCCCACCGAGATCGAGGGCGCCGCGCTGGGCTTTCCCGGCCTCGCGGACTGCGCGGCGTTCGCCCTGCCCTCCGCCGCGCATGGCGACCTGCCGGTGCTCGCGGTGGTCGAGGCTGCGCCGGGGCGGCTCGACACCGCGGCGCTGCTCGCGCATTGCCGCGCGCGGCTTGGGTTGCGTGCGCCCCGAAAGATCGTGCTGGTGCCGGCGGTGCCGCGCAACGGCGTGGGCAAGGTGCTGCGCCACGAACTCGCCGCGCTTGCGGGCCGCGCATGAGCGGGCGCCACGCCGCATGACGCCGCTGACCGGTGCCGCGCTCTGGACGCGGCTGATCGTCATCAGCGCGCTGTGGGGCGCGGCCTATCCGCTGATCCGCTACCTCGCGGCGCAGATGCCGCCCTTCGCGGTGGCGGGCGTGCGCGGCGCGCTGGCGGCGGTGGCGGTCTTCGCCTTCCTGTGGTTCCGGCGCGAACTGGGCGGCATCTCGCGCAGCGTGGTCATCACGTCGCTGGTGCTGGGCGTGCTGAGCGGCGTGGTGCCGAACACGCTGCTGCCGATGGCGCTGCAGCGGATGGAGGCGGCGCCGGCGTCGCTCGTGCAGGCGGCGGGGCCGCTGATCCTGACGTTGATGGCGGGCTGGCTGCTGAAGAACGAGACGCCGACGCCGCGCATGATGGGCGGCATCGCGCTCGGCTTCTGCGGCATCATGCTGGTGGTGGGAGCGGGCGGGTTCGAAGGCGGCAGCGTGACCGGATCGCTGCTGATCCTGGTCGCGACGTTTTCCTACGCGCTCAGCACCATCTGGGTGCGGCGGGCCGATCGCGGGCCGGCGGCGGCCCTGGCGCTGGGACAGCAGCTGGTCTCGGGCGCGCTGTCGGGCAGCCTCGCCTTGGCGGTGGACGGGCCTGGGGCGCTGGCGCAGCCGACGGATGTATGGGTGGTGGCGGTGATCCTCGCGATCTTCGCGACTGCGGTGCCGCTGACGCTGTTCCTGGGGCTGGCCACGCGCGCGCGCGCGGCGGACTCATCCATGGTCGGCTACATCCAGCCGGTGTTCTCCACCGCCATCGCCGCGGTCTGGTTGGGCGAGGTGCCGTCCTGGCAGGTGATCGCCGGCGGGGCGGTGGTGCTGGCCTCGGTCTGGCTGGTTACCAGCCGGCGATAGGTCGCGATTCGCCTGTGCCCATCTCGGTCCAGCCAGCGCCCTGCGCGCACGTACATCCGCCGACGGACCGCTTCCCGGTTCAACGTCAGCGGATACTGGCCCAGACGCCATTGCCGGCAGCGTGCGGCGCCTGACGGTGTGAAGCCTCCGGCCCCGGCGCGCGCGAGGGCGGGAGACGCGGCAGGATCAGCCGTGCCGCGGCATGATTCGGCACCGCGCGCGCATCACGGTTCCGCCTGCCCCTTCGCAGGCATGCGTGCGAAGAACCACGACGTCACCGCCGGCGGCAACGCGCCCGCCAGCCGCGCCATCGCATAGGTCGGCCAGGGATAGGCGATGCGCACGCGCCCCCGCGCTATGCCGTCCAGCGTGCGCCGCGCCGCTTCCTCGGCATCCATCAGGAAAGGCATGGGGAAGGCGTTGCGCGCCGTCATGGGCGTGCGGACATAGCCCGGGCAGACCGCATGCAGGCGGATGCCGCGCGCGCGCTCGCTGGCGTCCAGTGCCTCCGCCCAGCGCTGCACCGCCGCCTTGGTGGCGCAATAGGCCGGCGCGCCGGGCGCGGCCACGAAGGCCGCGAGCGAGGCGATCACCGCCACGCGCCCGCGCACGCCATCCGCGCCTGGCGCCTGCGCGGCCATGGCCTCGATGGCCGGGAGGGCGGTGTTCAGCACGCCGGTGACGTTGGTGTCGAAGATCGCGCGCGACTGCGCGGGCGGTTCCGTGAGCCCGCCCGTGCCGGCCGAGATGCCGGCATTGGCGATGACCAGGTCGAGCCGCCCTGCCCGGCCGATCCAGCGCGCCATCGCATCGGCATCGGTCACGTCGAGAACCACGGGGCGGACATCGGCGCCCTTTGCGCGGCAGGCGGCCACGGTGGCGTCCAGCCGAACGGCATCGCGTCCGGACAGGTGCAGCACCGCGCCCGGCCTGGCGCACGCCTCGGCCAATGCGCGGCCCAGGCCCGAGGACGCGCCCGTCACCAGCACATGCGTCCAGGCGGCTTGCATCGCGACCCTTCCGGGGGGAGAAGCGGCGCCATGGCCACGCACCCCCTCTCCTCCATGACCGGCTTCGCCCGCGAGGGCGGCAGCCTGGCCGATGGATCCTCCTTCGTCTGGGAACTGCGCAGCGTCAACGGGCGCGGGCTGGATGTGCGGCTGCGCCTGCCCAACGGCTACGACGCGATCGAGACCCCGTTGAAGGAAGCGGCCGCGCGGCTGCTCAAGCGCGGCAACGTGAACGCGACGTTGACAGTCAAGCGCGAGGACCGCGCGGCCGGCGCGCGCCTCACGCCCGACCCGGCTGCGCTCGAGCAGGCTTTGCGCATCGCGCTCGACCTCGCCGCGCGCATCCCCGGCTGTCCGCCGCCGCGTGCCGAGGCGCTGCTGACGCTGCCAGGCGTGCTGCGTGCCGAGACCGCCGAACCCGACGAGGTGGAGGAGGAGGCCAAGCGCGCCACCGTTGCCGCCGCCTTCGCGCGCGCGCTGGACGGGCTTGTCGCGTCGCGCCGCGCCGAGGGCGCGAAGCTGGCCGAGATCCTGGGCGTGCTGCTGGATGAGGTGGCGGCGCTGCGCGACCTGGCCGCGACCGAGGCGGCCGGCCAGCCCGCGCTGCATGCCGCGCGCCTGCGCGAGAGCCTGGCCGCGCTGCTGGAGGGCGAGCGCCGCGTGCCGGAAGACCGCCTGGCGCAGGAGGTGGCGCTGCTCGCCACGAAATCCGACGTTCGGGAGGAACTCGACCGCTTGTCCGCGCATATCGCCGAGGCGCGGCGCCTACTGGCTTCGGGCGAGGCGATCGGTCGCAAGCTCGACTTCCTCACGCAGGAATTCGTGCGCGAGGCGAATACGCTGTGCAGCAAGTCGGCCAGCACGGCGCTGACGCGCATCGGGCTCGAGCTCAAGGCCGCCATCGAACGGCTGAAGGAGCAATCGGCGAATGTGGAGTGAGCGGGCCGGCGCCGCGGTTCATGCCCCGGGTGGCTCGCGGCGACTGTTCGCCGTCGCAAGCCACCGAAGGCGTAGCCTTGCAGGGCGCGCGGCGGCCCCGCCAACCCCGTGCGCCATACGGGGCGGCGCGGGACGCAAGCCGGATCAGTCCTCCGAGCGGCGGAGCGGCAGGGTCGGGTCGCGGTCGACCAGGATGGCGGCCGTGAGGTGCAGCCCCACCAGGGTGGCCAGGGCGAGGAAGAAGGCGGCGGATTCCATGTCGGAGGCTCCTGTTGTTTATTCCCCCCTAACCCTTTGGAATAGATGGGTTGGTGCAACGCAACACGCAAGCCCCGGCGGTGTCGCATGAGCGTGGAAATCGCGCGGCGCGGCATGTGCCTGGTGCTCGCGGCCGCGCCGGGGGCAGGCAAGACCTCGGTCTCGCGGGCGCTGCTGGCGACCGAACCCGACCTCTCGCTGTCGGTCAGCGCCACCACCCGCGCACCGCGCCCGAACGAGCAGGAGGGCGTGCACTACTTCTTCAGGACGCCCGAGGCCTTCGACGCCATGGTTGCGGCGGATGAACTGCTGGAGCACGCGCGCTTCCTCGGCCGCGCCTACGGCACGCCGCGCGCGCCGGTGGAAGCCGCGCTGGCCGCCGGGCGCGACGTGCTGTTCGACATCGAATGGCAGGGCCATCGCCAGGTGAAGGCGATCCTGCCGGAGGACGTGGTGGGCATCTTCCTGCTGCCGCCATCCCTGCCCGACCTCGAGGCGCGCTTGCGCGGCCGCGGCCAGGACAGCGAGGTCGAGATCGCGCGCCGCATGGCCGCAGCGCGCGAGGAGATCACGCATTGGGATGAATTCGACCACGTGGTGGTGAACCGCGACTTCGACGCCACGGTCGCGCAGGTGCGCGCCATCCTGCATGCGGCGCGCAGCGAACGCCGGCGCCAGCCGGGCATGGCCGGCTTCATCACGCGCCTGCTGGCGGGGTAGCGTGGCGATCATCCTCGAGATCGTCGCGCCGGTCTTCGCCATCGTGGCGATGGGCTGGGCGGCGGCGGCCTGGAAATGGGTGGACGAGGCCGGCTTCCGCTCGCTGATCTGGTTCACCTTCACCATTGCGTCGCCGGCGCTGCTCTTCGCCGGCGGCACCTCGGGCAATGGCGGCGGCGGGCCGGCGGCGCTGGCCTTCTTCCTGGCCGCGCTGGTGGTCTACGGCGCGGCGATGTGGATCGCGCTGCGGCAGCTTTCACTCAACCTGGCGGAGGCCGGGTTGTTCGCCCTGAACTGCACCTTCGGCAACACGGTGATGATGGGCATTCCGCTCACCGCCGCGGCCTATGGGCAGGCCGGCGTTGCGGTGCTGCTGGCGCTGATCGCGCTGCATTCCATGGTGCTGCTGAGCCTGGGCACCATCGTCGCGGAATTCGGCATCCATCGCCACGCACCGCTCGGGCGCGTGGTGCGCGCCACGCTGGGGGGCGTGCTGCGCAACCCGATCGTGATGTCGGTGGTGGTGGCCCTTGCCTGGAGCACGCTGGCGCTGCCGGTGCCATCGGCGTTGCGGCGCACGCTGGAACTGCTGGGGGCATCGAGCCCGCCGCTGGCGCTGTTCTGCCTGGGCGGGTCGCTCGCGTCGTTCAGGCTGGCCGGGTCGATGCGCGACGTGGCCTGGGCGCTGGTGTTGAAGCTGGCGGTTTTGCCGCTGCTGGTCTGGGGGTTGTGCATCGCCTTCGCGCTGGGGCCGCTCGAGACGGCCGTTGCGGTGACGACGGCGGCGCTACCGACCGGAGCGAATGCCTTCATGCTGGCGCGGCGCTATGCGGTGGGGGCGGAGCGCTCGGGTGCGACGGTGCTGGTTTCGACCGTGATCTCGGTGTTCACGGTCGCGGCCGTGCTGGCCTGGTTCCGGGGGTAGCGCCGCGGGCGGCGGTTACCCCGCGCCGCGGGCGGTGATCATCCCGCGCCGCGCGCGGCGACCAGCCGCGCGAGCCGATCGAATTCCGCCACCGTCAGCGTCTCCGCCCGCCGGGCGCCATCGATGCCGGCGGCTTCCAGCAACGCCGCCGCATCGCCCAGCGACTTCAGCGCGCCGCGCAGCATCTTGCGGCGCTGGCCGAAGGCGGCCGCCGTGGTGCGTTCCATGGCCGCGAACAGCGCGCCGCCGGGGTCCTCCGCATGCGGCGTGAAGCCCACCACCGCCGACCACACCTTGGGCGGCGGGCTGAAAGCACCCGGCGGCAGGCGCAGCAGCAGCTCGCAGCGGCAGCGCCACTGCGCCAGCACGGCCAGCCGCCCATAGGCCGGCGTATCCGGGGCGGCACAGATGCGTTCCGCCACTTCCTGCTGGAACATCAGGGTCATGCCCTCAATCGCGGCAGCGCCGCGCAACCAGCCGACCAGCAGCGGCGAGGCCACGTTGTAGGGCAGGTTCGCGATGATGCGCCGCGGCGCGGGCAGCAGCGCTGCCGCGTCGATGCGCAGCGCATCGGCCTCGATCACGCGCAGGCGGCCGGGATACGCCGCTTCCAGCTCCGCCAGCGCCGCCACCGCGCGGCGGTCGAGCTCGACCGCCACCACCTGCGCCGCCGGGCTCGCGAGCAGCGCGCGGGTCAGGCCGCCCGGCCCCGGGCCGACCTCGATCACATGCCGCCCTGACAGGTCCCCCGCCAGCCCGGCGATGCGTGCACACACCGCGGGGTCGAGCAGGAAATGCTGCCCCAGCGCCTTGCGTGCATCGAGCCCATGGCGCGCGATGGTCTCGCGCAGGCTGGGCAGGTCCGGGGCGTCCGGTGGCATGGCGGGGATGGCGCGCGGCGGGCGCGCCTGCGGGGCCCTAGAGCAGCAGATCCCGATCAGACGGACCCATCTGATCGGGTGAAGGTGCTCGCAACACCAAAAGACCAGAGCGCATGCCGTGAGCCCTTGCGAAGGTCATGCACTCTACCCGCGCCGCTGCGGCGGCTGCGCGGCGGCGGGCGGTTCGTTCGCCTGGTTGCGGATGTCGATCTGCGCGCGGCGCTGCAGGTCGCGCAGCACCTGGCGGGAGATCAGTTCCACGCGCTCGCGCAGCAGCCGGTCGCGCGCCTGCTCGGGCGTGAGTTCCGCCAGATTGCGGGTCTCGCGCGAGCAGACCGCGATGATCATGACGCCGTCGGGCGAGATGATCGGCTGCGTCGGGCGGCCCAGCGGCAGGGTCGCGAGCAGTTCGCGCAGTTCAGGCGGATTGATGGTGTCCTGGCGCACCGGGCCGGGGTCGGCGGGGCGCGAACCGCCGCGCGCGGCGGCTTCCACCGCATCGCAGTTGCGCGCGGTCTCGGACAGGCGCTGCCCCGCCTCGACCTGGCGGAGCTGCTGCGCGGTGGGCGCAGCCGGGTTCACCTGGCCCTCGAAGGGGAAGAAGGCCTGGCGGATCGAGATCATGGTCGCCATGTCCCGGCCCGCCGTGCGCTTCTGCCGCAGTTGCGCGATCACGAAGCCGCCGGGCACGCGGATCGGGTTGGAGACGGCGCCCTCGGGCATCTGGCGCACCACAGCGGCGACTTCGGGGTCGAGCCGTTCGGGCTGCGTCCAGCCAAGGTCCCCGCCGAGCAGCGCGGTCTGCGACTGGCTGAACTGCGTGGCCACCATCGGGAAGGGCGCGCCCTGGCGCAGCCGCGCGATCACGTCGTCCACGAAGCGCCGGACCTCGGCCTCCTGCGCGGGGTTCGAGATCGGGATGTAGATCTCGCTGACAAGGAATTCAGGCTGGCCGGTGCGGGCACGCGCCGAGTTCACGTATTCGTCAATCTCCGCCTGGGAGATCTGCGCCTGGTTGCCGAGTTGCCCGCGCAGCAGCCGGTTCCAGCCGATCTGCGCGCGGATCTGGTCGTACAGCACGCGCGGGTCGATTCCCGCGCGGCGCAGGTTGTCGCGCAGGCCGCCGGGGGGCAGCCCGTTGCGGTTCTCGATCTCGCCCACCGCGCCGGCGATGTCGGCATCGGTCACCGGGATGCGCCGGCGGGCCACTTCCTGGGTACGCAGGCGTTCATCCACCAGCAGGCGCAGGATCTGGTCGTTGGCGCGGCCGGGCGTCTCCCCGGTCATGCCGGCGGTGAGGGCGAGCAGCCGGCGGCGGGAGGCGACCTCCTGTGCGGTGATCACGTCTCCGTTGACCACGGCGGCGACGCGGTTGGCCTGGGCGAGCGCGGGCGCGGCCGGCAGGGATAGGCCGATCGCCAGCACCGCGGCCAGAATGGCGCGGGCGTGGGGCCGGGCGGTGCGGGGCGTCGCGGCTGTCATGGCAGGGCCTTCATACGACCCGCGGCCAGCGCGGGGAAGCTTTGCGGCGCGCCGGGGCGGCGCGCGGCGTCATACCGACGGTGGCGATGCGTCACGCGTCGACGGGCGCAGCCGCCACGCCACGCCTGCGTGCGGATACGTCCGGCGAAGCCAACTGCAGTGTCAGATCGCCCGGAAGCCGACATCGCCGATGGTCTTGAGGCCGATCCGGAACAACAGCACCGTGTTTGCCGGATAGAGGTTGTTGGTCGACGGGTCCTCGGCGAAGCGCTTGAGGAAGCGGGCTTCGAACAGGAAGCACTCGTCCTCGTAGGCAACCGAGGCGGTGACCACGACCGGGCGATTGATCTCGATGTCGTAGCGGGCGAAGCCGCCGATCCGCCAGTTGCCCCATTGCTGGGTGGCCCCGAAGGCGACTTCGTTTCGATCTTGGAAGGGTGTCAGGTAGGGCACGGCGGGCGTGTACAGGTAGCCCGCAGTCAGCGTCGTGCGGCTGGGCAGGCTGATGTTGGTCGTGAGGTCGGTGGCGCGCAGGTCGCCGTTTTCCTGACCGAAGCGCCCGCGGCCGAGGAATTCGAGCCACGGCACCGGCATGACGCGCGCCCGCGCGACGTAGTCCGAGGCCCGGTTCTCGACGCCGCTGCCGGCGTAGAAGGGCCCGCCATCCTGCTGCGTGCGGTACGATGCGCCTGCCAAGCCCTCGACCAGCCCGCCATTGGGGAAATACCAGGCGGCGCGCAGCGCGTAGTCCACGCGGGTGCCGCCTTCCTGGCGGTCCCGGCCATAGAAGCGGTTCAGGTTGAACAGCGTGGCGTCGGTGAACTCGAAGTCGATGCTGTCCTCGTTCGGCACGCTGGACTGGCTGCCGGTGAGCGGCCCACCGACAAACTGCAGGATAGGTTCGATGACCTGGTGGCCATAGGCGCCGGCCGGACGCACGAAGGGCATCCGCCAGGCGATCGCGGCGCGGATATTGGCGCGGGCGGCGGTGCCGTTATTCGCCGTGGTCGAGTTGTTCGGCGCGAGAGCGAGGTCCGTGAAGGCGTAGGACGCGACATCAGTTTGCGCGCGGAAGGTCCAGACGCCGCCCAGACGGTCGGTCATCGGCAGGTCGTAGCCGAGCCGGAAGGCACCGCGCTGCGTATTCGTCCCGCCGGAGCGGAACACCGCGAAATTCCACGTGTCGAAGGTGAAGGTCCCGCCCAGCGCATCCACCGGTGCCCGCCAATCGAGGTAGATGTTCGGCCCGACGGTCGGGATCAGACTGGTGTTGTCGGACGGGCGCAGGCCCTGGAAGATGCGCGCATCGACGCGGGCATAGGCGTCGGTGCCCCAGAAGCCCTCGGTATAGACGCTGGAATCGAGCCGCCGTCGCGCGCCGTAGCGGTAGATGCGCAGGTAGTCCTCGCTGGACGCGCGGTTGAAGTCGAAGCCGGCGCGCCAGTTCTCATCGAGCGAGAAGCGCCCGCGCGAGAAAATGTGCCCTGCCACGCCCTCGGGCGTTTCCTCGTCGCCATTCAGGTAGCCGAGCGAGCCTTCGGCCTCGATCTCGCCGAAGTTGAATCGGCGACGGTATTCGAGGCCGAGGTTGGGCACCTGGCGGGTCGCGAATTGCGGACGCAGCACCAGTTCCTGGCTCGGGTCGATCGCCCAGTAGTAGGGCGTCTCGACGAAGCCGCCGAGGAAGTTCGTGATGCCAAAGGTGGGGCTGAGGAAGCCCGATTGCCGCGGCGCATCGCCCGCCGGGTGCTGCAGGTAGGGCGTCCAGAAGGTCGGGATGCCGGCGAATTCCACCACCGCATCGCGGTAGCGCGCCTGGCGCCCGGTCTGGTCGAGCGTGGCGGAGCGCGCGCGCAACTGCCACAGCGGCGGCGCGAGCGGGTCATCCTCGCACGCATTGCACGACGAATAGACCACGCGCGAGAGGTCGAAGACCGACCCGCCGGTGCGCCGCGCGCTGTTCGCCGCCACGCGCCCGTTCTGCGCGAGCAGCCCGCGCAGGCCTTCGATCACGCCGTCGCGGAACTGGTTCTCGAGCACGACCGAGTCGGCGAAGATCACCTGGCCGTCGGCTTCGATCAGCTGGACATTGCCGCGCGCGGTGGCGACGCCGGTGTTGCGGTCGTAGGTGAATTCATCGGCGCGCACCACACGGTTGCCCTGCCAGGCCTCGACCCGGCCACGGGCTGTGACCAGGGCGCGGTTCTGGTCGTATTCGACTTCTTCGGCGGTGAAGGTGACGGGCGCGTCCTGCGCCGGGGCGGCCGCCGGGGCCGCGGGCGCGGCGGCCGGCTGGTCAGGGCGCACCGGCGCGATGTCCCGCGGTGCCACGATCGGCGGCAGCGCCCCCTGCTGCGCGACCGCAGGCGCCGCCGCGAGCGCGACGAGCGATGCGAGCAACGCCGCGCGGCGGGTCCCGGCCAGACGCATCAGCCATCCTCCAGATGCAGCAGCAGGGCGGTCGCGAGCAGGAAGCCCGCCCCCGCCGGCGCCCATGCCGCGAAGACAACCGGCAGTGTGCCGGCCTCGCCGAATTCGCCGGTGATCTTGTCGACGACGAACAGCGCGAAGCCGGCCGCCACCCCGCCGCCGATCATCTGCGCCACACCCCCGCGGCGCGAGGAGCGCATCGAGAACCCCGCCGCCAGCAGTGCCATCGCGGCCGCCAGCAGCGGCAGCGCCAACAGCGACTGGAAGTGCAGCCGGTGGCGCACGGCGGAGAAGCCCGCCTGTTCCAGCACCTGGATGAAATCCGGCAGCGCCCAGAAGGACAGCGTGTCGGGGCTGGCGAAGGAATCCTGGATCCGCGCGGGCGTGAGGTCGGTCGGGAATTCGAGACGCTCCGCCGGCGCGGGCAGGCGATCGGCGCCGAACACCACGGCATCCGATATCACCCAGCGGCCCGGCGCCATCACCGCCGAGGGGGCCTCGATCCGTGCGAGCGGGCGGTCATCGGCGGACAGGCGCCATAGGCTCACGTCATCAAGGCGGAAGGCCTCGCCCGGGCGCAGGTCGCGCGGCCCGACCGGTCGGCCGGACAGGATCGCGACCCCGCGCGGGTCGAGCCCCGCATCGGCCTGGCGCAGCCACAGCCGCCCGCCGGCCAGCGCCGAGATGCCGCTGGTGTTGCGCAGGAACTGCGAATCGAGCCGCTCGGCCCGCGCCAGCATGGCCGAGGACAAGGGCGAGATCGCCGCGGTCGCGACCACGCCCAGCATCACCGCGACCCCGACCGGCCCTGCCAGGAACCCCCAGGCCGAGACACCCGCGGCGCGCGCCACCACAAGCTCCGATGACCGCGTGAGGCGCCAGAACGCCACGATGCCGCCGAGCAGGATGGCAAACGGCAGGATCTGCATGGCGACGAAGGGCAGGCGCAGTGCCGCGATCTGGCTCACCAGCGCGAAGGTCGCGTCCTGGCGCGTGGCGGCGCGGCGCAACAGTTCGATCAGGTCGAACAGCGCGACCAGGCCGGCCAGGGCCGCCAGCATCGCGCCTGTCATCAGCGCGAAGCGCCGCGCGACGTACATCATCAGCGTGCGGGCGAAGGTCATGGCGCGGCCGGCACCGGCGGGGGTGCGGCGCGCGGCCAGCCGGGCGCACCGCCCAGCCACCAGGCGGCGACGATGCCCGGCAGCACGGTCTGCAGCCAGATCAGCGGCACCCAGGCATTGTCCCGCGCGGCGAGGTTACCGGCCGTCAGACCGAAGGCGAGCAGCCCGACCACCAGCCCGATGCCGACCGCGATGCGCAGCCCCCCGCCATGGCGGCGGAATTCGCCGGTCAGTGCCACCGCAAGCCCAACCAGCGCGAAGGACAGCGCGGTGAGCGGGCCGGACATGCGCTGGTGCGCCTCGGCGTAGTAGCGGCGCACCTCGCGGTCGCGCAGGGCTTCGTCGGGGTCGGGGTTCAGCAGTTCCGCGATGGAGCGTTCGCGCGAATCGCGCGAGCGCGACTCCTCGCCCCGTGTTGCGCGCGCGAGGTCGAGGCTGTTCTCGGTGAAGGACAGCGTGTTGAGCCGCAGCGGCGGCGTGCCGGGCGGCGCATTGGCCGGCGCGCGTTCCACCTGCTGGCGCACGCCGTTGAGCAGCGTCACACGCGGGGCCGCGCCGGTGGTGCTGATGCGCCCCTGTTCGGCCAGGATGGTGACCGGCGCGCCGGCATCGCGCTGGTCATGCACCAGGATGCCACGCAGCGTGCCGTCCGGGTCGCGGTAGCGCGCGTACACGGTCAGGTCGTTGCCCACCTGGCTGAACACGCCTTCCTGCAGCAGCACGCCGACCAGCTGGTTGCGGATCTCGAACTGCCATTGCCGGAAGGCGGTGTGGCTGATGGGCACCAGCCAGATGTTGAGCAGCACGCACAGCCCGGTCGCGATGGCCGCGAGCAGCACCGCCGGACGCGCAAGGCGCCATTGCGACAGCCCTGCCGCGCGCATCACCACCAGTTCGCGGTCGCCGGCCAGGCGCACATACACGAACAGCACCACGACGAAGGTCGTGATCGGCAGGATCACCGCGAAGAACGACGGCAGCATGAGCGAGGTGAGCTCGACGAACACCACGAGCGACAGCCCGCGGTCGAGCACCAGTTCGATGAAGCGCAGCGACTGCGTCAGCCACACGAGCGCCGCCAAGCCCACCGTGACGGCAAGGAGGGCGAGGGCGAGTTGGCGGAACAGGTAGCGATCGATCCGGGTCATGGGGCGGCGCAAGCTAGAGGTTTGTCGCCGGGGCCGGAAGCCTTGGGCATGTTACGCCCGCCCGGAGCGCAGCCAGGCCAGGGTTCCCGCCAGCCCGGCCAGGTCCTCGAGCGCCTTCGCGCCGCGAAACGTGAGGGCATGGCCCAACGCGCGCCCGGCATGGTGCAGCAGGCGTGCCGGCGCATCCTGCCCGCCATGGCGTTCCAGGTATATCTGTCGCGAGCGCGCCATGTGGAAAGCCTTCCGCGCGCGGATTCGCAGCGATGGCGCGGAGGACCGCCCGCCAGCATGCGCCACCACCGCGCCAGGCACGTAAACCACCGCGCGGCCCATGGCGCGCGCGGCGTCGCAAATCATGTCGTCCTCGTAGAACAGGAAGATCGATTCGTCGAAGCGCAGCCCATCGGCGCGGCGCAGCAGCATTGCCGCACCCGAGGCGAAGTCGACACAGGCCGGGCCCTCCGGCCAGGGCTCGGCGGCGCGTTTGCGCGGCAGCAGGCGGCGTCGGCGCTGGGAGGCATCGTAGGACCGCACGCGCGAACCGTCCTCGTTCACGATCGCGGGGGCGAGGATCGCAGCATCGGCCCAGGCCTCGGCGGCGGCGAGCAGCGTGTCGAGCGCGCCGGCGCGCAGGCGCGCATCGGGGTTCAGCAGCAGGATGAAGTCCGTTGCGGCGGCATCGATGCCGGCGTTACAGCCGGCGCCGAAGCCCCGGTTGACCGTGTTGCGGATGACCCGTGCCCGCGGCGCCGCGGCAGCGACGCGCTCGGGCGTGTCGTCACCGCCGGCGTTGTCCACCACCACCAGGTCCAGGCCCTGCGGCAGAGCATCGAGGAAGTCCGCGATGGTGTCGGCGCTGCGATGAGTCACGGTCACCACGGTCACGCGCGCGGGGCTGCCGCCCTGCGCCGCGGCGCCAGCCGGGCCGGGGGCGGCGTCGCGCACGGCGCCGTGATTCAGGGCAGCACCTTGCCGGGGTTCATCACGCCCGCGGGATCGAGCGCGGCCTTGATGCGCTGCATGGTCGCGAGTTCAGCCCCGCCGCGCCAGGCCTCCATCATGTCGGTCTTGAGGCGCCCGATCCCGTGTTCGGCGCTGAAGGAGCCATCGAGGTCGCGCACAACGTCGTTCACCGTGTCCATGATGTCGTGGCTGCGCGCGAGGAAGGCCTCGGGGTCCATGCCCACTGGCTGTTCGAGGTTCATGTGGATGTTGCCATCGCCCATGTGTCCGAAGGGAACGGGGCGGATGCCGGGAATCAGCGATTCGCAGGCGGCCGACGCACGGCGGATCAACTCCGGCACCTTCGAGACCGGCACCGAGACGTCGTTCTTGACGCTGGCCCCTTCCTTGCGCTGCGCCTCGGGGTGTTCCTCGCGGATGCGCCAGATCGCCTGGCGCCTGGCCTCGCTGCCGCCGACCACAGCGTCGAGCACCTCGCCCGATTCCATCGCGGCCCCCAGGACCTGCTCCGCCAGGCCCTGCAGGTCGGCATCGGCGCGGGTCGAGGCGAGGTCGACCAGGATGTAGTGATCCGCGCGCTCGGCGACGGGCAGCGTGACACCGGGGATGTGTTTCACCGCGAAGTCGACGCCGAGGCCCGACATGTATTCGAAGGCGCGGATCGCCGTTTCGTCCACGTCGCGGAAGCGGCGGAACACCGACAGCGCGGCGGCTTCGTCCCGCACCGAGCAGAACAGGACTTCGTTCACCCGCGGGCGCGCGAACAGGCGCAGCGTGGCGGCGGTGATGATGCCGAGCGTGCCCTCAGCCCCCACGAACAGGTGGCGCAGCGCGTAGCCGGTATTGTCCTTGCGCAGGCGCCGCAGGCCGGACCAGACCTGCCCGTCGGGCAGCACCACTTCCAGGCCGAGCATGAGTTCGCGCGCATTGCCGTAGCGCACGGTGGTGTTGCCGCCGGCATTGGTCGACAGGATGCCGCCGATCATCGCCGTGCCCTCGCCGCCGAAGGACAGCGGGAACAGGCAGCCGGCATCGGCCGCGGCATCCTGCGCGGTCTTCACCACAACGCCGGCTTCGGCGGTCATGGTCATGTCGATCGGGTCAAGGTCGCGGATGCGGTTGAGCCGCGCGAGCGAGAGCACGACCGAACGGCCATTCCCCTCCGGCGTGGCGCCGCCGACCATCGAGGTATTGCCGCCCTGCGGCACGATGGCGATGCGCGCTTCGGCGCAGATGCGCACGCAGTCCGCCACCTGCTGGGTGTTCGCCGGGCGCAGCACGGCCATCGCCGCGCCGCGGTACAGTCCGCGCCAGTCGGACAGCGCGGGTGCGATGTCGGACGGGTCGGTCAGCAGGCCGGCGGGGCCGAGCAGGGTGGCGAGGGCGTCGGGCAGGGCGGGGTTGAGCATGGCGGGGCGGAAATTCCCTGTCCGCTGCCTCGGGGTCAAGCAATGGGCGAAGAATCGTGCTGGACCACAAGGCGAACGCGGTACGATCCTGCGCGCCAACAGGCCGGGACCATGCAACGGGATGCTGGATTCGATCGCCTTTCAGAATGCCGAGAAGCGGATCGAGAAGATCGAAGCAGGCTTGCACCGGCAGTCTGGCTGGAACCCCGAGCGGGATACACAGCTCCCGGCCCTGGCGGAGGAGGCGGCGCGCCTGCGCCAGCAACTCGCCGAGGCGCGAACGGTCTGGGATGGCTCGCCCGAGCGTCGGAACACTCGCGTCGTCGGGCTGATGTTTGGGCTTTGCGGCCTGACGGCGGCGGCGTTCGGCGCCTTCGGTCTCGTTGGCCCATTGATCGGTACAGCGCTGGGCTTCGCGCTCGGTGGCGTGCTGCTGGTCCGAAAACGCCTGAAGGTCCTGGACGACGCGATGCTCGACCTGGAACGCCGAGTCTACGTCACCGTCGAAGTCGTGCAGCGCGACGCAGCTTAGGCGCGCGAGGTTTGTCAGCCGCCGCCGCCCATCCTCGCAAACACCTGCCGGTCGCGGTTCTCCTGCATCAGCATCGTCAGGCTCGGGAACTTGCCGAAGCCCAGGCCCTGGGGCGGGCCGCCCTCGGGGTCGGGCTCGATCTTGCCGTAGGGTTCGGACGACAGCTTCTCCCACTTCCCCGCGGGCTTCTTCGCTTCAATGGTCACGACCGTCGCCTTGAGCAGCATGCGCACGATCGCCTCCTTGGGCGAGGACGGCTTGGTCAGGCAGGGGTTGCCGCCGATCATCGTCCAGCCATTGGCGAGCGCCCAGGCGGTCAGCGCGTCCTTGTCCATCATGGGCGTGGTCCTTCCGTTGTCGCGGCCTTCTGCGCGCGGACCGGCGGCGGTGCAAGGCTCTCGCGCGCCTCCTCCGGGCCGGGCTTCAGGCCGTAGCGCTCCACCAGCGCCCAGACATGGCGCGGGATCATGTTGCGCATCATCCCGGGCTTCTGGCGGCGCAGGTGCAGCACGGTCTCGATCGCCTTCATCTCGACGCGCGCGCGGGCGAATTCCAGGCCGCGCGGGCCGATGCGCGGCTGCAGCCAGGCGACGATCGGGCGCGCCCAGTTGGGCATGCGCCGTAGCGGCAGGCCGCCGGCGGCGCGTTCGGTATTCGCCATGAAGCCGCGCACCGCGGCGGTGCGGCGGCCGGAATCGCGCGGGGATTCCACCAGAACCTCGTCACCCAGCAGCGAGAGCAGCGCCTCGCCGCGCGCATTGCGCACGATCAGCCATTGCGCGCCGGTGCCGCCCATGTAGCCCACGGTGATGTCGGCCAGCACGTTGGTGTAGTCGACGCAGGTGCGACACGTCAGCGGGAAGAAATCCCCGGGCAGGTCGGCCAGCGGCAGCAGCAGGAACGGGATCTCGCGCTTGCGGCCGTCGTCGTGGCGGATCTCCACATGGTAGTCGGCGCGGAATTCCAGGTAGGTGACGGTCGCGGGCGACGGGTCCACCAGGGCGAGGAACTTGTGGAAGTTCTCGGTGGTCGTGTTGTCGGAACAGGGCGTACCGATGACGAAGATGTCCTCGAAGCCGAGGCGGTCTTCCAGCGCGCGCAGCGCGTAGACCTGGCATGGAATGCCGACCACGGCGATGCGCTTGTGCCC
The DNA here is from genome assembly GCF_022846615.1 of Roseomonas fluvialis. NCBI lineage: Bacteria > Pseudomonadati > Pseudomonadota > Alphaproteobacteria > Acetobacterales > Roseomonadaceae > Roseomonas > Roseomonas fluvialis. The sequence goes on from NZ_AP025637.1 coordinate 3,954,862, forward strand.
AGCCGCCGCCGCCGGTTCCAGCAAGGCCAGCAGCGGCGCGTAGCCCATGCGCATGCCGCGGCACTGCGCCAGGTGCTCCGGCTTCGTTACCAGCACCGGGACGGGCTTCCAGCGGTCGTCCGGGTCGGGCGCCATGGTCAGCACGGCGGTCACCGCGCCGCTCTCGAGCAGCCGTTCCGCGATGCGCGTGGTGATGCCGGTCCATTGCGCGCCCGAGGCCGGGCGCTTCAGCGCGGCGCGCACCATGCGGCGGAAGGGGCCGAAATAGGCCTCGTCCGGGCGCGCCGGGTCGCGCGTGCGGCCATGCACGCGCGCCTCCAGCGCCGGGTAGTCGGGCTTGATGAACTGGCAGGCCACGCCGCAGGCCCTGGCATCCGCCATGCGGGAGACGCCGCAATCGGTGCACAGCCCGCGCGGTTCGGCCTCGCGCAGCGGTGGCGCCGTGAGGCTCACAGGAAGGCGAGCCCGATGATCGCACCCGCGCCCAGCACCCAGAGCGGCGAGAAATCGGTCCGCCACACGAATACCGCCGAGGCCGCCGTGACCACCGCCGGCAGCCACCCGGTCGCGGTCCCCTGCGCCAGGATCAATCCCGACGCGCCGATCAGCCCGACCGCGATCGGCACCAGCCCGCGCTCGACCACGCGCAGCCAGAAGCGCCCCGACAGGCGCGCGCGCAGGCGGGAGAAGCCGAAGGCCATGAACGAGGTCGGCAGCGTCATCGCGAGCGTTGCCGTGAGCATCCCGAGCACGCCGCCGACATGCCAGCCGAACAGCCCCACCACCAGCACGTTCGGCCCGGGTGCTGCCTGCGCGAGCGCGAATCGACGGGCGAAATCGGCATCGCTCATCCAGCCATGCACATCCACCACCAGGCGGTGCATCTCGGGCAGCACGGCGATGCCGCCGCCCACCGAGACCAGGGATATGGCGCCGAAGCCCAGCACCAATTGCCAGAAGATCGTGGCCGTCATTTCGCGCGCAGCACCTGCCAGGCGGCCGCGATCCCGAAAGGCGCGAGACCCAGCACCACATAGGGCAGCGGCACGCGCAGCAGCCCCGCCGCCACCAGCGCGCAGAGCCCGACCGCCAGCAGCGTGGGCGGCGGCTTGAGCTTCTGCGTCATCTTCGCCGCGGTGCCCAACACCATGCCCGCCGCGGCCGCGGCCACGCCGGCCAGCACAGCCTTGACCACCTGCACCTCGCCATAGGCGTCGTAGAACATCGCCAGCCCCGCCAGGAGGATCAGCGGCCCGCCAAACATTGCGACGGGTGCCGCGATGGCGCCCGCCGTGCCGTGGAAGCGGTCGCCGACCATGATCGCGGCGTTCAGCGCGTTCGGCCCTGGAAGCACCTGCCCCAGGCCAAGCGTCTCGGCGTATTCCTGGTCGGTCAACCAGCGCTTTTCCTCGACCAGCACGCGGCGCGCCCAGGCATTGATGCCACCGAAGCCGATCAGCCCGATGCGGCCATAGGTGAGAAACATGTCGAGCAGGGTCGGGACGGGGCGCGGCGGATCGTCGGTCATGCCCACACAGGGGACGCGCTCCGCCGCGCCGGATCAATCCCCCGCGCGCGCAGCACCGGCTCGGGAAACATTCACAACGCCCTCACGGACGCGCTAGACCACGCGACGCACAGGTGCCGGACCGAACCGGCCGCACACGGAGAAGTCTTCGCGATGACCCACCGCCGCACGCTGATCGGCGCCCTTGCCGCCGCCCCCGCCCTCGCCGCCCTGCCGGCCGCGGCGCAGGACGGTCCCTTCCCGAACCGGCCGATCCGCATCCTGCTCGCCTTCGCGCCGGGCGGCGGCACCGACCTGATCGCGCGCACCCTGGCCGCACCGATGCAGGGCGTGCTGGGCCAGCCGGTGGTGGTGGAAAACCGCCCCGGCGCCGGCGGCAACATCGCGACCGAGGCCGCGGCCAGTGCGCGCCCCGACGGCTACACCATCCTGATGGGCAACCACGGGCCCATGAGCGTGAACGTTTCGCTGTTCCGCAACATGCGCGTGGACCCGGAGCGTGCACTCGAACCGATCGGCCTGGTGGCGGATGCGCCGCTGGTGGTGGTGGTCGGCCCGAAATCCCGCGCGCAGACCCTGACCGAACTGCTCGCGGAGATCCGCGCCGGCAATGGCGGCACCACCTACGGCAGCGCGTCCAACGGTTCGGCGAGCCACCTGGCGGCGGCGCTGATGCTGCAGATGTCGGGGCTGACGGCCGAGCACGTGCCCTTCCGCGGCGCAGGCCCCGCGCTGACCGACGTCGTGGCGGGCCACCTCCACTTCATGGTCACCACCCTGCCCTCCGTGGTCGGGCTGCTGAACGGCGGCCAGCTGCGCCCCATCGCGGTGACCGGCGAGGCGCGCATGGCGGTGCTGCCCAACGTGCCCACCGTCGCCGAGACCATCCCGGGCTACAAGGCGACCGCCTGGTACGGGCTGCTGGTGCCGCGCGGCACGCCGGCGCCGGTCAAGGAACGCCTGTTCGTCGCGATGCGCCAGGCGCTGTCCGACCCCGAGGTGATCCGCCGCCTGCGCGACGAGGGGGCCGAGCCCTCGACGATGGACGGCGAGGCCTTCGCACGCCTGATCCGCTGGGAGCGCGAGCGCTGGGCGCCAGTGATCCGCCAGGCCAACATCACCGTGGATTGAGTCTTTTTTCGCCCTCAGGCGCCGGGCGCCGGCATCCGCCGGCCTGGCTTGCGCGCCGAGCACTGGTGCGCAGGGGGCAGCTGATGGTCTGGGCGCGGTCGCGCCGTGCGCTCCCGGATCGCTGCGCGATCCGAGGCTTTGTTTGCCCTCAGGCGCCGGGCGTCGGCATACGGTGGCTTGGCTTGCGCGCCGTGCACTGGTGCGCAGGGGGCGGCTGATGGTCTGGGCGCGGTCGCGCCCTGCGCTCCCGGATCGCTGCGCGATCCGTTGCGGGTTGCGCGGGAACGGCAGGCCTTATCCGAACAACCGACGGTCCCACCACACCGGGCGTGGCAGGTCGTGCTCGATGCGCGAGAAATCCGCGTGGTCGGGGTTGATCACGACGTTCTCCTCCATCCGCGCCACCACCGATGGCACCAGCAGGACGGCGGAGCGTCCGTGCCGACGCCAGGCCGCACCCCAGGCCTGTGCCTCGGCTTCGTCCGCCGCGGCCCAGCCGGGGGCCATGGCGGGGTCGAAGGCCTCGTAGCTCACACCGGGCGGGACGCGGATCCGCACCGCGTGCTGGTTCGGCGGCAGCCGGCCCGCGCCATGCGCGAGCTTCTCGAGCATCGCGGTCGAATAGTTGCGCGCGGCGTAGATCACCGGCCCATCGGCCCGGTTCCAGCGCCCGGGGGCGAGTGCGGATCCGGTCGCGTCGAAGATCGGGAAGCGGCCCTGCGGATCCCCGATGCGCCAGCAGTCGAGGATGCGGTCGAGCCGCTGCGTCACGCCGCCGTGCCGTACGCCAGCCGGCCGAGGATGCGTTCCACGATGCGCGCGCCGATGTCGGTCTCGATCGCGACATCGAGCGGCGTGCGGTCCTCGAGCATCGGGTGGCGGCGGCGCAGGAAGTCGCGCGCCTCGGCATCGCTGCCCCAGGCCTCGCGCGCCAGCGCGAAGACGCGGGCGACGCGGGCGATGCGGGCACTCTCCTCCGGCGACAGGCGCGCGGGCCGCGCCTTGGCACGCCGCGCCAGCGTGGCCTTGGGCACGAAGGCATAGCGCAGCGCGTCCTCGTCCGGCGCGACGGCGCGCATCAGGCGATCCAGTGCGGCGATCGGCAGCCCGGCCGCCACGCGTTCGGCGAGCGCGAGCGGACGGCCCGGCGGCGGTGCCAGGCCCAAAAGCGCGGTATCGTCGGCAAGGGCAAAGGACATGGGGGTGCTCCAGATGAGACGAAAGATGGTCTCACCTGGAGCGGAATGCAAGCGTGGCTTATGGGCCGTGCGACCTGCGTATCGGCCCGTTCACGCACGCGGCGACCACCGCAGCGCGGACTGCGGCGGACGGCGCAGCCGCGACACCCGCGTCAGGTCTTGCGCACGTTCCAGAAGAACGGCACCGGGCTGGGCACGATGTCCACCACGTTGCGGCGGAACGCGGTCGGCTGCCACATCTGCCCGACCGTGACATAGGGCACCACCTCGAAGGCGCGCTTCTGCATCTCGACCGCGATGCGCATCTGGTCCGCTGGCGTCGCGGCCGCGAGGAACTGGTCGCGCAGCGCCTCGAGCGGCGCATCGGTCGGCCATCCGGCCCAGGCGTTCGCACCGTGGGTGCGCAGCGGCGCATGCAGAGCGGGGTTCGCGAGGTCCGGCCCCACCCACCAGGTATGGAAGATGGACCAGCCGCCCTGCGCAGGCGCGTTGCGATTTCCGCGACGCGTCAGCACGCTGCCCCAATCCGTCGCGACCAATTCCACGTTCATGCCAAGGCGCCGCAGCAGGTCGTGCGTGACCAGCGACTGCGCGTGGTTCGCCGGAATGTCGGTCGGGCTGATGATGACGACCGGTTCGTTGGCATAGCCGGCTTCGCGCAGCATGGCGCGGGCTCGGTCGAGGTTGCCGCCGATCGCCTCGACCCCCTCGGTGCTGGCCAGCGGCGTGCCGCAGGCGAAGAAGGCCTTGCACTCGCGGAAGTAGCGGTCGTTGCCCACCACGGCCTGGAGGTAGTCGGCCTGGCTCACGGCCATCTGGACCGCCCGGCGAATGGCCGGGTTGTTGAAGGGCGCGTGCAGATGGTTGAAGCGCAGCATCAGGATGGAGCCGACCGGGTCGATCTGCTCGATGCGGATGTCGCGCGAACGGGCCATCAGCGGCAGCAGGTCGAAGGCGGGCTGTTCGTACCAGTCGACCTCGCCGGTCTGCAGCGCCGCCGCCGCCGTGGCCGGGTCGGGGATGATGCGCCATTCGACGCGGTCGATGTTCACCCGCTTGCCGCCGGCGGCCGACGACGCCGGTTCGTTGCGCGGCACGTAGCCGGCGAACTTCTCGTAGACCGCCTGGCTGCCGGGCACCCACTGGTCGCGCACGAATCGGAAGGGGCCGGAGCCGACCGCCTCGGGCACCGGGGTGTTCGGATCGAGGCTCGCGTGCCGCTGGTGCATGATGAAGGGCACCTGCGAGGACAGCTTGCCGATCGCGTCGATCAGCAGCGGGAAGGGCCGCGACAGCGTGATGCGGAAGGTTCGGTCATCGACCGCGGTCATGTCCGCCACCGCGGCCATCAGGGTCTGGCCGAAGCTGTCGCGTGCGCCCCAGCGGCGCAGCGAGGGGATGACGTCCTGCGCGCGGACCGGTTCGTTGTCGTGAAAGCGCAGGCCTTCGCGCAGGCGAAAGGTCCAGACCAGGTCGGTGCCCGAACCCTCCCAGGATTCGACCATCTGCGGGCGGATGCGGAACTCGGCATCGGTCGCGAACAGCGTGTCGTAGACCATGTAGCCGTGGTTGCGCACGATGTAGCCCGTGGTCCCCACCGGGTCGATCGACGCCAGGTTGGAATGCGGGATGAAGCGCAGCGCGTTGCGGGCTGCACCCTGCGCGAGGGCGGGGGCGGCAAGCCCGGCCGGCAGCAGCGCGGCGGTGCCGGCGGCGAGGACGGAACGGCGGGTGGTCATGGTCCGGGAGCCTCCTTGTTCTGGTGTTGCCGGATGGCTACATGCGGCCGCCCCGGCGCCTGGGCAAGCGGCGGCGGGACCCCGCCCCTTGACCGGGGAGGCCATGAGCGCCTAGGCCCCGCGGCGCTTCCATGATAAGCGCCGGGCTCCGCGGGGGGCCGGGGCGCGAGTCCGGCCCGGCCGGGCGGAGCGCAGACGGCATTCAGGCACGGGCCAGGCCCGGCAGAACGGAGAGAGTAAACGCGATGAGCGACACCGCCGAGAAGGTGAAGAAGATCGTCGTCGAGCACCTCGGCGTCGAGGAGGCGAAGGTGACCCCGGAAGCCTCGTTCATCGACGACCTGGGCGCCGACAGCCTCGACACGGTCGAGCTGGTCATGGCCTTCGAGGAGGCCTTCGGCGTCGAGATCCCGGACGATGCGGCGGAAAAGATCACCACCGTGAAGGACGCGATCGACTACATCGAGAAGCAGAAGGGCGAGTAACGCCCAGACTTGGTTGGGGGGTAGCGCGCGTGTTCCAGAACGGTTTCCAGCCGCGACGGGTTGTCGTGACCGGCATGGGCATCGCCTGCCCGCTCGGCCTCGGGGTCGAGCATGTCTGGACGCGGATGCTGGCCGGACAGTCCGGCATCGGCAGCATCCAGTCCTTCGATACTTCCGCCCTGCCGGCGCGCATCGCGGGGCAGATCCCCGCGGGCGTGCGGGCCGAGGGCGGGCTCGACATCAACGAATGGATCCCAATCAAGGATCAGAAGAAGATGGACCGCTTCATCCAGTTCGCGCTGGTTGCGGCGGGCGAGGCGGTCGAGGATTCCGGCTGGGTGCCGCCGGACGAGGAAAGCCGCTGCCGCACCGGGGTGATGATCGGATCGGGCATCGGCGGGCTCGAGACCATCCACGAAGCGGCGATGCTGGCGGTGAACGGGAAGTCGAAGCGCATCTCGCCCTTCTTCATTCCGTCCGCACTGATCAACCTCGCTTCCGGCCAGGTATCGATCAAGTACGGCTTCAAGGGTCCGAACCATTCCGTGGTGACCGCCTGCGCCACCGGCGTGCATGCGCTGGGCGACGCGGCGCGCCTGATCGCGCTGGGCGATGCCGACGTGATGGTGGCCGGCGGTGCGGAAGCCGCCGTGTGCGAACTGGGTGTCGCCGGCTTCTGCGCTGCGCGCGCGCTGTCCACCGGCTTCAACGACACGCCCACCGCGGCATCGCGCCCCTGGGACGAGGGCCGCGACGGCTTCGTCATGGGCGAGGGTGCCGGAGTGCTGGTGCTCGAGGAATTCGAACACGCCAAGGCGCGCGGGGCCAAGATCTACGCCGAGGTGATCGGTTACGGCATGTCGGGTGATGCCTACCACATCACCGCCCCGGCCGAGGGCCACGAGGGCGCCTTCCGCGCCATGAAGGCCGCGCTGGCCTCGGCGAAGGTCACGCCGGCCGAGGTGCAGTACGTGAACGCGCACGGCACTTCGACCCCGCTCGGCGACGACCTGGAGTTGGAAGCCGTGGAGCGCCTGTGGGGCGATGCGGCGAAGGGCCTGGCGATGTCCTCCACCAAGTCGGCGGTGGGGCACCTGCTGGGCGCGGCGGGCGCGGTGGAGGGGATCTTCTCGATCCTCGCGATCCGCGACAATGTTGCCCCGCCCACGCTGAACCTGGAGAAGCCTTCGCGCGAGAGTGCCATCGACCGCGTGGCGCTGCAGGCGCAGCCGCGGAAGATCGACGTGGCGCTGTCGAATTCCTTCGGGTTCGGCGGTACCAACGCCAGCATCGTGTTCAGGGCTGCGCCCTGAGTTTTTGCGCCACCCTCAGGCGGCGGGCGCCGGCCATCCGGCCGGCTTGCCTTCGCGCCACGCACTGGCGCGCCCGGGGCGACTGATGCTCCGGGCGCGGTCACGCAGGCACGCCCCCGGATCGCCGCACGCCGCGACCCGTCTCGTGTCGGTCCCGCATGACCTTCCACGCGCCCTTTTTCCCGCGGTCCAGGGGGCCGTAGCCCCCTGGCGGGGAGGTCCGGAGGGGCGGTGCCCCTCCGGTGCGCGCGCATGAAGCGCTTGATCACGCTCGTGCTGATGCTGGCCGTCCTCGCCGGCGGTGCCGGCTTCGCCTGGCACACCTACACGGCCCCCGGCCCGCTCGCCGAGCCCACCCAGGTCGTCATCCCGCGCGGCGGCACCGAACGCATCGCCGGCGCGCTGCTCGAACGTGGCGTGATCCGCGACCCTCGCGCCTTCGCCCTCGCCGCCTGGCTGACCCGCGGCGACGGCCCGTTGCGCGCGGCCGAATTCGCCTTCCCCGTCGGTGCGTCGCTCGATGAGGTGCTGCGCATCCTGCGCGAGGCGCGCCCCGTGCAGCGCCGCCTGACCATCGCCGAGGGCCTGACCGCCCACCAGATCCGCGCCCTGCTCGAGCGCACCGAGGGCCTGACGGGCGAGGCCCCCGCCTTCGCCGAGGGCGACATCCTGCCCGAGACCTACGCCTTCGAATGGGGCGAGACCCGTGCCGCCATCATCCGCCGCGCCGATGCCGCGATGGACCGCGCCCTGACGGAGGCCTGGGCCGCGCGCGCGCCCGACCTGCCGCTGGCCTCGGCGCGCGAGGCGCTGGTGCTGGCGTCGATCGTCGAGCGCGAGACGGGCAAGCCAGAGGAACGCGCGCGCGTCGCCGGCGTGTTCGTCAACCGCCTGCGGCGCGGCATGCCGCTGCAATCCGATCCGACCGTGGCCTATGCCGCGACGGCTGGCGCGCCGATGGACCGCCCGATCAGCCGGGCCGACCTCGACCGCGAGCACCCTTTCAACACCTACCGCATCCGCGGCCTGCCGCCGGGGCCGATCGCGAGTCCCGGGCGCGCCGCGCTGCAGGCCGTCACGCGCCCCGAAGCGACCGACTTCCTCTACTTCGTGGCCGATGGCACGGGCGGGCATGCCTTCTCCCGCACGCTCGAGGAGCACAACCGCGCGGTGGCTCGCTGGCGCGAGATCGAGCGCCAGCGCGGCGCGCGCTGATCGGCGAGACGGAACGTCGCCCTGATCAGCGCGACGGCGCCTCGCGCGCCGGCAGCACGCTGTCCGTGCGCCCCATCAGCCGGTACGCCACCAGGCCGATCCACTCCCGGAAGGCCCATTCGAACTGGCCAAGCCGTTCGGGGAAGGGCGCGTCGTACCAGGATTGCCAGGTGGTGCCGGTGCGGTAGTTGACCGGCCAGGGCACGATGCCGCGCCAGCCAGCCGCGCGGAACACCGCGACTGACCGTGGCATATGCGATGCGGACGTCACCAGCAGCCAGGTCTGGTCCGGGCGCGGGTTGAGCAGCCGGTAGGTCAGGACCGCGTTCTCGTGCGTGTTGCGCGCCGCATCCTCATAGACGACACGATCGGGTGGGATGCCCATGGCGGTCCAAAGCTCGCGCGCGACATCGGCCTCGGTCATCGCGCCATGCACGAAGGACCCCTGCCCGCCGCTGAAGACCAGGCGGGCGTTCGGGTAGCGGCGCGCCAGGATCACGCCTTCCGTCATGCGTTCGGCCGCGCCGTTCAGCGACGGGATGCGGCGCGCCTCGGTGATGTTCTGGTCCACCGCGCCGCCCAGCACAATGATGCCGTCCACATGCGCGGGCGCTTCTGCAGGCCGCGCGAAGCGGTTCTCGAGCGGCAGCAACATCCACTGGTGCACCGGTGTCGCGACCAGCATCAGGAAGAAGCCGAGGCTCGCGAGGATCAACCACCGGCCCAATCGCCGCCCGCGCCAGACCATGACCAGCCCGACGAACCCGACGATCAGGGCGAAGTGGCCCGGGCGCGCGGGGAACCAGAGGATCTTGGAGAGCGCGAAAAGAAAGTCCTGCATGGCCGTGCCGTGTCAGCCCAACCGATGGCGCAATCGTGGCGCGGTCACGCCGCGGGCGGGGCAGGTGGGCGGCCATCCCCGAAGAAACGCGCGACGTGCTTCGGCTCCTCGTCGGCCGGCGCGTGGTTCACGTGCTTGGCCGGCGCCACCGCGGGAATGAGTGCGTCACAGGCCATCTGCGCCTCCGATGCGTGCAAGGCTACCGAACCAGCCAAGCCCGCGTCCAGCGCGCGCGCCGTTCACGCCGCCGTGCCCAGCGACCAGTTCTGCGTCGCGAAGGACTGGCGCTGCCCATCGCCCGAAGGCGGGATGACCTCGAGGAAGCTCGCCACGCGCGGCACCTGGATCTGCAGGCGGATGTCCTCGCCAAGTTCGGGCGGCAGGGTGAAGGACAGCGCCATGATCGGTCCCTCGCCGACCGGCGCGATGCGCGCGGGCAGACGCTTTGTGCCGTCGGCCGGATAGAGGTTGATGCCTTCGTGGCGGAAGCCGATGAGCGCCGGGACCTCGAAGCACAGGCGCACCTGGTCCGGGCTGCGACGCACCCGCAGGTCCGAGATCGCCGAGGGACCGGCCCACCATTCCGCGGTGCCGTCGCCGCGCATCGCGCGCGCGTACCAGCCGCGTCCGAGCCAGATGCCGTGCCCCTTCCCGTCCGAGAAGGCGCAGGAGGCATGAAGCTCGTCAGGCGGCGGCGCCGCGGCGTTCGCCACCGCCGCGCGCCAGGCGTCGTAGCGCTGCTGCGCCATCGACCAGAGCGCGTAGTCGAGGGACAGGCGATGCGGGTTCTCCCGCACGAAGGCGGTGACCTCGTCATCCTGTTCGGCGGCTTGCGCGACATTCACGCGCAGGCCACCGGGCACCGCAGGGCGCCCGGTCTCGATCGGCCACCAGCGGCAGAAATCGTCGATCTGCTCAGTGGGCACGAGCCAGCGCACGCGGCGCGCCGCTGCGCCCAGACGTTGGAGTATCCAAAGGTCGCGACCGTCGCGGTAGTAGCCGAGGTCGCGGTTCTCGAAGACCTTCACCAGGCTGTCGGCCTGTACGTTGAACAGGTGCTCCCCGTAGTGCTGCGCGAAGCGGCGGAAGCCCAGCCCGCGCGCCGGCGCATGCAGGCGCAACCGGGGTTCGCGCAGGATATGCGCGAACAGCGAACGCACATGCGTGACCGGATCGCGCACCGTGCAGATGATATCCACCGCGGGATCCAGGCCGCGCAGGACTCCGACGCCGGCATGGCCCTCGACGAAATCGTGCTTGCGCAGCAGGTCGCGCAGGTGGCTCTGGTTGCGGATATCCGCCTGCAGGATCCAGCTGCGGTCGCGCGGGAAGGCGGCGGACAGCCGCGTGGCCAGGGTCTGGCCGCCGGTCTTGGGGATGTGAAGGTAGTAGATCATCGTGACCTCGCCGCCGGTCGGACCCGCGCGCTCAATCGGGATCGACCCGCGAGAGGTACAGCAGCGCATCCTCGCGGCGCGGCAGGATGTCCTCGATGGTGCAGGGGTGCACCTGGCCGTCGAAGCCGATCTCGCGCAGCGGGAACAGGTCGGCGATCTCGCGCAGCGTCTCGGCCGCCTGGCGGCAGCGCCCGGGGTTGAACTCCATCACGACCTTGATGTCGGGATTGCGCCCGATCATCTGCTGCATGCCGCGCCAGACCAGTTCCTCCGCGCCCTCGACGTCGATTTTCACGAAGTCCACGCGCCCGGGCATCGCATCATCGAGCGAGCGCACCTGCACCTCATAGACGTTCGACGAGGAATCGTGGCGCATCGCGGCGGCCGCCTCCGCCTCATGGAGCAGCCGCCCGTTCTTCGGCTCGGCCTCGGTCGCGAAGAACAGCATCGGGCGGCCCGAGGCGGCGGCCAGCGCGACCGGATGGACCTGCACCGTCTGCCAGAAGCCGTTCAGCGCCGCGGTCTGGCGCAGCAGCTGCACCATCCGCGGATTGGGCTCGAAGGCGTGCACCACGCCCTCGTGGCCCACCAGGTCGGCCATCAGCACCGCGTAGTAGCCGTGGTTCGCCCCGACATCGAGCGCGACCTGACCGGGCTTCACGTTGCGCCAAATGAATTCGGTCAGCCAGTATTCCCAGAAGCCCTCGAACATCAGATGCGGCGCGAAGCCGACATCGCGACGGTCGAGGTACATCTTGTAGCGGCCAAGCATGCGGCACAGGATCGTGGTCGCATCCACCTGCACGTTCATGCAGCGCGCGCGCATCATGCCCTCGGCCATCACGCGGTCGCCCATGTCGCGCATCTGCGCCACCGTGACATAGGGCAGCACGGCGTCGCCCGCGGCCGCGAGACGCTGGATCGTCGCGTTGGCCTGGCGCAATTCGGCCTGCAGAACATCGATGCGGCTTTCGATCGATGACAGCCTCTGTCCGATGCTCGGCGCCGGGTCGGTGCCCGCGGTCATGTCGTCCATCGCCAGGGTCGCTCCCCGCGCCACCGCGGCGCCTCTATCAAGGTCGTTTCGGGATACCATGCACCCCGACGGTGCGCCTAGAGCAGCGCCCGGCTGACCGGAACCGCTGACCTGACACAAGCGGCTCCGGAATCGTTGTTTTTCAAGGCAAGGCATCCGACCGGACGATTCCATCCGATCGGCTCATGCTCTAGCTCAGGACCGTAGCGCCCCGCAGCGCCGCGACCTGCATCACTCCTCGGCGTAGGGGTTCTTGGTGCCGCGCAGCTGCAGCCTGATGGGCACGCCCGGCATGGCGAAGGTGTCGCGGAAGGTGTTCACCAGATAGCGGCGGTAATCCTCCGGCAGATCCTCGGCGCGCGTGCCGAAGATCGCGATGGTCGGCGGGCGCGCCTTGGGCATGGTGCCGTAGCGCAGCTTGATGCGCCGCCCTTCCACCGCCGGCGGCGGATGGCGCGACAGCGCGCCTTCCAGCCAGCGATTCAGCTCGCCGGTGCCCACGCGCTTGTTCCACAGCGCATAGGCCGTGCGCACCGCGGGCATCAGCTTGTCCACGCCACGCCCGGTCTGCGCCGAGAGCGGCACGACCGCGATGCCGCGCAGCTGCGCGAGCGATGCCATCAGCGTGTCGTCGAGCACCCGGCGCGTCGCTGCGCGGTCCTCGACCGCGTCCCACTTGTTGAAGGCGATCACGATGCCGCGGCCCTCGCGCTCCGCCAGGCGGGCGATGCGCAAATCCTGCTCGTCCATGCCGAGCAGCGCGTCCACCACCAGGATCACCACCTCGGCTTCCTTGAGCGCGCCGAGCGTGGCGGCGACCGACATCTGCTCGAGCCGTTCCTGGATGCGTGCCTTCTTGCGCATTCCCGCGGTATCGACCAGGCGCACGCGCCCGCCGGTGTGGTCGACCCATTCGTGGGCCACGGAATCGCGCGTCAGGCCCGGCTCGGGCCCGGTGATCATGCGCTCCTCGCCCATCAGGGCGTTCAGCAGGGTCGACTTGCCGGCATTGGGGCGGCCCACGATGGCGATGCGCAGCGGGCGGTCGGGATCTTCCGCCGCGTCCTCCGGCTCGTCCTCGGGCGGGGCGCCGAGTGCTTCGGTCACCGCCTCGTGCAGCGCGCCCAGGCCCTCATTGTGCTCGGCGCTGACCGCGACGGGGTCGCCCAGGCCGAGTTCGAAGGCCTCCATCGCGGCCGCGATGCCGCCGCGGCCCTCGGCCTTGTTCGCCACCACCAGCACCGGCAGCGCGGCCTTGCGCAGCCAGGCGGCGAAGGCGCGGTCGGCGGGTGTCAGCCCGGCGCGCGCATCGATCACGAACAACACCAGGTCGGCGGCGCGCAAGGCGGCCTCGGAGCTCTGGCGCATCCGCCCCGCCACGGTATCGGGCGGCGCTTCCTCGAGACCCGCGGTGTCGACCAGCGTGACATCCCGCCCGCCGATGCGCGCCTCCGCCTGCTTGCGGTCGCGCGTGACACCGGGCGTGTCGTCCACGATGGCGATGCGCCGCTGCGCCAGGCGGTTGAACAGCGTGGACTTGCCGACATTGGGCCGGCCCAGGATCACGACGGTGGGGGTCATGGCGCGGCGCGCTCAGCCGGCGCCGGCGAAGGCGACCAGCGTCGCGTCGTCGGTCGCCGCCAGCAGCAGGTTGCCCGCGACGATGGGCTGCAACGAGAGCGGCCCGGGCAGCGCGGTGCGGCCCGTCACCTCGCCGGTGGCGGGGTCGATCGCGACCAGTTCGTCGCGGCTGGTGCCAACCAGCAGGCGCCCGCCGGCCAGCACGGGGGAGGACAGGCCAATGCGTTCCTGCGGCCGGCTGCCGCGCGCGGGCGGGCGCAGGGATGTCGCCCAGCGCACCAGCCCGCTGTCGCGCCCGATCGCCGCGACCTGGCCGACATCATTGGCCAGGAAGGCCCAGTCGCCCGCCACCCAGGGGGCCTCGGTGCCGCCGGTCTCCTCCTCCCAGAGCCGCCGGCCCGACCGCAGGTCGACACAGATGGTCAGGCCACCGACGCCGACCGCGATGACACGCCCGCCCGCGATCACCGGGCTCGCGCGCACGCCGGCGATGTCCGACAGCGCGCCGGTGCCCGCCGCGGCCAGGCTCTCGCTCCAGAGCACCCGCCCGTCGGTGGCGCGCAGCGCGAACAACTCGCCGGAGGGGAAGCCGCAGACCACCGCCTCGCCCTCGACCGCCGGGGCGGGCAGGCCGAAGGGGATGGTGACGGTGGGGGTCGCGCGGTGGGTCCAGATGCGGCGCCCGTCCTCGGCCGACAGGCAGACCAGGTGACTCGCGACGGTGGGCACGAGGACGCGGCCCTCGGCGATGGTGGGCGCGCCGCGCGCCGGGGCGGGCAGGTCCACGCGCCAGCGAATGGCGCCATCCGCGGCGTTCAGCGCCAGCAGTTCTGACAGGCCGGTGGCGACGAACAGCGTATCCCCCGCCAGCCCCAGGCCAGGACCGATCGACCCCGCGCTCTCGTTCGGCCGACTGACGTCGCGCCGCCAGCGCCGCCCGCCGGTCGCGAGGTCGATGGCCACGACATCGCTCGAGGCATCGCCGGCGAAGACCATGCCGCCGCCCGCCACGGGCCCGGCGGCCAGGCGCTGGCGGTAGCCCGTGCCGCTGCCGAATCCGCTGCTCCAGGCGCGCGAAAGTGCGCCGCCCAGCGCAGGATGCCCGCCGGAATGCGCCGCATCGCCGCCCTGCTGCGGCCAGTCGGCGCGCGGGACGGGCGCCGGCAGCACCACCGCGGTGCCCTGGGCGTTGGCATCCACCTGCAGGGTGCGTTCAGGCACGGTCATCACGGCGCGGCGGTCGCCTTCGAAGCGTTCGCGGCGCTCGCCGAAGATGTTGTCGATCGTCTCGCAGCCGCCGAGCAGCCCGGCGGTGCCGAACAGCGCGGCGCGGCGCGTGAGGCGCGCGGCCATCAGCCGGCGATCCCCGCGGCAATGCGCTGGGCGCGGTCGCGGATGGCGCGCGGCGCGGTCACGTCGGCGGCCAGGGCTTCCAGCGTGCGGCGCGCCTCGGCCGGCTGGCCGGCGCGCAGCGCGACCAGGGCGGCGAGTTCGCGCGCCGACGCACTCCAGGGCTGGTCGGGGCGCGCCAGCGGCGCGATGCGCGCGGCGAGCACCGCGGGATCGCCGCTGTCGATCGACCGCAGGACCCACATCAGCGACGCCAGGTCGCGATAGAGCGGATCGATCGAGGTATCTGCGGCGACGCGGTCGTACAGCGCGAGCGCGGCGGCGCGGTCGCCGGTCTCGGCCTTCAGCGCGGCGGCGCGCAGCAGGGCGATGGTGCGGTAGCCGGCCGGCGCCTGCGGCGCCAGGCCTTCGAACCGGCCGGTGATCGCGGGCAGGTCGGCACCCTCGGCCTCGGCAGCGCGATGCGCGGCCAGGAAGGCGGTGGCGGCGGCATCGCGCTGGCGGCCTTCGTACCATTGCCAGCCCTGCCAGCCGGCGACGCCGGCGATGACCAGCACGAGCGCGCCGATCACCGGCGTGGCGAAGCGCCGCCACATCTGGGCGGCGCGTTCGGCGCGGAGATCCTCCGCCACCTCGTCGAAGATATCGGGCAAGTGCGGCACCTCTGTCTGCGGCGGGCGGGCCTGGCCCACCCCCCGGAAGGGGGCGGACCATACAGGCCCGTTGGCGGGGCGTTAAGCCCGCAAGGGTTTCCATGCGGCATGCGCCTTCCCGCCCTTCCCCTGCTGGCTGCCCTGCTGCCCGGCTGTGCCGCGATCGGCGCACCGGGCGCGCCCCTCATTGCCATCCCCGCGGTGGTCGAGGCCGTCTCGTTGCGCGCCTTCGGGCGTACGGTTGGCGACGGCCTCGTTTCACTGGCAACGGGGGAGGATTGCTCGATCGCGCGAATTGGCCGGGGCGATTCGTATTGCGGGCAGGACAATGCGCCAACGCCGCCGCCGATGTGCACCCGGTCGCTCGGCGCGGTCGATTGCTGGACGGTGCCGCCGGCGGCCTGGCCGGCCTATCGCGGCGTGGCGGACGGCCCGGCGACGCTGACCGAGGCGCAGGAGAACAACCGCATCGGCTGGGGCGGGCGGATCACCCGGGCGCTGGAACGCGCCGCCACGCCGGCCCCTGCCCCGCCGCCCGAACCGGTGCAGGTGGTGGTGCCGGCACCCACCGTCGTGATGGCCCCGATCCCCGCCCCTTCCCCCGCCATCCAGGCGGTGGCGGCCGAGGCGGCGGCCCGCGCGGTGCCAGGGCCGCCCCAGGGTGCGGCGGCCGGCGCGGCGGTGCGCGCGCTCGAGGCGACGCAGCCCTCCGCAGGGCAGTAGGGCCGCGCGCTGCCACATGGAACCGCTGGCGCGGCAGCGTCGACCGGGCGGTGGCTCCTGCGGGGCCTCGTGCTGACCAGAGAAGGGCGCCGCCCGGATGATGCCATCCGGCTGGATCACGCCCGAGAGCAGATCCCAATCAGATCAGGTGGATATGCCCGCACGTCCAAACGGCAGGAGGCGTTGCCGCGAGCCGAGGTGCGCGGCGGCCCTCAGCCGCCCAGGCGGATCGTTTCGCCGTTGCCGGGCCCGCCGGGCTCGCACAGCGCGGCGATGCCTGGGGCGACCGCCGCCGGGTCGGCGATGCGCGACGGATCCTGGCCGGGGAAGGCATTGGCGCGCAGTTGCGTCGCGACCGGGCCGGGGTCGGCCAGGATGACACGCAGCGGGGTGGTCGCGACCTCAGCGGCCCAGCAGCGCACCAGGTGCTCCATTCCCGCCTTGGCGGCGCCGTACAGGCCCCAATAGGCGGCGGGGGCGGCCGCGACCGCATCGGTCAGCACCACCGCACAGCCGGCGGGCGCGGCGCGCAAGGGTGGGTCGCAGGTGCGAATCATCCGCCAGGTGGCGGACAGGTTCACCGCCAGCGACTCCTCCATGTCCCGCGGCTGGATATGCGCCACGGGCGTCAGCTTCGGCAGCACCCCGGCCGCATGGACCAGGATGTCGAGCCGCCCGAATCGCGCAACGACGGACGGCCCCAGCATGTCAATGTCCTGCGCGCGCTTCTGCAGGTCGAGCGGCAGCAGCGTGGCCGGCAGCCCGCCCGTGGCGCGGATGGCGTCGTCCGTTTCCTCGAGCCCGCCCTGAGTGCGCGCCACCAGCACGCATTGCGCTCCGCGGCGGGCGAGTTCGACGGCGACGGCAGCGCCGATCCCGCGGGAGGCGCCGGTGACCAGGGCAACCTGGCCGGTGAGGGAAGACATGGCGGTGGGCGTTCTCGGCTGTGGCGGGTGCGTGCGGGCGCACTCCTTCACCGGATGGCGCGCGGTGTCAAAGTCGCGACGGTCAGCCCGCCGGGCCGGTGCGGCGCGCCATCAGGCGGTTGCCGGGGCGCTCGGAGGCATAGGCCACCTCGGCGAAGCCGCGCAGGCGGTGTTCGATGCTTTCGAAGGCGGCGCGCTGGGCGGGGCTGAGCGGGGCGTCCGGCGTCTCGGTCCGATGCGTCAGGTAGCGCGCGAGCGTGCCGGCGCCGCGGCGATGCGCGGCGGCGACCAGCGCGCCCTCGCTCAGCGTGATCTCCTGGCCGTTCAGGCCACGGATGGTGAGGCCCACCACGCCCATGGTGCCGCCGCGGTCGAGGATGGTCTCCTGCCGCGCGAGGTAGGCCGACATCGCGGCCTCCTGCGCGGCGGGGCTGGCGAGGAAGCTCGCCTCGTCGGTCACGCCGTGGCGTTGGGCGGTGGCGGACCAGGCGCCGTCGGGGTCCATCCAGCCGATGTCACGCAGCGCGATGGGCAGGAACTGGTAGCGGCCGAGCGCGCCGGAGGATGGGTTGCGCAGGCCATAGCCGTCGTTGACGTGTTCGGCGCTGCGCTCGGCCTCGGCGATGCGGTGGCGGAACAGGGCGTTGGCCTGGCCTTCCCAGGGGCGCAGGCTGGGGGCCTGCAGGGTGCCCGGGGCGACCGGGCGGGCCACCACCGGCGTCGCGGCCGGGGCCGGGATGCGCGCGACGGCGGGCTGCGCCGCCGGGCGCGGCTGCGGCGCCGGCGTGGGCACGGCGGGCGGGGTGGCCCGTGCCAGCGCGGGCTTGAAGTCCCGGGCCTTGGGCGCACGCCCCGGCGGCGTGGCGGGCGGAGCCGGCGGGCCGGCCGGACGGGGGGCGGTCGGGCTGGTCATGCCGGCACATCCTGCCGGGTGAAGGTCAAGGAGAGGTGAAGCGGGCCAGGTTCGGCGCGGATCGACGTCGACACGGGATTCAATGCCCCCGGGAGCCCGGGCCCGATGACACGGCGGTTCCTGCGGCAAGCGCCGCTACACCCAGCGCCGCACCCGCGCCCGGTAGGCCGCGTAGGCCGCGCCGAACCGGGTGGCGAGGTAGGCTTCCTCCTTCGCCACCACCAGCCGGTCCAGCACCAGGTGCGCCAGCACCACCGCAACCCAGCCCCACAGATCCCCCCAGCGCAGCGCGAAGCCCGCCACCGCGAGCAGGAAACCCAGGTAGATCGGGTTGCGGCTGAAGCGGAACGGCCCGCCCTCGACCATCGCCGCGTCGGGCTTGTCGGGGCGCGGATCGGTGCCGGCGCGCACCATCACCAGGATGGCCCAGCCGATCAGCGCGAGGGCCGCGAAGATCAGCAGCGAACCGAAGGCCGGCAGCGGCGGGCCGATCGGCACCGGGACCAGCTGGCGCAGCAGCCAGGCGGCCGCCAGCAGCGCGGCCACCAGCACCGGCGGCGGAATGCGCACGCCCGGGCCGTGGTCGGGGGTCGTCATGCCTGCTCGCGCGCGGGCAGGCGCATCCAGTCAGGGACCTCGGGATGCACCAAGGATGACCCGGCGCGCAGCGGCCCCCGGTCCAGCGCATCCAGGCGCAGCAGGGCGAGGCCGAGCCGATCCCGCCCCGAGCGCATCTGGCCGACCTCGGCGCCGGCCTCGTCGGTCAGAGCCGCGCCATGCGGCGGCAAGGGGCCGTCCACCAGCACCGGCACGAGCCGCCGCTTGAGCAGCCCACGATAGCGCGTGCGGGCCGTCAGTTCCTGGCCCATGTAGCAGCCCTTCGACCACGAGACGCCGTTCAGTTCGTCGAAGCCACCTTCGAGTAGGACGGATTTCTCGCTCTCCATGTCCTTCGAGCCATCCGGCAGGCCCAGCCGAAGGCGATGGAGGTCGTACGCCTCGGCTGTCTCCGATCCGGCCAGCGGCGTCCGCGCAAGGATCCGCCAGCCCGCTTCCGGCAGACGGGGGTCGCGGCCGCCGAAACCCTCGAGGATCTCGCCCGCGCCCCAGGCGGCATGGACGTGCCAGTCCTCCGACGCATCGCGCAGTTCGACCTTGGAGCGCAGCCGGAAGCGCGAAAGCCGCTGCAGAAGCATCGGGATCTGCGCGCGCTCGGCATCGAGCAGCAACGAGTCGCCGGTGGCGAGGACGAAGAAATCCGCCAGCCACTTCCCCTGGGGGGTCAGCAGGGCGGCCCAGACGGCCGTCCCGCCCGGGATGGCGGATACGTCATTCGACACAAGGCCTTGCAGAAAGGCGACCCGGTCCGGGCCGGTCAGTTCGAGCACGCCGCGGTCGGGAAGAAGCGCTGTCGTCATGCCAGCACAGGTGTGCCGGCCAGGGCCGCCGCGCAACCACCCCGCCGGCCCGCACGCCCCGCCGCCGGCAGGCCCCGGGCGGGCGGCGGTCCGGCCCGGTGCGCAGCGCCGCGCGCACGGGTGACCGGTGCCGCGGGACGCAGCCTCCCGCCCGCGCGCGGGGCGTGATACAGCCGCGCCGTGCGCGTGCTCTTCATCACCTCGACCCGGATCGGCGACGCCGTGCTGTCCACCGGGCTGCTCGACCACCTGATGCACGCCCACCCGACGGCGCGCTTCACCATCGCCTGCGGTCGCGTGGCCGAGGGCGTGTTCGCCCGCATGCCGAACCTCGAACGCCTGATCCCGATCGAGAAGAAGCGCTACGGCCTGCACTGGCTGGGGCTTTGGGCGACGGTCGCGACCACCCGCTGGGACCTGGTGGTGGACCTGCGCGGATCGGCCATCGCCTGGCTGCTGCCGGCACGCCGACGCGCGGTGATGCGCGGCGGGCGGCGGCCCGGCCACCGCCTGCTGCACCTGGCGCAGACCCTGGGCATCACCCCCGCGCCACGCCCCGTCGCCTGGTTCGGCGCCGCCGAGGCGGCCCGCGCCGCGACGCTGATCCCACCCGGCCCGCCGGTGCTGGCCCTCGGCCCGACCGCGAACTGGGTGCGCAAGGTCTGGCCGGCCGACCGCTTCCTCACCCTCGCCCGCCTGCTCACGCAACCCGGCGGCGCCCTCGACGGCGCGCGTATTGCCGTGCTCGGCGGTCCGGGCGCACAGGAACGCGCCATGGCCCAACCGGTGCTGGACGCCCTGCCCGGCGCGATCGATCTGGTCGGCGCACTTGACCTGCCCGAAGCCGCCGCAGTGCTGTCGCGCTGCGCCCTGTTCGTCGGCAATGATTCCGGCCTGATGCACCTGTCCGCCGCCACCGGCACCGCCACCATCGGCCTGTTCGGCCCCACCCCGGCCTCCGAATACGCCCCGGTCGGTGCCCGCGCGCTGGCCGTGCTCGCCAAAGGCCCGCCCGGCAATGCCCCCATGGGCGCCCTGACCGCCAGCCACGTCGCCGCCGAGGCCACCACGCTGCTGGCGCGGCCGGAGGCGGTGGCGGCATGAGCGGCACGGTCGCTACGGAGGGGGCGTTGCCCCCTCCGTACCTCCCCCACCAAGGGCTTAAGGCCCTTGGAACCCTCGACGTGATCGGGGAGTTCGGCGAGGGGCGTGACGCGACCTTCGCGCAGGGCATCACCGACGATGCCCCTCCCCGAACTCCCCGATTCAAGACCCGCGGTCCAGGGGGCCGTAGCCCCCTGGCGGGTGGGGGTCCGGGGGAGGGCAGAGCCCTCCCCCGTGCGACCGCGCCCGCATGACCGCCCCTCGCCTTTCCGCCCTCATCGTCGCCCGCAACGAGGAGGCCCGCCTGCCTGATTGCCTGGCCTCGGTGGCCTTTGCCGACGAGGTGGTGGTGGTGCTGGATCGCAGCACTGATGGCAGCGCGCGCATTGCGCAGGTCGCCGGGGCGCGGGTGATCGAGGGGGCCTGGGAGCTCGAGGGCGAGCGGCGCAACACCGGCATCGAGGCCTGCACCGGCGATTGGGTGCTCGAGGTCGATGCCGATGAGCGGGTGGATGCGGCGCTGGCGGTTGCGGTGCGGGAGACGATCGCGACCAGCGCGCATGCCTGGCACCAGGTACCGGTCGACAACTACGTGGGTGACAGGCTCGTGCGGTTCGGCTGGGCGGGGAGTTTCGGCACAACATCCGTGCCGCGGCTGTTCCGGCGCGGGGCGAAGCGCTGGCGCGCGCAGCGGGTGCATCCGGGGCTGGACTGGACGGGCACCGAGGGTCCGAAGATCACGCGCGGAGCGCTGGTGCACCTGGTGGATCGCGACATCTCGGACATGCTGCGGCGGCTCGACCGCTATTCCACCGCGAAGGCGGCGGACCTGATCGCGGCGGGGGATATCGGCACACTGCGCGCCAATGTGCGGCGGTTCTTCTCGCGCGGGTTCAAGTCCTATGTCTCCCGCAAGGGCTATCGCGAGGGCGGCTGGGGCGTGCTGCTGGCGCTGTGCACGGGGGCGTTTCCGCTGCTGTCGTATCTGAAGGCGAAGCTGGAGCCCGAGAAGCACGGTGGCGGGCGATGAGGGTCGCACAGGTCATGGCCGGGGCGCGGCACGGTGGGGCGGAAGGCTTCTATGAAAGGCTGACCATTGCGCTGCATGCCGCGGGCGCGGACGTGCTGCCGGTGATCCGCCGCGATGCCGAACGCGCGTCGCGGCTGCGCGCGGGCGGGCTGGCGCCGGTGGAGCTTGGCTTCGGCGGCGCGCTCGATCTGCTGACCGCGCCGCGGCTGCGCCGGGTGCTCGGGGGCTTCGCACCGGCGGTGACGGTCGCCTGGATGAACCGCGCGGCGCGCTTCACGCCGAAGGGTTCCTGGACGCTGGTGGGACGCATGGGCGGCTTCTACGACCTGAAGTACTACCGGCGCTGCGACCACATCGTGGGCAACACGCGCGGTATCGTCCGCTGGGTGACCGAGCAGGGCTGGCCGGCGGCGCGCGCACATCACCTGCCGAACTTCGTCGATGACATGGCGGGCGCGGCACCCGCCGACTGGGGCGCGCCGCCCGGCGCGCGGCGGCTGCTGGCGATGGGGCGGCTGCACCCGAACAAGGGCTTCGACATCGCATTGCGCGCGCTGGCGCAACTGCCCACCGCACATCTCGCGATTGCCGGCGAGGGGCCGGAGCGTGCGGCGCTCGAGGCACTGGCGCGGGAGCTCGGTGTCGCGGACCGCGTGGCCTTCCTGGGCTGGCGGCACGACACGGCTGCGCTGCTCGCGGCGGCCGAAGTCTTCGTCTGCTCGTCGCGCCACGAACCGCTCGGCAACATCGTACTCGAGGCATGGGCGGCCGCGCGCCCGGTGGTGTCCGTGGCGTCGCAGGGGCCGCTCGAACTGATCACCGACGGCGTCGATGGCGTGCTGGTGGCAGGCGAGGACCCCGGCGCGCTGGCGGTGGCGATCGCGCGGCTGCTGGATGACCCGTCGCGCGCGGCCGGGCTTGCCGCGGCGGGGCGCGCGGCCTTCGCGCGCGACTTCACGCAGGCGGCCGTGGTGGCGCGCTGGCGGGAATTCCTGGCCGCCGTCGCGCCGAAGCGGCAGGCGGCCTGAGGCATGTGTGGCATCGCCGGCCTCGCGCTGAAGCCCGGAGCCACGCCCGACCCGGCGGTGCTCGATGCGCTGACGCGCGCGCTGGCGCATCGCGGGCCGGACGGGCACGGGCACCATGTGCAGGGCAATGTGGCGCTGTCGCACACGCGCCTTGCGATCATCGACCTGGTGACGGGGGACCAGCCGCTGCATGCCGGGCCGGCGAGCCTGGTCGGCAATGGCGAGGTGTACAACTACCGGGAACTGCGCGCGGACAATGCGCTGGCCTGCGCCACCGGGTCCGATTGCGAACCGCCGCTGCACCTGTTCCGCCGCGATGGTGCGGCTTTCGCTGAGACGCTGCGCGGCATGTATGCGTTCGCCATCCATGACCGCGCCTCGCGGCACGTGGTGCTGGCGCGCGATCCCTTCGGGATCAAGCCGCTCTATGTGACCGAGACGGCGCAGGGCATCGCCTTCGCTTCGGAGGCACAGGCGCTGATCGCCGCCGGGCTGGTCGCGCCGCGGCTGCGCAGCACCGCGCTGGCCGAAGTTCTGCAACTGCAATTCACCACCGGCGCGGAGACCATCTTCGAGGGCATCCGCCGCCTGCTGCCCGGCGAGACGGTGGTGATCGCCGACGGAAGCGTGGTGGAGCGCCGCCGCCGCGCGGCATTGCCCGAGGGCGGGCCGGAGAGCATCGGCGCCGAGGCGGCGCTGGCGCGGCTGGATGCGGCGCTCGAGCAGAGCGTCGACCTGCACCAGCGCGCCGACGTGCCCTACGGGATGTTCCTGTCGGGTGGGACGGATTCCGCCGCCGTGCTGGCGATGATGGCGCGGCTCAACGAACGCCCGGTGCAGGCCTTCACCGCCGGCTTCGACGTGCCCGGCGCGGCGGACGAGCGCGACGCCGCCGCCCATGCCGCGAAGGCCGCCGGCGCACGACACGTGACCCTGGATGTGACGCGCGAGATGGTCTGGCAGCACCTGCCAGAGATCGTCGGCGCCATGGACGACCCGGCGGCGGACTACGCCATCATCCCGACCTGGTTCCTGGCGCGGCGCGCGCGGGAGGACGTGAAGGTCGTGCTCTCGGGCGAGGGCGGCGACGAGATCTTCGGCGGCTATGGCCGCTACCGGTCCGCGATGCGCCCCTGGTGGCGCGGCGGCAAGGCGATGCGCGCGCATGGCGCCTTCGACCGGCTGGATGTGCTGCGCAGCCCTCCGCGCGGCTGGCGCGACGGCATCGCCGCCGCCGAGGCTGAAGCCGCAACCCCCGGCCGCACGCGCCTGCAGGCCGCGCAGGCGCTGGACGTGGCCGACTGGCTGCCGAACGACCTGCTGCTCAAGCTCGATCGCTGCCTGATGGCGCATGGCGTCGAAGGGCGTACGCCCTTCCTCGATGCCGGGGTGGCGGCGGCGGCCTTCCGCCTGCCGGATGCACTGAAGGTGCAGAACGGCCAGGGCAAGTGGATCCTGCGGCAGTGGCTGGCGCGGCACTTCCCCGCCAGCGAGCCGTTCCGCAAGAAGCAGGGCTTCACCGTGCCGGTCGGCACCTGGATCGCGGAAGCGGCGGATCGCCTGGCGCCGCTGGTGGCGGCCCAGCCCGGCGTGGCCGAGATCGCGAAGCCCGACCGAATCCTGCCGCTGTTCCGCGCCGCGGCGGGCAAGCGCGAGGCCTTCGCCGCCTGGCACCTGTTGTTCCACGCGCTGTGGCACCGCCGGCATGTCGAGGGGATTGCCCCGCAGGGCGACGTGTTCGGGTATCTGGCGGCGCGCTGAGCGGCCGATTGAGAAGGCCCGCTGCGGGCCTGCAGCATGCGCCGGCGGGCGCATTCTCAAGCGGTCGCTCGACGGCGCTACTCGGCAGCCGCCGTGATGCGATCGGCGAGCAGCGTGTCGATCTGGCTGGCGGGCACCGGGCGGCCAAAGAGCCAGCCCTGGGCTTCGTTGCAGCCGCGCTCGCACAGCATCCGCGCCTGCTCCTCGGTCTCCACCCCTTCGGCATTGGCGCGCACGCCGAGCGCGCGCGTGATGCCCAGCACGGCATCGACGATGGCCGAGGCGGAGGGGTCGGTACCGAGGCTCGCGATGAAGGACCGGTCGATCTTGAGCTTGTCGAAGCGGAATCGCTGCAGGTAGCCGAGCGAGGAATAGCCGGTGCCGAAATCGTCCATGGCGATCGACACGCCAAGGGCGCGGATCTGTTCCAGCGTGCCGATGGTCGCCTCAGTCTGGGTCAGCAGGACGCCTTCGGTGATCTCGATCTCGAGGCGGCTGGCCGGCAGGCCGCTTTCGGCCAGCGCACGCGCCACCAGCGTCTCGAAGCCGCCGGCATGGATCTGGTGGGCCGACACGTTCACCGCGATCGTCATGTCCTTCCAGCGCTGCGCATTGGCGCAGGCCTCGCGCAGCACCCAGGCGCCGATCTGCGGCAGCAGGCCGATCTCCTCGGCCAGCGGGATGAAGTTGTCGGGCGTCACGAAGCCGCGTTCCGGATGGTTCCAGCGCAGCAGTGCCTCCACGCCGGTCAGCGCGCCGGTGCTCAGGTTCACCTGCGGCTGGTAGTAGAGTTCGAACTCCCCGCGCGCGAGCGCCTGGCGCAGGTCGGTCTCCATGGCGCGGCGCCGGCGCAGCGCGACGTTCATGTCCTCGGCGAAGAAGCGGAAGGTACCGCGCCCATCGCGCTTGGCGGCATAGAGCGCGGTATCGGCATCGCTGAGCAGGACCTCGGCCTCGGGATGGCCGCGCCCCTGCGCGAGCGCGATGCCGACGCTCACGCCCACGCGGACCTGGTGGCGGCCGAGGTCGAAGGGTTCCTCGACGGCGTCGATCAGGCGCTGGGCCAGCACCTCGGCGGAATGCGGATGGTTCAGCCGCGGCTGGATGATGGCGAATTCGTCGCCGCCCAGCCGCACCAGCGTGTCGGTGTCACGAAGTTCGCGCCGCAGCCGGTCGGCCGCCTGGCGGAGCAGTTCGTCGCCCATCGCGTGGCCGAGCGTGTCGTTCACCTCCTTGAAGCGATCGAGGTCGAGGCAGAACAGCGCGACCGCGCCGCCGCCGTCGCGCCGCAGCGTTGCCAGCGCCAGCTGCAGCCGATCCATGAAGACGCCGCGATTGGGCAGGCCGGTCAGCACGTCGTGCGTCGCGAGGTGCGTCACCTGGCGCATCGCGGAATCGAGCAGCCGCTGCGGCACGCGCCCGAGCAGCAGGTAGGCGAGGCCCATTGCGAAGGCGCTCAGCACGCCGATCAGCACCGCTTCACGCAGGATGTCCATGATCGATTTGACGATCACCACCGCGCCCACGCGTTCGCCATGCGCGACGATGCTGTGGTCGACGCGCAGGACCGGCCAGGGGGGCCTCGCCCCCTGGGTGGCCAGCACCTCGCCGTCGGATGCGAGGACCAGGCGCGATTCGTGGTCGCTTTCGTCGACGACGCGGGTCAGCGCCTGCTCGATCCGCACGCCTTCGAAGGTCCAATGGGTCGGGTTGCTCGCGGCGATCTCGCCGACCATGCCGGCGATGAAGCGTGCCTCGAGGTCGATCTCGGATTCGATGGTGGCGCGCGCGGTCGCGAAATACAGAAGCGGCGGCATCAGCGCGAGCAACGTCGCGATGATGCGCGAGCCGTGCTGCAGGACCCCATGCAGCCGCGTGCGGATGCCCGCGATGTCGGTTCGGTCGCTCACGCCGCCTGCACCGCGGGGTCGTAGCCGAAGCCCTCGGCGATCGCGGCGGCGTCTCGCGAGGCGAGGAAGCCCAGGAAGGCCCTGGCATCGGGCCGCGGGGCGGCTTGCGCGACGATGTGGACCACCACGCCATAGGGCCAGGTGCCGGCTCGCAGGCTGCCAAGGCTGGGGACCAGCCCATCGAGGCCGACGACCCGCAGGTCGAGCCCCTCGGAAAAGATCTGGCCAAGCGAGATCATGCCGAGGCTGCCCTCGATCGCGCCGAGCGCGTGCGCATTGTCCTGTGCGGTATTTGCGACCAGCGCCCCGCTGCGCCGCGCGCCCCCGTCCGCGGCCCGCGCGAGTTCCGGCGGGCCATCGCGCAGCACCCACCATTCGCGTTCCGCTGGTGGCCGCAGGACCAGGCGCACCGGCGCGCCATCCGGCCAGGCGCGGTCCTCGCCGGCCAGCAGGCGCCCGGCCTGCGCGGCGGTGAGCATGACGGGCGGGGTGGCGCGATGCGTCGCGAGAACGATCGGCGTGCGGCCGAACATACGCGCGCGCAGGGCAGCGTGTTCCGGGCCCGGTTCGCGCAGCGTCACGGCAATGTCGAGCCGCCCCGCCGCGAGGGCACGCAGCCCGCCGGTGCTGCCCAGGCTCGGGACGATCCTGAGCGCGTCGCCGGTGCGCGCGGCGTGGGCGGCCGCGAGATGCCGCATCAGGCCGGTGGCGGTCCCGGTGCCGCCGATCAGGATGGGTTCGACCGCCCGCGCGCCGCCGACCCAGGAAAACCCCGCCGTGGCCAGCAGGGCGCGGCGTGCGATTGGATTCCGCTGCATCGCGCGCTTCTCCGACACTGGCCCAACTCTCGGCCCATCGGCCTCAACAAAGGATTGACGGGGGGCGCCCCGGCGGGTCCTGGAAGGTCATGGCCAAGGACAAGACCCGATTCGTCTGCCAGTCCTGCGGGGCGGCGCACCCCAAATGGCAGGGCCGCTGCGAGGCCTGCGGCGAATGGAACACGCTGGCCGAGGAAGCTCCTGCCCCGCGCGGCCCCGGCCCCGCGGCCAAGGCGGGCGGCGGGCGTCGAGTGGAATTCGTCGGGCTGAAGGGCAGTTCGGCACCGCCGCCGCGCATCCCGACCGGCATCGCGGAACTCGACCGAGTACTGGGCGGCGGTCTGGTCGCGGCCTCGGCCGTGCTGGTCGGCGGGGATCCGGGCATCGGAAAATCCACCATCCTGCTGCAGGCGGCCGCGCGGGTGGCCGCCGCCGGACGGCGCGTGCTGTACGTGAGCGGCGAGGAGGCGGTCGAGCAGGTCCGCCTGCGCGCCGGCCGGCTCGGCCTGACCGAAAGCCCGATGGCGCTGGCCGCCGCCACCGCGCTGCGCGACATCGTCGCGAGCCTGGAAGGCGAGACCGACGCCGCGCTGGTGGTGATCGATTCGATCCAGACCGTGTGGCTGGACGCGCTCGATTCCGCGCCGGGCACGGTGGCGCAGGTGCGCGCCTGCGCCGCCGAGCTGATCCGCCTGGCCAAGGCGCGCGGCTTCGCCATCGTGCTGGTGGGGCACGTGACCAAGGAAGGCACGCTGGCCGGGCCCCGCGTGCTGGAACACATGGTCGATGCCACTCTGTATTTCGAAGGCGATCGCGGCCACCAGTTCCGCATCCTGCGCGCGGTGAAGAACCGCTTCGGCGCCACCGACGAGATCGGCGTCTTCGAGATGACCGGCACCGGGCTGATGGAAGTCGCCAACCCTTCCGCACTGTTCCTGGCGGAACGGCGCGGCAATGTGGCGGGCAGCGCGGTCTTCGCGGGCATCGAGGGCACGCGGCCCGTACTGGTCGAGATCCAGGCGTTGCTCTCGCCCAGTTCGGGCGGATCGCCGCGCCGGCAGGTCGTGGGGTGGGATTCGGGGCGCCTGTCGATGCTGCTGGCGGTGCTGGAATCGCGCTGCGGGATGAGCCTGGGGCAGAACGACGTGTACCTGAACATCGCGGGCGGGCTGCGGATCAACGAACCGGCGGCGGATTTGGCGGTGGCGGCGGCGTTGGTCTCGGCCGCGACCGACCGGCCGACCGACCCCGAGCGCGTCTATTTCGGCGAGGTCGGGCTGTCGGGCGAGGTCCGCCAGGTTGCGCAGGCCGAAACCCGCCTGCGCGAGGCCGCCAAGCTTGGCTTCGGCCAGGCCACGCTGCCCCGGCGCGTGGCGCGCGGCGGCAAGGCGCCCGCACCGCCAGAAGGCATGGTCCTGGCCGAGGTCGGTCACCTGGCGGATGTCGTTGCGGTCCTCGCGGAGAAGACCGTCAAGCGCGCCCGCCCGGCCCCGTGACGACCCGCCACGGCCCCGCTATAGGGCAGGCATGACCTGGGTAGACGGTGTCCTGGCGGGCGTGGTCGTGATTTCGGCCGCCGTCGCCTATTTCCGCGGTTTGGTGCGGGAAGTGCTGAGCCTGGGCGCCTGGGTGGGGGCCGCGGCCGCCGCCTTCCTCGCGCGGCCGTACCTGTTGCCCTATACCAGCCGCTGGATCGACACCGAATGGATCGCCGATGCGGTCGGCGCGGGGGCGGTTTTCCTGGTCGTGCTGGTGCTGCTCAAGCTGCTGACCAACGCGATCGCAGACCGCGTGCAGGATTCGTCGCTGGGCGGTCTCGATCGCGTGCTCGGGCTGCTGTTCGGCGCGGCAAGGGGTGCGGTGCTGGCCGTGGTTGCCTATATCATGGCTGGGTTGTTCGCGCCCGAGACCGCTACCTGGCCGCAGGCGGTCAAGGACGCCCGCAGCCTGCCCTTCGTCGCGGAGGGCGCGCGCCAGGTCGTCGAACGCGTGCCCGAAGCCTATCGCCCCCGCCTGGTTGCCCCGCCGGGCCCGGGCGGACCCACCGTGGATGAGCTGCTACGTCCCCCCGCCCGCAGCCGCAATTGAGGTCCAGCATGACCGCCCCCTTCGACCTCGATGACGACAAGCCGCATGAGGAATGTGGAGTCTTCGGCGTGTGGAACGGGGGGGATGCCGCCGCGCTGACGGCGCTCGGCCTGCATGCATTGCAGCATCGCGGGCAGGAAGCCGCCGGCATCGTCACGCTGGACGAGAAGGGGCTGTTCCACGCGCATAAGGGCCTGGGGCTGGTCGGCGACAATTTCGGCGAGGCGAAGGTCATCGCATCCCTGCGCGGCGGTGCGGCCGTGGGCCACAACCGCTACGCCACCACCGGGGAGACGGCGCTGCGCAACGTGCAGCCGCTGTATGCCGACTTCGAATTCGGCGGCTTCGCAGTGGCGCATAACGGCAACCTGACCAATTCGCATGTGCTCAAGCGGGCCCTGGTGCGCCGCGGCTGCCTGTTCCAGAGCACCACGGATTCCGAGGTGTTCATCCACCTGATCGCGATCAGCCTGTATTCTACTGTGCTCGACCGGCTGATCGACGCGCTGAAGCAGGTGCAGGGCGCCTACAGCCTGGTCGCGCTGCACAACGGCGCCCTGATCGGCGCGCGGGATCCGCTGGGCGTGCGCCCGCTGGTGCTGGGGCGGCTGGCCAATGGCGGCTGGGTGCTGGCGAGCGAGACCTGCGCGCTCGACATCGTGAGCGCCGAATTCGTGCGCGACATCGAGGCCGGCGAGGTCGTGATCATCAACGACGAGGGCGTGCGGTCGGTGAAGCCCTTCGGGCGCCAGCCCGGGCGCTTCTGCATCTTCGAATACATCTATTTCGCGCGGCCCGATTCCGTGATGGAGGGCACGCCCGTCTACGACACCCGCAAGCGCATCGGCGCCGAGCTGGCGCGCGAATCCGGCGTGGCGGCCGACGTGGTCGTGCCGGTGCCCGATTCCGGCGTGCCGGCGGCCATGGGCTACGCGATGGAAGCGGGCATCCCGTTCGAACTGGGCATCATCCGCAACCACTATGTGGGCCGTACCTTCATCGAACCCACCGACCAGATCCGCCATCTGGGCGTGAAGCTGAAGCATTCGGCGAACAAGCCGATCCTGGAAGGCAAGCGCGTCATCCTGGTGGATGATTCGATCGTGCGCGGCACCACGTCGCGCAAGATCGTCGAGATGGTCCGCCAGGCAGGGGCGAAGGAGGTGCACATGCGCATCTCGTCGCCGCCCACCACGCATTCCTGCTACTACGGCATCGATACGCCCGAGCGGTCGGAACTGATGGCGGCCAAGCACGACCTCACGGAGATGGCGCGCATCATCGGCGTGGACTCCCTGGCCTTCATCTCGCTCGATGGGCTGTACCGCGCGCTCGGCCAGCAGGCGCGCGACCCGGCTGCGCCGCATTTCTGCGACGCCTGCTTCACCGGGGACTACGCGATCCCGCTGACCGACTGGCAGGCCAATTCCGACCGGCAGCTGTCGCTGCTGCAGCCGGCGGGCCAGTAGCCCCCGCCAGCCACGTCGTGCCGCGTCAGGCGGTGCGGTCGACACCCCCGCCGGCCGCAAGCGCTGCCTGCGCCGCCGCCAGGCGCGCCACCGGCACGCGGTAGGGCGAGCAAGACACGTAGTCGAGACCCACGCTCTCGCAGAATGTGATCGACGACGGATCACCACCGTGCTCGCCGCAGATGCCGAGCTTGATGTCGGCCTTCACGCCGCGGCCCTTCTCGGCCGCGATGCGCACCAGCGCACCCACGCCGTCGGGGTCGATCGACACGAAGGGGTCCTTCGGGAAGATGCCCTTCTCGATGTAGAGCGGCAGGAACTTGCCGGCATCGTCGCGCGACAGGCCGAAGGTGGTCTGCGTCAGGTCGTTGGTGCCGAAGGAGAAGAAGTCGGCGGATTCCGCAATGGCATCGGCGGTGAGGCAGGCGCGCGGCAATTCGATCATGGTGCCGACGCTGTAGTCCACGTGGTAGCCGATCTCGGCGAAGACCTCCTGCGCGACGCGATCGATCTGCGCGCGCGTAATCTCGAGTTCGCGGCGCGTGGCGACCAGCGGGATCATGATCTCGGGATGCGGCGGCTTGTGGGTGTCGCGGCCGATGGCGCAGGCGGCCTCGAAGATCGCGCGAGCCTGCATCTCGTAGATTTCGGGGTAGGAAATGCCCAGCCGGCAGCCGCGATGGCCCAGCATCGGGTTCGCTTCCGACAGGTCCTGCGCACGCCGGCGCATGTCGTCCACGTTCGCGCCGAGTGAGGTCGCGACCTCGGCGATCTCGAATTCGGTGTGCGGCAGGAATTCGTGCAGCGGCGGGTCGAGCAGGCGGATGGTCACCGGCAGCCCGGCCATGATGCCGAACAGGTCGATGAAGTCCTGTCGCTGGAAGGGCAGCAGGCGCGCGAGTGCGGCGCGGCGGCCCTGTTCCGTCTCGGCCAGGATCATCTGACGCACGGCGCCGATGCGCGCAGGGTCGAAGAACATGTGCTCGGTGCGGCACAGGCCGATACCCTCGGCGCCGAACTTGCGCGCTGTCTCGGCATCGAGCGGCGTCTCGGCATTGGCGCGCACCTTCATGCGGCGCATCTGGTCGGCCCACTCCATCAGGGTCGCGAAATCGCCCGACAGCTGCGGTTCGATCATGGCGACGGGGCCGACGAAGACCTCGCCGGTGCCGCCGTCGATGGTCAGCAATTCGCCGCCGCGCACCTGGATGCCGCCCGACGACAGCACCTGGTTGTTGTAGTCCACCGACACGCCGCCGCAGCCGGCCACGCAGGGCCGGCCCATGCCGCGCGCGACCACGGCCGCATGGCTGGTCATGCCGCCGCGCGTGGTCAGGATGCCCTTGGCGGCATGCATGCCGTGGATGTCCTCGGGGCTCGTCTCGATGCGCACCAGGATGACGGATTCGCCCTTCTGCGCACGCGCCTCCGCCTCATCCGCGGAGAACACCACGATGCCGGAGGCCGCACCCGGCGAGGCCGGCAGGCCCTTGGCCAGCACCTTGCGCGGCGCCTTGGGGTCGAGCGTGGGATGCAGCAGCTGGTCGAGGGCGGCCGGGTTTACGCGCTTCACCGCCTCGGTGTGGTCGATCAGGCCTTCGCGCGCCATGTCGACGGCGATCTTGAGGCTGGCGGCCGCGGTGCGCTTCCCGTTGCGGGTCTGCAGCATATAGAGCTTGTTGCTCTGCACCGTGAACTCGATGTCCTGCATGTCGCGGTAGTGGCGTTCGAGTGTGGCGCGCACCTTCACCAGCTCGGCATAGGCGGCGGGCATGGCGACTTCCATGCTGCGTTCGTCCGGCTTGGCCTTAAGCTGCGCCATGGGCTGCGGGGTGCGGATGCCGGCGACGACGTCCTCGCCCTGCGCATTGATCAGGTATTCGCCGTAGAAGATGTTCTCGCCCGTGCTGGGATCGCGCGTAAAGCAGACGCCGGTGGCGCAATCCTCGCCCATGTTGCCGAACACCATCGCCTGCACGTTCACCGCCGTGCCCCATTCGGCCGGGATGTCGTTCAGCCGGCGATAGGTGACGGCGCGCTGGTTCTGCCAGGAGCCGAACACGGCGGTGATGGCGCCCCAGAGCTGTTCCCAGGGGTCCTGCGGGAAGGGCTTGCCGGTGACTTCCGCGACCATTTCCTTGTAGCCATGCACCACGCGGTGCCATTCGGCGGCGGAGAGTTCTGTGTCCTCGTTCTTGCCGGTGTCGAGCTTGATGTGCTCGATGATTTCCTCGAAGCGGTGATGATCGACGCCGAGCACGACCGAACCGTACATCTGGATGAAGCGGCGGTAACTGTCCCAGGCGAAGCGCGCATCGCCCGAGGCCGTGACCAGGCCCTCCACCGTTGCGTCGTTCAGGCCGAGGTTCAGCACCGTGTCCATCATGCCCGGCATGGAGACCCGAGCGCCGGAGCGCACCGAGACCAGCAGTGGCTTGTGGTGGTCGCCGAAGGTGTTGCCCACCGCGGCCTCGATGCGCGCCAGGCCGGCACGGACCTGACCGTCGAGGTCATCCGGGTAGCGTTCGCCGTTCGCGTAGTAGGCGGTGCAGACCTCGGTCGTGATGGTGAAGCCGGGCGGCACGGGCAGGCCGATGGAGGCCATCTCGGCCAGGTTCGCCCCCTTGCCGCCGAGCAGGTTGCGCATCTCCGCGCGGCCTTCGTTGTGGCCGGCACCGAAACTGTAGACCCACTGCGTCATCGGGTGCTCCCGCTCAGGCTTCGATCTTCGAGAAATCGGCGACCGCGTCCATGGTGACGCGGAGCCGGGCGAGTAGTTTCAGGCGATTGCGGCGGAGTTCCGGCGCCGGGTCATTCACGATGACCTTGTCAAAGAAAGCGTCAACAGGGGCGCGGAGCGTGGCCATCGCGTCCATGGCGCGTTCGAAGTCCTCGGCCGAGAGGTCGAGGTCGATGCGCGCCGCGGCGGCTTCGAGGGCGGCGGCGAGCGCCTGTTCGGCTTCGGCCTTGAGCAGGTGGTGCTCGTAGCCGGTGTCGAAGGCATGGCCGTCGCGCTTTTCCTCGATGCGGAGGATGTTGGCGGCCCGCTTGTAGGCGGCGAGCAGATTGGCGCCGGCGTCGGATTCCACGAAGGCGCGCACGGAATCGGCACGGCGAAGCAGGCGATTGAGGTCGTCGTCCGGGGTGGCGCCGAGCACGGCGGTCACGACGTCGTGGCGGGTGCCCTCGGCGCGGAGCTGGACGCGCAGGCGGTCCGCGATGAAATCCAGCAGGTCGCGCGCGAGCACGGCCGCTTCGGGAAGCACGACCGCGTCGGTCGTGCGGAAGATGCGCGTGAGTTCCCCCGCGGCCCCGGTCTGGGGCACCAGATAGATCGCCACGCCGCGCTCACGCAGGTCCGTGACGCTCGCGAAGTCCATCAGGCGCACCAGGACGCGCTCCTGCGGCGAGAGCCCCTCGCCTTCCAGGCGGGCAGCGCCGTCCAGCAGTTCCTGCCGGATGGCAGCGCTATGGAGCAGCGGCGCAACCTGCTTCGGTTCACCGGCCAGCCAAGGCGATCCGCGCCACTGTTCGACGTAACCCGCCAGTGCCTGCTCGAGCACACCATGCAGGCCGAGCCGCAGGCCGTTCTCGCGCAGGATGCGGATGATGCCGAGCGCGGCCCGGCGTAGCGCGAAGGGATCGCCGCTGCCGGTCGGCCTCTCGCCGACGCCGAAGAACCCGGCCAACTGGTCGATCTTGTCCGCCAGCGCCACCGCGATCGCCACCGGCTCGCCCGGCACGTCATCGCCAGGCCCCGCCGGCCGGTAATGCGCGCCGATCGCCTCCGCCACCCGCGGCGCCTCGCCCTGCGCCAGCGCGTAGTAACGCCCCATCACGCCCTGCAATTCCGGGAACTCGCCCACCATTCCGGAGGCCAGATCCGCCTTCGCCAACTTCGCCGCCCGCGCCGCGTCGTCGGCCACGGCCGCGTCATCCGGCCAGAGCCGCCCCGCGATCACCCGCGCCAGCCGTTCCAGCCGCGCCACGCGCTGCCCCTGCGTCCCGAGCTTCGCGTGGAACACCACGCTGTCCAGCTTCGGCAGGAAGGATTCCAGTGACTGCTTGCGGTCGAGGTCCCAGAAGAACCGCGCATCCGACAGCCGCGCACGCAGGACGCGCTCATTGCCCGCCACGATCGCCGCGCCGCCATCGGGTGCGGCGATGTTCGCGACCAGAGCGAAGCGCGGCGCGGCGCTGCCGCGAACGGGGTCGGGTTCAGGAGAGGAAATCGGGGAACCATCAGCGTAGCGCAGCGCGAAATAGCGTTGGTTCACGCGCATGGTGGTCCGCATGACCTCGACCGGCAAATCCATGAAGTCGGCATCAATGCTGCCGAGAAGCGGGATGGGCCATTCGACCAAGCCCGCGACCTCGGCCACCAAGGCATCGTCGGGAACCATGACCAGCCCCTCCGCCCACGCCAGCTCAGTAATCCCCTCGCGGATCAGCCGCGCACGCTCGGCCGCATCCAGCACCACGCGGCGTTCGCGCAGCCCCTCCTGGTAGTCGGTCAGCCCGCGCACGG
Organism: Roseomonas fluvialis; assembly: GCF_022846615.1. NCBI lineage: Bacteria > Pseudomonadati > Pseudomonadota > Alphaproteobacteria > Acetobacterales > Roseomonadaceae > Roseomonas > Roseomonas fluvialis. Next base: position 3,990,046 of record NZ_AP025637.1, read on the forward strand.
CGAAGGCGCCCGGCGCCATCACGCGGTGGCCCTCGGTCTCGTTGCCCGACACCAGGCCATGGCCGTCATCGTCGCCGGCGCGCAGGTCGAACGGCACCACCGCCCCGTCGAGCACGCAGACCACGCGCTTGAGCGGCCGCACCCAGGTCATGGACGACGTTCCGCCCCAGCGCATCGACTTCGGCCAGGGAAAGCCGCGGATCATGGCCGGCAGCGCAGCCGCGACCAGCGCGCGCGCCTCGACCGTCTCGCCGGGCTTGCGCAGCACCCAGAAGGCGCCGTCCTGCACCAGCGCCTCGCGCGCCGCGCCGTGCTTGCGCAGGAAGCCCTCCAGTGCCGAATCGGGTGCGCCCACGCGCGGGCCGCGTTCCTCCTTGCCGGGCCTATCGACTGACGCGCGCAACAGTGCCGATAGCCCGATCCGCCGCGGCCCATGGAAGGTCAGCGGCGGCGCCTCGACCAACGCGGCGCAGCGTTCGCCGAACACCCGCGAAAAATCCTCCGCAGCGCGCGCCTGCATGCGCGCCGGGATTTCCTCGCAGAACAGTTCGATCAGCAGTTCAGGCACTAGATCGCCGCCTTCACATCGGTGCGGGCGAAGTCATCGCCCTTGAACAACAGGGGTTCGTCGCGCGCGACCGCCAGCGCATAGGCGAAGCAGTCGCCGAGGTTCAACCCCGCCGGGTGCCGCCCCTTGCCGTAGCGGCGCCAGGCGTCGCGCGCGAGCGCGGCGTGTTCAGCGGTGAACGGCACGATCTCGACACGCATCGACTCAAGAAGCTGATCGATGCGCGGGCGTACGACCTCGCCGGCAAGTCCCTCCGCGACGATGCCGAGCTCGACGAGGGTCGGCGCCGCGATGGCGATGGTCTCAGCCTTCGCCGCCGCCTCGCCGAAGGCCGGAGCCTCGGCCTCCTTCTGAAGGATGGCCATCAGGGCAGAGGTGTCCAGTATCAACGGGGCAGGCCATTCTCGTCGTAGAGGTCACTGTGGTCGCTCGTCGTGCCGGGCGGAAACAGCTTCGAGGACCGCTCGGCGATCGCCATGATCTCCTCGAACATGCGTTGCTTGCGCTCATCGCGCGCCGCCTTCTCCCGCGCCAGGCGTTCATGCACCGCCTCGCGAACAGCACCGGTGGCGGAGGTGCCGAGCAGCAACGCCAGCTCCTTCGCCTCGGCGATCACCACGTCGTCCTTGATGTTCAACTGGCCCATGGCAGCCTCATGGTAGAACGCTGCCGTCATATGGTAGAATTCGACCCCAGCGCAAGGTCACGCGGCCTCGCCGGCCAGCCACGCCTCGCAGCAGCCCTTCGCCAGGTCGCGCACCCGGCCGATATACGCTTGCCGCTCCGTCACGCTGATGGCGCCACGGGCATCCAGCAGGTTGAAGCGGTGCGATGCCTTGATGCACTGGTCATAGGCCGGCAGCGCCAGCTTCTGTTCCAGCAGCGCGGCGCATTCACGCTCCGCATCCTCGAAGTGGCGGAACAGCATGGCAACGTCGGCGTGTTCGAAGTTGTGCGCGCTGTATTCCTTCTCGGCGCGCAGGAAGACCTCGCCGTATTTCACGCCGTCGTCGTTGAAGGCCAGGTCGTAGACGTTCTCCACGCCCTGGATGTACATCGCCAGGCGCTCGAGCCCGTAGGTCAGTTCGGCGCTCGGCTTCTCGCAGGCGATACCGCCGACCTGCTGGAAATAGGTGAACTGCGTCACCTCCATCCCGTCACACCACACTTCCCAGCCGAGGCCCCACGCCCCCAGCGTCGGGCTTTCCCAGTCATCCTCGACGAAGCGGATGTCGTGCAGGCCGGGGTCGATGCCCAGCGCGCGGTAGCTTTCGATCAGCAGCGCCTGCGGGTCGGGCGGCGAGGGCTTCAGGATCACCTGGTACTGGTAGTAGTGCTGCAGCCGGTTCGGGTTTTCGCCATAGCGGCCATCCGAGGGCCGGCGCGAAGGCTGCACATAGGCCGCCTTCCACGGCTTGGGGCCGAGTGCGCGCAGCGTGGTCGCAGGATGGAAGGTGCCCGCGCCCACCTCCATGTCGTAGGGCTGGAGGATGACGCAGCCGCGCTCCGACCAGAAGCGGTGCAGGCGCAGGATGATGTCCTGGAAGCTCGGGGGCTTCTGCGGCATGGGCGGTCCGGGGTGGTGCTGCGCGGATTTGCGCGGCACGTATAGGCGGCAGACCCCCATCGGGCAAGGAAACCGCCTTGGACACCGCCGCCGCCCTGATCCGCGCCTACCTCGATGCCTTCAACCGCGGCGACCGCCCGGCCATGCTGTCCCTGCTGGCCGAGGACGTGGCGCATGACGTCAACCAGGGCGGGCGCGAGGTCGGCCGCGATGCCTTTGCCGGCTTCATGGCGCGCATGGACCGCTGCTACCGCGAACACCTGGCGGATATCGTGGTGATGGCCGACGCCACCGGCACGCGCGCCGCGGCGGAATTCACCGTGCATGGCGAATACATCGCGACCGACGCGGGCCTGCCGGAGGCGCGCGGCCAGCGCTACGCCCTGCCCGCTGGCGCCTTCTATGCCATCCGCGACGGACGGATCGCGCGCGTTACCATGCACTACAACCTGGCCGACTGGATCGCGCAGGTCGCCGCCGATGCGTGAGTTGACCACCGACGCGCTGCTCGATGCCGTGCGCGCCTGGGTCGAGATCGAAAGCCCCACCAACGACGCCGCCGGCGTCAACCGCGTCGCCGATCACGCGGAAGCCTTGCTGCGTTCCTTCGGCGCCACCATCGAACGCACCCCCGGCCGCGACGGCTTCGGCGACATCCTCATCGGCCGCGTGCCGGGCGAGGTGAATGGCCCCGGCCTGCTGCTGCTCGGCCACATGGACACGGTGCACCAGCGCGGGTCCTTCGGTTTCCGGCGCGAGGACGACCGCGCCTATGGCCCGGGCATCTACGACATGAAGGGCGGCAACGCGATGGCGGTCGCGGCGCTGCAGCACCTGCACGCGACCGGCCGCCGCCCGCGCCTGCCGGTCAGCGTCATGATGATTCCGGACGAGGAAGTCGGCAGCCCCTCCTCGCGCGCGGCGATCGAGGCAGAGGCGCTGCGCCACCGCGCGGTCCTGGTGGTGGAACCTTCGGGCGACGGCGGCCGGTTCACCGTCGCACGCCATGGCATCGCGCGCTGGCACATTCGCACGATCGGCCGGCCCGCCCATGCCGGCGCCTACCACGCCGCGGGCCGCTCCGCGGTGCGCGAGATGGCACATCACATCCTGGCGCTGGAAGCGCTGACCGATCATCCCCGCAACTTCTATGTGAACATCGGCATCATCCACGGCGGCACGCATGAGAACATGGTTCCCGCCGAATGCAGCGCGATCTGCTACGCGCTGGTGCCCACGGCGGTCGAGGACGCCGAACTGCGCGCCGCCATCCACGCCTTGCCACAGCACGACGCCGATGTGCGGACGGAGATCACCCCCGGCCTCGGCCGCCCGCCTTTCGTGAAGTCGCCGGCGATCCAGGCGCTGTATGACCACGCGGCGGCGCTTGCCGCGGAGTGCGGCCTGCCCTCGGCGGGCGAACGCGTCGCCGGCGGCGGGTCGGATGGCAACTTCACCGGCGCGCTCGGCGTGCCGACGCTGGATGGCCTCGGCGTGATCGGCGGCGGTCCGCATACGCGCGAGGAATACATCGAACTGCGCTGCCTGGTGCCGCGCACGCGGATGCTGGCGCGGCTGTTCGCCACGATGGGGCCGGGCGTGGCCGGGCTATAGGCCCAGCCGCGCCCAGGCCGCGCGTTCCTCCGCCGCGGCGGCGATCGCATCGACACCCTCGCGCGCGCCGGGAAGCAGCCGCCACGGAAAGGGCCGGCGCCGCGCTCCGAGGCGGATGATCCGCGCCTTCTCCCCGAAGCGGCGCTTTGCCTCACCCTCCGCGTCGCCGAGCGAATCGGCGAGCCCGAGCGCCACCGCCTCGCGCCCCGTCCAGAAGCGGCCGCTGAACAGCGTCTCCTCCGGCGCGGTGAACCTCGCGCCGCGCCGTGCGCGCACCCAGCCCTTGAATTCCTCGTGCAGCTTGCCGAGCAGGTCGTCCAGCCGCGCCGCATCCTCCGCGCGTTCGGGCCGGAACGGGTCGAGGAACGACTTCTCTGCCCCCGCCGTGCGCAGCCGCCGCTCCACGCCCAGCCGCGCCATCGCCCGGTCGAAGCCGAAGCCGGCGCTGATCACGCCGATCGAGCCCAGGATCGATGCCGCATCCGCCACGATCTCATCCGCCGCGCAGGCGATCCAGTAGCCGCCGGAGGCCGCCGCATCCTCGGCCACCGCGATGACCGGCACCTTCTTGCGCTCCGCAAGGCGCCGGATCTGCCCCGCGATCAATGATGACTGCACCGGCGACCCGCCGGGCGAATTCACCACCAGGATCACCGCCGCCAGGCGCTTGATGGCGAAGGCGCGGTCGAACAGCGGCCCGGTCCCGGCGGCGCTGAGCCCGCCCGAGAAGGGGTCAGGGCGCGCGGCAATGAGGCCGGTCAGCCGGATGAGCGCGACGCGGGGTGTACGGTCGAACAGAGTGAAGGCCATGCCCGATAGATGCCGCCGCTGCCGCCACGATCAAGCCGCCTTGCCGCCGCGCCCGCTGCGCGCTGCAATGCGGCCATGATGAACAACCGCGTTCTTATCGCCGGTGCCGGGCCCTCGGGCCTGGTCGCCGCCGCCGTGCTGGCCGACCAGGGCATCCCCGTCACCATCGTCGAACAGGCGCGCGACCTCCCCGACGACTTGCGCGCATCGACCTTCCATCCGCCCACGCTCGACATGCTGGAACGCTTCGGCGTGGTGCAGGCGATGATCGACCAGGGGCTGGTGTGCCCGACCTGGCAGTTCCGCGACCGCGCGACCAGCGTGATCGCCACCTTCGACCTGGGCTACCTGAAGGACGACACGGGCCATCCCTACCGCCTCCAATGCGAGCAGTGGCGCCTGACGCGCATGCTGCGCGACCGGCTCGCGACCAACCCCGACGCCACCTTCATCTACGACGCGAAGGCGGTCGACGTCGCGCAGGACGCCGATGGCGTGACGCTCACGATCGAGCGTCCTGACGGGTCGCGCGAACCGGTGCGCGGGCGCTGGCTGGTGGGGGCGGATGGCGCGTCTTCCGCCGTGCGCAAGTCGCTCGGCATCGGCTTCGAGGGAGAGACCATCCCCGAGATCTTCCTGACGCTGTCCACGACCTTCGCCTTCCACGACGCGATCGATGACCTGACCAACATCGCCTACATCTCCGATCCCGAGGAATGGTTCGTGCTGCTGCGCACCGCATCCCTGTGGCGCGTGCTGTTCCCGACCGACCCGTCGGAGCCCGAGGCGCGCATGATGGACCCGGCGCGCATCGAGCAACGGCTGCAGGCGGTGGTGCCCAACCCCGCGGGCTACGAGCTGCGCCACCGCACCGCCTATCGCGTGCATGAACGTGTCGCCGAGACCTACGGCCGCGGCCGCTGCTTCCTGGTGGGCGACGCCGCGCACATCAACAACCCGCTCGGCGGCATGGGCATGAATGGGGGCGTGCACGACGCCTTCAACCTGGCCGAGAAGCTCAGCGAGGTCTGGCGCGGCGCGGATGCGTCGCTGCTCGACCGCTATGGGCGCCAGCGCCGCAAGGTGGCGCTCGAGACGGTGCAGGCGACCACGCTGCGCAACCGCCAGATCCTGAACCAGCGCGACCCGCAGGTGCGCGCCACCTACCACGACGACTTGCGCGCCACCGCCGCGGACCCCGCGAAGCACCGCGCCTTCCTGCTGCGCAGTTCGATGATCCAGTCGCTGCGCGACCTGGAGCAGGTGGCGTGACGGCCCCCGCACGCGGCGCGCACCAAGCCATCGGCAACAGCACCTGCCAAACGGCAGCGCCGCGCCGCGTTTCGGATTACGCGCAGGCGCGATCCGGGAGCGCAAAGCGCGACCGCGCCCAACCCGCCAGTCGCCGCCAGCGCACCAGCGCGTGGCGCGAAGCCAAGCCGGCGGATGCCGGCGCCCGGCGTTTGAGGGACAAAGGAAAGAAATGAGCGGACACCCCGAGGCCGACATCTACCACCGCCAGGGCATGGGCAACCGTGCCGGCCTCGGCCAGGCGCCTGCCCTCGTCATCGTCGATTTCGTGGTGGGCTTCGCCGATCCCGATCACTTCGGCGGCGGCAACATCGCCCCCGCGATCGAACAGACGGTGCGCCTGCTGGCGTTTGCGCGCCGGCACGGCTGGCCGGTCGCGCATACCCGCGTGGTCTATGCCGAGGACGGGTCGGATGCCGGCGTCTTCACCCTGAAGGCGCCATCCCTGCGCAAGCTGACCGAGACCTCACCGCTGTCGCAGATCGTGCCCGAACTGGCAGCGGCGCCAGGCGAACTCATCATCCGCAAGCAGGGCGCATCCGCCTTCTTCGACACCAACTTGGCCGGCTGGCTGGCCTTCCGGCGTGTCGACACGGTCGCGGTGGCGGGCTGCACCACATCGGGCTGCGTGCGCGCCACCGTGGTGGATGCGCTGCAGTCGAACTTCCGCACCATCTGCGTGACGGATTGCGTCGGCGACCGCGCGATCGGCCCACACGAGGCGAACCTGTTCGACATGGGCCAGAAATACGCCGACCTGCTGACGCGCGCCGAGCTGGAAGCGGCCTGGACCGCACCGCGGTGAGCCTGCCCGAACTGCGCGAATCGGAAGCGCCGCCCGTCGTCGCGGCGACCTATGCCGCCCTGCGCGACGCGACCGGCGTGCCGCAGGTCAACCTGATCTGGCGCCATGCGGCCGCGCTGCCGGGCGTGCTCGACTGGCTCTGGGCGCAGGCGCGCCCGGCGCTCGCTTCGGGTGCGGCGGCAGGCGGGCGGGACCGCATCGCCGCGGCGCTCGCGCTGCCCGCGTTGCCGCCGCTGCACGCGCCGCCCGGCGTGGCCGCGCTGGTCGAGACCTACAATCGCGGCAACCTCACCAACCTTGCTGTGCTGACCGCGGTGCGTCTGCGCGCGGGCGGCCTGGCGCCGGGCCGCGCGGCCGCTCCGGCGCCGATCGGTGCCCCGCTGCCCGCCCCGCCGCCGCTGCCGCGCCTCGACGCGCTGCCGCCGGCGCTGGCGGATGCGGCTCGTGCGCTGGCTGCGCGCCATGGGCTGTCCGATCCGGCGGTGATGCCGAGCCTGTATCTGCACCTCGCGCATTGGCCAGCGGTGCTGGGCGCCCTGCCCGACGCGCTCGCGCCGCTGTTCGCGGATGGCGCTCTGGCGCGGACGCGCGATGCCGCCGTCGCGGCCGCCGAGGACGAAGCGCCGGCGCTGATCGCGTGCCTCGGCGCGCCGCCGCCGGAGCCCGCCGGCCTGCGGCGCTTCCTCGATACGCTCGCGCTGTTCACGCGCGAGGTGATCCCCGGGATGGTGCCCGTCGGCCTCGCGCTGCGGCGCGCGATGGCGAGCTGATCAATCCACCCGCGCGCCCGTCGCGCGCACGATGGCGCCGACGCGCTCGCTCTCGCTTGCCATCCATTGCGCGAATTCCGCGCGGCGCATCACGCGCGGCAAGGATCCGCCAGCCACGATGCGCGCCTGGAGTTCGGGCTCGGCCAGCGCAGCCGCAAGCGCTTCATCCAGCCGCGCCAGGATGGGTTCGGGCACCCCGGCCGGCGTGGCCAGGCCGAACCAGCCGGTGGTCGTCACGTCCACGCCCTGTTCGCGCATGGTCGGCAGCTCCGGGAAGGCGGGCACGCGCTCGGGCCCGCTCACCGCGATCGGGCGCATCCGCCCGGCCTGCGCCATGCCGCTGACCGCCGAGATCGACTGGAACAGCACGTCGAGTCGCCCCTCGATCAGGTCGGTGTTCATCTGCCCGGCCTGGTTGTAGGGCGCGTGGATGATCTCGATGCCGGTGATCTGGCCGAACTGCGCTGCCGCCAGGTGCTGCGAGGACCCGATGCCCACCGACCCGAAGTTCAGCGGCCGCCCCAGCCCCTTGGCCCAGGCGATGAAGCCCTGCAGGTCCCGCGGCGGGATGGAGGGCGGCACCACCACGATGTTGGGCACCAGCGCGATCAGCCCGATGGCGGCGAAATCGCGCTGCGCATCGAAGGGCATGTTGGCATAGAGCCACTTGTTCGCCGCGTGGGAAGCGATCGACGCCAGGCCCAGCGTGTAGCCGTCGGGCGCGGCGCGCGCGACCGCCGTCATGCCGATATTCGTGCCCGCGCCGGGCCGGTTCTCGACCACCACCGGCTGGCCGATGCGCGCCGAGACACGGTCCCCCACCAGGCGCGACAACACGTCCCCCGCCCCGCCGGCCGGCCCGGGATTGACCCAGCGCACCGGCCGGTCGGGCCAGGTGCCCTGCGCGCGCAGCGCGGCCGGTGCGGCCAGCAGGGGTGCCGCTGCCAGCAGGGTACGTCGCGTGGGGGTCATGGCAGGCTCCGTCCGGGGGCTGTGCAGCCCATGCCTAGAGCACATCCCGACCGGATGAAATCGTCCGCTCGGGTGAAGGTGCTCGCGAAACCAAAAGGCTACAGGCGAAGCCGCGAGCCCAGGCGAGCGGAGCCAGCGCTGGCGTGCTCTAGCATCGCGCATGCCGGCCGCATCGCGCATGCCGGCCGCATGGCGCGTGCCGGCAAGGGCTGGCGCGCCCGCGCGCCTGTGGCAGGCTTCCGGCGCGACTTAGGCAGGAGACGCGGCGATGGTCAGGGACGTGCTGGGCTGGCGGAAGCTGTTCGGGGTGATGGGCCCATCGACCAACACGGTCGTGCAGCCGGATTTCGACATGATGCGCCCGGCCGGCGTGACCAACCACTACAGCCGCATCTACACGCCCAATGCCGATGCCGTGTCGAACGAGACCTTCCGCGCCGGTGCGGAGCTGATCGGCGCCAATACGCTCGACGCCGTACGGTCCGTCATGACCTGCAACCCCGACTACCTGGTCATGGGCATGTCGGCGGTGACCTTCTTCGACGGCGCGCGCGGGGCGGATCGCTTCATCACGCAGGTGAAGGAGGTGTCGGGGCTCGACATCTCGGTCGGCAGCCATTCCTGCACGGCGGCGCTGAATGCGCATGGCGGGGTGAAGCGGCTCGCGGTGCTCTCGCCATACTGGCCGGCGATGAATACCGAGGTCGCGCGGTATTTCGGGGACATGGGATTCACCGTGGTGCGCGACATCGCGCTGCAGGCGCGGTCCTGGACCGGCATCGCGCAGATCACGCCGCGCCAATGCGTCGATGCGATCAAGAAGATCGACGGCGACGACGTGGATGCGATCATCCAGGTCGGCACCAACCTGTCGATGGTGAGGCTCGCGGCGATGGCGGAACTCTGGCTCGGCAAGCCGGTCATCGCCATCAATACCGCCACCTACTGGCACGCGCTGCGGGCGAACGGGATCATGGACAAGGTGGAAGGCTGCGGACGGCTGCTGGAGGAATTCTGATGGCGTTGGACGACGCCGCCATCCGCGACCTGCTGCTGACCACCCGCCGGATCGCCGTGGTCGGCGCCTCCGACCGGCCAGACCGGCCGAGCCACGGCGTCTTCGCCTTCCTGCGCGCGCGCGGCTACGACGCGGTGCCGGTGAACCCGGCGCTGGCGGGCCGGCCAATCCAAGGCATCGCGGCGGTCGCGTCGCTCGACGACGCCGCGCCGCTCGACATGGTGGACATCTTCCGCCGTAGCGCCGAGGCCGGCGCGGTGGTGGACGAGGCGATCCGCCTGCGTGCGCGCTCGGTCTGGCTGCAGCTCGGCGTGATCGACCAGGCGGCGGCGGCGCGCGCCCGCGCGGCGGGGCTGATGGTGGTGATGGACCGGTGCCCGGTGATCGAATGGCGGCGGCTGGGGCTGCCCGGGCACGTCGGACCGTAACACGCCGCCGCCTTGAAACCGGCCCACCCGCGGGCCATTTCGCGCCGCGACGGGACAGCGGGCCGACAACAGGCGGCGCCCCGGACATGTCGGGAGAGGATGAAGCGAATGACGGACGAGGAACGGCGGATCATCACCGCCTTCGTGGAGCGGATGAGCGGCGCCGCGCCGATCGCGCAGGCGCCGAGCGGCCCCTGGGGCGCCACCGGCCCGGCGCGCGTGCCGACCCTGCCGCCGGTCGACCCGGAGGCAGACCGGCTGATCAACGACCTGTTCGCCCGCCTGCCCGAGGCGCGCTACCGCATCACCCAATCCGCCTTCGTGCAGGAAGCGGCGCTGATCGAGGCGACCAACCGCATCCAGCAGCTGGAATGGGAAGTCGAGAACGCCCGCCGCCAGGGCCAGGCGCAGGCCGCCCAGGCCGGCGGCGGTGGCATGTTCGGCGGGCTGTTCGGCGGGCGTTCCAACGCGCCGATGCCGCCCGCCATGCCGCCCCGCCCGCAGCCGCAGTTTCCGCCTGGGTACAACCCGCAGGCGCTGCAGCAGCAGTCGCGCGGCGGCATGGGCTTCCTGGGCACGGCGGCGGCGGCCGCGGCGGGTGTCGCGGGCGGCATGCTGCTGGGCAACATGCTGATGGGTGCGCTCGGCGGCGGCGCGGCGCAGGCCGCGGGCCTCGGCGCGGATGCCGCCCCGGTGAGCGACCCGGGCGCGGCCGGCGGCTGGGGTGCCGACGACGCGGCGCCCGCCGGTGGCGGCTACCAGGACGCCGCGGCCGAGCCGCAGGACGCCTGGGGCGCCGATGACGGCGGCGGCGACTGGGGCGGCGACGAGGAAATCTGATCCTCGCGACAGGGCCGGGTCCCCACGGGGATCCGGCCTTTTCATTGGCGCGCGTCATTGACGCGCCCGGGCGCATGATGGTTCCTCATGCGATGCGCGTCCCCGACCTCGACCTCGACCTGTTGCGCGGCTTCGTCACGGTCGCCGAGCGCGGTGGATTCACCGCCGCGGGCAATGCGCTCGGCCTGACGCAATCGGCCATCAGCCTGAAGGTGAAGCGGCTCGAGGAGATCCTGGGCAAGCGCGTGCTCGACCGCGGCGGCCGCGGCGTGGCGCTGACGCGCGAGGGCGAGACGCTGCTCGCATACGCACGCCGCATCCTGGCGCTGAACGACGAGGCGGTGCGCCGCATGGTTGCACCACCCGTGGCCGGCCGCCTGCGCCTGGGTGTCGCGGACCACTTCATCCCGCGCAACCTGGCCCCCGTTCTGGCGCGCTTCGCGCAGACCTATCCGGATGTGCGCCTGGAAGTCGAAGTGGGTCGCAGCCACGAATTGCGCGCGGCCATGGCCGATGGCGCGCTCGACCTGGTGCTGGGCAAGCGGCGCGACGGCGAGACCGAGGGCCGCCCCATCTTCACCGAGACCATCATCTGGGTCGCCGCCCCCGGCTGGACGCCGCCCACGGACCGCGCCCTGCCGGTCGCCATGCTGCCGCAGGGCTGCATGTTCCGCGATCGCGCTCTGGCCGCCCTGGCCCGCGCCGGGATCGCCTTCGAGGTCCTGTACACATCGCCCTCGCTGCTCGGCGTGGCGGCGGCGGCGCAGGCGGGCTTCGCGGCCACCGTGCTCGGCCGGTCGGGCCTGCCACCGGGGCTCGAGGACCTGCCCGGCCTGCCGGCCTGCGGCACCGCCGAGATGTGCGTCTTCGGCGATGCCGAGGGGCGCTCGGCGCTGGTCGAACCGCTGGTCGGCTTCATCCGCGAGAGCCTGGCCGCGGTTCCGGCCGAACGGTCGCGCGGCCCGGGCGGCTGACGCGCTTTCCCGCCTATCGGTGACGGCGCCGGCCCGCTGACGCAGGGCCGTCAGGCCGGCCAGGCTGGGCCCGGCGGCGCATCGCCCAGCAGCACGTCACACAGGAAGCGGTCCATCGACTTGCGCGCGGCCAGGCCGCTCAGCACGCCATGCACGCCCACGCCGCGCACCTCGAGCAGGTCGGCCTGGCACATCATCGCAAGCAGGCGCGCGCGCACGCCGTCGCGCGGAAACCCTTCGCCGAAGGCGCAGATGCGACGGGTGGGCTGCGGCGGCGCGGCCAGCAGCGCGTCGAAGGCGGCGCGGTCGGTTCCCGGCGGCGCACGCTGCGCGAGCCCCTGCGGATGTCCGCCCCCCAGCGCCAGGGCCACGCGCGCGCCAATCAGCGGTCCAAGCACCAGCGCCGCCGCCCCGCCCGAACTGGTGCCGACGCAGCAGCGGTGGGTGTAGCGCGCCATCGGCAGGTCCGCCGCCAGGCGGGCCGCAAGCGCGGGGATATCCGCCGCATAGCCCGGCACGCCCTGCAGGAAACAGACGCGGTCGGGGTCGCGCAGCACCAGCACGTCGCAGCGTTCGGCCGGCAGCGCCTGCAGGAATCCCGCGACCGGCAGCATCATGCGTAGCGCGATGCCGGTGAAGGCCACGACCAGGCAGCGCGGCGCATCGGACGGGGCCGGCGCCTCGAACATCATGGCGTTCTCGCCAAGGTCACGCCGGCGATAGGGCTGGGTGGTCGCGCAGATGCTGGCGCAGGTCGCCGCCAGTTTCAGGATCCAGGGCTGGGCGGCCTCGGGCAGGCTGGCATGGTCGGCCGCGAGTGCCTCGACCTCGGCTGGTGCCAGGCAATTCTCGGCGTCGATCTGGGCGCGATAGATCTCGGCCGTGCTGCCGCAGGCGGCCAGCGCCGCGCGGACATCCATCAGCCCCGTGCGGCGAGGTGCGCCGACAGCGCAGCAACGCTCGGATGGTCGAGCATCTCGGCCTCGGTCACCTCGAGCCCGGCCTCGAGTTGGATCCAGATGCAGAGTTCCATTCGCGCGAGCGAATCGAAGCCGAGCGCTTCGAAGCTGCAATCCGCCGCCGGGTCCGCAAGGCGAGCGAGCAGCACGGGATCCGACACGAAGACCACGGGGTTCTGCCGGACACCCTCGGCGACCAGTGCGCGCAGCGCGGCAGCGTCACGCGTGATGGCGGTGGAAGGCTGCTGCATGGTGCTGATCGCGTTCTCCCGGTGGCGGCGCAATCTGGCGGCGGTGCGTCGGCCGGGCAAGGCGAAGATGCGCACACGCCACCGCAAGCGCATATTCGTGCCGCGAGAAACAACCCTGGATTGTGAAATGTTGCACCGCAGCCCTCGTGCGCGCCGATTCAATCCGGAGCAAGTCCGCTGAGTTGCACGAGTTCCCGCCGCAGGACCTTGCCCGCGGCGTTGCGCGGCAGCGCGTCGAGCGCGACGATCTTGCGTGGCGCACGCACGCCAAGCCGTTCGCGGCACAGCGCGAGCAGCCGCTGCGCGTCGAAGCCCGCCTCCGGCACCACCGCGAGCACCGGGATCTCGCCGAGCCCCGGACTCGGTAGCGGGAAGGCCGCGCAGTCGCGCAGGCCGGGAAAGCCCTCCGCCACGGCCTCGATCTCGGCAGGGAAGATCTTGATGACGCCCAGCGTCATCAGGTCGTCGCGCCGCCCCGTCACGAACAAGGCGCGCGACGCATCGATGCGCCCGATATCGCCCGGCCTGAACCAGCCAGCGGGGAAGTAGCGCGCATTCGCCGCCGGGTCGTCGATATAGCCGGGCACCAGCCCGGAGGAGCGGAATCCGAGCAGCCCGTCCGTGCCGGGGGGCAGTTCGCGCCCGTCCTCGTCGACCACCGAGACATCGATGCCGTCGAAGACCCGCCCGACCGCATCGGGATGCGCCGCGTGGTCGGTCGGCCCGGCCAGGCTGACCATGCCGGCCTCGGTCGTGCCGTACTGGACATGGAGCCCCACGCCCAGCACCGCCTGCAGTTCAAGCCGGAAGGGCTGCGCGATGCGCGTGCCCGTGGTGAACAGCCGCAGCGCCGGCGGCCAGGCGGGCCCACCGCGCCGGCGCTGAGCCAGCACCGCCGCCGCGGCCTGGGGCTGCAGGTGCATGCGGCGGATGCCGAAGCGCTGCGCCAGCGCGACGAAGTCCTCGGGCGGTGCGCCTTCGGCCAGCACCTCGGTGCCGCCGCAGACCAGGCTGCGCAACGTGATGCGCTTGCCGTGGTTCCCGTCGAAGCCGAGCGCCTGCAGGACCACGCCGCCATGGGCGTGCAGCAGCGCGGCGCGGTCGACAATCATGGCTTCGTCGGCTTCCATCAGCTTCGGCTGGCCGGTCGTACCGGAGGTGCCCACGACCAGCGCGCCGACGCCGGGCGGTGGCGGTGCCTCGTGCAGGGGCGCCGCGCGCGCCGCCTCGATGTCCGGCACGACCAGCGCGGCGCTGCCCAGCGCATCGGCGGTCTCGTCGCCGATCACCGCCGAGACCGACAGGCGGCGCACCAGCGCCTCGCGCAGCGGCGCGGGGTCGCGCGCGGGCAGCGCGACCTGCCGGCAGCCCAGCCGCAGCAGCGCCAGCGCGCACAGGATGTTCGCGAGGTCGTCGCGCAGCGTGATCCCGACCGTGTCGCCGGGTGCAAGGCCGGCGCGCGCGAACTGCGCCGCCAGCGCGCGCACCTGGCGCACCAGGTCGCCATAGCCGATCGCCCCGCCGCGAAGGATAAGCGCCGGATGCCGTGGGTCGCGCGCGGCAATGGCCTCGACCGCCGCCATGATGGCGAAGGGTGCGCGCACTGAATCGCCGAATCCGATCATGCGCGCAGGCTGTGCCGCCCGCGCCGGCAGTTCAACCCGTCGCGAGGGCTGACCGGGAACGCCGGTGCGCGATCCTGGCCGCGGGGTCAGGCGGCGCGCAAGCGCTTCGTCAGCGCTGCGACCAGGGCGTGCGCTGGTACAGCGTGCGGTAGCCTTCCTGCAGACCGCGCAGGCGGGTGAACCAGGCCTCGCCTTCCTCGGGGCGCGGCTCGGTGAAGCGGGCACGGAAGGCGGCGACGAAGGCGGGGTCGCGCACCACATCGGCCATCGCCTCGCGCAGCTTGGCCAGCACCGCGGGCGGCACGCCGGCCTGCGTGACCAGGCCGCGTTCCGAGGCCATCTCGACATCGAAGCCCAGTTCCTTGAGTGTCGGGACGTCGGGCCGGAAGGAACTGCGCGCGGCCCCGGCCATCGCCAGCGTCCGCAGCTTGTCGCGATTGGCCGAGACCGGGCCGAGGTTGAGCCCCATCGAATCGACCTGCTTGCCGAGCACCGCCGCCATCAGCTGCGGGTCGCCCTGGAACACCACGTGCACCCACCGCGTGCCCGTCGCGGCCTGCAGTAGAACCAGCTGCAGATGGTCGTCGGTGCCCACACCCGGCGAGGCGTAGGTGATCGTCTCGGGCCGCGCGCGCGCCGCGGCGATCAGGTCGGGCAGCGTGCGATACGGGCTGTCCTCATGCACCGTGATCGCGGTCGGGTCGGTGACCATGTTGGCGATGCCCGCGAAGTCATCGAGCTTGAACTGCGCGGTGCGCTCGATCGGGATGGTGAGCAGCCCAGGCATGTTGGTCGTGCCGAGCACATGCCCGTCCGGCCGCGCGCGCGCGACGGACGCAAGCGCGACCTCGCCGCCGGCGCCGGGGCGGTTCACCACCACCACCGACCCGCCGATGCGCCGTTCCAGCATGGGTGCGATCGCACGCGCATCGAGGTCGGTGGCGCCGCCGGGGACGAAGCCGACGACGATCTCGACGGGCTTTTCCGGCCAGCGATTGGCCTGGGCGAGCGCCGGCGCGATGCCGGGCGCGGCAAGGCCGGCGCCAGCGGCGAGCAGCGTGCGTCTTGTCGTTGTCATGACGTCCTCCATGCGGTTCTTTCCGGCAGCATGGCATGCGTCGCCGCCGGCCGCGAGGTCATGGCGCGCCGGCGGCCCTGGCCAGTTCGCGGCGCAGCACCTTGCCTTGCGCGTTGCGCGGCAGGGCCGCCACGATGTCGATGCGGCGCGGCGCGCGCATGCCCAGCCGCGCGCGGCAATGCGCCAGCAGCGCGGCGGCGTCGAAGCCCTCGCGCGCGACCACCGCCAGCACGGGAATGTCGCCGAGGGCCGCCGAGGCCAGCGGAAATGCGGCGCATTCCACGACGCCGAGGAAGCCCTCGGCCACCGCCTCGATCTCGGCGGGGAAGATCTTGATGACGCCGAGCGTCATGCGGTCGTCAACGCGCCCGGCCACCAGCAGCACGTCGCCGGACAGGCGCCGGCCAATATCGCCGGGGTGGAACCAGCCGTCGCGGAAATACGTCGCATCGGCCTCGGCGTCGTCGAGGTAGCCTGCGACCAGGGCTGGCGTGCGGAAGCGCAGCAGCCCGTCCTCGCCCTCGGGCAGCGGGCGGCCGGCGTCATCGAGGGCTTGTGCGTCCACGCCGGGCAGGATGCGGCCGACGGAATCCGCATGGTCCTCGTGGTCGTGCGGGCCGGCGATGCTGACGATGCCGGCTTCCGTGGTGCCATAGAGGACATGCAGCGCGCTGCCGAGCCGACCCTGCACGTCGCGCCGCACCGGCTGCGGCACGCGGGTGCCGGTGGTGACAATGGAGGTGCCGGCGGGCCAGGGCGCGCTGCCCAGCGCATCGGGCAGTGCCGCGACGTCCTTCGGTGCCAGATGGACGCGCGTGACGCCGTGGCGCGCGACCAGCGCAGCGAGGTCGCGGGCGGACAGGTCGCCGGCGATCACCTCGGTCCCGCCGGTGACCAGGCTGCGGTAGGTCAGGCGCTTGCTGTGGTTGCCGTCGAAGCTCGGGCGATGCACGAACACCCAGCCGAAGCCGGCGATGCGCTCCGCCTGGTCGAGCAGCATGGGTTCGCGCGCGATCATCAGCTTTGGCCGGCCGGTGGTGCCGGAGGTCGCCATGACCAGCTCGCCATGGCCGATCGGCGGCAGGCTATCGGGCGCCTCGCGCGCGGCGGCCTCGCGGTCGGGGCGCATCAGTGCCGCGCCGCCCAGCGCATCCGCCGCGTCGTCGGCGATGATGGCGACGACACCGACCCGGCGCACCAGGTCCTCGCGCAGCGGCACCGGATCGCGCCGCGGCAGCCCGACCTGCCGGCAGCCCAGCCGGATCAGCGCCAGCGAGCACACGATATGCGTCCAGTCATCGGCGAGGGTGATGCCGACCGCATCGCCGGGTGCGATCCCGGCACGCAGGATTTGCGCCGCATAGGCGCGCACGAGGCGCGCGACTTCCCCGTAGCCCATGGGCCCATCGGCGCGGATGAAGGCGGCGCGGTCGGGCGCGGCGCGGGCAATCGCCTCGACCCGCGCCATCATGGGCGCGTCAGGCGGCACGGGCCTCGTTGCCGTCGATCCAGCGCATCAGCCGCGCCAGGCCTTCCTCCATGTCGACCTCGGGCTTCCAGCCGATGGCGGCGAAGGCCTCCTCATGCGCGATGCGGAAGGCGCCACCGGAGGTCAGGCGCACCTTGCCCGGCGTGTCGCCGACGAATTCCGGTTCGACGTCGCTGCCCGCCAGCTTCGTGACCATGCGCACCAGTTCAAGCGTGGTGACCGGCTTCGGCCCCGAGGTGTTCACCGCGACATCCGTCGCTGGCGATTCGAAGGCCATGCGATTGGCCCGCGCCAGGTCGCCGACATAGACGAAGTGCTTGGTCTCGGACCCGTCGCCGAAGACCTGCGGGCGTTCGCCGCGCTTCACCTTGTCCCAGGTCTCGATGATGTAGAGCGCGTTCGCCGCGCGGTAGTGCTGGCGTTCGCCATAGACGGTGGAGTAGCGCAGCACGACGTAGTCCTGCCCGAAGCGGCGCTTGGCGTCGCGGCAGAGCTGTTCGCCGATGATCTTGGTCGCGCCGTACAGGATAGCGGCCGGCGGGGCGCCCACCGAATGGAAGGGTGTGTCCTCGACCAGGTCGCCCTTCACGCCGGGGCCGTAGCCGTACACGGCGTTGGACGACGCAAAGACAACCTTGCGCACCTTGTTCGCGCGCGCCGCTTCCAGCGCGTTCTGTACGCCACGGACGTTCACATCCAGCCCGCCCCACGGGTCGGTGTTCATGTTCAGCGTCATGTAGGCTGCGAGCAGCAGTGCCCCGTCGCAGCCTTCCATCGCGCGCAGTAGGTCAGGCAGGCGCATCACGTCGCCGCGCACAAGGCGCAGGCGCGGATTGTCCTTCAGATGCGCGATGGCGGCATCGGAGCCCATGGAGAAGTTGTCGAACAGGACGACCTCGGCGGCGCCGGCGTCGAGCAGCTCGGCGGCAGTGGCGGAGCCCACGAGGCTCGCTCCGCCCACGATGATGAACCTGTGGCCGGCGACCGGCACGGCGGCAGTCATGGACACAACCTTCCCTTCTGACGTTTCCGGCACCGAGGATCGCGCGTGCAGCGCCGCAGCGATAGGGGGCAAGCGGCACGCTGCGCTTGCCCCGCGCCGGCGCGACGTGGTGCTATCGCCCGGCGGGCGGCACCACGCAGTCCTCGCCCCTTGATGGATGGCGCGCCATGGCTTCGATCATCGGGCTTTACGCGGCGAAGTTCCGGGAGAACCTCAGCTACCATCCCGTCTGGCAGCCCGGCACCGGGCTGGTACCGGGCGATGTTGGCGTGATGAAGGATGGCGTCTTCGTGCGCGAGGGCCATGTCTCGCAACTCCAGGGCAGCGTGGTCCCGGAGCCCACGCAGCAGACGCTCGCCGCGCCGATGAAGTTCTCGGTGGGTGTGACGGCCAAGGCGGCGGCGCAGGGCGGCGCGCAAGTCGATCCCGCACTGAAGGTCGAGGCCTCGCTGAAATTCGGATCGAACGGCGGCGTGGTGTTCGACGCGCGTGACCGCGTGCAGCATGCGCTCGCCAATCTCGGCCTCGTGCTCGCGGCGCTCGACTGGGGCTCGCCGGAGTTCGACGACGTGGTGGTCGTCTCGGAGGTGCATTCCGCGCGCGTCGCGGCGCTTGCGGTCGCCGTTGGCAGCGAGGGCGAGGTCGAACTGAGCGGGTCGCTCAAGGCGTTGAAGGCGCTCGACGTCGGCGACGCCTCCGTCTCCTTCGGCGCCACGACAGGGGCGGCCTATGCGCTGCAGCTGCGCGCCAGCGACCAGCCGCATCCCGTCGCCCTGCGGCTCTATGGCGCGAGCCGCTCGATCTGGGGGCGCCGCTCCCGGCCCGAACTGCTCGGTGCCGGAGACCCCGCTGCGGCGCCCTTGCCGGCGCAGCCCTTTGTGGAACTCAGCCCCTTTGCGATCGAGTAAGCCCCGTGACGGGTCAGGCCGGTACCCTGCGGCTGGAGAGCGCGGCGGCGGCGCAGGCCGTTCTTGACAGATACGACCGGGACACAGGCCGCTGGCACCTCCCGCTGGTGGGCGAGTTCTGGGACGCCGTGGCGGAAGCGCACCGCCGAGGCCTGACCGGCCACGGCCGTCGTGCAGCGGTCGTCGATTCCGCATTCGACCTGTCGATCCCGGCGCTGCATGCCGCCTCGGGCGGCGCGCCGCAGATGGCCGCCCGCGCGGGCGAGCCCACCGCGCATGGCACGGTGGTTGCGCTGCTGATCCTCGCGGTCGCGCCGGATGCGCAGCTCGACCTGTACGAGACGACCGCGGATGGCGTGCCGGACGGCTTCGCGGTGCGCGCGGCGCTGCGCCGCATCGCGCTGTCCGGCGTCGATGCCGCCTGCCTCAGTCTCGGTGTCGGGGTGCCGCGCCACGAGGTAACCGTAGAGCCCGCGGATAGCCTCGCGGATGCGAGCTTCACCGACATGCTGCTCGGCATGTTCGCCGCAGCCGGGCGGCAGGTCGCGAGGCCCCGCACCTGCCCGGCCTCGCCCTGCCTGTGTGAGGCGGCGCGGGCCGCGTCCGCGCAGGGGCCGATCATCGTCGCTGCCGCCGGAAACGCCGTCGATGGCGTGTTCTGCCCGGCGGTTGCCGAGGGCGTGGTCAGCGCCGGCTTCCAGCTGGACGCGCGCGAACTGACCGCCGAACAGACCGAGCTCGCTGCCGCGATCCCGCCCGACTTCGCGCAGAGCGACGTGACCGACCTCACCATCCGCCAGCCCGCCGGCGTGCTGGGGAGCAGCTTCGCTGCGCCGCTGGCGACCGGCGCCGCACTGCTCGGCTTCGATGGCGCGACGCTGCCGGCGATGATGGACAGCGCGCGCTTTGGCGGCGGCGCCGATGCAATCCTGCCGGCAATCGTGAAGGGGGATTGGCCCAAGGAGCTCGCGCCCTACGTGCTGCGCACGCACGAACATGCGATCGCGGCCTTCCCGCACATGCCGGACATCCTGGCCGGGACGCATTGGTGCATCGGCAGCGCGCTGCTGGCGACGACCACACTGGTCAACGCCGCCTATGCCGAGATGCAGTTCGGCGAGGCCGACCGCGCCGAGCCGCTGCTGCGCGCTGCGCGCCGGCTGGTGCCGGATAATCCGCATGCACCGGCGAACCTAGCGGCGCTGCTGCACAACCGCGCGCGGCGCGGCGCCGGCGATCCGGCAGCGCTGTGCCGCGAGGCGCTCGATCTTGTGCTGGTCGCCAAGGCGGCGCGTCCGGGCTACCAGGGATACGACGAGCGCGAGGCGGCCATCCGGCGGTGCCTGCGCGAGCTCGGCGCCTGAGCGTCAGCCGATCCGCGCTTGCAGCGCGGTCAGTTCCTCGAGGAAGCGCTGCGCCGCCGCATCGGGAGCCCAGGGCCGCCAGGGCGCGTCGCCGTAGCGCACCGCCAGCGGGTCGCGCGCCATCACCGCGGCGCGGA
Source organism: Roseomonas fluvialis (assembly GCF_022846615.1). Classification (NCBI taxonomy): domain Bacteria; kingdom Pseudomonadati; phylum Pseudomonadota; class Alphaproteobacteria; order Acetobacterales; family Roseomonadaceae; genus Roseomonas; species Roseomonas fluvialis. Next base: position 4,010,537 of record NZ_AP025637.1, read on the forward strand.
TGCCCAGCGTCTCGCGCACCTCCGTCGCGGTCCAGCCGACAACGTGGACCGCCTCGGCCGCCGCCACCGCGATGTCCACCACCTTGTGTGCGCGCTTCTCCTCGGGGGTCCAACTTGGCAGCCGGTAGCGCGTGGCGATCACGCCCGACAGCCGCGCCTGCAGTTCGGCGAAGCCCGGCCCCAGGAAGGGCTTGAGCGGCGAAATGCAGTCGAAGTTGATCAGCCCCTCATCGGCATCGTGCAGCAGTTCGCGCAGTTCCTGCGCCGGTGCCAGGCGGTGGCGCGTACGCGTGCGGCGCAGCGCCAGCACGCTCAGCGAATGCTGCGCCACCGACAGCGGCTCCGGCCAGGCGGAATGCCCGCCCCAGCGGAAGGTGCGGGCCAGGCCCGTGGCCAGGTCCGCATCCGTCCAGTCGAAGGGCGTGGGGGCCAGCAGGTCGAGCCGCCGGCCCGAGGGCAGCCGCACCCAGGCGCGGTCAGCCACGGCGCGCCGCGTCAGTAGGTGGCAAACACCCGCTCCAGGTCGGTGATGCCATGCGCGAGGGCCAGGGCCAGCAGCACGCGCGCCTTCTGCGGCGTGAGGTTGTCCGCGGTCACGAAGCCGAGCGCGGTGTTCTTGCTCGTCTTGGCCGCCCGCCCCGACATGGCGCGCGAGGATGTCACCACCGCGACCCCCTGCTTCACCGCCGCTGCCATGGCTTCCGACATCGCCGGCGTCACGTAGCCCGGCGCGAAGCCGGCGGTAACGATGCCCTTGGCACCGGCGGCGACGAAGGCCTCGATCGCGGTGCCGTCGGCACCGGCATAGGTATAGGCGATGTCCACGCGCGGCAGCGCATCCAGTCCGCGGACGTCGAATTCCGTGTCGGGCGCGAGGCGCCGCAGCGGGCGGCGGTACCACGCGACCAGGTCCGCATCCGCATGGCCCAGCGCGCCGAAATCCGCGGTGCGGAAGGTCTGCAGCCGAAGGGTCGAGGTCTTGGTGACCTCGCGCGCCGCCTGGATTTCGTCGTTCAGCAGCACCAGCGCGCCGAGACCGCGCGCGCCCGGGTCGGCTGCCACGCGGCAGGCGTTCAGCAGGTTCATTGGCCCGTCGCCGGCCAGCGCGGAAGCCGGGCGCTGCGCGCCCACCACCACCACCGGTTGCGGAATCTTCAGAGTCAGGGAGAGAAAATACGCCGTTTCCTCCAGCGAGGCGGTGCCGTGCGTCACCACGACTCCTGCCAGGTCCGGGTGTTCGGCCGACAGGCGGTCGCAGATCAGCACGAGCTGCTTCCACTCAGGCCAGGCCAGCGCGGTGGACGGGATCGCCTTGAAGGGCACCGGCAGCACATCGGCCACCAGCGCGAGTTCCGGCACGCGGGCGATCACGCCGTGGACGTCCAGCACCACGCCGGCCGCACCGTAGTCGATCAGTTCGAGCGGGCCGCGCCCCATCGAGGAGATCGTGCCGCCGGTGCCGATGATGGCGACCTTGGGTTTCGTGCTCATGCCGCCGCTGCTCCCGCCGCGCCGATGCGCAGCCTGTCGATCACGTGGTCGGCGGTCATGACGTCGCCGAAGATGTTCCAGAAATTCGCCAGCGACGCGTTGTGCTCGGCATCACTGTTGGCGGCGTTGCAGTCGGCGACCATGACGGTCCGGAAGTTGGTCATCATCGCGTCGCGCGCGCTGCTCTCGCAGCACACGTTGGTCACGGTGCCGCCGATCAGCACCGTGTCGAAGCCGCGTGCGCGCAGCCGCGCCGGCAGGTCGGAGGATCCCTGGATGAAGGCGCTGAAGCGGTGCTTCTTCACGCGCTCGTCCTCCGGCCGCACGTCCAGCGCGGGCCACAGTGCATGGCCGGGAGCGCCCGCGGTCATGGCGGCGACGCGACGCGCGCGGGCGGCGGGCGTCCACATCCGCTGCATCACGCTCCAGGACGCGTCGTCGGCGTCATCATGGGTGTTCTGGATCCAGAAGACGCCGCCGCCGGTCGCACGCAGCGCCGCGGCCAGGCGGTTCACCGCGGGGACGATGCGCTCGGCCATCGGGCAGCAGGCATGGCTGATGGCGGGGTCCATGAAGCCCACCTGCATGTCGATGACCACGAAGGCGGTGCGCGCGGGTACCAGGTTCTCGAAGGGGTGCGCGCGGCCGCAGCGCGCCTGCACGCGCGCGATGATCTCGGGAGGAATGGCAAGGGGATGCATGCGGGCGGTCTCCCGTGGGCGGGTGGTGCGCCGGCGAGGGTGTGCGTTTCCTGCGTGGCAGGCTATCGGCGTGGCGCCGGCACGGCAACCCGTGCGCGCATCAGGCGCGGGCCTCGACAACCGCGGTGGTCAGCCGCGACACGCAGGCGAGTTTGCCGTCGCCGCGGCGGATCTCGGTCTGCCAGACCTGCGTGGTGCGGCCCAGGTGCAGCGGGCGGCAGGTCGCGGTCACCACGTCGCCCTTGGTCACCGCGGCCAGATGGTTGGCATTCACCTCGAGCCCGACGGCGCGGCGGCCCTCGGGCAGCGTCAGGGTGCTGGCGATGCTGCCCAGCGTCTCCGCCAGCACGACCGAGGCGCCGCCATGCAGGATGCCGAAGGGCTGCACATGGCGGTCGTCCACCGGCATCTCGGCGCGCAGGAAATCCTCTCCGACCTCCAGGATGCGGATGCCGAAAAGACCGGGCAGGCTGCCGGCGAAGCGGGCTTCCATCTGCTCAGGTTCGGTCGGTCTTTGCCAAATTTTCATGGAAAATCCCAAATTTTTTACGCTCTCGCGCGATTGTGTCGTTGCGTCTGAGTGCCTGCGGGCCGATTTTATTTCAAGACGAACAGACAGCCATCGGTCTGGTATCGCTATATCAACTTGCGGTAGAAAATCTCCGGTGTATTTTACCGCCACGAATCACTGGGAACACCACGGTCTGCCTCGCGAATGCGGAAGTTGGAGCTGAATGAGGGCATCGAGCCCCTGAGCCGAGATTGGACAGTGACGTCGTGCATGTCGTGATGGACGTTTCAAGGTTCCTGGCATGCGGCCGCCGACTGGCGCCGTCAGGGATTGATCGTGTCGAGGCCGCCTATGCGCGCCGGTGGCTCGATGCCCCCGCGAACGCGGTCACCTTCGTCGCCCGCGGGCCGCGCAACGGCTATTCCGCAGTGCCGCGCGGCATTGTCGCTGACCTCGCGGACCGGCTGAATGTCGCCTGGTCGGGCGGGCCCGACGCCGCGGCGGCGCTGCGAAGCGCGCGCAGGATCGGCATGCTGGCGCTGGCGCGCATGATGGTCGGGCGCGGCCGCGCCCGCGTCGCCGAGGTGATGGCGCGCGACCGCCGCACCGTGTTCCTGCTGGTCTCCCACCGCCTGATGGAACAGCCCGAGCCGATCGCCGAACTGCGGCGCGCCGGGGCCGCCTTCATCCCGCTGGTGCATGACCTGATCCCAGCCACCCATCCGGAATACGCCCGGCCTGGGGTCGCCATGCAGCACCTCCAGCGGCTCGAGACGGTGGCGGCGCTGGCCGACGGCATCATCGTGAACTCGGCAGCGACCGCGGCCGTTCTGCGCCCACACCTGGTGCGCCAGGCAGCGATGCCGCCGGTGCTCGTGGCGCCGCTGGGCATCGGCCGCCCGGCCCCCGCGGCGCTGCCCGCGGGCCCGGTCGACGCGCCCTATTTCGTCGTGATCGGCACCATCGAACCACGCAAGAACCACCTGCTGCTTCTGCACCTGTGGCGCGACTTCGCTGCCAAGTGGGGCCAGGCCGCGCCGCGGCTGGTCCTGGTCGGGCGCCGCGGCTGGGAGAACGAGAACGTGCTCGACCTGCTCGAGCGCTGCACCCTGCTGCGCGGGCTGGTGCACGAGGCCGGCTCGCTGCCTGACCCCGAGGTCACGGCGCTGCTGGCCGGCAGCCGCGCCCTGCTGTTCCCCTCCTTCGCGGAAGGCTACGGGCTGCCGCTCGCTGAGGCGCTGGCCGCCGGCGCGCCGGCGATCTGTTCGGATCTCGCGGCCCTGCGCGAGGTCGGTGGCGCCGTGCCCGAATACCTCGACCCCCTCGATGGCGCGGCGTGGCGGCGGCTGGTGCTGGACTATGCGGCGCCCGACAGCCGCGCGCGCGCCGCCCAGCTGGCCCGGCTGCGGGACTGGCGCGCGCCTGCCTGGTCGGACCATTTCGCCGCGGTGGACGGGCTGCTGGCGAGGGTGACCGCACGCGGCGCGTCTGCCCTGCCCGTGCCCCAGCGCGCCGAAGCGCGGGTTGCCATCGCCGCGCCGGACGCCTTCGGCGCACCGCCAGTCGGCCTGCGATGACGCGCCCAGGCGCACCGGGCATACTGCGTGCATGAACGCTGGACGCCGGCGGCGCATAGCAGGACTGGGCCAGCCCGTGCAGGACGCTATCGCCATCGTGGGCGCCGCCTGCCGGCTGCCGGGTGCCGAGGACCTCGACGCCTTCTGGTCGCTGCTCGAACAGGGGCGCGACGCCGTCACCGCGGTTCCGGCCGATCGCTTCGACCAGGCGCGCTGGCTGCACCCGCGCAAATCCGAGGCCGGGCGGTCCTATACCTTCGCCGCCGGCACCATCGGGGACGCGGCGGCCTTCGACGCCCAGGCCTTTGGCCTGTCCCCGCGCGAAGCGGCGGAGATGGACCCGCAGCAGCGCGTGCTGCTGGAAGTCGCCGCCCATGCCTTCGAGGATGCCGGCTGGCCCGGCGAACGCCTGGCCGGGCGCAATGTCGCGGTCTTCGTCGGCGGGTCCTCGACCGACTACGCGGAACTGCGCCTCGCGGACCCGTCCTCGGTCGATCGCTTCTTCATGACCGGCAATGCGCTGTCGATCCTGGCGAACAGGATCGGCAACGTCTTCGACCTTCGGGGGCCGGCGCAGACCATCGACACGGCCTGTTCCTCCTCGCTCGTCGCTTTGCATCTCGCGGTGCGCGCACTGGCCGACGACCCCGCGCTGGAAGCGGCGGTGGTGGGCGGCGTGTCGATGCTGCTTTCGCCCTATTCCTTCATTGGCTTCTCGCGCGCCGGTATGCTCTCACCGACCGGGCGCTGCCGCGCCTTCGACGCCGGCGCCGATGGCTACGTGCGCGCCGAGGGCGCCGGCGCCATCATCCTCAAGCGCCTGCCCGACGCGATCGCGGCGGGAGACCCCATCCGCGCGGTGCTGCTGGGCAGCGGGGCGAATGCGGCAGGGCGTACGATCGGCCTGTCGCTGCCCAACCGGACCGCGCAGGCCACGCTAATGGAGCGCGTGATCGGGCGTGCCGGCGTCTCCCCTGACCGCTTCCTGGCCTTCGAGGCGCACGGCACCGGCACCCGCGTGGGCGACCCGGCGGAGACCTGGGCGATCGGCACCACCATCGCGCAGCGCCGCTCCGCCCCGCTGCCGATCGGGTCGGTCAAGACCAATATCGGGCACCTGGAAGCGGCCTCGGGCATGGCCGGGCTGCTGAAGGCGATGCTGATGCTGCAGCACGGCGCGGTGCCGCCTTCGCTGCATTTCCACACGCCCAATCCCGAGATCGACTTCGCCGCGCTGAACCTCGCGGTGCAGACGCGCCATGCTGCAGCGCCGGTGCAGGCGGATTCGGTCGTCGGCGTGAATTCCTTCGGCTTCGGCGGTACCAACGCGACCGTGCTGCTGGGCCGCGCGCCCGCCGCCGCGCCGGCGCGCGGGCCGTCCGGGCGCGGCAGCCCGCCGCTGGTGCTCTCGGCGCGTTCGGCCGCCGCGCTGTCGTTGCTGGCGGAGCGCTGGCGCGACCGGCTGCTCGGCGCCGATGCCACCGAGGCCGCGCGCCTCGCGCGGGGCGTCGCGCAGCATCGCGACCTTTCGCCGCATCGGTTGGTGCTGCGCGGCCCCGACATCCCCGCTGCGATCGCCGCCTTGCAGGCGAATGACGGCAGCGCCGTGCAAGGTGAGGCGGTGCGCGGTTCACTCGCCTTCGTCTTTTCGGGCAATGGCGCGCAATACGCCGCGATGGCGAAGACGGCGTTGGCCGCCTCGCCCGCCTTCCGCGCGGCGGTGAAGCAGGCGGATGCCGCGCTGGCGCCGCTGCTGGGCTGGTCCCCGCTGGTGGTGCTGAAGCGCGGCGTCAGCGCGCAGGCGCTGGCCGGCACCGACATCGCGCAGCCGCTGTTGTTCGCCATCCAGGTCGGGGCGGTCGGCGCGCTGGCGCAGCAGGGGCTGCGCCCGGCGGTGGTGCTCGGCCATTCGGTGGGCGAGGTCGCGGCCGCCTGGTGCGCCGGCATCCTTCCGCTCGACCAGGCCGCACGGCTGATCGTGGCGCGATCGCGCCACCAGCACGCGACGCGTGGTGCCGGGCGCATGGCTGCGATCGGCTGCGCGCCCGACGCCGCGGCGGCGCTGCTCGAAGCGTGTGGGCCGGGGCTCGAGGTTGCCGCGGTGAATGGCCCCGACGCGATCACCGTGGCCGGCCCGGCGGAGTCCATCGCACGGCTCTGCGCGGCGGCCGAAGCGCAGCGGGTCTCGGCCGTGCCGCTCGACCTCGACTACGCCTTCCACGCCGCCGCCATGGACCCCGTGCGGGACGGGCTGCTGGCCGACCTCGCGACGCTCGCGCCGCAGCCCGGCGCGGTGCCGATGGTCTCGAGCGTGTCGGCCGCGGTGCTGCGCGGCGATGATGCCGGCGCGCCCTATTGGTGGCGCAACCTGCGCGAACCGGTGCGGTTCCGCGATGCCGCGCGCGCCGCCGGCGCGATGGGCGCGCGGCTGTTCCTCGAAATCGGCCCCACCCCCGTCCTGCAATCCTACCTGCGCGAAAGCCTGCGCGAGGACGCCGCGGAGGCCGCGGTGCTGCCGTCCCTCACGCGCCGCGACCCGCCGGGCGACCCCTTCCCCGCCATCGCCGACCGTGCGGTCGCGCGCGGCGCCGACCCGCGCGGTGGCACCGCCTTCGCGGGGGCGGGCGAACGCGACCTGCCGCTCACGCCCTTCGCGCGCAGCGCCACCTGGTTCCCGCGCACGGTCGAATCCGCGCGCCTGACCGATCCGCTGCGCGACCACCCGCTGCTCGGCATCCGCCAGGGACCGGACCCGGGCGTCTGGACCGCCTTCCTCGACACCGAACTCATGCCCTGGCTGGCCGATCACCGGCTGATGGGCGAAGCGGTGCTGCCGGCCGCGGGCATGGCCGAGATGGCGCTCGCCGCCGCCGCCGCGCTGCACCCCGAGGCCGCTGCGCTGGAGGTGACCGACCTCGCGATCCTGCGCCCGCTGGCGCTCGAACCCGACCGCACGCGCGAAGTCCGCAGCGTGGCCGACGCCGAGGGCGGGTTCGTGCTCGAAAGCCGGCGCCGCCTGGCCGACGAACCCTGGAGCCTGTCCGCCCGCGCACGGGTCGCGCCCCTGCCTCGGCTGCCCGCCGCGCCCGCTGGCAACCAGGCGCCCGACCAGGCGCTCCCGGCCCGCCGCGCCGTGACCGGCGCCGAGGTCGTGGCACTCGCCGCGCGCTGCGGGCTCGACTACGGCCCCGCCTTCCAGCCGGTCGAACGGGTGCTGGTCGACGACGCCACCGGGCAGGGGCTGGTGTCGCTGCGCCTGCCCGCGGCCGCTCCGCCCGCCGCGGGCTACCTGCTGCATCCGGTGCTGCTCGACGGCGCCTTGCAGGGGTTGGTCGCGCTGCTCTCGGCCCTGATGCGGCCCGAGGGGCAGTCGCTGGTGCCGGTGCGCATCGGGCGGCTTGCCGTGCGCCGCGGTGCCGCCCCGCCCGCCAGCGCCGAGGTGACGCTGACCCGGCGCGGCGAACGCGTGCTCGCCGCCGACCTCACGCTGCGCGACGCCGATGGCGCCGTGGTAGCGACCTGCCAGGATGTCTGGCTGCAGCGCGTGCGCCTGCCGGGCCGTCTTGCCCCGGCCGAACACGCCTTCCGGCTCGACCCCGTGCCCGCCGCGCCGCTGCCCGCCGCCCCCGCGCCGATCGACGCGGATGCCGCGCTGGATGCCGCGCGCACCGCCGATGCCGCGGCTGACATGACGGAAGCCGCGCTGCTGCTGGAAGGCTTCGCCGCCGCCGCCGCGGTCGCCGCCCTGCCCGCCGCGCCGGCGCTGGCCAGCCCCTACCGCCGTGCGCTGTGGCGCGGCCTCGCCGAGAGCGGCCTGGCCGAGGAAACCCCGTCTGGATGGCGCCTCGCCGAGGACCAGTCGCTGCCACCAGCCGAGGAGATCTGGCGCGCCGTGCTGGCCGAGCAGCCGCGCCTCGCCCTCGACATGGCGTGGCTGGCCCATGCCGCCGAGGCGCTGCCCGAGGCGCTGGCCGGGCAGGTCCGCCCGCACGCCCCGCCGCCCGCCGAAGCCGGGGCCTTCGCGCGCCTCGCCGGCGTGCTGGAAGCGGCGATCGCCGCGCTGGTCGCCGCCTGGCCGCAAGGGCGCCCGCTGCGGGTGCTCGACCTCTCGCCCGGCGGGCCGCTGACCCGCCGCGCCGTCGCCGCACTCGTCGCCGGCGGCCGGCGGGTGGAATACCGCGCCGCAGGCGAGGCCCGCGCCGGCGGCGCCCCGCCCGCCGCGGCGGGCATCGACTTCGCCTGGACGCCCTGGAGCCCGCTGGCCGGGTCCGGCGCCGCTCCGGTCGCGGATCTGGTCATCGGCGTCGCTGCGGGGGCGCTGGCGCGGTCCGGCACCGCCCTCGCCGCCGCGCTGCGCCGCGCCGCGGCCCCCGGCGCGCTGCTGCTGCTGGCCGAACCCGCCCCCGGCCGGCTGTGGGACTTCGCCTGCGGCCAGGACCCTGCCTGGTGGGAGGGCGGCGCGGGCGCCCTGCCTGATGCCAGCGCCTGGACGCATGCCCTGGCCGAGGCCGGCTTCGAGGCGCCCGAGGCGCTGCCGCTGGTGGCCGCGCCCTGGCCGGCGCTGCTTGTGGCGGCGCGCGCGCCCTCCGTGGTGCTGCCGGCCGCGACGAAGCCGCGCCACGTGATGGTCTGCGCCGCCCCGAATGCCACGCGCCTCGCTGCCGCGCTGGCGGCCGCGCTGCTCGCCGCCGGCCACGGCGCGGTGACCCGCTCGCTGGCCGATCGGCCCGCGCCGGCCATGCTGCGCGGGCGCATCGTGGTGGGGCTGGCTGGTGACGACGCGCTGCCCGCGACCCTCGCGGCCGCCACGCGGCTGGCCGAGGCCGCGCAGGGTGCCGCCGACGGCTTCGCCCTGGTCGGCGCCGGGGATGCGCCGGGCGCTGCCGCGTTGGCCGGGCTTGGCCGCGTGCTGGCGAACGAGATGACCGAGCTGCGCCCACGCCGCATCACCATCGACCCCGCCTTGCCGCCCGAACAGGCGGCGCGGCGGCTGGTCGCGGAACTGCTCCACGACGACCCGGTGCCGGAGGTGGCCATCACGGCGGCCGGCCGCGCCACACCGGTCTTGGCGCCCGGCCTGCCGGTGCCGATGCCCACCGGGCCACGCCGGCTCGCGGTCGGCCAGCCTGGCCAGATCGGTTCCCTGGCCTGGGAGGCGGAACCCGCCCTGCCCGCGCCCGGCGCCGGCGAGGTGCGCATCGCCATTGCCGCAACGGGGTTGAATTTCCGCGACCTGATGTGGGCGCAGGGCCTGCTGCCCGAGGACGCGCTGATGGACGGCTTCGCCGGCCCCACGCTCGGCATGGAATGCGCCGGCGTGGTGCAGGCGGTCGGCCCCGGGGTAGCGCTGAAGCCCGGCCAGGGGGTGTTCGGCTTCGCGCCGGCGGCCTTCGCGACCCATGCGCTGACGCGCGCCGAGGCTCTTGCCCCCCTGCCCGCGGGCCTGTCGCCCGAGGCCGCCGCCACCGTGCCGGTCGCCTTCATCACCGCGGCCTATGCTCTCGAGACGCTGGCACGCATCCGCCCGGGCGAGCGCGTGCTGATCCATGGCGGGGCCGGCGGCGTGGGCCTCGCCGCGCTGCAGATCGCGCGCGCGGCGGGCGCACTGGTGGCGGCGACCGCCGGCAGCGAAGAAAAGCGGGCCTTCCTGCGCGCCGCCGGCGCCGACCTGGTGCTCGACAGCCGCGACGCGGGCTTCGCGGACCGGTTGCGCGCCGCCTGGCCCGGGGGCGTGGATGTCGCGCTGAATTCCCTGGCCGGCGAAGCGATGGAGCGCACGCTCGGCCTGATGGCGCCCTTCGGGCGGTTCATCGAACTGGGCAAGCGCGACTTCGTGGAAAACCGCCGCGCGCCGCTGCGCCCCTTCCGCCGCAACGTGTCCTACTTCGCGGTGGATGCCGATGCGCTGCCGCGGGCGCGCCCGGACCTCGCGCAGGCGCTGCTGGCCGACATCGCGGCGCGTCTCGCGGAAGGTGCATTGCTGCCGCTGCCGCACGCGGTCTTCGCACCGGAGGAGGTCGAGACCGCGTTCCGCACGCTGCAGGCCTCGACCCATATCGGCAAGCTGGTGGTGCGCCCACCGGCGGGCGACGGTGCCGCGGCGCCGGCACCCTGGCGGCCGGATCCGGACGGGCTGTATCTGGTGCTGGGCGGCGTGCAGGGCTTCGGGCTGGAATGCGCGAAATGGCTCGCGGCCAATGGCGCGGCGCATCTGGCGCTGGTCTCGCGCCGCGGGCGCGCCACGCCGGGCGGTGATGCGGGGCTGCGCACGCTCGCGGCCCTTGGCGCGCGCGCGCGGATCGAGGCCTGCGACGCGACCGATGCGACGGCGCTGGCGGCGCTGCTGGGGCGCTTGCGGCGCGACGGCCCGCCGATCCGCGGCGTCGTGCACGCCGCCGCCGCCTTGGCGGATGGCGCGGCCGCCACGATGGATGCCGCGCGCTTCGAGGCCGTGCTCGCGCCGAAGCTGGTGGCGGCGCGGAACCTCGACAGGCTGACGCAGGCCGACCCGCTGCACCTGTTCCTGCTGTTCTCTTCGGCGACCACCGCCTTCGGCAATCCGGGGCAAGCGAACTACGTCGCGGCCAATGCGGCGCTGGAGGCGCTGGCACGGCAACGCCACGCGGCGGGGCAGCCGGGCCTGGCGGTGGGCTGGGGGCCGATCGCCGATGCCGGCGTGCTGGCGCGTGATGCCACCACGGCCGAGACGCTCGAACGGCGCACCGGCGTGGCGCCGATGCCGGCGCAGGCGGCTCTCTCCGCGCTGCCCGCATTGATCGGCGCGGGCGCGCCGGTCGTGCACCTCGCGCGCGTGACCTGGGCGAGCCTGTCCTCGGCACTGCCGATCCTGGCGGAGCCCGCCTATGCCGGCATCCGCACCGCCCGCCAGGGAGACCAGGAAGGTGCGGACCTGCGCGCCGAACTGCGCGCCCTGCCGCCCGATGACGCCCGCGCGCGACTGGTGCGCCTGGCGCAGGAGGAGATCGCGCGCATCCTGCGCCTGCCGCTGGAAGCGATCGGCGCGGATGCGCCGGTGGCAGGGCTCGGGCTCGACAGCCTGGGCGGGCTCGAGCTGCGCATGGCGCTGGAGCGCCGGCTTGGCGTACAGGTGCCGCTGGCGGCGGTCACCGAGGATCTGACCATCGCCGTGCTGGCCGGGCGCATGGCCGGCGTGGTGCTGGAAGACAGGACGGAACAGGCGGTGGAATCGTTCATGGATGCCTACGAACCCGCCGCGGCCGAGGCGGTGAAGTGACGCAGGGTTTCGGCTTGTCGGCCACTGCGCGGCTCGCGCTGCTGCAGCGCCTGTCGAAGCGCAAGGAAGAGAAGGGCCCCGCGCCCGGCGCGGCGCGCGCCTTCCGCGAATTGCCCGGCCAGCGCGACATGGAACTGATCCGCGAGGCAGCCAGCGCGCTGGGCCTCGAGAACCCGTTCTTCCGCCCGCATGAGGGTGTCGCGTCAGCCACCACGCGCATCGGCAACCGCGAGGTGATCAACTACGGGTCGTACAATTACCTCGGCCTGAATGGCGATGCGCGGGTGCAGGCGGCGGCGCAGGCGGCCATTGCACGCCATGGCGTCTCGGCCTCGGCCTCGCGCATGGTCTCGGGCGAACGGCCCGTGCATGGCGAACTGGAAGCGGCGATCGCGGCGCATTACGGCGTGGATGCCGCGCTGGCCTTCGTGTCGGGCCATGCGACCAACGTGACCGTGCTGGGCCACCTGATGGGCCCACGTGACCTGATCCTGCAGGATGCCGCCATCCACAATTCCGCGGCCGAGGGCGCCAGGTTGTCGGGAGCGCGGCGCATCGCCTTCGCGCATAACGACTGGCGCGCGGCGGAGCGCGAACTCGGCGCGGCACGGCGCGGCGCGCGGCGCGCGCTGATCGTCATCGAGGGGCATTACTCGATGGATGGCGACATCCCCGACCTGCCCCGCTTCATCGAGATGGCGCGCCGCCACGACGCCTGGCTGATGGTGGATGAAGCGCATGGCATGGGCGTGGTCGGGGCCACCGGCCACGGCATCCACGAACACTGTGGCGTCGATGCGCGCGAGGTCGACATCTGGATGGGGACCTTCTCGAAGACCCTGTCGGGCTGCGGCGGCTACATCGCGGGCAATGCCGACCTGGTGGCCTGGCTGAAGCATTCCGCCCCGGGCTTCGTCTATTCGGTCGGCATGGCGCCGGCGCTCGCCGCCGCGGCGCTGGAATCGCTGCGCATCCTGGCAGCGGAGCCCGAACGCGTGGCGCGGCTGCAGGCGAACAGCACGCTGTTCCTGCGGCTGGCGAAGGAGGCCGGACTGGATACCGGCACCTCGGCGGGCTTCGCGATCGTGCCGGTCATCGTGGGGTCGTCGGTGGGTGCCGCGCGGCTGTCGCAGGCGCTGTTCGACCGCGGCATCAATGTGCAGCCCATCCTGTACCCGGCGGTGCCCGACAGTTCGGCGCGGCTGCGCTTCTTCCTGTCCTCCGAACATACGGAAGCGCAGATCCGCCAGACCGTCGCGGCCCTGCGCGCGGTGATGTCGGGCACGCAGCAGGCGGAGCTCGCGCGGTAGCGACCATGCGCCGCCTGCGCATCGCGGTCCTCACGCTCGAGAGCACTGCCAGCGCCGAAGCCGCCGCGCGCGTGGTGCGCGAGAGTCGGCACGACGTCGTCTTCATCGGCCTGTCCGACCCGTATCGCGGAGGTCTGGCACGAACGCGGGCGATGGTCGTGCGCAGCGGGCCGCGCATCCTGCCCTGGATGGTCGTGGAATTCGCGGCGCCGCGGCTGCTGCGCGCGCGCCCCGGCGGGCCGCTGATGGATGCGGCACGCGCCCGCGGCGTGGCGCCGGTGGCGCTGGGCGACGTGAACGGCGAATCGGCGCGCGCGATGGTCGCGCAGGCGCGGCCGGATGTGATCGTGACCTGCCATTTCGACCAGATCCTCGTACCCGAGGTCATCGCGATCGCGCCCTGCGGCGGGGTGAACCTGCATCCGTCCCTGCTGCCGCGCCATCGCGGGCCGATGCCCTGCTTCTGGGCCGCGGCGGAGGGAGGCGCGGCCTACGGCGTCAGCATCCATCGCCTGGCGGCGCGGATCGATGCAGGGGCGCTGCTTGCGCAGCGCGCCGCGGCACCACCGGCCGGGGCCAGCGTCTCGGCCGCGGCGCGGATGCTGCACCAGGTGGGTGCGGCGATGCTGGTCGAGGTGCTGGACGCCATGGCGCAGGGCAGCGAGCGCGGGCGCGACCTGCCGCTACTGCCCTATTGCCCCTTCCCCGATCGATCGGCGCTGGCGGATGCGGCGCGGCGCGGGGTGCGGTTGACCGATGCCGCCGACCTGCGCGCGGCGCGCGCTCTCGGCGGGGTCGCGCGGTGAGGCATTACGCCACACCAACCGCCGTGCGCACCGCGCGGTGCAGCGCCGCGGCATCGAGGTCCCGCGCGGCGCCGCCCCCCGGCGTGTCGCTGCGCCAGATCAGGTAGTCGGTGTCCGTCGCGCCCCGCGCGACGGGCAGGGATGGCCGGTGGTCGCCGAAGGCCGCCAGCACGACGGGGCGCGCGCTGCGCCGCGCCGCATTCGCCACCGCGCCCAGCATCGCATCGGTCGCCGCCATGCGCGCCGCCCATCCAGCGGCAGGATCGGCGCCGGGCCAGGGCCCATGCGCGGCCACCGTGATGGCATAGAGGAACAGCGGGGCGGCCGCGGCCTCGAGTTCCGCGACGATGCGCGCGCCCAGTGCCGCATCCGTCACCAGGCCATGTTCGCGCGGTGCATCGGCGAAGGCTGCCGCGTCCGCGAAGCGCTGGAAACCGAGCGCGGGCAGCACGCGGTCGCGCCCGAAGAAGCGCCCGTCATAGGGATGCAGGCAGGCGGTGGACCATCCCGCACCGCTGAGGGCCCAGGCGAGCGAGGCGACCGGCGTGCGGGCGAAGCGGAAATACGGGTTGAAGCGGTCGAGTCCCAGGGCCGCGTCATCGAGGCCGGTCAGCACGACGAATTCCGTGCGCATGGTATTGGCCCCGAAGCCTGGCACCGCGAGCCGCCCGCGTGCGACGGCGCTCGACGCCAGCGCATCCCAGTGCGGCAGCGCCTGGGGCAGGCCGAGCCGGCGCGGGTCGCAGAAGGATTCGAGTTGCAGCAGCACCAGGTGCGGCGGCGTCCCGTGCGGCGCGGCCACCGCGGGGGCGGGTGGATACGCGGCGCGGCGCGCGACGCGTTCCACCGCCGCGGTCCGCGCATGCAGCGCAAAGGCGGCGAGCGGGCCGAAGCGGGCGGCGTCGCGCGTGGGATCGCGCGCTAGTGCTTGGTCGCGCGTGGGGTCGCGCGCCAGTGCTCGGTCGCGCGACGGATCGCGCGCCAATGATTGCGTACGCGACGTGTCGCGCGTCTCGTCGGTGTTGACCGCGCCGCGCAGCAGCCACAACGGCCGCAGCACCACGCCCACGAGCGCGGCCGCGATGATGGCCAGCACCATCCGCCACGACCACCCCAGCGCCAACGCTGGCTCCAGCGCCAGCACGGCCAGGAATGCCGCGACCCCCGCGCCGATCCCGCCCACTACCACCGCGCGCGGCACGAAGGGCAGGTAGAATCTCGGATGCGCGGGCACCTGCCACAGCAGCCCGCCATCGGTGAAGGCCAGCGGTTCGCGCAGCGCCGCCCGCTTGGCGCGGTCCGCCACGGCCAGGAAGATGCACGCGCAACCAACCAGCCCGCCCGCCAGCACCGGCCGCGCCGTGACCGCCAGCAACGCGCAGAACGCCGCCGCCAGCGGCGCGCCATCCAGCAGCATCCAGGCCGACACGCGCGCCCCGCGGCGCAGCCACCACCAGGCGGGCAGCGGCAGCAGCGCCGCGGCCAGCAGGTGCAGGGCGGCGGTCACGCCTCGGGTGCGATGCGGAAGCGCATGCGCCGCACCAGCCAGTCGGACGCACCGGCCGGCAGCGCATCCAGCACGCGCAGCAGCGCCGCCAGCGGCCACGGGAAGGCGCAGCGCCGCGCGCCGCGCAGGATGGCGGCGTGCGTGACGTCGGCGGCGCGATCGAGGCCCATCGCCAGCGGCCGCCGCCCCTGCCAGCGCGCGCCCATCGCACTGTCGAAGAAGCCGGGCAGCACCACGGTCACGGCGATCCCGCGCGGGCCGAGTGCGGCGCGCAGCCCCTCGCCGTACACCCGCAGCCCGGCCTTGGACGCCGCATAGCCCGGCGCATCCGGCAACCCGCGATAGGCCGCGACGGAGGCCACCAGCGCGATCCGCCCTGCGCGGCGTTCGCGAAACGCCGGCAGCAGCGGTTCGATCGCGTGCATGGCGCCGAGCAGGTTCACCGCGACCTGCGCGGTCGCGCCCTCGAGGCCCTCGGACACGCCATCGGGGTCGGTCCCGCGCGAGATGCCGGCATTGGCGATGATGGTGTCGAAGGGCAGCGCCGCCTCCCAGGCCTGGATCCGCGCCGACATGGCGGCGGCGTCGCGCACGTCTATCGCCGCGGTCTCGGCCTGCGCGCCGCGGGCGGTGCAGCGTGCAGCGGTGGCGGCGAGTCCCTCGGCCCCGCGCGCGACCAGGCGCAGCGTGACACCCGGCGCGGCGAAGCGTTCCGCCAGCGCGGCGCCGAGCCCGCGCGACGCGCCGGTGACGAGGATGCAGCGCGGCGCGGTCATGCCGGGCGCAGGCGGCCCCGGGCCTTGCGCGCAGGACGGCAGGGCCGCAGGACCAGCATCATTGCGCCGCCGCCGCGAGCACCGGCCGGTCGAGCCGCGCGGCGGCAAGCGCCACCGCCTCGTTGATGCCGGCATCGTGGAAGAAGCCGCCGCGGATCAGGCACTGCGCCGCCAGCACCCGGCGCAGCGCGTCGACCAGCGCGGGGTCGGGCGGCGTCGCCTCGGTCCAAAAGCGGTCGAGCCCGTGCTGGAAGGTCAGGCCCGGCATGTCGTACAGCGCGCGGCCGAGCACCACGACCGGCTTGCCCTCCCGCAGCGCTTGCAGCCCCGCCGTGCTGTTCACCGTGACCACGCCGGCAGCGGGCGCCAGCACCGGGCCGAAGGGCAGTTCCGGCAGCCAGACCAGGCGGTCCGCCACCCCGGCATCACTCGCCACGCGCCGCGCGACGCGCCCCCAATCGGTCAGCCCGTTGTCGAGCGGATGCCCCTTCACCGCGAGAGCTGCATCGCTTGGCGCATGCGCCGCGAAGGACCTGACGATGTGCGCGATGGCGTCGCGCAGGCTGGGGAAGGGCGAATGCAGGCGCAGCTGGAAGTCGCCCTCGAGCTGCAGCGGGAACACGAAGACCGGGCCGGCCCAGGCCTGCAGCACCGCGAGCCGCCGCCGCGCCGCCGCCTGTCGCCAGGGGCGCCGCGCTCCGCGCCACAGCCAGCCGCCGTATTCGTGGAAAGCGTTCCATTGCCGGTGCGTGCGCCAATGCGGGAAGCCGCCGCGGCCGACCAGGTTGGCAATGTTGTAGCGCACGTCGTCCGATGCGCGGCGCAGGAAGGACCCGCCGGACAGGGTCTCGGGTGCCGCCGGCGGCAGGCCCCGTGCGATCGCCATGATCCGCCCGGGGTCGCGCGGCAGCGGCGAATTCGCGTTCACGCCGCCCTGTTCGAGGGTGATGTAGCCCGGCCGCAGGTAGGCTTCCTCGATCACCCAGGCCGCAAGGCCGCTGCGCCGCGCGAAGGCGATGGCCGCTATATGCAGCGGCCGGCAGTCGCTGAACATCACGAGGTCCGTGACGCCGTGCTGCGCGACCAGCGCCGCGAGCGCGCCCGGCCAGTCCTGCGGCGTGCCTGTGTAGTCGGTGGCGTTGGGCCGGCGCCAGAACAGCCGGTCGCCGGCGTTGAAGTTCACGCGGTGCACGGCGTGGCCGCGCGCTGCCAGCGCGTCGCCCAGGCGCACGAAGAAGTGCGTGGCCAGGCCTTGCAGGAACAGGAAGGAGCGTCGCGCCATCAGGCGCGCTCCTCATGATGGGGCGCCATCAGGCGCGCTCCTCATGATGGGGCGCCATCAGGCGCGCTCCTCATGATGGGGCGCCATCAGGCGCGCTCCTCATGACGGGGCGCCATCAGGCGCGCTCCTCATGACGGGGCGCCATCAGGCGCGCTCCTCGTGACGCGGCACCATCAGGCGCGCTTTGCGAGACAGGGCGCCATCACGCGCGTTCCTGATCGACGGGCGCCGGCATCCCCGGTGCAGCCGCGCATCGCGTGTTGCCACGCGGCGCCGTCCACGGCATCGGCGCCCGGGCGCGGACCGCCCGGCACCCTCAGCCGCGCCCCTTCAGCAGGCGCGCCATGGCCTGCCCCTGCCAGCGGCGCAGCCGGGCCAGCAGGCCACCCCTCCAGGGGGCAGTCTCCGCCAGGCGATCCAGCAGGGCTTCGGGCGGGCATGGCAGTTCGCTCACCGGGTCCTGATAGCGGGGATAGAGGATCAGCGCACCTGCCACCAGTTCATCAAGCGTGAGCCGCCGCACTCGCCGCGCGATCGGCGCGTGGTCCTGCGTCAGCCCCCAGCCGGCGTAGAAGGGCTGGCCCCAGCAGGTCACAGCGCGGCCACGCAGCAGCGCCTCGAAGCCGGTCAGCGAGGTGATAGTATGGACCTCGTCCACCTGGTCGAGCAGCGGGGCGATCGTCACGTGGTCCAGCACGATATCGGCCAGGGCGCGGGCCGCGTCGGCCGGCACCGCGCCGCGGCGGTAGCCGGCCTCGACATCCGGATGGGGCTTGAAGGCGATGTAGGCGTTCGGCGCGGCCCGCCGCGCCGCGCGCAGCAGGTCGAGGTTGCCGCGCACGGCGCCTGCCGCACCGCGCAGGATGGACAGGTCGTCCTCGACCTGGCCTGGCACCAGGATGCGCCGCCGCCCGGGCGTGGGCGGCAGCGCCGGCGCGGCGCCTGCCAGATTGTACTTGGTGATGCCGCGCGCCACGAGCACGTCGCGCAGCGCCGCCGCACGCGCCAGCAGCGCCGGTGGGAAGGTCGTGGTCGCGAGCAGGATCTCGAGGTCGCTGGCACCGCCGGCGTCGAAATAGGGCCGCCGCCCATCGAGCGCGAGGGAAGCCGCCGGCAGGAAGCCCGCCCCCAAACCGGCCGAGCGGATGAAGCCATCCTCGACCCAAACCACCGGCACGCCGGCCGCGGCAGCCCGGGCGGTCAGGTCGGCCGGGGCGCGGCTCGGCCAGGCGGCGACCGCACCGCCCCGCGCGCTCGCCAGCGCCACCGCGTCGCGGGCGGTGCGAGCGAAGGCCGGCGGGCCGGCGGCGCTCGCGAGCACCGCCGCCATCCGCCGCCGCTTCCAGAAGGACATGCCAAGGCAGACGGCGATACGGCGATTGGCGGCTTCCGCCGCGCGCCAATCTCCCAGCAGCGCGATCGCCTGTTCGAGGTCGATCGGGATGCCGCGGACCGGGTCGGCGCAGCGGGCCGCGGCGGCGATCGCCGCCCAGGCCGCTCCGGCATCCGCGACCCGGCCGCCCGGCCCGCGCACCGCCACGCCTGCCAGCGTGCCCAGCAGCGCCATCGGCCCCGGCAGCGCATGCACACCCGCCGCCACGTCCAGCAGCGTCCAGGGCGAGAGGAGATCGCGCCGCGTGGCGCCCAGCAGGGGCGCGGCCGTGGCCGGGGCATGCGGGTCGCGCAGCGCCAGCACCGGACGCCCGTCGGCCTGCGCCAGCGCATCGCGCCACAGCCCCAGCGCGGCGTCGCGGCGCGACGGGTCGCAGGGGTCGATGACCAGCACCGCCTCGACAGGGCCGTGGCCGAGCGCGGCCGGCCCGGGGTCGGCCAGGCCTGGGGGGCCGCCGATACGGGCGGCGCGCAGCGCGGCTTGCAGCGCCTGCGGGCAGATGCCGGCATCCGGGGCCGGCGCGGCGGCGAGCGCGTGCGTGACAGGGTCGGGCGCCTCGCCGGCCAGCAGGACGGCCGGCACGCGGCGCCCCGCGAAGGATGGCGGAGCGAAGGGGCCGGGCGAAAGGCGCAGCACGCGGCCATCCCACCGGGCCGGGACGGCATCGCCCGCCGGCACGGCCATCACCGCATCAGGCGCCACGCCCGCCCGCAGCGGCCCGACGCAGGCCTCCGGCCAGAAGGCAGGCAAATGCGGCCAGCGCCGCAGCAATTCGTGCTGGACGAGGATACGCCTTGGCAAGGTCACGCGCCTATGCTGCCCCCGTGGGTCGGGGCGCCGAGCACGCACGCCGTATGTGCCGCGCATCGCATCTGCTTGTTTTTGCGTAAGTCGCCACGAAACGCTAGGGTATCTAACTGCTGTTCCAAAGGGTCGGTGCGGATGGGTGTAAGGCGCGAACGGATCGCTGCCGGATGGACCGGGGCCGCCGTGGCACTGGCCCTGCTGGCAGGGTGCGCGGAACCGACGGCGGTCATCTCGCCCGGCACCGACACCCCCGTCGCCATCACCGACCCGGTCGTTGCCTTCGCCGCGAATGCCTCCCCCGGCGCGGAGGACAGCGTGGTGCTGCCCTCGACCGGCCAGACCGCCAGGCTGCGCATGGTGCGGTCGTATACGGCCGCGAGCGGGCGGGAATGCCGCGAGATCCAGGTGAACACCAGCGGCACGGCCCAGATGCGCCTGCTCTGCCGTGCCGGGACCGGCTGGCGGGAGGCGCGGCCGCTGCTGCGCGACGGCGTGGGCCGGCCGTGAGCGGCAGCGCGCCACGCCCGTTGCTCATCGATTGCGCGCGGATGCAGATGCGCGTGATCGGCGCGCTCATCATCCGCGAGATGCATACCCGCTTCGGGCGGCACAAGTTCGGCTACCTGTGGCTGTTCTTCGAACCGCTGCTGCTCGGCGCGATGATCGCCATCATCCACCAGTTCCGCGGCAGCCAGGACAGTATTCGCGCCAACTTCGAATTCTTCGCGATCGGCTACATCCTATTCTTCAAGTTCCGCGGCATGGTCAACCGCGCGGGCAGCACCATCAGCGCCAATCGCGGACTACTGTACCACCGGCAGGTGACCCTGCCCGACCTGTTCTATGCACGCCACATCATCGAATCGATCGCCTGCACCGGCGTGATGGTGCTGTTCACCATCGCTGGCGTCGCGATGGGCGGCCAATACCCCGACAGCGTGGTCAAGATGCTCTCGGCCATGATGCTGATGTTCCTGTTTGCGCAGGGCCTTGCCCTCGTGATCGGCGCCGCGACCAGCGAATGGGACGGGCTGGAGCGCCTGGTGCACGCGATGTCCTACCTGATCCTGCCCTTCAGCGGCCTGTTCTTCATGGTCGAATGGCTGCCGGGCTGGATGCAGGAGATCGTGCTCTGGATCCCGACGGTGCACATCTTCGAACTCCTGCGCGACGGGCAGTTCGGCGACTTGTACCGGCCTGTGTATGACCTGAACTACGTGTTCGGCTGGATCCTCGTGACCCACCTGATCGGGCTGACCGGACTGCGCCTCGCGCGCAACCGCCTGGGCCTGGAATAGGGGGCGTGGGTGTCGCTCGACCTCTACGACGTCCACAAATCCTACCCGATGAATGTCGGCCGCAAGCATGTGCTGCGCGGCGTCACCGGCAGCTTCCGCAAGGGCGAACGGGTAGGCATCCTGGGCCGCAACGGCACGGGCAAGTCCACGCTGGTGCGGATCCTGGGCGGGGTCGAGGCCCCCACGCGCGGCACCATCCGGCGCACCATGTCGGTCTCCTGGCCGATCGGCATGGCAGCCGGGTTCCAGCCGGCGCTGTCGGGGGCGGACAATTCGCGCTTCATCGCGCGGATCTACGGCAAGAAGGCCTCGGAAACCGTCGACTTCGTGGAATCCTTCGCCGAGCTCGGCGACTATCTGAACATGCCGGTCGGGACCTATTCCTCGGGCATGCGTTCGCGCCTCGGCCTCGCGATCTCGCTGGCGGTCGAATTCGACTGCTTCCTGGTCGACGAAGCCCTGGCGGTGGGCGACACCAAGTTCGGCCGCGCCTTCGCCGCGCGGCTGCAGCGATCGGGCCTGATCCTCGTCACCCACCAGCCCTCCCTCGTCCGCCAGCTCTGCACCCGCGCGGCAGTGCTGGATCAAGGGACGCTGACCTTCTACGAAGACATCGATGAAGCTCTCGCCACCTACAACAGCCTTTGAACCCGGCAAGGCCGAGCCGGTCGCGGCCTGGAGCGAGGCTGCGCCGACCCCGCCGCCCCGGCCGGAACGACGGCTGCTGCGCTTCGTCCGCCACCCCTTCACCTGGTGCGTGCTACTGCCCACAGCGCTGGTGGCCGCGTATTTCTACCTCGTCGCCTCCCCGCAATACGTCTCGGAAGCGCGCTTCGTGGTGCGCTCGCGCGCCGACGCGCCGCAGCTCTCGCTCGGCGCCGTGATCTCGGCCGCGGCCGGCGGCGGCGGCGGCGCCACCGCCGAGGCCAACAGCGTGCGGGACTTCCTGCTCTCCCACGACGCGGTGATGCGCACGCAGGACCGCATCGACCTGATCGCGATGTGGTCGCGCGACGATGCCGACTTCTACGCGCGGCTGCACAACACCGAGCCAGAACGCCTGACCAAGTTCTACAATTCCATGGTCTCGGCCAGCTTCGATACGTCGACCAGCGTGACCACGCTGCGCGTGCGCAGCTTCCGCCCCGAGGATTCCAAGGCGATCGCCGTGACCTTGCTGTCGCTCTCGGAATCGCTGGTGAACAGCCTGTCCGAACGGGCGCGCGAGGATGCGCTCAGGATCGCGCGCGCCGAGCTGCAGGTCGCCGAACAGCGAGTGGCGGAATCCCGCGCCGCGCTGACGCGCTTCCGCGAGCAGCAGCAGGACCTCGACAGCGCCGGCACCGCCACTGCCGCGGCCTCCACCATCTCGGCGATGGAAAGCGCGCTGACCGCCGCCAATGCCGAATTGCGCGAACGCATGGCCTTCATGCGCCCGGACAACCCCGCGCTGCAGGTCACGCGCAACCGAATCGCCGCCCTGGAACGTCAGATCGAGGTGGAGCGCGCCCGGCGCACCCAGGGTGAGGGCACGCTGGCGCAGCAGCTCGGCAACTTCGAACGGCTGATGCTGGAACGCGAATTCGCCGACCGCCAGCTTGCCTCCGCCACCGCAAGCCTCGAGGCCGCGCGCGTCGAGGCGCAGCGCCAGCAGGTCTACATCGCGCGCGTGGTCGAACCGAACCTGGCGGTCTATCCCCTCTATCCGCGGAAGCTCATCAGTGTTGGCAGCGTTTTCCTTGGGCTTTCGGTCGCATTCGGCATCGGCTGGCTGCTGGTGGCGGGGATGCGCGAACATGCGATCTGACATCCTGCGGCGCGCCTGCATGGCACTGGGGCTGCTCGCTGGCCTCGCGGTGTCGGGGCAGGCGGTGGCGCAGAACCGCACCCTGGCGCCCGGGATCGGCGGCGTGCCGGGCCAGTTGCCGGGCTTCCCCCTTCTGGGCCAGGGCAGCGGTGGAACGGCCGGGGGCACCCAGATCCCGGGTTCGGCGCCGGCCGTGCTGCCGCCGCCCACCTTCGACCAGCGTTCGCTGGCCGACATCCCCGGCCAGCAGCGCGGCCTGGAACGCCTGGGCAGCCCGACACAGGCCGAGGGCGGGGCATCCCTGGTCGCCCCGCTCGGCGACCAGGCACGCGTCGCCGGGCCCGCCACCGCGGTGTTCGGCGCGGCGCTGTTCACCGGCCAGCAGCAGAGCAGCTCGGAAGCGCCCAACCCCAACTACGTCCTCGCACCTGGCGACCGTGTCTCGGTCCGCGCCTGGGGCGCGGTCGATTCCGAACTGGTCGGCGTGATCGACCCCGCCGGCAACCTGTTCCTGCCCAATATCGGCCCGGTGCGCGTGGCCGGCGTGCGGGTCGGCGACCTCCAGGCGGTGGTCGAGGGCGAGGTCCGCAAGGTCTACACCACCCAGGTGCAGGTCTATGCGACCGTACTGTCCACCCAACGCATCGGCCTGTTCGTCACCGGCTTCGTGCGCGCGCCCGGCCGCTATGCCGGCGTGGCATCGGACAGCATCCTGGATTTCCTGGTGCGCGCCGGCGGCGTCGACCCCGGGCGCGGGTCGTTCCGCGAGATCACCGTGGCGCGCGGCGGCGGCACGATCGCGACCATCGATCTCTATCGCTTCCTGCTGCAGGGCGTGCTGCCGCAGATCCGCCTGCAGGAGGGCGACACTATCATCGTCGGCCGCCAACGCGCCATGATCGGCGCCGATGGCGCGGTCAGGAACAACTACCTGTTCGAGAGCACCAGCCGCGCCAACCTCAGCGGGCGCGAACTGATCGAACTGGCCCGGCCGCTGCCCGCCGCGACCAATGCGGTGGTGCGCGGCGTGCGGTCCTCGCAGCCCTTCTCGCGCTACATGACCATCACGGAACTCGCGCAGCAGACTCTGCTCGACCAGGATACCGTAACCTTCGTGGCCGACGTCGCGGCCCGTACCATCCGGGTCAATGTCGAGGGCAGCCGGCTGTATCCCTCGGTGCTCGTGACCGACCGCGACATGACGCTGTGCGGCATCCTCGACCACATCGCGGTCGATGCGCAGTTGGCCAATACCGAGGGCGTCTTCCTGATGCGCCCCTCGCTCGCGATCTCGCAGAAGCGCGCGATCGACGAGGCGCTGGACCGGCTGGAACGCCAGCTGTTCCTTGCACCCTCGGCCACCACGCGCATCGCGGAATCGCGCGCGCAGGAAGCCAACCTGATCTCGCAGTACATCTCCCGCGCGCGCCGCGTGCAGCCCGAGGGGCGCGTGGTCGTGATGGGCGCGAGCGGCGCCTGCGCGCCCATCCGGCTCGAGAACGGGGACATCATCGTCATCCCCGAACGCTCCCAGACCGTCTTCGTGCAGGGCGAGGTCAACATGGCCCAGCCCGTGATCTGGCGCGAAGGCTGGGGCATCGAGCAATACCTCGACGCCGCGGGCGGGCTCACGGCGCGCGGCGCGCGCTCCACCCTCATGCTGCGCCGCCCGTCGGGCGAGGTCATCCTCGACCCCCGCGTGCCCCCGCGCGCCGGGGACGAGTTGATCGCGCTGCCCTATCTCGACCCGAAATACTGGCAGATGGGCACCGACCTGGTGACGGCGCTGTTCCAGATCGCGCTCGCCGCGCGCGTGTTCATCAACAACTAGCGCCGCAGAATGCGCCTGGCCGTCCTCGCCGACGTGCACGCCAACCTCGAGGCGATGCACGCCTGCCTGGACCATGCGCTGGCGCGCGGGGCCGAACGCATCCTGCTGCTCGGCGACCTGGTCGGCTACGGCGCCGACCCGGCCGCGGTGGTCGACGTCGCGATCGCGCTGGTCGCCGCCGGCGCCGTCGCGCTGCTGGGCAATCACGACGAGGCCGCGATCGGCACCGGCGCGACCGGCATGAACGACATGGCGGCCATCGCCATGGACTGGACGCGCGGGCGCCTCACGGACACGCATCGGGGCTTCCTGGCCGGGCTGCCCCTCACGCACGAGGAGGACGGGCGGCTCTTCGTCCATGCCGAGGCCTCCGCCCCCGCGCGCTGGCGCTACGTGACCGACGGGGACGCCGCGCTGCGCAGCCTCGAGGCAACCACCGCGCACGCGACCTTCTGCGGCCACGTCCACCGCCCCGCGCTGTACAGCCTTGGCGAGACCGCGAAGCTCAATGCGTTCCGCCCGGTGGCCGGCGCGCCGGTGCCGCTGGCGCGGGGGCGCCGCTGGCTCGCGGTGCTGGGCGCAGTGGGTCAGCCGCGCGATGGCGACCCCGCCGCCTGCTATGCCATGGTCGATACGGTGCAGCTCGGCGTGACCTGGCATCGCGTGCCCTACGACATCGCGGCCGCGGCCGGGAAGATCCGCGCCGCCGGGCTGCCCGCGGGCCTCGCGGAGCGGCTTTTCGTGGGGCGCTGAGCGGTGCCGCGCAGCGGGACCGTGCTCGATGGCTTCGAGGTGGGCGAAAGGCTGCACGAAGGCGGCATGGCGATGCTGTATCGCGCCGCGCGGCCCGGCGACGACACCCCCATGCTGATGAAGGTGCCGAGGTTGCGCGAGGGCGAGGACCCTGCGGCGATCGTTTCGTTCGAGATGGAGCAGCTGATCATGCCGCGGCTGTCCGGCCCGCATGTGCCGCGCTTCATCGCCATGGGCGGCTTCGAGGCCGACCCCTACATCGTCATGGAGCGCATCGAGGGCCCGGCACTCTCGGCCCGCCTGCGCGAATTGCCGCTGCCGCCCGAGGAGGTCGCCGCGATCGGCGCGGCCATCGCCGATGCTCTCGACGACCTGCACGGGCAGCATGTCGTGCACCTCGACGTGAAGCCGGCGAACATCCTGTTCCGCCCCGACGGCACCGCGGTGATGGTGGATTTCGGGCTGGCCCGCCACGACCGGCTGCCCGACCTGATGGCCGAGGAATTCCGCCTGCCCTACGGCTCCACGCCCTATATGGCGCCGGAACAGGCGATGGGCATCCGCCACGAACCGCGCAGCGACCTGTTCGCGCTGGGGGCGGTGCTGTACCAGCTCGCCACGGCCGACACGCCCTTCGGCGAGCCACAGCACCTCAAGGCCGTGAAGCGCCGGCTGTGGCGCGACCCGGTGCCGCCGCGCCGCCGCCGCCCGGCGATCCCGCCCTGGCTGCAGGAGATCATCCTGCGCTGTCTCGAGGTGAACCCCGACCGCCGGCCACCCACCGCGGCGCAGCTCGCCTTCGACCTGCGCCACCCCGACCAGGTCGCACTCACGGACCGCGCCCGGCGCCTCCGGCGCGATGGGTTCCTGACCGTACTGCGCCGGCGCCTGCGGCCCGAACCCCCCGGGCTTCGGCGCGGCGGCGCCGCCCGCCAGATCGCCGTCTCCCCCATCCTCGCGATCGCGATTGATACGTCGGGCACCGACGACACACTCGCCGACGCGCTGCGCAACCAGGCGCAGAAGATGCTGGCCAGCCGGCCCGGCGCGCGGCTGGCCTGCCTCAATGTGCTGAAGTCGAACCTGATCGCGATGGACAGCACGCTCGATGATGCGGGGCGCAACCGGCATGTGCAGCGGCTGCTGGAACTGCGCCACTGGGCCGCGCCGCTCGGCCTCGCGGAGGGCCGCGTGACCTTCCACGTGCTCGAGGCAGCCGACGTCGCAGGCGCGATACTGGACTATGCGCGCGCCAACCGGGTCGACCATGTGGTGCTGGGCGCGCGGGAAGCGTCCTTCTCGCGCCGGGTGCTCGGGTCGGTCTCGGCGCAGGTGGCGGGGGAGGCGCCGTGCTCGGTGACCGTGGTGCGCCGGAGGCGGGCCGACGCCGCACCGCCGGCCTGACGCCAGGCGCGGTGCCCCCATTCGGGCGCAGGCGCAGCAAGCCTTGAATTTCGCCGCCGCATCGGCGCAAATCATCATTGCGACTGCGCGCCGGACCCGGGCCCAGCCAGCGGCGCTGCTGCAAGGAAGACCGCATGGCGACCCTCAAGGGCCTCGACCTCAACCTGCTGCTGGTGTTCGAGGCGCTGTACGACACGCGGTCGGTCTCGCGCGCCGGCGTGCGGCTCGGGCTCAGCCAATCCGCCACCAGCCACGCCCTGGCCCGCCTGCGCGAGACCTGCCGCGACGAATTGTTCCTGCGCACGCCCACCGGCATGACGCCGACGCCGGTCGCCAACCGCATCTTCCCCGAGATCCACCAGGCACTCGAGGCGCTGCGCCATTCGGTCGAGGAAGCGCGCGGCTTCGACCCCGCCGCCAGCACCCGCCGCTTCGAGGTCGCGATCCCGCATCCCTGGGGCCCAGTGCTCGCGATGCGCATCCGCGACGCGGCCCTGGCCGAGGCGCCGCGCGTGACGATGCGCTTCGACACGCGCACGCTGGCCGACGACGCGCCGACGCTGATGCGCGAGGGGCTGCTCGACCTTGCGGTGGACTGGATCCGCGCCGAGGACGACCGCTTCGTCAACAAGCGCCTGTTCGACGACAGCCTGGTGATCGCCGCCCGCGGCGGGCATCCGCGCGCCTTCAAGGGCATGGGCTGGCGGCACCTGGCGGCGGAGGAATTCGTCCGCTGCCACCGTCGTGCCCCGGAACGCCGGCCCAAGGCCCTGCAGGGGCGCCTGTGGGAGATGATGGCCGATAGCCGGCTGACCGTGAGCGAGTACCTCGAAGTGCCCTTCGTGGTGCTGCGCACCGATTACCTCGGCGTCCTGCCTCGCAGCATGGCGCGTGTCGCCGAACAGGAATACGGCATGATCATCACCGACGTGCCAGGCCCGCCCATCCGCATCCCGATCTGGCTGGTGTGGCACGAAGGTCGGCGCCGCGATGCCGGACATGCGTGGCTACGCGCATTGGTGGCGCGCGAGATGCAGGCGGCGGCGGCCAGGGCCGGCCTTGGCGGCGGGGCCGAGGCCGCGCTTCCGGTGGCGGCGCAGTAGCGCGCCGGCGCACCGACCCGGCGGATCGCGCAACGGCGCGCCCCGGGAGCGCAAGGCGCGACCGCGCCCAGACCCTTGGAGTAGATCCCGACCAGATGGAATCATCTGGCCGGGTGAAGATGCTCGCGACAACAGCTGCCTAGAGACGTCGCCGTAAGCCACGGCGAACGGAGGCGTCTCTAGCGGCGCCGGGCGCGCCAATGCGTGTCGCGAGGGCATGCCGCGCGGATGCGCGGCGCCCGCCACCACAGGGACCTACAAACCATGCTGCTCGCGCACCGGCAGGAAGCGGATCATGGGCCATTCCTCCTCGGCGCGCTTGCGGCGCCAGTCGGAGGTGAAGAAGGCCACCTGCTCAGCGTCGTGATCCTCGGCCATGTCCATGCGGTTGGAGGCGGCGAAGCGTTCGATGGCGTCGCGGTCCTCCGACGCCATCCAGCGCGTCAGCGCCCAGGGCGCCGCCTCGAACGACGCCGGCACGCCGTATTCGGCCTTCAGGCGGGACGCCAGCACATCGAGCTGCAGCAGCCCCACCACGCCCACGATCGGCTGCGACCCATCCAGCGGGCGGAACAGCTGCACCACGCCCTCATCCGCCAGCTCGTCCAGCGCCTTGCGCAGCTTCTTGGCCAGCATCGGGTCATCGAGGCGCACGCGCCGCAAATGTTCCGGTGCGAAGGATGGCACGCCCTGGAAATTCAGCGCCTCGTTCTCGCTCAGCGTATCGCCGATGCGGATGCCGCCATGGGTCGCGATGCCGACCACGTCGCCCGGCCAGGCTTCCTCGGCCACCTGGCGGTCTTTCGCGAAGAAGAACAGCGGTGCGTTGACCGGCACCAGCTTGCCGGTGCGGACCTGGCGCAGGCGCATGCCCTTTTCCAGCCGGCCGGAACAGATGCGGAGGAAGGCCACGCGGTCGCGGTGCTGCGGGTCCATGTTCGCCTGGATCTTGAACACGAAGCCGGACAGCTTGGGTTCCTCCGGCCGCACCAGGCGGGTATCGGCCGGGCGCGGGCGGGGCGGCGGGGCGAAGCGTGCCAGGCCCTCCAGCAGATGCGCCACGCCGAAATCCCGCAGCGCCGATCCGAAGAAGACCGGCGTCAGCGATCCTTCCAGGAAGCGCCCGAGGTCGAATTCCGCGCAGCCCCCGGCCGCGAGTTCCGCCTGTTCGCGCAGCGTGGCCGAGAGGTTCGCCGGCACATGCGCGCCGATCGCTGGGTCATCGAGGCCCGACAGTGCGATCACCTCCTCGCTGTCCACCATGCGCAGCGACGGGTTCAGCATGTCGTACACGCCGCGCAGGTCCGCCCCCTGCCCGACCGGCCAGGCCACCGGCGCGGCATCGAGTGCGAGCGTCTTCTCGATCTCGTCCAGCAATTCGAAGGGGTCGCGCCCCTCGCGGTCCATCTTGTTGACGAAGGTGATGATCGGGATGTCGCGCATGCGGCACACCTCGAACAGCTTGCGCGTCTGGCTCTCGATGCCCTTGGCGGCATCGAGCACCATCACCGCGGCATCGACGGCGGTCAGCGTGCGATAGGTGTCTTCCGAGAAATCCTCGTGGCCCGGCGTGTCGAGCAGGGTGAAGACCGTGCCGTCCTTCTCGAAGGTCATGACGGAGGTCGCGACCGAGATGCCGCGTTCCTGCTCGATCTTCATCCAGTCCGACCGGGTGCGCCGGGCATTGCCCTTGGCGCGCACCTGGCCGGCCAGCTGGATCGCGCCGCCCTTCAGCAGCAGCTTTTCGGTCAGCGTGGTCTTGCCGGCGTCCGGGTGGGCGATGATGGCGAAGGACCGGCGCCGCGCGGCCTCGGCGGCCACGCGGGCATCCGCGGGGAGGGGCATGTCCATGGTGGGGCCAGCCTATAGGCCAGAATACCACGGGCGGGAACGGGTCGCGGGCCGTCGCGCGGCGGCCCTGCAACGCAGCGGGCCATGGCCGCGTTCCAGCCGACGTGTCCGTCCGGCGCCGCGCCATCCGGCGGGGTCGGAAATCCGGCATCGGCCCGGCTTGGCCACGCCTTTTTCATGCCTCGGCCGGATGATGCTATGTCCGTTACCAAGACCATCGAGGAACCGCCCACCGTGCCCCTCAAGCCGCTCAAGAAGGCCGTCCTGCCCGTTGCCGGCCTTGGCACCCGATTCCTGCCCGCCACCAAGGCGATGGCCAAGGAAATGCTGCCCGTGGTGGACAAGCCCCTGATCCAATACGCGGTCGAGGAGGCGCGCGCCGCCGGAATCGAGCAGTTCTGCTTCATCACCGGCCGCGGCAAGACCGCCATCGTCGAGCATTTCGACGTCGCCTACGAACTCGAACGCACGCTCGCGGACCGCAACAAGACCGCGGAGCTGGATGCCCTGCGCGCCCAGGCCATGACGCCCGGGTCGATCGTGACGGTGCGCCAGCAGGTGCCCATGGGGCTCGGTCACGCCATATGGTGCGCGCGGGCCTTCGTGGGCGACGACCCCTTCGCCATCCTGCTGCCCGACGACCTGATGATGTGCGACACCTCCTGCACCGCGCAGCTCGCGAGCGCCTACCAGGAGACCGGCGGCAACGTGGTGGCGATCGAGGAAGTGCCGATGGACCGCGTCAACCGCTACGGCGTGCTCGACGTGGCCGAGGACAAGGGGCGCCTGGTCTCGGTGAAGGGCCTGGTCGAGAAGCCCCCGGTCGACAAGGCCCCGTCCAACCTCACGGTGATCGGCCGCTACGTCCTGATGCCCGAGGTGATCGGCCACCTGGCCAAGATGGAGAAGGGTGCGGGCGGCGAGGTCCAGCTCACCGACGGCATGGCGAAGCTGATCGGCCACCAGCCCTTCCACGGCCTGCGCTATGACGGCAAGCGCTTCGATTGCGGCGACAAGGCCGGCTACCTGGAAGCCCAGGTCGCCTTCGCGCTGAAGCGCCCGGACATGGCGCCGGCGATGCAGGCGATCCTCAAGTCCTATGGTTGAGGGCGCGCTGCCCGGCGGGATGCCGCCGGCCGACCGGGACCTCGCCGGCTATGAGGGCACCCCGCCCGACCCCGCCTGGCCCGGCGGGGCGCGCGTGGCTGTCTCGATCGTGGTGAATGTCGAGGAAGGCGCGGAACTCTCCATCGCCTCGGGCGACGAGCGCAACGAGAGCGGGCCCGAGACCGGCCAACTGGTGCAGGGCGCGCCCGACCCCTGCATGGAAACCCACTTCGCCTACGGATCGCGCGTCGGGCTGTGGCGGGTGATGGATGTGCTCGACGCCTATGGCGTGAAGGCGACCTTCTCCTGCTGCGCCCGCGCCGTGGCCGTGACCCCTGCCCTGGCCGCCGCGCCGGCGGCCCGCGGGCACGAGGTCTCCGCCCATGGCTGGCGCTGGGAAATGCACGCCAACATGCCCGAGGCGACCGAGCGCGCGGTGATGGCCCGCACCATCGCCACCCTCGCCGAACACGCCGGCACGCGGCCCGTGGGCTGGCACACCAAGTCCGCGCCATCGGTCAACACCCGCCGGCTGCTGCTGGAGGATGGCGGATTCCTGTACGATTCCGACGCCTATGACGACGACCTGCCACGGCTGCTGCCGGGAACGCGCCACGTCATCCTGCCCTACGCCTTCGACACCAACGACATGCGCTTCCGCCCGGGCCAGGGCTTCGTCTTCGCGGAAGACTTCTCGCGCTATTGCATCGCGGCCTTCGACCGGCTGATGGCCGAGGGCGGCCGGATGATGTCGGTCGGGCTGCACCTGCGCACAATCGGGCGGCCGGGGCGCATCGCGGGGCTCGAGCAGTTCCTCGCGCATGTGGCGAAGGCGAAGGACCAGGTCTGGGTCGCCCGGCGGCGCGATATCGCGCAGCACTGGCTGGAGAGGTTTGGGTGATCGCCGGGAGGGCGCTGCCCTCCCGGACCATCCCGCCAGGGGGCAGTGCCCCCTGGACCGCCGGAACCCGGATCCGTTTTCGCGAGCATCTTTACCCGATCCGATGAGTCCATCGGATCGGGATCTGCTCTAGGCGCCCGAGGCGCGGACCACGGGGGCCCAGCGGGCGGCTTCGCGCGCGACAAAGGTCGAGATCTCGGCCGGCGTCGGGTCGCCCAGCGACACCATGCCGATCGCCGCCCAGCGCTCGCGCGCCGCGGCCTCGGCCATCGCGGTGGCCATGTAGGTCCGCAGCCGACCGACGATCTCCGCCGACAACCCCGCCGGGCCCGCCAGCAGGAACCAGTTCGACGCGATCGACCCCGGGAAGCCGGCCTCGACGATGGATGGCACGTTCGGCACCGAGGACACCCGCTGCTCGCTGGTCACCGCGAGGCCGCGGATGGAATTGCCCTGCACGCCGCCCGTATGTGCCCCCACCGTGTTCCACAACGACGTGGTGTTGCCGCCGATGATCGCCTGCTCGGCGTCCGCGGCACCGCGGAAGGGCACGTGGAGCAGTTCGACCCCCGCCTCCTGCGCCCAGAGCATGCCGGCCAGGTGGCCGACCGAACCGACGCCGGACGACCCGAAGGACACCGCCTCTCGCCGCACGGCCGCGGCGGCCTTGTAGTCCGCCATGGTGCGGATCGGCCCGTCGCCCTTCACCGCGCACAGGATCGGCGCGCCGCCGAACATCGTGATGTAGGCGAAG